>CAXXDT010000013.1:0-41743 GCA_963663685.2 uncultured Syntrophobacter sp. | reverse complement strand
TGGGGCAATGCGGGGGCCATCCTCGCATCCGCGCCCCTGGCCGTCCTGGTGGGCCTCGTGGGTTGGAGGTATTCATTCTTCTGGTTGGGCGCATTCATGATCATCCTGGCCGTCCTCAACTATATCCTGCTGAGGAACAAGCCGAGCGACAAAGGGTATCCCACCGTTTCAGAGATTGACGGGGTCAAGTACTATTCTCAGGGTGGAGAGGAGGCTTCCTTTTCGGCGAACCTGAAAAAGCTCTTCAAGATGAGGAATTTCTGGCTGATCGCCATCTATGCCTTCATGATTTACGGGACGGTCATGGGTTTCCAGGGCCTGTGGTGCATTCCTTACCTGCAGCAGACTTACGGATTGCCCAAGCAGCAGGCCGCGAACATGCTGATGTTCTGGCCTATCGGTATGGCCCTCGGGTGTCTCACCGCGGGATGGATGTCGGACCGTATTCTTAAATCCAGGAGAAAGACGTCGCTCTACGGCATTATCATCTATGCCTTCACTTGGCTGCCGGTCATCATCTGGCCAGGTGTGATTCCCGTCGGTGTGTTCTATCCGCTTCTGTTCATAATGGGGTTTTTCTGCGGCGCTTACGTACCGAATTACGCGCACATCTCCGAGGGACAGCCTCACAGCTTTATCGCGACGGCCAACGGCATGGTCAATATATGGTATTTCGTCGGCGGCGCTTTGTTCCAGTCGGTGATGGGCATGATCCTGGACGGATACGGGAAGGTCGGGGACAAGTTCCCGGTTCAGGCCTACCAGATGTCCTTCATCATCTGTATCATCGCACTTGTCATCGGTGCGATCGCCATGTATTTCACTACCGATACCAAGGTGATAACTAAAAACGGATGAGTTTTGTGCATCCTTCCCCTGACGCGGCATGATCGGGTGTAAGAGGAAAGGGGGGCGGCCATACCGGCCGGCCCCCTTTCGGTGTTTTCCGGCCCCGCACGTCGCGGGCTGCAACGACGACCGGGGACACATTCGCCGGGATGCCCCCCGGCGCCTGCAAAGATCTCTTGAGATTTTCAGGATGCCGGAATAGTATCCGAACGGGCAGGTGGACTGTGGGATGGCCGCGGGAAAACGGTTTGTGCCTGGAGGCTTGTTCCCATAAAGGTTTTGTGGATTGCGGCCCCGCTCTTTTCAAGACGGATGCGGAGCGTGAAGATTGGTTGCACGAGTGGTTCCGGGCGCCGGGGTGGTTTTTAGGACCGGGGAGTGGGAAGGGGAGCACCATGAATCGTTGGGGCGGAGTCGTCCTGGTTGTTGCAGTCATTTGGCTGGTGTCATCGTGCAGCTATATGCCCAGGGGGCCATGGAGCAGCGGCACGGGGAGCGTGAGGGTGACCGATATGGAAATGCCCGACGTGGTACGCGAGGGGCTCCCCTACGATGTGATGATATCTTACAATTCGGACGGGGCTCCTCAATTCAGCAAAGCCTGTTTCCGATGGGTTTCCGAGAAGATCGCCGGCAATTCGCCGTCGCTTTACTGCTATTCGGCGGACGTCGACAGCAGCCTCCCCGACGGATCGGCCTGCGGTACGTGGCAGGGCGCGGGGATGGTGCAGTCCTCCGCCGAGTTCTGTGCCGATGTCGCGGACATCAGACGCGATATGCCCGGCAGGGTGCAGGTGCGGATCAGGCCCCAGGGATTGAAAGAAGACTTCAACAAGTTGGAAGGCTATCTTGAGTACATCGAGGATGGACAGGTGGTGCAGACGAATAAGATCGGCACCCATATCCTTGTGGAAAGATAGAACGACGATCGCCTGAGCGCGCTGGCGCCTGGGCATGCAAATGTCCGAATACGCGAATGCGGGAGCACGCGGGCGCGAGGTACCGTCCCGGTTCGGCCGAAGCGGAATGCTCCGGGCTGCAGGCTGTTGTAATATGGATGTATTTCTTCCTGTGGCCGAAATGAGGGGACCTTCACGTCTTTCGCCGCTTGGGTCCGGGCGTGCCCGTCAAGGCACTTCGCCTTCCTCCCAGGTGATTTCCTTTATTCCCGGCACTTCTCTTTGCAGTCTCCCCACGACAATCCCGAACGGCGTGTTCTCTTTGCAGATGATTTGCAGGCGGTAGGTAACAGTCTGCTTTGCAAAGTTGTGTCTGTAGTCGACGAACCCCACGGTTATGTGGGGAAACTCCGCGATAATCGCCCGGATCGTCTTGAGTTGTTTTTCGGAACTGAAACACGTGATGCCGATGACCGAATGGACATCATGGGAGAACAACAGCTTCAGGAACCGGAGATTGTAAAGAATCAGGAGGCTTAGAAGGGTTGTGCATATCGCGGGGAAATAATATCCGATCCCGATTGCCAGCCCTATGCCGCAGTTCAGCCACAGGCCGGCCGCGGTGGTCAATCCCTTTACGGTTCCCTTGCCTTTTACGATGGCTCCCGCGCCGAGAAAGCCCATGCCGGCTATGGCGTACGAGGCCATTCTGCCCGGGTCGATTCCCAGGTGCGAATTGGCGCCGTAGCCCCTGAAGAGTTGCTCCATGTGGATGGAGAGCATCATCATGAGGCAGGATGCCGTCGCGACCAGCACATTCGTTCGGAGTCCGGCGGCCTGCCCGTGAGATTCCCTCTCAAAGCCTATGGCGCCGCCCAGGACTGCGGCCAGCAAAAGCTTCCCGAACCACAGCAGGGATTCGTGCCAATCAGACATCGTTCATGCTCCTCTGTTGGATCTGCGAGCGTACGGCAGGTTCGAGTTCGTGCCAGTCCCACGGGGGCGCATCGGCTTCCTCGCCATCCTTCCACGGCCAGGAGCGGGGAAGCGGTGAATGCAGGACCATTCTTTCTCTCGAAATGGGGTGTTCGAATTCGAGTTCGACCGCAAGAAGAGCGACCTGTTTTTGGGGCAGAGCGGCGGAAGCCCCGTAGCGCAGGTCTCCGACGATGGGAAAGCCCATATGGGCGAGTTGAACGCGAATCTGGTGGTGGCGGCCCGTCTCGAGGTCGATCGACAGGAGGCTTCGTGTTCCCGCTATGGCCAGGACCCGGTAAACGAGCCTTGCTTCGCGGCTGGATGCGGTCGGCTCCGGGACCACAATGCTCGACCGTTCATCCCGCCTTTCCAAATTATTGACCAAGCGTCCCGAGCCGGGGCTCACTTTCCCTTCGACGACGGCAAGATAGCTTTTCCTGATCGTGCCGGATCGGAACTGTTCGCTCAGCCTGCCCGCCGCCTTGGATGTGCGGCAGAAAAGGACGACGCCGGCCACGGGCCGATCCAGGCGGTGGACCATTCCCAGGTACACGCGGCCGGGCTTGTGGCAGCGCGCTTTGAGCCATGCCTTGCCAAGGTCGAGCAGAGAGGCCTCGCCCGTCTGATCTCCTTGAACAAGCAGGCCCGCTGGTTTATAAAGGCCAAGCAGGTGATTGTCTTCAAAGAGAATGGGCCAGTGCGGATGGAAAAAGCATCCTTTCCCGGAAGACAATTCATGATTGCTTGAAGCCGAAGTCAGTTCCATTTTTTTAGTTGTTCCCCGTTGTTTTCATCTGTCGTGCCGCAGCATCGGCTTGCCCTGCGGTATCACTTTCAGGAGCGGTTCCGTGAAGGATAACAAGAATAACGTTCAGGGCGGTCGCACTTCGCCGGGCCCCGATGATATGTCCGCCATCCTGAAAAAATGCGGCATCGCTTTTTCTTCCGCGCAGATCCGACAATTATGGAAATATCATCAACTCCTGAGGGAATTCAATCCCGAACTGAACCTTACACGCATTCACAGTTTTGACAATATGGTCCTGAAGCTCTACGTCGATTCCCTCCTGCCTCTGAAACTGATGGAATTCCCGTCGCCGCTCATGGACCTCGGCACGGGGCCCGGCATGCCGGGCATTCCCATTAAAATCGCGGCCCCACACCTGGAAGTCATTTTGGCTGAAAGCCGGCAGAAAAGGGTTTCCTTTCTGAAAAGAGCGGTCGATCAACTGGGACTCGGCGAGGTGCGGATTATCGGCAGGAGTATAACGCCCGAGTTCGAACAGCCGCTGAGCGGCGTCATCACGCGCGCGGTTGAGAGCATCGGGGAAACGCTTGAGCGGATCGGCGGCGCCCTGGACCAGGGGGGGCTCGCGATTTTCATGAAGGGGCCGGGATGCGATGAGGAAATCGCCGGGGCGCTTGAGCGGTTTTCCGACGAATACCGGCTGGTGAAGGACATCGCCTACCGGATTCCGGGCACGGACAACCAAAGGCGCCTGGTGGTTTTCGAGCGGCTCGGTCAGCCTTCGAGGGTCAGAAAGGACGAGGCCATGAAGCGGTATGCGGCCCGAACGATAGAAAGCGAACACAACGAGGTTTTTGTCGAGCTGAAGAAACTCCTCACGTCCCGGGGCATCCGGAAGCAGGGCCGTGCCCTTGTTTCCGGCCGGAAGCAGTCCGCCGAAATATTGAAGGAGTGCCCGGAGCTGTGCCTTGGCTGGATAAGCCCGGGGGACGCCAATCCGCCGCCGGAAGCCACCCCTTCCCATACCGTCTGGTATCAGCTCTCTCCCGGACTTTTCAAGGCGCTGGACGTCTTCGGCACCGCGTCCCCCCTGCTGCTCGTGAAGGTGCGTGAAATCCCGCTCTGGTCCCCGTCCGAGGGGTTCCCCGAAGGATGCAGCCTGCTGGTCCCCTTTCAGGACCCGGAAAACGTGGGGACGGTTCTGAGATCGGCGGCCGCGTTCGGCGCGGTTCAGGCGATCCTTCTCTCGGAAAGTGCTCATCCCTATCATCCCAAAGCCTTGAGGGCATCCGGGGGGGCCGCCCTGAAAATGAGCCTGCTGCAGGGGCCGTCCATCGAGGAATTACCCCAGGACCTCGAAGTCCTGCCTCTTTCCGGCGAAGGGGAAGATATTTCCGGCGTCCGGTTTCCAAGAGCCTTCGGACTCCTGCCGGGAATCGAAGGCCCGGGGCTTCCTCAAAAATGGAGAACCAGGGCGGTTTCCATCCCGATTCTCAGGGAAGTCGAATCGCTCAACGCCGCCACCGCCGTCGCGATTGCCCTTTACGTGTGGTCCCGGTCGCTCGGCAGATAAATCGCCGTGGGATCGTCCGCGCGCGTCGGTTGACCGAAAGCCCGTCTGCCGTTATGCTTGATCCTCACGGAATGGTTCCGGAGTTTTTTTTTACACATTCGGGAGGATCAAATGAAGATCGTCTGTTTGCTGGGAAGCCCGAGAGAGAAGGGCAACAGTTCAACGATTGCCGGGCGCTTCTGCGAAACCGCGGAAGGGCTCGGAGCGGAAGTAAAAACCTTCGTCCTCAACAATCTTCACTACCGCGGCTGCCAGGGCTGCATGGCATGTAAGACCAAGCTCGATAAGTGCGCGCTGCAGGACGATCTGACCCCGGTCCTGGAATCGATCCGCGGGGCCGACGCACTGGTGCTGGCGTCTCCCGTTTACTACTGGGACGTGTCGAGCCAGCTCAAAACCTTCATGGACCGCACGTTCTCGTACTTCGTGCCCGATTTCCACACCAATCCCAGACGGTCGCGCCTGGAACCGGGGAAGAAGCTCGTTTTCATCCTCGCACAGGGGAACCCCGACGAAACGGCGTTCACCGACATTTACCCCAAGTTCTCCGGGATCCTGAAGGGACACGGATTTACCGAAAGCCATCTCATCAGGGCATGCGGTGTTCGCGACCTCGGGGCGATCGATTCCCGCGCGGATGTTCTCAAACTGGCTGAACAGACGGCCCGGGAGATCTGCAGGGAAAAGTAAACCGCGCAGCCGCGCGATTTTCAACGGCCCACCCGGGAAAAATCCCGGGTGGGCCGTTGCCGCCCGGTTGGCGAATGTGCATGAGCAGGGGTACGGCCGACACGGGACGGGTCCGCCAAGCGTCATCATCAGGGATTGCCGAGAATGGGAACGTCGTTCTTTCCCCATGCAAGCGTAAACCGAAGTCCTCGGCGGGGGGTGCCGGTGGACAGGATTCCTGTTGCCGGTGGTCCATCGCAAGGGGGATGATCAGGGAAGTTCTATTTGCCCATGAGCAAATTGCTTTCGCCCTGCAGCATTCCGGGCAGGGAGCGCCGGCTGCGGAGATCATCCGTAAGCTGGGGAGCTCCGGGCAAACCGGATTTCCCGCTTGCTCCTCTCCTGTTACAGATAATGCCGCCTGAACCATATCAGCGGACGCAAGGCATAGTAGAGCCAGCAAATTCCATCCGGGAGCGGAAAACGTCTCCACATCTCCAGATCCACGAACAGGGTCTGCAGATAATGGCTACGTGGAACGCCGCATCTCAAACGCATCGAATATAACTTTCTCTTCCACTTTTCACCAAATGAGAGGTGGAGATATTCCTCCTCGCTCATCAGGATATGTTTCACGGCACACCGGGCCAGAACGGCTGCCGTTCCGTCCCGGTGGATCAGGGCCGCGAAAGGCTCCGCCACGGGAAGGTCGTGCAACCAGTGGACCAGCAGTACGGCCTGACCCAGCGGGCGCAGCAGATCCAGTCGTTCGGCCGCTTCCATGGCGTGTTCCCCGTCGGCTCCGGAGCATCGGGCCAGCAAAGCGGAGACGTCGCTCAGCCACTTGACGCGGAACCAATGGTGGTGGGCCCCGTGGTCGCACAGGAGTGCGAGGAGCATCCCTTTATCCATGCCGCGGGCTTGCGTGCCGGAACCTTCCGGCGGCCGGGCGCACCGCCAGAGTTCCACGACCTGATCGGGTGTCCACTGATCGAGCCTCCAATGAAGTTCAAGAGCCACCGTACGCCCGGCATGCGTGTATTCATAATGCTGCCAGGTGGAGCCGATGAGGTCCTTCTGCTTCGCCGTCGGCTCGAAATCGGGGAAGGTGCGTTCGTATCCTTCCGAAAGCAGGAGTTTGTCCGCCCGGTCCAGGTCTTCGACCCTGACCATCAAATCGAGGTCTCTCGACTGCCTCAGACCCGGGTCGTCGTAAAGATACGTGGAGAGAGTCGTCCCTTTCAGGGGCATCAAATCAATATTTTCATCATCGAATCGTCTTGTGAGCCGCGTCAGCTCCGCAGCATGCCTCAGGGCTTGAATCCGGATATTCCTGTTGCGTTCCCTGAGGCTTGTCCGTATGGCGGCGGGGACTCGATCCCCTGCGTATCGCTCCAGAATGGAATATGCGAGGCCCTGCACGCGGTGCCGGTCCACGAGACTCAAGTAACGATCCCAATCGGGGCCCGTTTCGCACAACCGGTGTATCGCGGCCTCATGCGAAGCCTCGAGCGCCTCCGGCGGAACGAGCGAACACGCCAACAGAAGCCGGAACTCAAGGCTCAAGCGGGCCTCGTCGGGGGAAAGCGGGCAGAGAAGCGCTTGCCGCTTCATCAGACATGGGCCGCATCCTCCATTTGCTGCTGCCAGGATTGGGCATAGCGTCCTCCGGAGGCGACCAGGGCGGCGTGATTTCCGGATTCCACGATTCGGCCCTTCTCCATCACGTGGATCGTATCCGCGCGCATGGCCGTGGTGAAGCGATGGGTGATGACGAGCACTGTGCGCCCTTCCGTGATTTTCCGAAGTCGGTTCAACCAATCGGCCTCGGCCCAGGTGTCCATCGCGCTCGTCGGCTCGTCCAGCGCCACGATGGCTGCGTTCCGCAAGAATGCCCGGGCGAGCGCCAGACGCTGCCATTCGCCGACGCTCAACTCGGCGCCGCCGAACCACTTTCCCAGCACACTCTCATACCCCTGCGGCAGCCGCATAACGGATCGATCGGCGCCCGCAGCCCGCGCCGCTATTTGAATCCGTTCGCCGGAAGGGCTTGCCGTCAAGTCGCCCATGGCGATGTTTTCACCTGCCGTAGCGTGGTAATGCACGGGTTCCTGAAAGAGCACGGTGATCTTTTGCCTGAGGTCCTTTGCGGAAAAGGTGCGCAGGTCGCCGCCGTCCAGGAGGATGCGGCCCTCCCGGGGATCGTAGAAGCGGCAGAGCAGCTTGATGAGAGTGCTTTTGCCCGCGCCGTTCTCCCCCACTATGGCCGTCATCCGTCCGGCGGCGAGCGTCAGGCTGAACTCTTCCAGTGCGGGCCGCGTGCTGCCGGGATACCCGAAGGTGACTCCATCGAAGCGAATGCTGCTCCGGACGGTGGAAGGCACCGGCGCGGGTTTTGCCGGGTCGGCAATCTGCGGTTCCAGGGAAAGGAATTCAAAGAGATTTTCCAGGAACAGGAGATTCCGGTAGATGCGCCCCGCGCTTTCCATGAGCGAGCGCATGAGTTTCTGCCCCTGCTGGAGGGCCTGGTAAGCCATGACGAGGTCCCCGAGGCCGCACGCCCCACGGACCACCCGCACCATCATCCAGGCCATGCCCCCGAGGACTCCCGCCCAGGCTATCCCGCCCGCTGCGAGTTCCGCCCTGAACTGATCCCCCGCCAGGCGCCGCCGCCCGGACCTCAAGCGCCGCCGCACATCCTCGAAGCGGTCCTGGTAGTATTCCCCCAAATCGAACAACCGCATTTCGGCTGCGCTCCCCCGCTCGGTGAACATCAGGTCGTAATAGCGCGCGCGCCGTTCGTTCACGGTGTTCCGGACCCGCCATTGCTGCTCGCGCCACGTGTACCGGGCGACCACCCAGAGCCCGGGTAACGCGCTGACTGCCAGGAGAACGGGCAGGACCGGCGCACGGACCACCAGAAGTGCTGCGAGAGTCAGCACGGAGAGTCCGTTTTGCAGGGTGAGACCCACGTTTTCGAGGAGTGCCAGAGGTTGTTGCAGAGCATCGAGGCGCGCCCGATGCATGAGATCGTAGAAATGGGGGACCTCGAAGAATGCAAGATCCAGCGACATGGCCTGCCGGTGGATCGTCGACTGGATATGGTCCTGGACGAGCTCCGCCTGTGCTGTTCGCACCCACGCGGTGAGGCTCGAAAGCGCCTGTCCCAGCATCCAGAGCACCGCGATGAGCCCCGCCGGGACCAGCACGGCCGAATAAGACCGGCTCCCGTCCCTGCCGCTCGAAAATGTGGCCAGACGGTCCACAACCGTTCGCGTCAGGTCCACCAGCGCCGCGGGCAACAGCCCCTGCACCGTCAGCAGCATGCCCCACACGATCGTCCAACCGGGTGCGGCCTCCCAGACCATTCCCAGGCCCCGGCGAACGAGCGGCAAGCGATGCGGGAAATCCTGGAGAATTCCCCTCATTCCTTCCTTCCCGGGGCGACCGTCCGAGTGAGACCCACTCATGCGCTGCTCTCCGCGAAGGTGGCGACTACAGTGAATCGAGTGTGAGCGGGTGCGCCGGTCAGAATCGTCTTGCCGTACCGCAGCCATGCATGGGCGCACAGCTCCCCGCTCTCATCCCTGGCAAGCCCGAGATAGAGCGTGCTGCGGGCGCCGCGGCACTTCAGCATCATTTTCGCCGCCATGGCCCGGGCCAAGCATTTGCACTCCCATGGCGCATAACGGCCCGCCGTCGCCACCGCGCGGGAAACCCCCGCGGCAAGAACCGCATGCTCCGAATCGTCATGCGGCAGCTCTTCCATCATTCGGCCGAGGATGGGCGCAATCCACCGAAACGGGACGACTGCGATCGCCAGTCTGGCGAGCCCCAGCCAGCACACGGCTTCAAGAAAGAGGAGCCGGTCCGTTCGGGGCTTTTCGAAAAACCTCCGCGTGAGATCC
Source organism: uncultured Syntrophobacter sp. (assembly GCA_963663685.2). Taxonomy (GTDB): domain Bacteria; phylum Desulfobacterota; class Syntrophobacteria; order Syntrophobacterales; family Syntrophobacteraceae; genus Syntrophobacter. Next base: position 32,119 of record CAXXDT010000013.1, on the reverse strand, counting down.
CTGACCCTTGATGGTCTCATCCGGCACCGGATCGTTGAGAAAGTTGAGAGATTCCTGCCCGCACCGCTCCTCGTCCACATCGTATCGCTCCCTGAGGCTGGAAGGACAGCGCTTCAATGGTATGCATTTAAGCCTAAAAGACGTGCGATGCCAACTCAATAATTTGCCTGGTAAATAGACCCGAATTGGGTGCGCGAAGTGCGAACTTGGCCCCGTTTTCCGGACCAAAACCGGGAAAGGAACGGGTGGTTTTGATACTGATTTACGTACAAAATAGAGTCTCGAAATACCCGTTTCGATGCTTTGCGGGTCCGGTCCGCCGCATCTATTCATTCATCCGGATGATACACACCATTGTTTGATACGCGGGTTAGGCATGCTTCATTGATTTGGCCTTTGGAGTCTCTGAGCATCCTCGATAAAACAACCGCACATGATGCCGCGCAGAAGAAGGGTTGAGGTCCGGGACGCCGTCTGGGGAGTCTGTTCCGTTCGCAGTTCCTGCCAGACCTGGCGCATGCGATCCAGATCGAGATAGGCTGCTATTTGCGGGTTCATACTCAGGCGGTGGAGGGTGGTGTCCATTTCTTCACCGTGTTGAATGACCCGATAGGCGACATCTGCGGCCTGTCTCCCCCGACGGGTGTTCCATTGCACCTCCTGAGGCAGAATGCCCTCCATGGCGCGACGAATGAGCATGCGCTTCCCGCCATCGTGAACATACTGCTCCGCAGGGACCTCGAGGCAATATTCCAGCAAGCGCAAGTCCGCTGTCGGATCGCGCACGTCCATCCCGAAGGCGGCGCCGAACCGGTGCCAGAAGGGACCAGCGATGTTTCCGTTGTTCACCAGGGTCAATCGCCGTTCCTCAAAAGGACGGATCGGTTCCCCAAAAGCAGCACCGCGTCCGGCTGCTTCGAAGGCATGAAGGAGCCCCAAGCGTCTCGCAAAATCGGGATGGACGGCGGCATAATTGCCCCAGGGGAGGACCACTTCTCGGGCACATTTTTTGGCCCTCCGCCAGTACAGCCGAAGGGGCGGCTTGACCATGTGCTGCGCCATCGCTCCGAGCCAGGAGCGGCCGTGCCGTTTTCTCCATTGGGCCATTGCTTTCAAACCGGCGTCCCATTTTCCATGAGCAAAGAGATAAAAAATATGGTCTCGTCCCCCGCTCCACGATACGCTCCCGTTGCCCATTTGACCGGTCAACATGACGCCGATGTTGCGCATTCTTGCCGCATCGTGGATGGCCAGGATCCAAAACTCGTTGCACGCCGCATGAAGGGGCCTGTGAGCGATAGCGACGGCTCTCTGAATTCCGGTTATGGGGCTCACCTCATTGGCATCCACCGCATGGTGCATGATGTTATCGTAGCGGTTCGAAACGGCTCGCGCCAGAGGCCACTCGTCGGCCCGCGCCGGCACGACCAGATGATCGGAAGGAAAGGCCGGAATGGATGTGAAGGCCGTCAGCCCCAGCCCCTGTCTTTTGAGCTCCTGCGCTGCAAGAGCCGCCACGGACCCGGAATCCAGGCCGCTGCTCAGGCAGACCCCGATGGGGCGACGAGACCGCAGTCGTACGCGCACCGCCCTCCGATAATGTTCGAGGAATCCGGCCACAACGTCATCGTCCGACCTATGATTCACTGGCATACCGGGCCTCACCTCCCAGTATCGGGTGGTCCGCAACCCTTCGGAGACGACGGTCAGAGATGAACCCGGCAATAGGCTTCGAACGCCCCGCCAAAGGGTTCCATATTTTTCGGCCGGGGGGATTAGAACCAGGTAGGAAGCCAGGGCTCGTTCATCCAACTCCCGCCGGATGTCTTTCAATGCAAACAGCCCCTCCGGATCGGAGGCAAAAGCGAACAGAGGCGGGTGGTGATAGTAGTAGAGACCGGTGATGCCCAATTGATCCCGCGCCAGGAAGAGGCGATGCCTCCTGCTGTCCCATGCCGCCAGGGACCAGTCGCCATAGAGTCGCCTCGGACAATCTTCTCCCCAGGTGCAGTAGGCTTTCAGGACCAGCCGGCCGTTCGGGACGGTCTCGCGTTCCGAGCCGGGAATTCCAAAAACATCGCAGAGTTCTTCCCGGTTGTCCAGGCGGGCCGCCGCGGTGAAAAGGCCGGGCGGCTCCTGATTCACCAGGGGCATGACCTCATGGAGAGAATCCGGTTCCACGGCAAGCCCGGCGAAACCCACAAGGGTGGAACCCTCCGAGAGGGTGAAAATTCCATCCGGTCCCCATCCCTCCATGGTTTGAGACATGCGAGTCCCTATCTCGAACGAAATCGGCCGCCCATCGAGATATACACAACCGAAAATTGCACTCATAACAGAACCTCTTCCGCACTTGCAAAACCGGGCAAAAAACATGTCATTTGCTGTGGAGAGACTTCATCCGGTGCAGTTCACGGTATCCCGCAGGTCTCCATTCTCCTTGAGTTCACTTCTACTAGATCGGTCTTCGTTTTGTCAACAGAGCCCGAGTTGCTTCCTGCCCCCTAATCCAAGAGCTCGCCGACGCTTGCATTTTTCTCATGAACGGGCTACAAGGCTATTTAAGCAACATTGATCCTTCCGGTTCCACTCAATTGCGGCATCTTTTCAATATTAGGTACGGTTGAATATCTGGCAAAGCCTGTCGCCAGGGTGGTGAGCTTTCGGGGTGCTTTTTCCGGTTGTTGGGCACGGAACTGCCATGGCCACCCAAAGGGGGATCGGCAGATTCTCTTGATATATTCCAATCGGCGTTATCCATGGGCTTGAAAATCCGGGACACAGTTCCCTCCAGCTTAGCGGAATTCCACGAGGGGGCTGTCTTGGAGAAAACGACACCGTCTGCTTCGATGATAACGATGGCCTATGATGAATATAAACAAGGTCGTTTTCATTAGCGTAGATTCCCTTCGACACAGCCGGCTCGGAGTGGCAGGGTATTGTTTGCCTTTGACGCCGACTTTGGATCAACTGGCGCGGCAGGGCATTTATTGCGAGCAGACGGTTTCCCACGCTTCATGTACGCAGATGGCGCATCCTCCGATTTGGACTTCCACCTTGCCTCTCGATCACGGCGGCTACGATACGGGAATCATGAATCGCACCGAATCGTTCGTCGAGCTTTTCCAGCAGCAGGGATTTCATACCGTCGGGTTTTCCAACTGCTTTTGCTTGCATCAGTTTTTCGGCTACACGCGAGGATTCGACACCGTTTATCCCCTGTATGATCCCCGGCGCGGTTGGCAGGCACTCTATGCCAACTATTTCTGCCACTATCTGGCCCGGCGACGGTCGAGGCTGATCAGCGAGCAACAATTCGTTTTCCTTGCCCTGCCCTTATTCATAAGGGCATTGCGTTTCTTTGAAAAGCTCGGAGAACAGCAGGAAGCCTTGCTCAAGTCCGGTTCGTTCTCTCCTCCCCCCCTGTTCAATAGAATCCCTTTTGGAAAGCTACGGCATTTTTGCAGGGCTACACTGGAGGAGATTGGACATGGCGGGGCGGCCTATTTCATGGAACATTTGGACCGTTTCCTGATACCTCACTTGTTTCGGACGGCGGGACTCTCCCCACCTCCCGGTTTTCTTGATCTTTTTGACGATCGACTTGGCAATAGGCTCAACTGGTTGAACAGCCCGTTCTTACTTCCCCTGGCCAGGGTCTACTGGGACCACAAGAGAACAAAGAGACATGATGCGAGTCTGCTGCTGAACGGTGCTTATCTCATAAGGAGTATTTCCCAATGGCTCAAGAACCTGCGCGCCGACAGACTATTCTTGTGGGTCGGCCTGAGCGATATTCACGAACTGTATTGGGGACCGACTTCATTACTCAATCCCGTGCACTGGCCGGGGATATGGTCGGATCGTGTGCGTAAGGGAAAGCCGCATCGTGGCAGCTATTTTTACGATCTTTCAGTAAAGTACGAGGACAGTCTTATCGGTAAGCTATTATCGGAGTTGAACAAAAAGTGGGGCCACCTGGATGATGTTCTCGTCGTGGTTTGCAGTGACCACGGCCGGCAATGGTGGATGGACGGACCGCGGACACAAAGGCCCGGACGGGGTGAACTGGAGTTTTACGAGGAGGATGTTCGGGTTCCGATGATTTTTTGGCATCGAGATCTGGAAGGGCAGCGGATCGAGAGTTTATGCGGCTTGATCGATTTGGCCCCGACCCAGGTGGATTTGATGGGATGGCCCCGCGTTTCTGCGTTCAAAGGTCTTCCTGTGTATTCATCAGAGATCCGGGTTCGTCCCCACCTGATTTTGGAAGATGCGGGACGCGGACCCTGCGATATTGCAGGAAACAGCCTGCGAATCGCCGTTCGAACGCCCCGTTACAAATATATCTGGGAAGAAGAGGGTGTTGGCAAACCGGAGCGCAACGAATTGTACGATCTGGAAACGGACCCACTGGAAACCCGGAATCTGCACAACGCTCCCGTCTATCAGACCATCGGCAGGACGCTCAAGGAGACGGCCCAGCGGCGTCGGGATGCTTTGAAACAATCCGTTCAACGAAGAGCATGCGAATGAGAAAATTGGTTTACGTCGGCATGAGCGCCGATCTTGTCCATCCCGGCCATCTCAATATTCTCAAGAAAGCGGCGGAATTGGGGGAGGTTATCGTTGGGCTGCTGACCGATGAGGCCATCGCCGGCTACAAGCGCTTGCCTTTCATGAATTTCGAGCAGAGGTGGGAGATCGTCGAGAGCATCAAAGGTGTGAGCCGGGTTGTTCCCCAAGCGACCCTGGACTATGTCGCCAATCTCGAATGGCTCAAGCCGGATTACGTCGTGCATGGCGACGACTGGCGCGAAGGCGTCCAGAAAAAGACGCGGCAGAGGGTTATTGACACCCTCAAACGCTGGGGAGGGGAGCTGGTTGAGTTTCCGTATACCCAGGGAATCTCATCGACTCAGTTACACGCGGTTCTGAGGGAAATCGGAACCACTCCGAAGACTCGCTTGGGCACCCTCAATCGTTTGCTGCAGGTCAAACCCATGGTTCGGTTGCTGGAAGTTCACAATGGCCTGACGGGCCTGATTACGGAAAATGTGCACGTCGATACGGCCTGGGGGTGCCGCGAATTCGATGGCATGTGGGCGAGCAGTCTGACCGATTTTGCCGTCAAAGGTAAGCCGGATAACGAAGCGGTGGATTTTACCGCACGGTTGCAAACCTTGAACGACGTGCTTGATGTGACCACAAAACCGATTGTATTCGATGGCGGCACCGGCGGTAGAATCGAGCATTTCATTTTCACGGTGAAGACTCTGGAACGACTGGGGATTTCTGCCATTATTATCGCAGACAAGATCGGGTCGAAAAGAAATTCCCTATTGCGGACAGGGGCCGGACAAACCCAGGACAACCTCGAAAGCTTTTGCCTCAAAATCCGGGCGGGGAAAAGAGTCCGGACGACCGAGGATTTCATGATTGTAGCCCGAATCGAGAGCCTGGTTCTTGGCAAAGGGATGGAAGATGCCCTGCTCCGCGCACGAGCCTACCTGGACGCCGGAGCGGATGGTATCATGATCCACAGTCGGGAAAAAACTCCCGACGAGGTATTCGCATTCTGTGCCGAATACAACCACCTCAACAATCGAAAACCCCTGGTGGCCGTCCCTTCGAGCTATAACCAGGTCACCGAGGAGGACTTGATCGAACATGGCGTGAATATCGTGATTTATGCCAATCAGCTATTGCGCAGCGCTTATCCGGCGATGGTCGATACCGCGAAAAGCATACTGGCACACCGGAGCTCGGCCGAGGCTGAACACCGGATGATCTCCATTGAGGATGTCATTCGATTGATTCCGAGTGGATAACCTGATGATAAATCCCGTTGGGGGCGCGTAATGGAATTCACGGATTACGACGGCCTCGAGGCGCCGGTACCACAAATGACCGCAAACGATCGCTGCGCCAATTCCCCGTTGACGGTGGATTCGTGCACCGTGGTGGAAATTCCCGGCAGGGCCGGACTACGCGAAAGAAACTGACCGGCTTGTCGTGCCGGAAGGCAGGCTTTCCACGATCTCGGCCAGACGCGCTTCGAGCCGCTGCCGGTCGAAGACCGGCGGTGGTTTGTTGTCGTGAAACCAGGGCTCGGCCATGACCCGGGCATACAGTTCCGGGTCGATCTCAATAGCTCGCACCCGTTCGATGACTTTAGCCATCGTCCTCGGCTGAACATACCAACGCTCCACCAGGTTTTCCAGTTGCGGCCAGCCCTGCAAAGCAACCGGCAACTTCGCTTTGATCCCCGCTTCATATTCATGATAGTTCACAAAACTACGTGAATTGAACTCAAGATGAATCAAAGGATTGCCCCAGTAAATCGGGATACTGCCGGAGTGCATGGCATGGACGAGCTTTTCGGTGGTGTATCCGGGATAAGATTGGTTTTCGAAGGCTATCGTGAACCGATAGGGTTGCAGAAAATCCACTTTGGCCTTCCAACGGTCAGGGGCAAAACGGGATTTCTTCGGGTCGCCGCCCCCCCCGATTGGGGGCATGTTGCGCATGGAGCGGCCTGGCGCATCGACCGCCTTGAACCTCGACAAGCGCTGGAAAAAAACCTCACGGAATCGTACGGGCCTGTAATACACGAAATTGCAGAACCGCGTCTTGGCCTGTATCCAACCGGCCACTCTTTCCGGAGTTTTGACCAATGATTCGCCGTTCCACAGCATAGCGAAATTGGGAAGGCGGTAATGCCGGGGATGGGCATCGTAGTCGAAGGAAAAGGCCCAGTCACACTCTCCCCAAGGCGGGCGGACGCATTCGCCGGTGACAAAAACCTTCACATATTCTCCCGGCGGCATTGCACCGGGAAAAACAGAGTAAAAAACCAGGTCGGGGGTATCCGATACCCGAATGTCGTACGATTTACGCAGCAATCTGCTGAAGATGTGCCGCCCGGGGTCGAAGCCCGGCCAGAAGCGGGCAAAGGCCACTCTGATCAATGATCGCGTGCCCATGTCAGTTCCCAAACCTCCTTCCGGCCCAGGCCTTTGAGATCGACAACCGCCGCTGCCGGGTCCCGTCCCTGTTGCCTTGCCGGTCTTGCTCTGCAGGATACCGATAGGCCTGACCCGTCATTTCCGTTGCTATTACATCAAAAGAACAACGATGGGGCAATGCTGAATCCGTCACGATGAACATATTCTTGCCAACTATTCCGGTCAGGTTGCCAACTCAAGCTCACCCCCCGGTCAAACACGGCATTTCAACAAATCGCTTTTCTCTTTACTTTCGGATTCACGCTGCTAGGATGCATATTGGGGTTTTTAGAGATTAATCACCAAGTTGAAGCCGGTGTTCTTCTGAGGTCCGTAAACCCCCTCCAGGGGCCGGTTCGAAGGGAATGTCCCGCCTATGGACTGGTCATGGAATCCCGATTCCCTGTCGGGAGTTCCTCGTTATTTCCGATGGGGAGTGCCAGGTCCGAATTGGGCTGGGTTCCATCCCCGAAAACCAGGATTCCCGAATCACCGGCTATCGTACAATGGCTCTCAAGTGGAGATCGACCGACAGCAGGTCCTCATCAATTAAAGGATCACAGGAAATCCAAGTAAGCTTTCGTGGTGTGCCGGTATTTTGAAATGCGCCCTCTGCCCGTGGGAAGGATTTGTGTCCTCGTTCGCCCCGCTTCGATGCCTTTCGGAATCGTTCCCCCAAAGGAGGCTCAATGCTCCGTGCCCTGACCGAGAACACCTTTTGCGTGCACTGTGTGGGAGGCATGGGGAACATGCTCCGGCATTTCGATGCGCTCGAGATGCCGGTCGCCTGGTACCCGTCTTCGAGGTTCGGCTCCCCGATCCCCTGCCTTCTCACGGAAGGCTCGCAAACGACTTGGAATGCCATTTCAGAAAATGTGCGGAGGGAGGGCGGGATTTGCCATGAGTAAGATCAGCTTGCAATCCATGGTGACCAGGAACAATGACATCGTTGTGGGCATTATCGACGAGGAAATCGCCATGATGAACCTGGAAACCCGGGAGCTCTACCACCTGAATTCATCGGGAAAGCAGATCTGGGACCTGCTGGATCGGCCACAAACGATCGACGATCTGTGCAAGGTCTTGGGAGCCCGGTATGAAGTGACCTCCGAAGCCTGTGAGAAGGACATCCTCCGATTCGTGGAGGAGTTGGCGGCACAAAGAATTGTACTTGTCGGATGAAGTGGAAGGCATGAGTGAGGCAACGCAGGGACTACCGCACCACGGATCGCACAATGAAAGGAGTTGATCCTTGGAAGACGATGTTCGAAGTGGGAAGAAGGACAAAAAACCTGAATGGACACCTCCAACCCTTACGAAATGGGACATCGAGGACGGCACACTCGGTTCACCGGACGCCAGGTATTCTGATGGCGCCGGCTATAGCGGCAACTATTCCTAGCGCCAATGAGCCGCATCCTTTTTTGCTGGGAGCTCGGGGGAGGGCTGGGCCACCTGTACCCGCTGATACCTCTTTACCTCGAACTGCGCAATCGGGGACACGAGGTCCTGTGGGCGGTGCCCCCCGGCGCTAACGCGGAAGACCTTCGAATGCAATACGGGCTTTCCATGCTTCGGGCCCCGCGATGGGAAAGACCGCCGGCATCTTTGCCCCTTTCCGTGAATTATAGCGACAACTTGATTCGAAACGGCTATGGCTGTGCCGGGGGGCTCGAGGTTCGACTGAAGGGATGGCGCGCCTTGGTGGATGTCTGCCGCCCCGATCTGGTGGTCGCGGATCATGCCCCGTCGGCATTGTTGGCCGCCATGGCGATGGGCGTTCCCCGCGTGGCCATCGGGACAGGTTACTGTGTGCCCCCTTTGACCCGACCCATGCCCGGCCTGCAACCCTGGTTCGACCTGCCGGAAAGTCTGCTGGCTCAAAAGGAACGGAAGCTCCTCGAAACCGTCAATCCGGTTTTGGAACAGGTGGGCTGGGCTCCTTTATCCTCAGTGGCGGATATTTTCCTGGGCGCCGAATCGCTGCTGTGCACTTATCCGGAACTGGATCACTATGCCAACCGGAGCGGGATCTCCTACCAGGGGCCGATCATCCACTCGGCCGAGGGGGTGAAGCCGCTCTGGCCTTCGGATGGCAGAGAGAATGTTTTCCTTAGCATGGCTTCATACAACCGGTCCTTCCGGCCCGTTATCGATATGCTGGGCGAGATGGATTTGCCCGTCCTGGCTTTCATCCATGGAATTGCGGACAGGGACTGTCACGCACTGGAGCGAAGAAATCTGCGGATCACATGCCGGCCCGTCGATTTGAGAGACGTGGGCAATCGGTGTTTTCTGGCCGTCACCCACGGGGGGTTCAATACGAGCGCCCTTATGCTTCTCGCCGGGGTTCCTCTCTTGATTTGCCCGCAACAACTGGAGCAAACGGTATTGGCCCACCGGATTGCCGGCCAGGGACTCTGCCTTATGGTAAATCCCTATGGGCCCCGGCCCGATTTGAGGAGCAAGATGGAAGCTATTTTGAGCTCGGAAGAAATTGCAGGCCGGGTCCGTGCCCTGGCGGACAGGTATGCGACGTCGACCACTCGGGAGCGGGTCCTGAGGATTGTCGAGAAGTGCGCCGCCCTGGCGGGAAGTTCTTGAGAGAAACGGGCGCCACGCCTCACTTGGGGTCGACAAGAAGAACCCCCGGCTCCATGTCTGTTCCGTAGATGACATTATGATGAAGTTTCTCCACCCCAGGCGAGGGCAGGAAGCCGTCGACGCCGCTGGGGCGATCCCTCGCCATGGAAGAGTGGTGATCCGCGACCGCCGGGCCTCGTATCTGACCCACGAGCATTGCGACCACGGTCTGTGCGGTTCAACATGGAATAAAGCGCCCGGCAGGTGCCCGATTCCATCATTGTGCCGCCGACGGGAATGAACCTGTGCGCCTCCATGACCACCGTCTCTTCCTGCGGCTCATGCACGCCCTTATTTGCCACGGGCACAATATTGGCAAAGGTTTTATGATTGGCAAATCGACCCATACTGACTTTGACACCGTTATGCATGATCATGTTTCCGTCGACAATTTTTCCAGCATCCGGAACCCCGGGAATGTATCGATTATCGGGATCGGAGCAGACTTCCCAGCCGCAGTGGTCGTGCCACTCGGATTTTTTTGCCCGTTATCACGTTCCAGCCCCCACGATGCATGCATATTCCACTTTTCGCGATAATCGCCAGAAATCCGGGAATCGTCGGGATATTTCGTTTCGTATATTATTAAACATATTTGCGTCTACCAACGCCGGCTGATCGTCTGCTGGAGCTGTTCCACGATGCCGCCTGCCATACGCAAGTCCCGCCCAAGGACTTCGACGAGATAGTTTTGATAATAGGGGTATTGAGTACGATTACGACGCACAAGTTGCCCGGGGTGGTCATAAATCAAGAGCTTAAGCGTTTTCAGCAATCGCAGACACTGCTTTTGGCAGCTCGCGAAAGGGAGATATTCTTCACCATAAACACGGTATAGATAACGACCCTGGACGAAACGACTGTACAATTGCCAGAGCAGACGCATTTTTTCAGTCCGTACCACGTGATAGACATATAAAGACGGGTCGTAATAAATCAGTGCATCCGGGCAACGTTGAAGCACCACCTGCAACAGCGCCCCTTCCTCGCCATACCCTAAGCGCTTGCCCACAATCCCCAGGGCCGGGTTGAATCCGCCGGTTACCTCCAACAGGTAGCGCCGGAAGAACAGGTTTGGGCCAGGCAAGTACCCCTTTGTGACAACCCGCGGCTTATGCCCCAGGTTCGTGCACCCGTACCTGTCTTTGAACCAGTGAGGTTTGAGACCGTCGTAACAGGCAAGATAAGGGCCGCCAAAAGCGGCGGGTGCGTGCATGAGAATCAGCCGTTTGGCAGTCGCCAACCATTCGGTCGGCAGCCGACTGTCATCGTCCGTAAAGGCTACATAGTGCCCCCGCGCCACCCGCCAGCCATGATTGCGCGCCGCCGAGATGCCAGGTTTCCTTTCAAAACAGTAATGGAGATTGGGCAAGTGCCGACGAGCCTCTTCCACTACGCGCACCGTTCCATCGGTAGAGTTATTGTCGACTACAATGACTTCGTATTCGGTGAGAGGGAGAGTCTGCGCGGACAGCGTCCTTAACGCAAGGCGCAAAAGTGCTGCCCTGTTATATGTACCGATTACCACCGAGAACAAACAGTCCGTGCCGCTCATGATCCATTCACTCCTATTTCCGGCCGAAAAAGGTAACCAACCGACCGGTGGACTCACATTCCGGGAGCCTGGGGCCAGGAGGCAGAATAGAAGAAGCATATGCCGGTGTCCGCAAGACGAATGCATGGGCTCTCCGCCAGATAGCAAAGTCCTGAAAATGTCTCGTTGGCTTTCTCTTCATTCCGGCTCCTGACTCCCGGATTCGGATTCCCAATTGCACAGGTCGCAGTTTTCCAAAGGTTCCGATGGAATAGGCTAATGGGTTACCTTCTTCCCCTTCATGCAGGCGGGTGAAAATAGACACAAACGACGTTCAAAGGGCTTTCCCGTTCGCGGAAATGTACCCGAACCGCCGCATGACCTCCCCATGATCGGTGACGATACGATCCACCTGCTCCGCGGTCAGCCGCGCCCGCCACTCACCGGCTCGACCCTGGCGAAAAAAAAGATCGTGATGCTGGCTTTTTTCCTTGAATCCCTTCTCTCTCTCCTGGGCCTGGAGAGCTTTGAATTCACTGAATCGCAGGGCCTGCTCAATTCTGGTCAGGTCGAAGGAAAGCCCGGCATAAGCGACCGCCCCGCTGAAGGTTTCAAGCGGCGACGTCAACATGTCCTCGTAGCGCATTACATAAACATCCAGGTCAGGCGCACTCAACCAGCTTTCGACGTGGGCGCTCCAGGTCAGGAGCCTTTGCCTGAGCTGGTTGTGGAGCATTTCGGGCTTGCCGCACAACATATGATCCCGGTCTCCCATACAAGCTATCGCCCGGTCGATATCGGTACCGTTGTGATGGGCGTAAGACACGGCCACGTCCAGAGGGTTGCGGATAAAGTAGATGGCACGTTGGGTTGCTGCTGAGGAGAGCGGCGATTTGCCATCCGGAAGGTAGGTCCACGCATCGTGGATTTTCATGAAGAGCGTTTCCGTGGAAGCCTCAGCGAGCCGATCATAGACCAGGGGCCTCAGCCGGTCGATCTCAGCCGGCGTGAGATCGGATGCTTCGATCCCGGTTTCATCATCGAACCGGGTGCGCGCACTTGAAATGGGAGTGGCATTGAGCGAATTGATGTCCGCCGGTTCATCGGCATTGCCCAGCAGGTTGTTCAAAAAGACCCGAAACCAGGTATTGCCGGACTTGGGGTAGGAAGCAAGCCAGATGATGCCGCTCACGTTGAGAAATCCCTTTCGATCAGATCCGCCAATTCGTCGATGCGAAATCCATTCTGGGGCCGAGCTACGCGGCGAATAACCGCATGCCGTCCAGCAGTCGAGCAATGTTTGAAATGTTCCGCTTTGCGTCCCGGTCCGTCGAGGAAACGGAACCGATAGGTGTTCTTGACCAATTCATAGGCCTTTTCCATGCCCTGCACGGGTGCCATCTCGAACCGGTCGGTATTGATGGTGTTCAGCAGGTAGATTCGATCAAGGGGGGTAGGCTCCGAACAGAATCCGCCTTTCAGAGGCAGGCCGTATTTTTCGAGATTTCGTCGGACCTTAGGCAGACAGGCCGGATCTTCTCCGAGCTTGCGGGTAGCGTCGGCCCACAATGTTATCCTGGGAAAGCCCGGCAGCACCATTGGACCATTGTCACCGTCAGGAGATACCGCGCAGATGTCATCGGCCAGCACCGGATAGCCCCGCTTGAAGAAAGCTCCAGCCAGCGTGGATTTGCCGACACCCGAGGCTCCGCAGAAGAGAACTGCCCTGCCGTTTGCCCGGATCGCGGCTGCGTGCAGCGGGAGGGCACCCCGTTGATGCAGTAATGCACTGAACGCCGAACCCTGTAAAAACAACCGAACTGCATCGCCTTCGGCCTCAGCCTCTTTCTGGATGCGGATCTCTCTCCCGTCTGCCACCAGGTATCTGGCAATGCCGTCCACCGTCAGCAGAAAGCGCCCCGGTCCAACCTGAAAGCGCACGCCCCTGACGTGAACGTCATCGAGGGTGTCCGGTACGGTCCCGTAGCACACGTCAACGTCGGGGGGGTTGGCACTGCCCGGCAAAAACTCCGGTAGATCCATGCAGGAGGTAATGGTAAGTCCCCACGCCCTGAAAAGCATCGTCTGCCGGCGTAAGCCGTTTCCCATTTCCATGGCACTGAATCCGTATGTCATCTTTGGGAAACCGTCCTGTTTGGATCAGTTGATACTTGGGTGATAGTCAGCAGCGCTGATGGCTGAAAATGTTCAGGCACTCGTTATCCCGATGTTCCGGAATTCTCCCCACCGGTTTCCCCTCATTGAGGTGCGATGGTGATGATCACCCTGCGGTTTGCCTGTCGTCCCGCATCGGTGGAATTGGAGGCAACGGGCTTGGAATCGCCGAAACCGCGCGCGCTGATGCTCCCCGGGTCGATCCCTTTGCCGACCAGGGCATCCTTCACGGCGCTCGCCCGTGCCTCGGTGAGTTCGTGATCGTATTGTTCCTGGTCCGTGCTGTCGGTGAATCCGTCCACCTTGAGCCGGTTCTCCGGATATTTCTTCAATATGTCGGCCAGTTCGCAGATTTGTGTGGACGCTTCGTCTCTCAGGCCGTTCGAATTCTCGTCAAAGAGCAATTCGCACTGAAACGTGACGCAAATCCTGCCTTGCTGCCGCTGGACGGACACGCCTTTGGCCCCCGCAAGTTTCTGACTCAGTTCCAGTTCCTGTTTGTCCACGCCGCTGAGAGATTTTGTTCCCGCCGCGCCAGGGGCTTTGCCTTCGGCGTCTCCGTGCCTGCCTGCGCCGTTTTCCATTACGGCGCATCCCGAAAGCGTCACGGCAAGAAGGGCAAGCAGGATCAAAAGAGTATTCTTCACGGTCACTCTCCCGGCCGGCTCATTCCTTCCGGGAATGTCCGGCAAGAATTCGTCCGGTTGACTGAGGATATTCCTCCGGTGATTTTCAAAGCCTGTTGGAAATGTTCCGATAAACGCGCCAACCCCGATTTCATAGCAGATTACGGGCCTGAAGACAATCGAGGATGGCGGGGAGAAGCAGCCGGAGGACGAGCTGTGCCCCGGCCCCCTATGCGGCTTCGCTCTTCACCGAAACGGTGATCCTGCACAGGACGGTCAGAATGAAGAAACCCGTGGCCCATATGCCTGCCGTGATCGCCAGTTCGGGAACCGTGGGAACGTATTCGCGCACCTGACCGAAGGGGTTCGGAATGAAGCCGGCGACGACGAGGCCGAGGCCTTTTTCGATCCACAGGGATACAAATACCGTGATGCAGGCCAGCTTCAGGGCGAGGTCGTTTTTCCGGGTCGCAGGGTTGATGAGGAGCACCAGTGCCGTGACGGCCAGGACCACGAATACCCACATGAGGGGTACCAGTCCGAAGCGGCCGTCGAGCCCCGCGAAAAGGTATTGCAGGGTTTCCATGCCCGAGGGGACCCTGCTGTAGAAGGCCGTGAAGAACTCCAGCCCCACAAAGAACACGGTGACGGTCATTGCGTAAGTGACGATTTGCGAGAGCAGGTCGATGGCTTTCCTGCCGGGATCGAACTTCGTGTGTTTTCTTAAGGCGAAGGCCACGAGAATGAGCAGGGCAGGGCCGGACGCGAACGCCGAAGCGAGAAAGCGTGCGGCCATAATGGCGGTCAGCCAGTAGTGCCTGGCGGGGAGTCCCGCGTACAGGAAGGCCGTTACGGTGTGGATTCCGACCGCCCAGGGGATGGACACATAAATGAGCGGCCTGACCCAGCGCGGCTGGGGAAAACCCTTTCGTTCCGCTTCCAGAACGTTCCATCCGATCAGAAGGTTCATGACCAGGTAGCCGATGAGGACGATCATGTCCCAGAAAAGGACCGAGCCGGGTGCAGGGTACAGCAGCACGTTCAACAGACGGGTGGGCTTGCCCAGATCGACCACGATGAACAGAATACACATGGTTATCGAGGCGACCGCCAGGAATTCGCCCAGAACGGTGATCTTCCCGAATGCCCTGACGTCATGAAGGCAATACGGCAGCACCACCATGACCGCCGACGCGGCGATGCCCACCAGAAATGTGAACTGGGCGATGTAGATGCCCCAGGAGACGTCTCTGGACATTCCCGTGATCGTGAGGCCCCTGTCGAGTTGGAGCAGATAGGCGGCGAGTCCCAGCCCCATGAGAACGAGCAATACACCCAACAGCCTGTAATATTTGGGGCTTCCGCTCAGCGCCCTTTCAAGCATATCGAACCCCTATACGATGTAATAAACACCGGGCTGGGTCCCGAGTTCGGGCCTGCGCCTGATGGTGAAGCGCGAACCCAGGGTTTTCCGGACGCCGGAGTCCGGGTCTTCGAGGTCGCCGAAGCGGAGCGCGCCGCATTTGCACGCTTCGACGCAGGCCGGGAGCAGGCCGACGGCGAGCCGTTCGCTGCAGAAACCGCACTTTTCCACCACGCCGCGCTCCCGCGTGGGGAACGCCGTGTTCAGTTCCGTCCGAATGTGGGGGCGGGGGTCCCTGAAGTTGAAGCTCCTGGCCCCATAGGGGCATGCGGCCATGCAGTATCGACAGCCGATGCACCGGTGGAAGTCCGTCATGGTGATTCCGTCCCTGGACTTGAAGGATGCTCCTGTCGGGCAGACCCTGACACACGGAGCATCGCCGCAGTGGTTGCAGAACACGAGGAAGGGCATCCCCTTGAACTTTGCCGGGGCGTGTTCATCCTGCCGTTCCGGGAAAACCCGTTCGAAGGCTTCCGTCCAGATCCACTTGATTTCCTCCCTCGGGTCCCCGATATCGGGAACGTTATGAACCTGGTGGCAGGCCAGTATGCAGTCCCTGCAACCGGGCTTTCCCTTTTCACGGCACTTCTTCATGTCCACCACCATGCCCCACCTCCCGGCGGTGAGGGCCGCGGGATTGGGGGACGCCGGAGGCAGGCCGGTCCCCGCCCACGTTTTCAAAACCGGCGGCCCGGCCAGCCCGAGTGCCCAGATTCCGCAGGTTTTCAGAAAGACTCTTCGGCTGTCTTCCATCATCCGTCCTCCCTCGGCGCAATGTGGCAAGTCCAGCAGTATGGCGCGGAATCCGTCTGCATCCCAGCGTAGCTATGGCAGCGATCGCAGAACTGAGTCTTGTTCGAATGGCAATTCATGCACCCGTTCCGGAGGCTCACGGCATAGGTCTTCCCCTCCACGGTCTCCTGGGACCGGCTGCCGTTCTGGACCGCCACGGTCCTCCACTCGTTCAGAAGCTGCATATGGCCGGTGCGCATTTCGCTCGTGGGGAGGATGCACCGCTTCCCGGTCATCTCCCGGATGACGGGGGTGTCCGTCCCGGGTTGAGGCACGGGGACGGCGCAGCCCATATCGCGCCAGAGGGGAAAAGTCACCACGGCTATGAAGAATGCGAGGCCGCAGAGGATGGGCTTGCCGTTATAGAGCCTCATGATCGTCGGCCTCCGTGTCTTCCATTCCCGGTAGAGGCTCTCCACGAAGATCGGTGGTCCTTTCGGTTTCACCATCCATTACCAGGGCGTTCGCCACCAGTTCGTGAACACCCGTGACTCCGACCCCCGGGACCCAATAATCCATCAGCGTGGTGAGGGTCGCCCTGTCGATGGCGCATATGCAGGCCAGTGTGTTCACGCCATGCTTCTCCCGGACGTACTTTACCGCGTTCGCCCTGGGAAGGCCCCCGCGCATTCTCATTTCCATGAATTCGTCGGTGTTGAGGCCGGAACCGCTTCCGCAGCAGAAGGTCCGTTCACGGATGGTTTCGGGCGGCATTTCAAAAAAATTGTTGCACACGTTCCTGATCACATAGCGGGGTTCCTCGAAGAATCCCATGCCCCTCGCGGTATTGCAGGAATCGTGGAAAGTGAGCCGCAGACCGTCGTTCCTGCCCGGGTCGAGTTTCAGCTTGCCGTGGCGGATGAGGTCGGCGGTGAATTCTACGATGTGGATCATCTTCGTCGATCGGGCGTTGTCGAAAACCGTACCCGTAACGGATGACTTGGGCACTTCCAGAAAATCCGCGGGGCCGTTCATCGTGTCCATGTACTGGTTGACGATCCGCCACATGTGACCGCATTCGCCGCCGATCATGTATTTCACCCCGAGCCGTTCGGCTTCGGCATACATCTTCGCATTCAGGCTTTTCATCATGTCGTGGGACAGGAACATGCCGAAATTTCCGCCTTCGGAGGCGTAGGTGCTGAAGGTGTAGTCCAGGCCGATTTCGTGGAAAAGCATGAGGTAGCCCATGAACGTATAAGTTCCCGGATCGGCGAAGAGATCGCCCGAAGGCGTAACGAACAGGACTTCGGCCCCTTTTCTGTTGAAACTGGGGTTTACCCGGATGCCCGTGAGTTCATGGACTTCGTCGGCGAGAAATTCGACCATGTCCTTGAAGGCATGAGGCTGAATGCCCAGATGATTGCCCACGTGAAAACTGTTGGCGGCCGGCTTGACGATCCAGTCGATGTTGATTCCGACCAGGTTGAGGAGCTCCCTGCCGGCCATGGTCACCTCGGCCGTATCGATCCCGTAGGGGCAGAAGATGGAGCATCGGCGGCATTCGGTGCACTGGAAGAAATACAGGAACCATTCCTTCAATACATTCGGAGTCAGTTCCCGCGCCCCCGCAATCCTGCCGAAAAGCTTCCCCGCAGTGGTGAAATCGTTGCGGTAGACCGATCTCAGAAGCTCGGCCCTCACCACGGGCATGTTTTTCGGATCGCCGGAACCGAGGTAAAAATGGCATTTGTCCGCACACGCTCCGCAGCGAACGCAGATGTCCATGAAAACCCGCAGGGACCGGTATCTTTCGAGACGTTCCCTGAGCCCCTCCAAGATGGTTCGCTTCCAGTCGGGAGGCAGTTTCCAGTCTTCATCCGGCGGTGACCATTCCCTGGGATTGGCCAGCTTGAGCGCCTGGAGGTCTTTCATCTTCCCCGGGTGGCACCACGATCCGGGCCTGAATTCCACGGGGGTGTCCATCCATCCCGTTTTGGGGAATTTGTGGGCGACGACGAATTCGCCGGGTTTTGCGGCCTTTGCCATCGTGTCCCCTAGTCCTTTTCCATCGGCAGTCCCGCCTCTGCCATGCGGCCGCTGAAACGGTCCTCGTATTCCCGGTAGGTGTGGACCCGTACGGGGTGATTCCATGGATTGACGTGGCGCTTCATACGGCTGTCGTTGGGGAGGTTCCTGGTGGGGCTCAGGAATATGCCGCCCATATGCATCAGCTTGCTGAACGGAAAGCAGGCGAACAGCGTACACGCCAGGAAGAGATGGATATGAAACAGCACGCCGATCCCCCCGGGAACGCTCGGATGAAAGGAAGCCAGGCCCATGGCGAGTTCCTTTGCCCCGATGACGTCGATCCTGGTGAAATAGCGCATGAACACGCCCGAAACCGCTAGCGCGAGAAGAAGGAAGAGAGGGAAATAGTCCGCGGCGAGGGATATGTACCGCACACGCGGGATGGCAACCCTGCGGATGAACAGAATGACGAGCGCCGCCGGAAACAGAAGATCCGTGACGTACAATCCGGGAAGGCCGACCTGGAGAGCCCCGTCGATCCTTCCGGCCAGTTGCACGAAACCGGGCACCGGTTCGGTGAAGAAGCGCAAGTGCCGAATGAGGATTACGAGCAGCGAATAGTGGAATAGGAGGGCGGCCGGCCACAACCATTTTTCCCGGTGGAAGGCGATCTTTGCGCCGTCTCTCACTTCGAATCCGGTATTCCTGAAAAGGGAGCGGAAAAACAGGACTTCAAGCAGCACCCTTCCGGCGGCCCCGGCGGCGCTCGAAGGGTTGTCCAGCGGGCTCCTCCTGATCCATGGAAATGAAAGCTGCTGCCCCGCGGTAGTGGGGATGCGGAAAGGGACCGGCGTGCAGGCCCATTTCAGAACCCGGCGGATGAACCCTGCCAGGAAAACGCCCAGGGCAGCGTAGGGGACAAGGATGCCGAAAACGGAATACCATGCCGCCACTTTTACCCCCGCCAAAACGATGGCAATGAGTGCAACGACAGCAAAGAGGGAAAATATCATACCCATCCGTAGGGCCTCGTTTCAGGAACGGAACTTACCTGGAAGATCATTTTTCGGCTTCATTCCCTGGTCCAGGAGGTGGCGCAATGAACCCGGTCCTTTGGAGCAGCCTGTAAGTGCGGTTTTTTACCTCGTTCATCCGGACCGCATACAACTTTTCGCGGCACTGCGAATAGACGTCGAAGGCGAGAAGCGCCAGTCGATCGGTCCGGGCGTCGAAGTCCGCCAGTTCTTCATGGGAAACCAAGCCTGCCCGGATGGGATCCCGCAGGGCCTCACGGACGATTCCCTTGAGCAGAAAGACGAAGGCGACGGCCTCGGAAGGGCTGAAATTCTGAACGGCCCTGATTCGAATGACCTCGTCGAGGAGGGGGGCCAGCACTGCAGGGTCGCCGCCCCTGAGCATTTCGGCGCAAATCCCCGTGACGGATTCGTGGACGATGTGCCCGACGGGATTTGCGAACCGGTTCTCTTCATTTGCCGGCGCTTTCCCCGTTTCCGGGGGATAGGCGGCCACGACCGCGTGGAACCACGCGTGTGCTATGGCGTTTTCTTCACGCAAAAGGAGAGATTCCAGATTCATGCGGAGGATGTCCTTGCAGGGCCGATCCATAACAATTCCGGCCCGCTGAAATAACCCGGCTTCCACAACATGCCGGACCCGTGCGACAAAGTCACTGAGATCGATCCTGGAGATTAATGAATGTTCAAGAAAATCAGCCAAACTGCGCGGGAATACCCTGAACACAGAACGCTAAACCAGTCGGCATCCGGTGTCAAGCATGAAGCAAAGCCCTGTAGGGAGCACTTGAAGGTGTCCGTTTTTCAAAGCGAATGAAATATCCGGGGGCCGATCGTCGCTGCAGGGGCGTCATGCCGGGTTCCGTTCAAGAAAGCACCGAAAGACGCTCCTCAAAAGAGTGGGGACCTGCGCCCCCAAACATCTCCACGCCGCACCACGGCTTCGTGTGCTTGACGGTGCCGGACAGGACGTCAATTGGGATGGTCCCTGATGCCGGACGGGAATGAAAAGCGCAAGAGGTTTGCCCTGCGGGGAAGTGACCGGGCACAGGCGATCATTGCGGGGGTCCGTGCCGTCCGGTGAACAGAATAACCCGATGTTACAGTTGGACTTATGATATAGTTGTTCGACACGGAATGAGGCGGAAATGGACAAACCGAAAAAGAATTCGAAGGGTTTTGTTGTGAGAAGGCGATGTGACGCGTGCGGGAACAAGGTGGATATAACCTGTGACCGGGGAGAGCAGTGTACGCTTAAGTGCTCGCAATGCGGAAAAGAATACAGATTCTACCTCAAAACATGAATGTTCCTGCCACGTTACCTGTTTTCCTCCATGTGTTCGAACCCCCATACGATCCCTCTGAGGCAATACGCTTACCGAGGGGGGCGCAAATATTGCCGGACAATATGATCTCCACGGCGAAACAGGATTCGTGGTGTCAGTCTTAACGAACGGGCGTCCTTGGATGGATCGCCCGTTCATAATCTTCACGATAGAAAGGACGAAGACCGGGCGGGCTCGATGTGCCGGTTTCGAAATAAGACCCAAACGACAAGGAGTCTTCCATGGGAAATGCGACCGTAAGTGATATGGCAGAATACATCCATAACAGCCTGAGGCTGAAGACGTTCCCGATCGCGGTGAAATTCCTTGAGGACGTCCGTTCTTTCCCACCGAAGGCCAGGAGGCCTTCCGAGGTTTTTCAAAAGAAAATCACCGTGTGCCAGTGCGTGACCCTGGCGCGCACGTACGGCTGGACGGTGGGGCTCGCCAGGGAAGACCTTGCCTGCGTGCCCGCGCTGCTGGCCTTCGGCCTGTCGTCGGTCCTGGACCCCTCCGAGGGCTTGAGCGAGCTGTTCTGCGCGGGTGAGTATGCGATGGATCTCGAGGGGGCGAGGGCGGAAGCGGCTTCGATGTGCCGCCTGGAAAACGGCGAATACGGGGCCATTGCGCTTTCTCCCCTGCGCAAGGAGTTGTATGACCCCGATGTTGTCGTCCTCTATGGCAACACCGCTCAGATAATGCGCTTGATTCAGGCGCTGGTTTATGAGAAAGGGAGGCGTATTTCCGGGGAATTCGGCGGCAAGGTGGAATGCAGTGAGTATCTTATCGCGCCTTTCAAACTCAAAGCGCCTCGTGTCGCGGTGCCGGGAATGGGCGACCGGATATTCTCCATGACCCAGGACGACGAACTGATCCTGTCCATTCCGGGAGACCTGCTGGCCGATCTGGTGCATGGATTGAAAGAATCCGGGAGGGTGGCAGGGGCGCGTTACCCGGTGACCTTCTACCAGAACTTCGAACCTGAGTTTCCCAATGCTTATATTCAGGTCGGCAAGAAACTCGGGATTCTTTAATTGGAAAAACCGACGACAGGACACTCTGCCGTTTCGTCCGTGCCGCGGATCGGCCATCGCAGGCTGAACGTTTTTCCGGCCGTCGCGCTTGAAGGGTACGATGCCGGTGCTGAATACGGGATGAGGGGAAGTCGTGCACGCTTTCGATTCCAAGATGGCTGGAGGGGCGACTCATGAAAATCACTGACGAAGTTTTTCAGGTGGGGGGTGGTGAATACAGTTCCTCTGAAGATGCGGCCGTGTACCTGATCAATTCGGACGGACATGCGGCGCTCGTGGATGCGGGTTGCGGCCGGGGCGCGGACAGGATCATGAAGAACATCCGCGCGTGCGGGGTGTCTCCGGACCGGATCGAATATCTGCTGATCACGCATTGTCATTTCGATCACGTGGGAGGGGCCGATTCCCTGAGGGACAGGACGGGCTGCAAGATCGTGGCGCATGCACTCGACGCGCGGTTCATGGAAAAAGGGGACGACGAGGTGACCGCCGCGAGTTGGTACGGAGCGTCTCTCAAGCCGTTCCGGCCCGACATCATTCTCCTGGCGCAAAAACAGGAAATCCCCCTGGGCGATCGTTCGGTTCAGGCTATACATACTCCGGGCCATTCGCCGGGGTCGGTCGTGTACCTGATGGAATCCTGCGGGCTCAAGGTGCTTTTCGGACAGGACGTCCACGGGCCGCTGCATCCGGATCTTCTCTCAAACACGGAGGAATACCAGAAGTCGTTGCGTTCGCTTCTGGCAATCGAACCGGACATCCTCTGCGAGGGCCATTTCGGTGTTTTCAGGGGTAAGGACAGTTGCACGGACTTTATCAGCCAGTTTCTGCATTAGGTTGGAGTTTCATAAGGATTATATCGTCGGAGAGGTTCATGATCAAATTACTGTTGGTTCTCATCCCTTTGTTACTTACCTTTTTCCCGGGGTTCATCCGGTATCTGGATGGCAAGATCGTCGACGACAGCCATGACATGTCGTCGGCAATGGCTTTAGAAAGTGGTGACGGCACCGAGCGGTTGAGCCTGAACGGAGTGCGGCAAGGGCCGCCTGAAACAGGTGATAAACATTTCACAAACGGACCGTTCGACATGGCCGTGCGGGAGGCGAAGCCGGGAACGAGCTACTCCGTTGTGGTCAAGAGAAATGAAAAGGTTCTCTTCAAGGGTGAGAGCTTCTATTCCATGCCCGAAACCGAAACCATGGCCGATTTTCCCCGCAAAGGATGTAATACCCTGCTCGCCTATACCTTCTCCGGGGGTGCTCACTGCTGCACGGCGGGGATCCTCTGCACCGAATGCGAAGGGTCGGGCAACCTGACCATCGTGGATCTCTCCAACCTTGAAGAATTCATCCCCACCGATCCCGATGCGGGTTACGGCGGGGGCATTGGCCTCATTGACTACCAGTTCGCCTACTACGAAACCAAGAACCCGAAACTCTGGTTCCCCTTTTCCATATCTCCCGCCATGGAACGCCTGCTCGTCTTCAAAGACGGCAAGTGGAACGTGGACAAGCCCGGAGAGAAGCCGGGGTACTATGAAAAGCTCCTGGATCAGAAAAAGTGCGGAATAACGAGTAAGCTTCAGAACCAGGCATCCGATGAGGATGACCTCGATCTCGCGGCCACGGCCATCGAATGCAGCTATTACGATCTGATGGCCGGTAAGGGTGCGGACACCGCCGCAGCCATGCTCGCAAACAAACTGCCCGATTCCTGGAAATCGGAGGCGGCCGGCATTTTCCGCGATGTCCGGAAGGCGGTTTCCAACTTTGATCCCGTGAAAAGACTCTATCAGTCTCCCTGAAGGTTCGGACCATTTTGCACACGGGTGCCGGTTTCCCGCCTTTCCACGGACCGGCGCCCCCGTGACCCGCCCCGAACGGTTTTGCGGAGCGATCCCGAGACTATTCCTCGATTCCGTTATATCCTTTCAATTCCTGTGATCTGCGGAATTGCGGCTGCCGGTGGGCTTGTCCGTCCCCCCATACGTGCACATCCTCTCGATCATGACCGGCTCGTTGTACAACTTGCCACTTGACCGGTTCACATCATTTCTTGTATACAAGTCATTGTGAAATAAGGCTCATAGAATACTCGATGGTCGCCGAACTGTTCGTTTGCGTACAGTTGGAGAGAAGAGGAAGCCACATTTCAACTCGAAGCTGGAGGTCAGGGATGAAAAACGAAGCTAGCTCTTTCATTAAGAACATCACCAGTCTGGACGAGAAATCCTTAAAGCAGGGGCAGGAGCCCTTCTCCTGGTGGGGGCTGTCGCCCGAGCAGGCCAGAAAAACCATGGTCCAGAAGTCCAAGGCGCTTTCCGACAAGAGAACCACACTCAAGGAAGCGGTCGACAAGTACATCAAGGACGGGATCAACATAGCGATCGGCGGTTTCGTGAACACGCGCCCGCCCGTCGCACTCATCCATGAAATCATTCGCCACGGCGCAAAAGACCTCACTCTTTCTTTCCAGTCCAATTCCATCTGCCCGGAACTGCTTGCCGGCGCGATGCTCCTCTACCCGGACCAGATTTCCATCAAACGCGTGGAACTCGCTTGGTGGGGGTATGAAGTCATCGGAATCGCACCCCTCTTCCGGCACCTTTGCGCCAACGAAATGGTGCGGTTGGACGACTATACGAACTACGGGATGTCCGCAAGGTTCAAGGCCGCAGCCATGGGAATCGAATTCCTGCCGGTCAGGGACAGCGGTGGAGCGGATCTTGAGCTGGTGAACCGGGGGATGATGGTCCGGAGTCCCTTCAGCGGCAAGAACACCTACCTCGTGCCCGCATGCTATCCCGACGTGGGAATCCTGAATGTGTCTGCGTCGGACAAGCATGGAAACTGCCGTATTTTCGGGGCCCATTGCACCTGTCCCGAAATTTCCATGGCAGCCGCCCACACCATCGTGACCGCTGAACAGATCATTTCCAACGAGAACATCAGGACCTACCCCAACCTGACGGAAATTCCGTACACTGCGGTCGATGCGGTGATCGAACAGCGTTTCGCGAGCTATCCCGGTGCATGCTACGGATTTTACTGGTTCGACATGGAACACATTCAGATGTTCCGCAGTGCCTCCGAAGAATTCAGGAAGACGGGGAAGAAGGATGCCCTGAAGAAGTACTACGACGAATACATTTTCGGTTGCGAGACGTACGACGATTTCCTTGCCAAGATTCCCTACAAGACGTTCAAAAAAATCAAAGACCTGGATGGTGGACAGCCGATCATTCTTTCCTAGACACTCATGTTCGGAAGCCCTAAGGAGGTATTGACCATGTCCGAATATACACCGTTTGAAATGATTGCCTATACTGGTTCGAGAGTACTGGAAGACAACACGATCGTGTTCGTCGGGACCGGCTTGCCCATCATCGCATCCATTCATGCTCAGCTCACCCATGCTCCCGGCCTGGGGATCATTTTCGAGGCCGGCCCGCTGACTCCGATCCTGGAGATGGGCATGCCTCTTTCCGTGGGAGACACCCGGGCATGCCGTAAGGCCTGCTATCTCAAGGGCCTCAGCGCGGTGTTCGAAATGACCCAGAGAGGCCATGCGGACTTCGCCTTCATCGGAGGCGCTCAGATCGACATGTACGGGAACGTGAATTCCACGTTCGAAGGCGGCACGTATACGAAGTCCAAGACGAGGTTTCCCGGCAGCGGCGGGGCGGGGGCAATGGCGGCGAACTGCGAGAAGTCGATCATCATCATGGCCCTCGAGCCGAGAAGATTCACCCCGACGCTCGATTTTGTGACCAGTATCGGGTACGGCGACGGTTCGGCCGATTACAGGGACAAAGCCGGGGTCATGGGGGCCGGCCCCTACCGCGTGATCACCAACGAGGCCCTGTTCGGGTTCGACGAGGCCAGCCACAGGATGACTCTGCTCGAAGTGGAGAAGGGGAAGACGGCCGAAGACATCCAGAAGAAGGTCAGTTTCGATCTGCTGATATCCCCCGATCTGAAAGAGATGGCCGGGCCGAGTGATGAGGACCTGCGCCTGTTGAGAGAGGAATGCGATCCCCAGGGGTTCTTCCTGGCGAGAAAACTGAAATAGTCTTTGGGTTCACCCTCGCGGGCCTTTCCGGCCTTCCGGAGACGGAGAGGCCCGCGACGGCCTCGTATAGCATTCTTTGCCGATTCCCCTCCTCACTCCCGCCTGCCATGTTTCACCACGCCTCGGGGCTTGCCTGATCGGGCCTTTTGCACTATTCTTTGGCGCCATGCCGGTGGGACATGGGAAATTGCAGATCCGCCCCGATCGGGGGCATGGCAGGGACGTGGGGGAACAGGTTAGATGATATTCAGCTCTCTGATTTTCCTGTTTCTTTTCCTGCCCGTCGTCCTTTCGGTCCATCTGGTTCTGAAACCCCGGTATCGCGGCATCTGGCTCCTGGCGGCGAGCTTTTTCTTCTATGCGTGGGGAGAAGGCGGGTACCTCTTTGTCCTGCTGCTCTCCTGCGCGGTCAACTATGTCCTGGCCGCAGGCATTCAGCGCTTTACCCCCGGGAGAATCTCCGGTCCCGGGAGACGC
Organism: uncultured Syntrophobacter sp.; assembly: GCA_963663685.2. GTDB lineage: Bacteria > Desulfobacterota > Syntrophobacteria > Syntrophobacterales > Syntrophobacteraceae > Syntrophobacter. The sequence continues at coordinate 6,004 of CAXXDT010000013.1, read as the reverse complement.
ACCGGGACCGGGAATGAACCGAAAGACAGCGATGCCCCGGTGCCTTACGAACGGAGGAATCCCGAGTCTTCCGGGAAAGACGGGGGGCAGGATGCTACCCGGGGCATTCACGTTGGCTCGTGGAATTTTGGAAAGATTCTGTTCATCCTGGGGATAATTTTCAACCTGTCCCTGCTCTGCCTCTACAAATACTCCGGTTTTGCGGTCGAATCGTTGAACGGCCTGCTCACTGCGCTGTCGTTCGCCCCGCTCAAGCAGGTGAGCGCCCATGCGCCCGTGGGCATCTCCTTTTTCACTTTCCACGCGGTTTCCTGCCTCGCAGACGTCTACTACGGGAGGGCGGAAAGAGAAGCGAACCCGCTCAATTTCGCCCTTTACCTGTCTTTCTTTCCGAAAATTCTTGCAGGACCGATCCTGAAGTTCCAGGATGCAGCCGGGCAGTTTGGAAAGAAACTCATTACGGCGGAAGACCTTACCCGCGGAATAGAGCGGTTCGTGGTCGGGCTCGGGAAAAAGGTCCTTCTTGCAAATCCGCTCGCCCAGGCCGCCGACGGCATCTTCTCCCTGCCCCCCGGGGACCTCACTTCGGGTGCGGCCTGGTTCGGGCTCCTCTGCTACACACTGCAGATTTACCTGGACTTTTCAGGGTACTCCGACATGGCCATAGGCCTCGGGCGGATGTTCGGGTTCAGGCTTCCCGAAAACTTCAACTATCCGTATATCTCCCAGTCCATAAAAGAGTTCTGGAGAAGATGGCATATCTCGCTGTCCGTCTGGTTCCGGGACTACCTGTATATTCCGCTCGGCGGCAACCGGTGCACGCGCGCGCGGCAGTATCTCAACCTCGTCATCGTGTTCACACTCTGCGGACTTTGGCACGGTCCCAACTGGACGTTCATCGCGTGGGGCGTCTGGCACGGCGTTTTTCTTGTCCTGGAACGAACGGGGATCGGCCGGTTGATCCGGTCCGCATGGCAGCCGGTAAGGCATCTTTACGCTTTGGCGGTCGTCATGGTCGGCTGGGTGTTTTTCCGGTCGGACAGTATCGGCCGGGGATTTTCCTACCTGGGGACGATGTTCGGATTTTCAGGGGCCGCTCCCGGCAAGTATACCGTTTCAATGGCGGTCAGTTACGAACTCATCGTGGTCCTGGCAGCGGCCGTGATACTGTCGTTCCCGTTCTTTTCGGGAATGGGTGCCGGTCGCCCCGGTCTGCCCGAGAACACCCGCTCGGTGCTTGGGACCGTGCCCGGAGTTGTGTCGCGGTGTTCGTACGTTTTCTTTCTGGGAGCGATCTTTTTGCTGTCCTCGATGGCCCTTATGGGTGGAACCTACAACCCGTTCATCTATTTCAAATTCTGATCCCGGAATCCCCGGATCCGAACGCCGGCCCGAATGCCGGTCCCGGTAAAGGCTATGAAACGCACAAGCAGGTTTTTCCTGATTTCTTTTTTTGTGGCGATCTGGGTTCCCCTCCTGGAAATGCATTTCAACTTCTTCAGGGGCCTTGAATACACGGAAAACAGGGACCTCGCCGTTGCCCCCGATATCCGGCACTTTTCCCTGTCGAAGTTCCCGAAAGAGTATGAAAACTTCTTCGGCGATCATATCGGATTTCGAACCACGCTGATCAGGGTGAACAATATCCTGAGGGTCAACCTGTTCGGGGTGTCTCCCATCGCCAGTGTCGTGTTCGGAAAGGATTCGTGGATGTACTACCGATCCGAAGCCCTGGCGGACGGGGTCACGTTCAATGATGCCGCGGGGGCCTTGCCGCTCTCGGACGCCGAATTGAAGAAACTTTGCGGGAATGTCGAACGCAACCGGAGGATTTTTTCCGAAAACGGCATCTTCTACCTGGTGGTCATTGCACCGAACAAGAACACGATCTACGAGGAATGCCTTCCCGAGAATTTGAGACGATGCAGGGGGAGGACCCGAATGGACCAGTTCATGGATTACATGAAAACACATTCCACGGTGAAGATCCTGGACCTCCGGGCGGCCCTGTCCGAAGCGAAGAAGCAGTTTCCGACTTACTATAAGACTGATTCCCACTGGAACCGATACGGCGCATACGTGGGGTACCGGGAAATCATGAAGGAGTTCATCGATGCTTTCGGGAGAGGTGCGCCGCTTTCCATCCGGGACGGGGCGGTTTCGGTCCGCACCGCTTCTCCCGCGGGCGACCTCGCGCAGATGCTGATGATGGAAGACCTCATGAGGGAGGATCTGAGCACGGCTTTCGATCTCGATGCCGGAGACGACCTGCTCAAATTGAATAAACTCTGTTTCAGACACGATTCCTTCGGGGATAATTTGTACCCGTATCTGAACCGTCATTTCAACAAGGTGGCGGGCGTGGCCCCGTTCGTCCCCTTCGACTACGACAGGATTCTGCGGGAGAAACCGGATGCCGTCCTGCACGTGTTTGCGGAGCGATACATAACCATGGCTTTGCACGACGATTTCTATTATGAAGAGACGCAGTGACCACGTTTTTCACGGAAAAGGCCGGTGTCTTTCGCATGAGGGCATCCACGGCACGGCGGGGGGCCGATGCGGATGGGTTTTCCGCATGGTCCCGCAAGGTTCAGCTCATTCAACCGGTTGTTGAGAGGGGAAGCGATGGACGGAAACAGAGAAGCGCTTTTGTCGGAACTGGAAGCTGAGATGAAGCATTTCTTTTGCCGGGGAATCGGTGATGAATTCTCGCGGTTTGCCATGGAAAACGCCGTGGAGGCCTTCGTCAGAAAAGAGACGGAGAAGTACTCCGAAGAGGAGCTGATGGAAAAGTTCCGCACGGTGGAAGATGCCTTCGATCTGTTCATCCGGTACCTCAAGGGGAAGGGGATGGCTGGCACCAAGCTTGCGGATTTTTACCGAAAATCCAATTGAATCCATAACGGATTCGATGCGGGGGATCATGGAAAAGGTTGAACACTCAAGGGGCGTTTTCTGCAATCGGACACTGAATCTGAACGCCATACGGGCCATCGGCTACGATATGGACTACACGCTCATCCATTACCGGATGGCGGAATGGGAAAACCGCGCCTATACGTATATGAAAGAGAACCTGGAGGCGCGGGGATGGCCCATCCAGGAGCTGTCCTTCGATCCGGGTCTCGTCATGCGCGGCCTCATCATCGACAAAGAAAACGGGAACGTGGTCAAGGCCAACCGGTTCGGATACGTGAAGCGTGCCTATCACGGTACCGGTCCGTTGGACTTCGAGACCCAGCGCCGGTTTTACCAGAGAGAACAGGTGGACCTGAGTTCTCCCCGGTGGTCGTTTATGAACACCCTCTTTTCCATTTCCGAAGCATGTCTTTACATGCAACTGGTGGATCTCCTCGACGCCGGCCGGCTCGGCGGTTCCATGGGGTACATGGACCTGCACCGGATGGTGAGCCATTCCATGGATGTCGCCCACATGGAAGGGCGGCTCAAGATGGACGTCATCGCGGATCCGGATCTCTTCGTCGATTTGGACGAGGAAATGCCTCTTGCCCTGTTCGACCAGAAGAAAGCCGGAAAGAAACTGCTGCTCATCACCAATTCCGAATGGACCTACACCGCTCCCATGCTGAGCTATGTCTTCGACCGGTTCCTCCCGGGAAAACTGACCTGGAAGGAACTGTTCGACATCGTCATCGTCGGCGCAAGAAAACCGGACTTCTTTTCCCAGAGCGCTCCCGCCTTCGAACTGGTCACCGACGAAGGCCTGTTCAAGGAACATCGCGGTCCCCTGGCGACCGGCAAGATCTATGTCGCCGGCAACGCGGGCCTCGTGGAACAAAGCCTGGATCTGCGCGGCGATGAGATCCTGTACGTGGGCGACCATATCTTCTCGGATGTCAACATTTCCAAGAACATCTCGCGCTGGCGAACCGCCCTGGTGATTCGGGAACTCGAGGATGAAATCGCGGCGGATGAAGGTTTCAAGACCGAACAGGAAAACCTTGCCCGGATGATGAGGACGAAAGAGGAACTGGAGTCGGTCTATTCGGAGCTGCGCCTGAAACTGCAGCGGATCCGGAAGCGGTATGGAGGGCCGATCGGTCAGCCGGCAAAGGAACTGGAGAGCGAAGTCACGCGGGTGCACCGGCAGCTTACCGACGTGGACGCTCAGATCGGCCCCCCCTGGCACAGGCCTCCACGAAACTGCTCAACCCCCACTGGGGGCCGCTGATGCGGACGGGGAGTGGACAAGAGCCATTTCGCCAGGCAAATCGAGCGATACGCCGACGTTTACACGGCAAGAGTGTCGAATTTCCTGCACGTTACTCCATTCGCCTTCCTGCGATCCAGCCGCGGAAACCTGCCTCACGACATCTGGGATCACACGGGTTGACCGCCTCCTGCCGTCAGAGCCCCGCCGCAGACGGAGCGCAGATCGTGCAGTGCCGGTTTACGCTGGGTTTGTCGGTGTGCCCGAAGGCCCGGCTTGCGGTCGGGGAATCGGCGAAGAATCACGGGGCGGATGACCCGGGAAGGCTGCAAAATGCTGTGCATCGGCCATGGAAGGTACGGATTCCTGGGGCTTAAAAAGAGATGAGCCAGGCGGGGCGAGCCTGGCTCAAAGGGGGTTAGGAAATATACTGGGGTATGTTGATATTAAATACACTCCCCTTGATTGTTAATAAGGTAAATACTCTATTTTTGAGAGATGTTGACTGTAGTTGCTTGTTATCACGACTGTAAATCAAGTGGTAGGGGACTGTACGTCCCCCGTAGGGGATGCCCCCGTACCTCTCACCCTGCCGGAGGAACTTTACCAGCCCGGCGGCCATGGGGGCCTTTCAGCCGCTGCGGCCGGGTTTTGCATTTTTGCCGACACGGGCTCCCGGGAGCGTCATGCAACCAACCGATGAACAACAGGCCGTACTGAACGACGGCAATCGAATCATTCGAATCAACGCACGGGCCGGCACCGGAAAAACCACGACCCTTCAGATGTTGTCCGCAAAGGACAGGACCGCGAAGATCCTTTACCTGGTCTTCAACCGGAAGGCCCGGGAAGAGGCGAAGGAAAAGTTCCCGTCAAACGTCGAGGTTCACACCGTCCATTCTCTGGCCTACCGGCATGAAGGGTACAAGTGGAACGGGCAGTTGAAAGATTTCGGTCCGCTGGATATGCTGCCGTCATTCAGGAGGTTCGGCAAACCCCATCTCCTGGCCACCATCGCCCATGGTTTTCTGACGTTTTTCCTCAACTCTCCCCACCGAATGCTGGAAGATGCCGTTGCAGAATTCCCGGGAATTCTGCCCCGAAGAAGTGAGGGGGGCTCTACGAGCACCATAAAGAGCGTATGCTGGAAGCTTCCCGGAAAATTGCCACCGATTGGAATCGGAAGGACAAGCCGTGCCCGCACGACTTTTATCTCAAAATGTTTCACAAATCCGGTGAATTCATAAGGGTTCTGAATGGATACGATATGGTCCTGGTCGACGAAGCCCAGGATCTTTCCCCCGTGATGATCGACGCTCTGCGGCATTGCACGGCGCGCATGATCATCGTCGGAGATTCCCATCAGCAGATATACGGGTTCCGTTACGCCGTCGACGCCATGCGAAAACTGCGTTCGGACCGCGACTATGCGCTGACGCTCAGCTTCAGATTCGGAAAGGCGATAGCGGACCTGGCCACTTTGTTCATCCGTGAGGCAAAGCAGGATCTCCGATTCCAAATAAGCGGAAATCCGGGAATCGATTCCGTTGTGAAGGTGTCGGAGGGTTTTCCGCTCTCCGGCTGTGCAATCCTGAGCCGCTCGAACCTGGCATTGTTCAACCGGGTCCTTGAACTCAGCACAAGAGGGGGCCGGGTTCCAATTGGAAAGGGACATCGGCGCCGTTGTCCGGCAAGTGCTCGATGCCTACTGGCTGTACCGGGAAGAGGTGGAGAAAGTTCGAAGCGAATGGCTCCGGTCTTTCGGGAGTTTTCCGAAATTGGAACAGTATGCCGAAGAGTGCGAGGAACATCAGCTGACGGGGATCTGCC
>CAXXDT010000012.1:0-52218 GCA_963663685.2 uncultured Syntrophobacter sp. | reverse complement strand
CACCCGCCTGTTTCGCAAGTCAACCGGAAACTGACTCGCTTTGTTTTTCCATCTCCGTTCGGACCCCAGCCACACCCGGTGATGAACTCCCCCGGAAACCCTTGCAACGAGGGCGCATTCTAGGTATTTTCGGCTCGATGTCAAGGACTAATTGAAAGTTTTTTCCCCGTTCATCGTTTTTGCGAACCCGGCGGCCTCTATTCCGGCAACGCATCCCTCCCCGACGGCTTTGGCCACCTGCCAGGGCGGACCGCAGATGTCTCCGGCCGCGTACACCCCCGCGACACTGGTTTCCTGCTTCCTGTTTACCGATATGAATCGCATGGTTGCCGAATCGAGCGCCACGTCCAGCTTTGCCGCCAGTTCCAGCGCCCCCTTGGCCCCGAGTTCGATAAAAACACCCGCTGCGGCGATGCGTTCATCGTTGTCGAGCACCACTCCTTCCACTCCCCCGGTCCCGTAAATCTCCCGAATCTTTCTGCCGGGGGTGTCGCTCTATCCTGCTCGATTCGACCTGGGCTTTGAGGTTCCCCGACACCGCGAGGTCGCCGTACACCATGTGAACATCCCCGGCGGTCAGGAGCAGGGTCAGTGCCCCGTGCACGCCGCGCTCTCATCGCCGACCACAACCACCGTTTCGTTCCGGAAGAAGTTTGCCATCGCAGTCCACGCAATAGCTGACGCCTTTCCCGAGCAGTTCCCCTTTCTCCCGGCACGTTGAGCCGGGTTTCGGAACTCCCATGGCAAGGATTACGGACCAGGCCGTCAGAACGGCTCCCGATTCAACCGGCGCCGTAAATCGTCCATCGCCGTTGCGGACAGGTCCAGAACATCTTCATCAATAAATTCCGCTCCGAACCGTTGCGCCTGCAACTGCCCCTGCTCCAGGATTTCCCGCCCGCTGAGCGTTTTGTCCAGGCAGCAGTAGTTTTCCACGTGGGCCTTGTAGAGCGAGCTTCTCTGTATCCGGCCAGCACAGCAACCGTCGTCTTCGTCCGCGCCGCGTGTACCGCCGCCTGGAGCCCCGCCGGACCGCTCCCCAGTATCATTACGTCGTACTCCCCTGAAACTTTGTCCATGATCGTTCCCTCTCTTTCCCCATCCCCCTGAAGCTGAGAAACCGGACCATACCCGGAACAGCGTCCACCTCATCCAGACAGGATTCTAAGCAGCCTGTTCGGATCGGGCAACTCACGGCTTGAAGGAAAACGCCGATGTTTCCGATCCGCGGGTTCAATGCATATATACCAGAGGAGCTGTAAGAAAGAAGGCTTCCAAGCCCCGCGGATTCATCGCCTGCGTCTGAAATGACATTGACGATCACTCTACGGATGAACGACCCGGGATATTTCCGGGGCCGCCCCGGAGGTCACTGACTTTTGAGGGAAAACGGCGCTTTCAACGCTCACGGGGAGCACGGCAATCACTTTTTGAGTGGAGTGATCGGCATTCTTCTGATATCCTTTCACTTTCAACCGGTGTTTGAATGCAGTAACAATGATCGCAAAGAACAGATTGAAGTCGCACCTGAATAAGCCAGTGATGAACAGTAAAGCAGGTCAACAGGATTGTCTCAGGGTCACGGCGGCCCTGATCACGCTGAACGACCGCCTGTTCATCGCTCAGCGCCCATCGCACAAGCGTTTCGGATTGTCCTGGGAATTCCCGGGAGGAAAAGTCGAACCGGGGGAGACCCTGGAAGAATCCCTGGCAAGGGAGATCCGGGAAGAGCTATGCTGGACGGTCCGGGTGGAGCGGTTTTTCAGGCTCATTTCGCATCGTGATGAGCATTTTTCCATCGATCTTTACGCGTTTTGGTGCAGAGTTATCGGCGGGGAACTCTGTTTGCGTGAACACGTGGCCTACCGATGGGTTTTACCGGTAGAGTTGAATGCATACCCGCTCACTCAGGCGGACCGCGAGCTGACGACCTTTCTGATTTCCCTGCCCGGCCTGCCGCCTTCGTGAGTGCGCCCGCCATCTCACGAGGGGTCCTCTTTTCACGGGGTTCGTTTTTCCGGGCTACTTGCGGGAAACCGCTCCCGTCGCGGGCGATCTTTTCCTTTGCCATCCGGACATCACGAGATCGATTGCTCGCTTGGCGCTCGATTTTGGAATCACGGGGAAAGGTCATAAGACATGCAGGAGAAACAGGGGCCTTTGGCCGGCATCATTGAGGCTTTGGCGTCACTCAAGCTGACAGTGTTTATCTTCCTTGCGCTGGCTGTGGCCTCGGTTGCCGGTACCCTGCTCCCGCAGGGACTGTCCGTTGAGGAACTGCGACAACAATTCGGCCCCGGCGCAGCTTCGTGGATTCACACTCTGGGGTTGGGCGATCTCTACCGTTCGGGCTGGTTTCGAACGCTTCTCCTGCTGCTGTGCGTCAATCTCGTCATCTGCACCATCCGCCGCCTTCCGAAGACCATCAGACTGCTGCAACACAGGGAAGAGCAGATCAGCGCGCAGAAGCTGTCCAAGTTCAGCTTCCACCGGGAATTATCAACTACGCTTTCCATAGCCGACGCGGTCTCCCGCCTGGAACCCCTCATCAGGAATGAACTCGGTTCGCCCGAAATCCTCGATTGCGCAGATTCTTACTGCGCAACGGTCGAGACGGGGCGATGGAGCAGGCTGATGGTCTATGGGGTCCACCTCAGTATCCTGCTCATCCTTTTCGGCGCCCTCATCGGTTCAATCTTCGGGCTGAAGGGCTTTATGAACATCCCCGAGGGCACTCAATCCGACGAGGTGACGCTCACGGACCAGAGCGGATCAGTCCTTCTCCCCTTTCAGGTCCGGTGTGAAAAGTTCGATGTTTCCTTTTACGATACCGGGGCACCGAAAGAATTCCGGTCAGACCTTATCGTTCTGGAGAACGGCAAGGAACTGTTCAAAGGATCGATCCGCGTGAATGATCCTCTGACTATCGAGGGGATCACCTTTTACCAGGCCTCCTACGGGTCCGTGATCAAAGAGGCGGACATTGAGTTTCAGGACGTCGATACCGGCAATACCTTACGGATGACCCTGCCTTTCAGGGAAAGCAAACCCGTTCCCGGCACGCAGGACCAGGTACAGCTCGTCAATTACGAGGAAAACCTCAGTCGTTTCGGACCGGCCGTAGCCGTAATGGTGATGAAGCAGGGCCGCGAACCCACGGGGTCGTGGGTCCTCATCGACCGGCCCGACTTTCACGGGAATCGAATCGAGAATTACAAAATCAGGGTGACCCGGACCGCACTGAATTACTACACCGGTCTGCAGGTAAAAAAAGACCCGGGCGTGGGGATTGTGCTGGTCGGTTTTGCGATTCTGGTCATCGGCATCGGGTTGACCTTTTACACGAGCCACCGAAAAATATGGTTTTATGTCGGACCGGACGAATCCGGAAAGGCTTCGTCAAAGGTCATCGTCGCCGGCAGAACCAGCAAGAATACGGCTGGTTTTGAAGAGGACTTCGACCGAATCTGCAGCAGGGTTCGGGATGATCTCAAAAGCGGAAGGCCCAAGGAAATCCCAACATGATTACCAGTTCAGTCCTTCTCAGCATAACCACGTTCGCTTATCTGGCGTGCACCGTTCTGTATCTTTCGGGGGTGATCTTCCGATACGGGCCCCTGCTTCGGGTCGGAGCCTTCTTCGGGTTGGGGACCGTTGCGGTGCAAACCGCAGGCATCGTGCTGCGATGGATCGAATCCTACCGTATGGGATACGGCCATGCCCCTTTGTCCAATCTCTATGAATCCCTGGTTTTCGCCGCCTGGGCCATCATGCTTATTTACCTTGTGTTCGAATTCCGCACCCGGCAGCGCACACTGGGGGTCTTCCCCTCGCTGTTCTCATTTCTTGCCATGGCCTATGCGTCTTTCTCGACCGGTGTGGATTCCAGGATCCAGCCGCTCGTGCCCGCGCTCAAGAGCAACTGGCTGATCGCACACGTGGTCACCTGCTTTCTCGGCTATGCTGCCTTCGCCATATCGTGCGGGATCAGCATCCTTTACCTGGTCAACAGAACCGTTACCTCCAACCCGGCCCCAAAGGGGATTTTCTCGGTTCTGCCCGATTCGAAGCAGCTCGACCGGTTCAATTACCAGATGATCCTCTTCGGGTTTCTCTGGTTGTCGGTGGGAATCATTACCGGGTCCATCTGGGCCAACTCGGCGTGGGGAACCTACTGGAGCTGGGATCCGAAAGAGACGTGGTCACTCATCACCTGGCTGATCTATGCGGCTTTGCTTCACGCGCGGACCATGCAGGGATGGCGCGGGAACCGCGTGGCCTGGCTGTCCGTGCTGGGGTTCGGGTGCGTGCTGTTCACCTATTTCGGAGTGAATTTTCTTTTGAGAGGCCTGCACAGCTACGCGGTTCGGTGAGGGAGCGCAACGGTCGCGCCGGAGACCGGCATTCATGCGAATATCGGTTCATTCTCATCCTGACATTTTTTCCCCGGGCGGGGGAAAAGCAGCGCGCAATCGGTGCGAGCACCGAGGGAGGCACAGTCGGATTCCGAAAAGGCCTTGAATCGTGGGCCGGCGTCCCCCGGGATGAAGCGCCCGAGGCCTTCTCGGAAGTAAGCATCCTCCACGCGGATTCGCTTCTTGATGCCACGGACAGGCGCTTTTACGGATACTCAACCTGAGGGATCGAGGCTTCGCGCGGTTTCCTTAGCTTTTTACGCAAAAAGAAATATGCTAACATACAATGTTTAATACCGATTTCATTCCACCCGGTCCGTTCTTTCCGGACGGAGAACGGCATGACGTCTTGAGGCGGGTTCAGACGGAAGCAAAGGGACCGGGGAGAGGACGACGGCACTACCCGGTTTTCCGGGATCAGCCGAATCATGCCGGCGTCGATGCGCCTCGTGCATCGATTGACCGTTAAGGAGCGTATGTCATGTTTGGGATAGGTTTCCCCGAGTTGTTGCTGATCATGGCCATTGCCCTGATCGTCGTCGGACCGAGCAAGATCCCCGACGTTGCCCGGGCGCTCGGGCGCGCTTATGCCGAGTTCCGGAAGGCCATGAACGAGCTGAAGGACACTCTGGACCAGGATGACACGGTTCGAGGGATCAAGGAAGAATTCAGGGCGGCACAGACAAACCTGGATCTGCGCCGGACCCTGACACAAACGATGAATCCCAGCCGTCCGGCCGCGCCCGCAACCCCTTCCTCAAGCCAGGGTTCCCCCGAGGCAGAGCACACCCCCGGTGCGACGCCCGGTGAAAGCAAGCCCGAATCTCAAGGTCCCTCACCCGTGTCTGATCCGTCTGAAACCAAGGACTGAATCGAGAAGCCTACATGTCAGAAGAAAAGATGCCCTTCACGCAGCACCTGGAAGAACTTCGCAAGAGGCTGCTCATTTGCGCCATCGCAATCGGCGTCGGCTTCGTGATCTCATATGCATTCAAGGAAAGGCTCTTCGAAGTCCTCGTGAAGCCGTGGCTCGCGGCCCTGCCGAAGGGCCAGGAGGCCAAGCTCATTTACACGGCGCCGCACGAAGCGTTTTTCACCTACATGAAAGTATCCTTCATCGCGGGCTGCGGGCTGGCCGTCCCCGTCATTCTGTACCAGTTCTGGCGATTCATCGCCCCGGGACTTTACGCGAACGAAAAGCGATACCTGTTCCCGGTCGTATTGGCCTCGACGATCTTTTTCATCGGAGGCGCATCGTTCGGGTATTTCCTCGTCTTTCCGGTGGGATTCCAGTTTTTCACGTCCTTTGCCAACGACTACATCACACCAATGATCAGCACCCGGGAGTTTTTCTCCTTCTCGATCCGAATGCTTCTCGCCTTCGGCCTCGTTTTCGAATTGCCGGTCTTCATGTTTTTTCTGGCAAAACTCGGGCTCATTTCTTCCACGTATCTCCGTAAGCAGAGAAGATATGCGATTGTGCTCATCTTCATCATCGCCGCCGCGATCACTCCCAGTCCGGACGTTTTCTCACAGTGCCTGATGGCCGGGCCCCTGCTTATCCTGTATGAAATGAGCGTCTGGATCGTCTATTATTTCGGGCGCAAGGAAACGCCGGCCGAACCGGAACCGGAAGAAGAAGAAAAATCCGGACCGCCCGCACCGACTGCCGGTGGTGAATAAAGAGGAACCGTATCGCAATGGAACAAATCACGCTTGTCATCGCGACAAGGAACAGAGGAAAATCGGCTGAAATAAAAAGGTATCTCGACAGGTTCCCGGTCAAGGTGAGGAACCTCAACGAATTCGGGCCCCTGCCCGAAGTGGTCGAAGACGGCCGTACTTTCGAGGAAAATGCTTATAAGAAGGCCTCGTTTACCGCGAAGATGCTCGGACTCCCCGCCCTTGCCGACGACTCCGGGCTGGAGGTGAAAGCCCTGGGAGGCAAACCGGGGGTGTATTCGGCGCGCTATGCCGGCCCCAACGCGAATGATGCGGCCAATAACGCCAAACTCCTCGACGCCCTCGCGGGGGTAGAGGACCGGCGGGCCCGGTTTTGCTGCGTTCTTTCCCTTGCCGTTCCAGCGGGACCGGCCCTCACCTATGAAGCCTGCTGCAACGGAACTATTCTTGAGACGCCGAGGGGCGCAAACGGCTTCGGCTACGATCCGCTTTTCCATTACGCTCCCGCAGCGAAGACCTTTGCCGAAATGACCATCGAGGAAAAATCTCTTGTCAGTCACAGAGGCAAGGCCCTTTCGGAACTGAGGCGGGAATTCGACAAGGTTTTGCAGTGGCTTGCACTCAGGCTCGAAGAGGAGAAACCGCTCCGGAGCCATGGACTTGACACGTGCACGGCCGGCGGGAAGCCGTAACCGAAAGACCGCGCCCTTCCCTGCTCACTCATCCCTTCCCTCCCGATGCTCCGCCTGAACGCAGGCGGTCCCCGGAAACCCGGGGCCGATTCGCCATTCACCCGGCCCGTCCGGAGGCCGTCCAGAAACGGTCTGCAAAAACCTGGAGCCCACCGGTAAAAAGTCGTGCTATACTTTCTCCCGAGAGCTGGAACTGATTAAAAGCCTCAAGGAGGTAACCCATGCGTGCATCAGGTCCGAATAGTTTTCACTACCGGTTGATCGCTCTGTGTGTCGGCATCTTCTGGTGTTGTTCGGCGGCGGCCATTTCCCCGGCAAACCCTCCCTCAACGACGGATTCCAGGAAGGAAAACATCAAGTTCAGAATGTCTTTCGGCGCATTGGTGGGTTCGGATAAGGGCGTGCTGCTCGAGCCGGTGAAAGTCAACACCATTCTGAAAAGCGGCGACAAATTCAAGTTGATGATCGAGTTGCAGAGGAAGTGCTACCTCTACGTCATCTACAATAACTCCCAGGGGGAAATGAGCCTTCTGTTCCCGTATAACCTGGAGCAGTTCGAAAACGACTACCAGCTCTCAAAGAGGTACTTTCTTCCCCCGAGAGAGGCATGGTATGAACTGGACGATCACACGGGTCTGGAAACCTTTTACGTTATCGCCTCTTCCCAGCGGCTGATGGACGTGGAATACCTGTTCAAGCAGTATGAAACCGTGGAACCTTCGCGGAAGCCGAACATTGCCGGACAAGTGCTCTCCGAGGTCAGCTCGCTCCTGGCGGAACATCGGGAATACACCGTGATTGCCGAAGCTCCTCTGAATTCCGGAACGGCCACGCGTGGGGTCGAACGATCCCAGGGGGCCGATCCCACGGATATTTCCACATTCGCCAGTGAGATCTCTGCATCGGATTTCTACTCGAAGACGTTCGTCATCGACCACCACTGAACGGATATCCGAGGAAGACCTGAACGGCTGTTTCTTACGGGATGACCGAAATCGGTCGGCCCGAACCGGTCACTCTTCATCCAGCGTTTCGCGGATAGCCTTTGAGAGAACGCTCATAATCAAAGGCTTTTGAAGTATTCTCCGGATGCCCGCGGCCCTGGCCTTGTCCGGAGTGGCAATGCTGCTGTAGCCCGTGCAGAGGATGATGGGGAGGCGGGGGCGAATTCGCAGGAGCTCCTCCGCCAGGTCGAGTCCGGTCATGGCTGGCATCGTCATGTCGGTGATTACCAGGTCAAACCCGTCCGGTTGAGAGCGAAAAACCTCCAGCGCTTCGAGCGCACTCGACTTCGCAATAACCGTGTAACCGAGAAATTCGAGCATGCTCCCGCCCACGGCAGCCAGGTCCTTTTCATCGTCGATGAAAAGGACTCTTTCATTCCCCCGGGGGAGTCCCAGAAGTTCGGAGCCCGTCGTTGAGGCTTCACTTTCCGCCCTGGGCAGATACACATTGAAAACGCTCCCGTCCCCGGGTTTGCTGTACACGGTGATCGCCCCCTCGTGGCTTATGACGATTCCGTGGACTACCGCAAGCCCGAGCCCCGTTCCTTCGCCGGGCCCCTTGGTGGTGTAGTACGGCTCGAAGATCCTCTCGAGAGCCGACGGAGCTATGCCTTGTCCGGTGTCGCTCACGGCCAGCCTTATGTACGGCCCGGGCTTCAGGTCTGCGGGACAGGCAAAATCGTATGCGAAAAATTCCACGGCCGACAGTTTTACCTCGAGAACCCCTCCCCGCTCCCGCATGGCGTGAGCCGCATTGGTGACCAAGTTCATCAGGATCTGGTGCACCTGCGAGGGATCGGCCACAACGATGTCCGCTCCATACGGCACGGCCCTGATTTCCTGCCGGACCTCTATGGTCGAGGGCAAAACGCGGCTCATGAATTTGAGGGCCTCCTCCACGATGGGACCGATGCGAATCGGACCTCTCTTCTGTTCCCCCTGCCGGCTGAAAGCCAGGATCTGCCGCACGAGGTCTTTAGCCCGATCCACGGCCTTCGGGACCTGTGACAGGTTTGACCACAGATGGCTTCCCGTGGGGGTCTCCAGGAGTGCCATTTCCGTATAGCCCAGGATCATTCCGAGTATGTTATTGAAGTCATGAGCTATTCCACCGGCAAGTGTCCCAAGGGCCTCCATTTTTTGCGCCTGCCGGAGCTGCCTCTGGATTTTCACTTCCCTGGTGACATCGCGGTTCACGGACACAAAGTTCCGTATCTGTCCCGAAGCGTCCCGTATGGGAGAAATCGTTGTGTCGAACTCGCAAATCCGGCCCTCTTTCATCTTGTTCACGATGTGTCCCGACCAGTTATTTCCTCCAGAGATGCAGTTCCACATGTCTTTGTAGAAAGCATCGCTATGCCGGTCACTTCTCAGAACGCCGAAATTTCTGTCTATCAACTCCAGGCGCCCATACCCGCTGACCCGTTCGAAGGACGGGTTGACATATTCGATATCACCCCTTCTGTTCGTTATGATGATGCCATCCGCCGCCTGCTCGACAGCGGTTGCAAGTATGGCCCTTTCTTCCTCGGCACGTCTTCGCTCGGTGATGTCCTGTATCGTACCCACCAGCATCACCAGGTTGCCCCGGTCATCCAATACCGGCTCTCCGATCACGTTCACAAACTTGCGCGTGCCGTCCCCGCATACCAGCCAATGTTCAAAATCGTAGGGAGAATGAGCGGCAAGTGCCTGCTCGATCCTGCCGAGCACGAAAATGCGCTCGTCCGGGTCGAGTGCGTCGGCAAATTCTGAGAAGTCCATCGAAGACCGATTGATGCCGAGAATACGAAAAAATTCCTCGGATCCTTCCATGAGGCGTGTCGAGGGGTCCAGCCGCCAATGACCGAAATGTGCAATTCTTTGAGCTTTGGCCAGGTATTTGTCACTTTCCCGAAGGGCATCCTCCGTTCGCCTCCGGTCGTTCTCAGTCTTTTCAATCGTGTCCCCGATGATCCGCGCGGCCTGAACAACGGCGGCGATCGTCACCAACCCGACGACAACGGCCGACGCCGCCGACACGAAGGCACTGTTCAGCCTGGTGATCCATTGCTGCAGGATACCCGAGCCAATGATCGCCAAAAATCCGAGAGGAACGAAAGTCCGCAGCAGCATCGCACGAAGGGAGGAGCCGGTAAACGGCTTCAAAACGAATCCGTCCGGTCCCGCTGCCGCCGTCAGGCCAGCCCCCAGGAAAATGAAGGCCAGAGCGGTCGGCAAGGCCAGGGGAACGAATTCCCCGCCGTAAAACAACGGCACCCCGTGGACATAGCTCATCGTCCCGATAAGACCGACGACGGCGACAAGCACTGCTGTACAGTCCACAAACGCAGAGACCGACCGCCGCGTCCCAAGGCGTAAAAGGACCAGCAAAGCGACACCCGTAAGACAGAACAGACATCCTGCAAGCGGAGACATGCCGTCAACCAAGAACCGCGCGGGAAGCCTCGTCGTGGGGGGCATTAAGCCCAACCCCGCGATATATTTAGCGGCGATTAAGAATCCGAACCCCGCGGTGACAGCCACCGGAACAAGGCAGGGCCATCGTCGAACGAACCGGGGAAATCGGATGGCGCCGATGAGGATTCCCCCCTGAACGATAAAAGCGATGCATGTACTCAGGGCTATGGGAACGTAATTCGGCAGAAAACTTGTAAGAGCACGGACATGCAGCATCCATCCCGCGCTTCCCAGGATGCCGGTAAAAGCGGCAAAACCGCCGCAAACCAAAGTCGTCTTTCGGAAAGAATCGGACCGTTGCGAATCTTTTGACCTTGTCACGTTTCCCCCTGTAGACTGCGGCCTTCAGAAAACGCTGAGACCGATAAGGAGTCGCCCGTTAATGGGGGAAGGCAGCAAACCTCCGGGTCCAAATGCGGCAGAAAGAGGCCTACGGTGGCACGCAAGGCCGCGGTGCGGCGTGGGAGCACCGTTCCCCACTCTCTTGAGAAACATCGTTTGCTGCCTTCTTGTACGCACCTTGGTATAAAACCTGCCCCGTTCGAACCGCGAATGCCGTCGTCTAGCATTCACTCCGAATCACCGGCAATAGGTAACTGGCATCACCGATGCCAATTTCAATGGGAAACAGCCCCATCTCAACAACGTGCGTGTCGTCCACACCGCAGGACCGGAGCGGAATATGGACCTTACCGATGGGAAACAATTGCGCAACGGAGAAAAAGAGGGGAGGAACCGGTTTGATCCGCGGATGCATGTCCGGTGACAGCGGATTGCCGCCGGACATGCATCGCGGCGAATCTACTGGCCGTGTTTCGCGATCCACTTGTCGAGCTGTTCAAAGCCTTCGGTTATACGGGCGTCGACTTTTCCATTCTCCATTCTGCTTTCCATCCCGGTCAGGGTGATTTGCTGGGATTCCGACAAGGTCGGCTTCAGCGCAGTGAAGAGGCTCACACGAAGCCGCGCGGAGTCGGAAATGAGGGAGCCGCTGGCGGCCTGGACGGCCGCAATGGGATCTCCGACATCGTTCCCGTTCAGAATCGCCGTGTTCAGGGCCACCCTCGCCTTAACCAAGGTGGTCACATCCTGCCGCAGGGTTGCTTCGTTGCTTTTGAGGATTCCGGCAACCATCGCTTTTTGGGAATCGGTCAGGTCAAGTTTATGCATCATCCGAAACAGCGGCATATGCCCAAACCTGCCGTGCCTCCAACCGTGGGAATGTACTGCGGCCACGGAGGCTCCAATGAGCAGGACCGCCGAAATCCCGACGATCAACGCCTTTGTTATTCTGTTCATCCGCGGTCTCCTTTCTTCCTTCCACGCAAATTGACGCTTATTGTTCGCTCGGCCGCGCCTGCGTATCCGGAGGCTTCATCGCTGATTGCACCATCTTTCAATAGAGTCGCCGACAGAAGGCAAATGGTTACGGAATCGATAGCATTGAGACGTCCCGGGGAGCGGAACGCACTTCCGATGGTCCGGCGAACCGGGCATCAGGACGCAGGCATCCTCCTCGGGATGGATTCAATCCAGATACCTTATTTTGAGACGAACTTCCACAAAGATCTGCTTTCATGAAATGATCTCGCGATAGGCTCCAATCCCGACTTGACACCCCCGCCGCCGGCCATTCGCCAGCCGCGGATCAGACCGCTCTATGACATTGGCTCATGCTGAGTGGCACCGGCACTAACCGACGTTCGTGTGACGGGCGACAATGCGCGCAAGCGACGGTCCGAGGAGGATCACGGCGAACAGCCGCACGCTCTGCAGAACCATGACGAAGGAGATATCCGCGTTGGTGGAGGCGGTGATGATAACGATCGAATCCAGGCCGCCCGGGCTGGTGGCAAGATAGGCGGTCAGCAGGTCGACGCCGAGGGTCCGCGTCAAAAGCACGGCGAGCCCACCGCAGAAGACGATCAGGACGGCGATGGAGAGCAGCATCTGCGGAAGCGTATGAAAAGCGTAGGACAGTGCCTTGCGCGTAAAGCTGAGGCCGATGTACCAGCCCAGTACGGCAAAGGTGACGGCAAGCAGCCATGCCGGAAGTTGAATTTCGGCGAGGCCGGATGCCTGCAGAACGGTCCCCGCCACGAGCGGCACGAGTAAGGCGCCGGAAGGAATCCTGAACCGCCGGCCGACGACCGGCCCGATCACGGCGACGACCAGGGTCTCCCCGAAGGCGAGCCAATGAATCGTGGGAAACCAGATCATCTCGGGCCGCGGCAGGCCGGTGGGGTCGACCCAGAAACGCGCCATCAGTGAAGCCGTGACCGCGACGCACACGACCCGCAGGTACTGCATGAACGCAACGAGCTTTACATCGCTGCCGTACTCCTCCGCCATCACCACCATGGCCGCGGCCGCTCCGGGCGAACAACCCCAGATTCCCGTGGTCCCCGGCATCACCCGCCAGCGGCTCAACAGCCAACCGACCACGCTGCTTACGACGATGGTTGAAAGCACAACCGATAAAAACAGCGGCCAACCGCGAAGAAAAGACGTGACGATGGATGGGGTGACGGTCTGGGCGACCATGAGGCCAATGATGGCCTGTGCACCCAGATAGGGCACCGGTGAAATCCGGATGGTGCAGCCATTCACTCCGAGAAGGATGCCGGCTATCATCGGCCCAAGCAGGAAGGCCGCCGCGAGGCCGGCCATTTCCAGCCCCAGAGCCAGCAACGCGGATGTCCCGAAGAGAAGCGCCCACTGCACTGCGGCGGGGACCCTGGCCATCGGTTCATTCGCCACCGCCATGGTGGTGAATTTCAATTACGCCTCCTTGAAATATCGAAAACCCGCGCGCTCAGGTCCGTGGCTCTACGGGCTGAAAACCCTGCCTTCACGGCCGGAAATAAAAATATCATACTCGTTCCGTAATATGAGTATACGAGGATTCAGTCTCGAAAATCAACCTCTGCCGACATCCATGCGGCTCACGGACATGGGTGGGCCCGCAACTATCGAGTCCGCCCAGGGTGAATGCCCCACAGCTCTTGAACGGGTGGCGTATCGATCCTGCCCGGGACCGGCACGGGAGCGGGCCAGCCCGGTGCAATAAAGTGCCCCTATGCCTGGACCAGCCTCGCACCACCATCTATTACCGAAATTGTTCCGGTGACATACGCGCTGCTCATGAGATGGATGTACACCTCCGCCACGTCATCCGGCGAGGCAAGTCTCCCCATGGGGAACCGGCCCGCATAGTCTTGAATTTCCCGCGGCTTGGGTTCAACAAATCCGGGGCTCACGGTGTTCACCCTCAGGGGCGCCAATTCCACGGCCAGGGATCGGCACAAGGTTTCAGTGGCACTGTTGATGATAGCCATCGTGGAGGCCCCTTTGTAGATCTTCTCACCGGCGATCCCGCTGGTCAGGGTAATGCTGCCGGCCTTGCCGATGTGCGGTTGAGCCGCCTGGATGAGTCCGTATTGTCCCCAAAACTTCGTATCGAAGGCTTCTTTGGCCTCTTTGATTTTTGTCGCTTCAAACGGCGCCCCCTTGAGGTCCGGCCTCACCGTTATCACGAGGTGATCGATGGCCCCCACCGAATCGAACAGGTTTTGGTGTTCAGCTTCTGATGTGATATCAAATGAATATGCCTCAATTGCTCCACCGACGGCTTCAGACAGCACGCGGGCTTTTGCCGCTGCCGTGCGGGATGCTATCGCCACGCGTGCCCCGCTCATCAGCGCCCGTTTTGCCACGGCGAGTCCGATTCCCGAACCGCCGCCCACGACCAGTATCTTCTTCCCTTCAAGCATAAAGTTCCTTTCCATCGTCCGACAAATCGATTCGAAATTCCCGCACGTCTCCACAACAGGGGATGAACCGGGGCCCATCGGCCGTGCCGGCGAGCTTCACGGCCTCTGCTATGCGGCGGCATGGGGTTCGGGCGCACCCTTCGAAGCCCTTATCACCCCCGTGAGCTCTGTGACTTCATGGAACATTACGACGCGGAAAACGACCTTGTGCTCTCTTCCCACATCGACGGTGTTCTCGCCCATCCTTGGTCAAAATCCCGGCCCGGACGGCGTGCAACTCAGGTTCTTCATCGTCGGCCCGGCCTACCACGGGCGCGGGGCAGGAAAAGCACTGCTCGGCGTCGCACTCGAATGGTGCTGTGAACGCGGTTTCCGGAAAGTCTTCCTGCGGACGGTGGACCACCTTCCCCGGTCCCGCAGCCTGTATGAGAAGGCGGGATTCGTCATCCCCGAACGATGCCCCGACAACCACTACACGGTCCTGCTGGAAAATCTCAAGATGGAACTGACGCTCCCATGGTCGTAAAAACGCCGCGCTCGTCGATCTTGAACCGCCATCCGCTCTATCTTGCGTCGCCGACTGTCCGGCAACGCCGGACCCGGCGGCCGCGTTTCAAAAAAAGGACGGGATTGCGTGAGCTTGCCCGGTAATCGGTTCTTCCGTGTCAGACCGTACCGTCCAGGTACATACGCCTTTTGGACGGCGGAAATCTTTCTATCGCATACCGAAGCATCGTCCTGGGCATTTGCCTGCAGTGTTCCTTCAAAAACGACTCTTCACACTCCATGTCCCGTTTTCCGACCTCGCGCAGCATCCAGCCCACCGCCTTGTGTATCAGATCATGTTTGTCCCCGAGCAGTATTTTCGAGACGTTCATCGTATCTGAAAACCGATCGTGCCGGATGAAATGAAACGTGGCCAGCACGGCGATGCGCCGTTCCCACAGGCTGCCGGATTCGGCGAGCCGGTAGAGAGGCTCTTTGCTCCTGTCCGCCAGAAAGGCCCCCACGATATGAGGCGCGGAGATATCCACCAGGTCCCAATTGTTTATGTACCGTGTGTTGCCCAGATAGGCTTCGTAGATTTGCTCGCGGACGGCATCGTTTCCACCGGAAAAGGCCCGAACAAGGATGAGAAGCGCAAACGCTCTTTCTTCGTGGATGGGAGACCTCAACAACGACAAGGCTTCCCCCACCGTTAACATCCCATATTCTTTCAACAGCTTTCTCAGTTCAGGCGTTCCGATGCCGAGGAAAACATCCCCTTCGCCGTAGTCGCCCGGACCGGTTTTGAAGAACCACCGAAGGACCTCCGCTTTCTTCTGATCTCCAAGCTGACGAAGCCGCATCCGAATTTCTTTTACGGTCATGGTATCCAATGTGAATATCCGCCTTATGTCGGGTGAAGTAAAAGATTATGCGGAGCCCCTCCCCCGTTTGAGGAAGCAGGGACCGGTGGCACCGGCACGATTTCATACGAAGTCACCTACAAAATAGAGTCCCGAAATACCCGTTTCGATGCTTCGCGGGTGAGGCGGGCATCATGAGCAATTGCGCTCAAGAAAACAGCAACCGATGTTTCTCAAAAGAGTGGGGAACCGTGCCCCTCACACCGCTGCGTGCCTTTGTTCGGCTTCACGCGCAGACGCGCGGCCCGAAGCCCCGAAGGAGATGGAAGTATTCCCTCCGCTCTTTTGGGAATATTAAGGACTTATCCGTGATTAAGACTGTACGATCAGGGGGGTGGCCCGGATATTTCTTATCCGAGGCCGCAGTATTTACGGATAAACCCTGAAACTATTATCTTGAACGCAGCCCGATATTATATGGGTCGCGACCCCTCGGGAAAGCATTTTCATACCGCCTGCCAACATAAGCCTCCGTTTTTTCGCAGTTCGCATTTTCTGCCATTCCCCTCCCGCCCTTCGACGTAGATAAAAGCATGTCCGAAAACGGCGAGACCAGGTGCCTGCCGCGTGTTATGTTTTGATTGTCGGGGCGGAAACTACAATCACGGGGGATCCCTCATGCTCTTCGATTCAAAAACCTGTTACACGGCGATGTTGGCGCGCGATTCACGCTTTGACGGGCGTTTCTTTGTGGGGGTCGCATCCACCGGTGTGTATTGCCGCCCGGTGTGCCGAACCAGAAAACCCAAGCCCGAAAACTGTTCCTTTTATTCGAGCGCCGCGGCCGCGGAATCGGCCGGCTTCCGGCCATGTCTGCGGTGTCGTCCGGAACTCGCCCCGGGGTTGGCCCCTATGGACGCGGAAGCACGATCGGCAAGGCTTGCGGCGCAGCGCATGGAGGCAGACGGATTGTCCGACGGGACCATCACACACCTGGCGCATTCACTGGGAGTAACCGACCGCCATTTGCGGCGTGTGTTTGTGCATGAGTACGGAGTGCCACCGGTTGTATGGCTCCAGAACCAACGCTTGCTGACCGCCAGACAACTGTTGGCCAACACCCCGCTGCCCGTCATACAGGTGGCCATGGATGCCGGGTTCGGCAGCGTCAGGCGCTTAAATACCCTCTTCCGCCAACGTTACAATTGCAGCCCCGTCGATTTCCGGAAAACAACGGCAGTCGCGCACGACCCGGCGGAATCCATTACCCTGTTGCCGGGGTACCGGCCGCCTTTTGCATGGGAGACTCTTTTGCATTTTCTGGAAGGACGAGCGATTCCGGGTGTGGAACACGTGGGTGCCTCCCGGTATAGGCGCACCGTATCGATTGTCAAAAACGGGAAAAACCATCGGGGCTGGATATCCGTTTCGAACCGACCGGAACGGAATGCGCTGGCGGTGACCATTTCTTCGTCCCTGTTTCCCGTTCTCGGCCAGGTGTTGGCGCGAGTGCGATTTCTATTTGACTTGAATTGCATGCCGGATGAAATACAAGAAAAATTAGGAAATTTGCACATCGGGGAGGACCGGATATTCGAGCCCGGCCTGCGTTTGCCCGGGTGCTTCGATCCGTTTGAAATCGCCGTGCGAGCTATTCTGGGCCAGCAAATCACGGTGCGGGCCGCGCGAACCGTTGCCATGCGGGTTGCAATGCAGTTGGGCGAGCCGATCCAAACCCCGTTCGAAGATTTGACCGTGACGTTTCCGGGTATAGAGCGGATATGCGATTTGGAACTCCCGGTGGAAGATCATTTGGGGCCACTGGGGGTTACCGGTGCACGCGCCCGTTCCATACGGGCGGTGGCGGACGCATTGAGGAAAGGGGCGGTCCGGCTGGGACCGGGCGCGGACCCCGAACGGGAGATGTCAAACCTGGCGGTCCTTCCGGGAATCGGCCCCTGGACCGTGCAATACCTGGCGATGCGGGCGCTGGGGTGGCCGGACGCTTTTCCGCACACGGACTACGGCGTGAAAAAGGCGCTCGGGAACCTGCCGTCCAAGGATATACTGGCGTTGGCCCGGGGCTGGTCTCCCTGGAGGTCCTATGCCACCCTCTGCCTGTGGAATCACCTGCGGTGAGGCCGGCCGTTGCGTTGTCCCATCCGCGCCGGATCACCTGTGATTCGACCGGAGTCAGATTTACAAACTTTTCACGCGGGATGGATTTTCCCGTTCAGCATGGTTTGAGGAGCAAAGGGCAATGAAAAGCAAATGTCGTATCCAGACGCCATTGGGTGAAATGATTGCGGTGGTTGAACAGGATTTCCTGTGCGAACTGCGGTTCGTCGATCAGAAATACGCTCCGGACAGTACCGGGGACTGGGACCGGGAATCCGATCATCCGGTTTTTGCGGCACTGCGCGCGCAACTGAACGCCTATTTTGCAGGGAAGCTTCGTGAATTCGATCTGCCGCTTGCGCCTCAGGGAACCCCGTTCAGGATGGCGGTATGGGAACTGCTGAAGACCATCCCGGTGGGAACGACCACCACCTACGGGACCCTGGCCGAACAAGTGGCCGAACACCGTCACGGATGCATGCCCTCCGCCCGGTCGATCGGGGGGGCCGTGGGGCACAATCCCATTGCCATCATCATTCCGTGCCATCGCGTGGTGGGGGCGAACGGTTCCCTGACCGGCTATGCCGCGGGCGTGGACCGCAAAGCCGCCCTGCTGGCCCTCGAGAATCCTGAGGACCCGCAGACGCCTTTCAGGTAAGCTCCCCACGCGCCTGCCGAACGGGCAGGCGGACGGGACGCAACTCCCCGGGGGACTGCCTTCCCCATCTACAACAACCGTCCGAGAAGGTACGCCCTGTCGAGGTTCTTTTGCCGGTATGTGTCGTCGTTGGGCATCAGGCCGCTCAGGATCTCCATGGTGGCTTCTTTCACTCCTACTCCGAGAAGCCCGTCATTCAGCATGATCCGGTCTTTTGCTTTTGGTGTCGGGGAACACCCTCGGGCGCATCTGTTCGGGCACCTTCCGCACAAGGCCGTATAATAATCGATAAAACAACGTATAATCGGAGAATTGAGAGTAGCCTGGCGTGCGCTGTTGGCTCACATTGCAGTCACACGTCATAAAGGCGAAAATCTGAGAATCCGCACCGGATGCGGATCGGTTCAACTGATGATGGGGTGCTCGTTATGGGGCAGGATCCTACCAAAGTGGCAGACCAGTACGACATACTGGCAGGAGAATATGCGGAGAAGTTCCGTGGCGAACACGAGAGGAAACCTCTGGATCGTGAAATACTCCACCGATTCTCAAGGGAGATCGCAGGCAGAAGACCGGTCTGGGATTTCGGCTGCGGTCCGGGTCAAACTACGGACTACTTGAAAAACCTTGGAATTGAAATCTCCGGGCTGGATGTATCGGAGAAGCTGATCGATCGGGCACGAGCCATTCACCCGGGCCTTCATTTCCGGAAGGGGAATATCCTTGACCTTGAGTTTAAAGACAACTCCATAGGCGCCGTCGTCGCCTTTTACGCCATCGTCCACTTTACGGAAGAGCAGGTCGGGAGGGCATTCGACGAAATCCTCCGTGTGCTGCAGCCGGGCGGCATATTCCTCTTCACATACCACGTAGGCGGGGAGACGATCCATTTGGACGAGTTTCTCGGCAAAAGGGTTGACCTGGATGTCATGTTCTTCGGAACGGACTTCATCCTCCGCTGCCTGGAAGGGAGCGGATTTGAAAGAATGGAAGTGATTGAGAGAAACCCGTATCCGGATGTGGAGTACCAGAGCCGGAGAGCGTATGTGTTTGCGAGAAAGGCGGAGGGCCGCCAGGAATGGGTCCGACCGTGACTTGTCTGCGGCAGGAAGTTCCAGGGCACCCCGCGTTCGGCAAACATCTTCCATGGGCAACGTGGAAGAAAGCGTGCCCCAATTTGGGGATCAAGGGGGTTGATCTGCATGGAGGGACGCGGCATAGCTCAGCGCAGGGGCTTCGGCCGCGGCTTACCCCCGAAGCGATAAAACGACTGATGGGGACTCACACGAACAAAGCATTCGAGCGGTATTTCGTGTGCAGTGTCGAGGAGCTTAGGGCAGGTTACGCAATGACGCGAACTCCTGAAAAAAGCGCGGCGGCGGTCCTGAATTACCGGACCACCGCCGGACCACCAAAAAGTGATCTAACCTATTGAAATCATTATGGGCGGAAGAGGACTCGAACCTCCGACTTCTAAAATTTTGGTACAAATAACGGTAACTTACATGGACAAAAATTGAGTCTGCAACACCCTTGCAACACCGTTGAATGTTGACATGATCGATTCTGGATTCAGAACCAGCGATCAATTTTCACCAGAAACTGTCCGGACATGCATTAGAACACAAGCTGAATACGTGAAGATGAAGAGGGGTGCCGGAAGCCTCCGTGTACCTCGCCTTCATCTTCAGTCATTAGCCATTTCGTCCAGTGATAGGGTTATCGCCCAGATACACCTAACTTCATCGACAATTCCACATCGCTCGCAAAAGGCACGGAGGAATATCCTCCAGTTGGCGAACGGACCTTAGCGAGATAATCTGGACTCCAGTCGGCGTTGTCGGCAATGATGAGTGCACCAGCACGTAAATGCGCCTCCAGAAGCGAGAGGACGCGGGGGTAGAGCGCTTTCGCTCCGTCGAGAAGAACGAGATCAATCGTTTCCGGTAAATCACGCGCAAGCGTCTCCAGCGCGTCGCCTTCTCGTATTTCAACAAGGTCGGACAGGTTTGCCTTTATTATATTTTCGCGTGCCCGAACGACCTTTGACGGCTCAAACTCTGTGCTGATGAGGTGGCCGCCACCGTTGTCCTTGAGAGCGGCGGCAAGATGTAGTGTCGCAACACCGAAAGAAGTCCCGAATTCGATGACCGAGCACGCTCCTGTGGAACGTACGAGCATGTACAGCAGGAGGCCCGTGTCCCTCGATACAGCGAGATGGGTGTCTTTCATCCGGGCGTATAGTTCCCGGTAGTTGCCAGGTCCCCCCTTCAAGGTGTCGAGTTCTTCAGGGGAAAACGTCTCTATTTGCTGTCGAAGAGTGGCTTCTGTTACCTCTGCGTCGGTGAACATTTGTGCAAGAAGCGGTGCTAAAGGTGGGGTCATTAGTGTGTTCATTTGAAATTCCTTAAAGTAAATGGCACATCAATTTGTGCCGTTCTATAATATGATTAATTAGTCACATTTAAATTCGCATTTTGGAGTGTTGTCCATGAAAACTCAGGAACCCCCTGTTATTTCGGTAAGAAAACACCCATTGCAGGCCCGCTCAACACAACTTGTCGCCGACATTTTGGAAGCAGCAGTTCGCGTTTTGGTTTCGGATGGCGCTCGCCATTTCACAACTGCGCGTGTGGCAGAAAAGGCTGGCGTTAGCGTTGGCTCGCTTTATCAGTACTTTCCCAACAAAGAGGCGATTCTGTTCAGGCTTCAGGCCGACGAGTGGCAGGAAACGCGCGAACTGCTTGAACGCATCCTTGCCGACCCGACTTGTCCGCCCTTCGAGCGACTGAGGGGGGCTGTGCAGGCGTTCTTCCTGACCGAATGGCAGGAAGCTGAGTTGCGTATGGCGCTAGACGATGCGACGCCTCTCTATCGCAACACGCCTGAAGCGCATGAGAATTGGAAAGCATTCACTCGTTGTGTACTCGTTTTTATGAATGAGGCACTGCCACAAGCGCCTGTCAAAGACCGTGCATTTGCGGCAGATATGGTAATGACGGTAATGTCCGCCGTGGGAGAGAGAATTCCTGAGCAAGCCCGCTCGGAATCTGAAGTGAATGCCATGGCAGTGGCAATTGGTGAAATGTTCTGCGCATACCTTAAAGGAATTAAGGTTTTTGACACAAAGATGACGGACAAACTGGTTTTTCCATCTGATGCTTAAGCAAAAGAGTCTCAATTGCCCCCAAAAACCATCAAGTTACCGATCCATCATCCGCGCAATGGGTTACCGCCTTACAGCACAAAAATTCGAGGCTCGTGCCAATCGGTGAACTCACTCGCCCCCCCTCGTCTACACAACATCATATGAACCGATAAACAGCCGCAAGACCGGCAAACGACTGAACTTGGAAAGTGTGCTGGCAGGCGGCGGGAGTTGAACCCGCCGCCTACCGCCCCCAGCAACGGTTTGTGGGCGTCGTGGAAAACAAGGGGAAAACTCGTGAAGGCAGAATACCGCTACCAACCTCATTCCTCCATGGTGTGAAGAAGAGGATCCGAACCATCTCTCCGAGGTGGTCAAGCACAACAGCCTCATTCAATTGAATCATCTTTTCTCGAGTTGCTGTAGAATCCTCCTTCACGGCAGTTTCCTCCTTTTTCGGGTGAATTGGGTTTTCGCAGATTCCATTCCACCCGCGAAGGGGGCACTGCCGTACCCAAAAAAAGCGAGTAATATTATGTGTTATCGCCCCATGAGGCCACCCGCGCGAATGCCAAGTCCCGCGAGAACTATCCCCTCTGTCCCGACAAGTCGTGCACGTGCCGCCGCGCCCGGCTCACAAACTGCTGGACCGTGGGCAGCCCTTTTTTCATCCGCGCATACACTCCGAGCGCCCAGACCGGAAAGAACAGCGGATAGCCGTGATAGCGCAGGTAGAACACCCGCGGAAACCCGGTTCCGGTAAAGAACCGCTCGTCCCAACCATAGGGAAGGTGCCGTTCGACCAGGTAACGG
This sequence comes from uncultured Syntrophobacter sp., assembly GCA_963663685.2. Classification (GTDB taxonomy): domain Bacteria; phylum Desulfobacterota; class Syntrophobacteria; order Syntrophobacterales; family Syntrophobacteraceae; genus Syntrophobacter. The sequence goes on along the minus strand of CAXXDT010000012.1, from coordinate 30,105 downwards.
ATGCCGCGCCGCACTGGTGTATTCCCGGCTCCGTTCGCCGCCATGAGCGCCAGCAGAGCCCATGACGTCTGAGATGCGGTGCTGTAGCCCTTGCCCGCCAGGAACGGGTCATCGTAGCTCGCGCACGTTTCTCCCCAACCGCCATCGGCGTTCTGACGCGACTTGATCCATTCCACCGCTTTCCGGACGTACGGCTGATTCATGTCTTCACCCGCCTGACGCAGGCCGGAGAGGGCGGACCAAGTTCCGTAGATGTAATTCACGCCCCATCGTCCGAACCACGCGCCAAATTCTTCCTGCGCCCCGCGAAGGAAAGCGACCCCCCTGGCGATGGGGGGGAAATCGAGGCAATGGCCGTGCATCCCCAGCATCTCAATGCACCGCCCGGTGAGATCCGCAGTGCTGGGATCGAGAAGCGCTCCATGATCGGCAAACGGGATATCGTTCAGGTACACGTGGTTGTTGTCCACATCGAATGCCCCCCAGCCTCCGTCGGAATTCTGCATGCCGATCACCCAGCGGACCGCGCGGTCAATTTTCTCCCGGTACTCTTCCCGGTCGAGGGCACCTGCTTGGAAGAGACTCATGAGCACCTTCGAGGTGTCGTCCACATCGGGATAGAGGGTGTTTTCATACTGGAAGGCCCACCCGCCGCCGGGAAGCTTGGGACAGGACTGCGACCAGTCGCCTGGGACGGCGATCTGCCGGTCGAAGAGCCATTTCATGGTTTTTTCGACGGAGAGGCGATCCCCCGAAATGCCTGATTCCATGAGGGCGGACAGGCTCAGGCTGGTGTCCCATACCGGCGAAGTGCAGGGCTGGCACAGCGTGACGGCATTGTCACACGCAGACTGAACGCGGCGGCTCGGGAGAAGCTCAGGCACAGCCGAGGCACCTCTCGGCCCGCCATCAACGGATTCGGAACGCGGAGCGGAATCGCGGGGCATCCGGTGCGTCAGCAGTTCATCGATCGCCGCGAGGCAACGAGTATAGTCCGGGTCGTCTTCGGGGCAGCCGAGCCCCTTGAGGGCCATGACAGCATTGGCCATGGCAGGGAAAATGGCTCCGATGCCTCCTTCACCCTGCATATGCTGGCGGCACCAGGCCTCGGCCCGCTTCAGCGCGTACTTGTGGAGCCACCGCGGGATGTGGCAGATGGTGCGTTTCAGCATCCGGTCGAAGACGATGAACACGTTTTTGCGCCATGCCCGCACGCGGAAATAGTCCAGATGGTAGAGGGTATCGGGCGGTGAAATGAATAACTCGGCAATTCCTTCCTCGGGCCTGAGCCTGCACACCGGTTCTTTTGCGTAGAGAATCAGCAGCGGCACGATGACCGTTCTGGACCAGTAGGAAACCTTGTTGAGATGAAAAAAGGACCAGCGTGGCAGCAGCATGATTTCCACCGGCATTGCCGGCGGAGTGTGCCAAGAAACCTGTCCGAAGAGGGCCAGCGTGATTCGGGTAAAAACGTTGCACCGGGCTGCCCCGCCAAGAGAGAGGATCATCTGCCGGGCTCTGATCATGTGGGGCGCCTGTTTGTCGTGCCCAAGCAGTTTCAAGGCGAAGTATGCCTTGACCGTGGCACTCAGGTTCGCATTGCCGTCTACGGCGTAGAGCGGCCAACCGCCGTCCGGCAACTGGTGGTCCAGCAGGTAGGAAGCCAGGCGCTCCCCATTTTCCTCCTCAATGCCGCGGCCCAGAAAGCGCTGCAGCATGATGTATTCCGAGGGAATGGTGACGTCCGCTTCCAGCTCGAAAACCCAATGACCGTCTTCCCGCTGGAGCGAGGCGAGATAGTGGCTCGATTCCCACAGCACAAGCGACAGATCCCGGTCATCCGCCTCATCGCATGGCGCTGTTTCCTTGTCGGCGCCGGTGTGCGTGGCTCCCTTCCCTCCCTGTATCACCTTGAGTATCGTGTCCGATTTCTTGTGCATGTCTGCAATCCCGTTTTCCGTCGCACTACCGATGAAAGTGAACGGTGCACCATCAATAAAAAAGACTACGCCGCGTGGCCCTTCAGCAAGCCATTCACCAGCGTATCCGTTATCACGGGGATATCCGCCAGGGGAAAATCGTTGAAAAAAATGACACCCGTGACCAGCCCATGCACGGCACTCCAGAAAACCAGCGCAAGGCTGTTCGGGTCCATCACGCGGAGGAGACCCTTTTGCATGCAATCCTCAATCAGTTCGATAAAAGCCTGATAGGATCTGCGATACAGGGTATCCCGGTGCTGGAATTCGTGAGGCGGGCCGTAGGCGTCGTGAGAAGTGAAGAAAACCGCTTTGTACTGTTCCGGGTTGACCAGCCCCACCTCGACATAGCTGCAAAGCGTACAGCGTAGCACCTCGAGAGGGTCCGCCAGGGAAACGCGAATCTCCAGCATCCTGCGCAGGAACCTCCCGTAGAGTTCTTCGCAGATGGAAAAGAGCAGATCGTCCTTGTTACGAAAATAGAGATAAATGGTCGTGGGAGAATACCCGATCCTGGCCGCAAGCTTCCGCATGGAGAAGTCCGCATACCCCTCCTGGGCGAAGAGTTCCCGTGCCGCGGCGAGAATTTCTCCCCGGAACTGTTCTTTATGTGAAAGCTGCCGCTGCTGTTTCGAGTCCATACTTAACACCGTTAAGATACAAGTTGGCAACTGTTTAGCGTCATTGTGCCCAAAAGTCAAGATTCCATTGCCCCGGCCATTCCCCCCCGATTGCACCGCTTGCTTTCCCCGGATAAGACGCAGCGCTTCCGTCGTTCAAGCCACGTCATAGGGTTATTACCGGGCTGATCACACCATCGAAGGTCTTCCGTTCTTGATGACCTTTGCCGCGACGAGCGCATCGATTACAAACAGAACCAGTGTAACGAAAAACAGCGTGATGAGCACGTCTCTCATGGTCTTCATCTCCTTTCGTAAATTACCTCGAGTGGATTCCCTTGTACTTCTCCCAGGTCCTCAAGCCCCCCGAGGCCGAGCATGCCGGTTAGAAGCATCGAGAGCCCACATCTCAAGCAAGACCTCCCAGAAAGGAGGTTGGCCACATGCACACGGTGGAGAAAAAAACCGGCTCACGAGTTGTGTTCGTGAAATGGTTCCGGCATCCCAAAACGGGGAAAATCATTTATGCCTCTAAATACGGCAAGAAGGCTTTTCCCATCACTGTTGACTAACCTGTGACCTGAAGGGGCGGTTTTCCAACCGCTCCTTCACCCCACTTCCACATACCCGAAGCAGAATTCATTCACCCCGCCCCCGTCAAGGGTCACGGTGAACTTCAGGGTTCATCCGGATAATGAGTACCCCTGAGCATGCAGGTGGTAGAGGCACAGTTTGAAATACGTCATGTCTCGAAAACCGTACGCCTGCCTTTTCAGGGTTTTGATTTTGTTGTTGATCCCCTCTACGATCCCGTTGGTGATGAAGTGTTTGAAATAATTGAGAAGCCCGGTCCTGTATCCGGCCAGGGTTTGGGCCACTTTGGCAAGCTGTCTGATTCCGGAGTTCATGGCATCTTTCAGCCAGACATCGAGAAATCCCTGGGCGGTGTGAACGTCTTCCTCCCAGAAGAGCCGCAGTTGTTCTTTCATGGAATGAGCGATGAAGAGGGGCCGATTGGCCTCAAGGAGGGCGTCCAGCCTGGCTTTCCTGCCAGGTTCAAGGGAATCATAGTTTTTGAGCAGCAGGAACCGGTTGCCTTTGAGCGTCTTTTGCCCCAGGTCGTCGAGTTCTCTCTGCTGACTCCTTCTGATTTCATCCAGGGCATGGTTCATGAGGGCCATGATATGGTAGCGGTCAAAGACAATGTCCACATTGGGCAGAGACTCCCGGACAGCGGAGAAGTAACTGCTGCTCATGTCCATGGCTATGGCCTCAAGGTTTTTTGCTTTGTGGGAAAGTCTTTCCAGAAACGGGCGGATATTTTCCTTGCTCCTACCCTCAACGGCATGCAGGATTCTTCCACTCTCCAGGTCCGTAATGATGGTCATGTACTCCTGGCCTTTTCTCAAGCTGAACTCATCGATTCCGACATGCCTCACCTCTCCAAGCGGGATGGTTCGGTAAAGAAGGGAAAGCCGTTCCTTATGAATCGCTTTAACCAGGTCCCAGCCTACCCCGAGGTACTCGGAGGTCGCCTGGATGGTACAGTATTTCAAAAGATCCAGGACGGTGAGCGCAAAGAAACGAACATAGCGGTGTTTACCATCCAGAAATGGAAGATGGTGCCACCACAGCCCTCCACATTCCATGCATTTGAGCCGGTGGAGCAAGAGATCGAGGAAACACCGTTTCCGTCCAATCGGGCTCATCCTGAACAGCCGCCTTTTCTGCCCTTTAAAGGTAACCCTCTTTCCGCCACATTGAGGGCATCTTACGCTCTGATCAGTTGTCCGGGCGCTGATCAGGACACAGTCTCCAAAGAAACGCGCCGATTCATACTGGATACCTTTGAGCCCAAAAGCGTGGTAAAGTATCGATGTGGACATGGTCCGGAACCCTCCCGTGTTGTTCGATTGCCGTCAAACAAACACGTGGTTCTGCCATGTCCATTTCTTTTTTGCAAATACTCAGGTACTCATTTCCCGGATGACCCATAAAAATCTACATAGCCAGTTCGTGGCGAAATCAGCATCGCGGCGGACGGCGGCCTCTGGAAAATTGAGGCGATCAAATCGATTGCCGCATACATCAAAGCTGCGTTGCCCGAAATGACGATCCTGGCGTAGATGGCGGCAGAGCAGGTATTCGACCGAAAAATCCCCGTGAAGGGGGGCACCTCTTTCTTCACGGGGATAAAGGATTAGGCAACAGGAATGAATAGATCCTTGCGGCATGCACAAACCTCAGGTAACCTCTCTGGTTGTCCGGACAACAGCCCACGGGAAGGTATGTGCATGACTGGAGGGATTTATTCGACAGAAAAATGTGCTCTATGCGGGGAAATTATGCAGGATAATCACAGAGATGCTGTGTGTTGTCCAAATCCAAAACATGCAAAGGGCCAAAGAGCCACAAATTTCATCGTACGATTCGGGAGGAAAATTTATAAGCGGTTCAATTCTTACGAGCGAGCCAATCGGTTTCTGACCGGGCTCCGTTTTAAGGTGGATGAGGGGACATTCGATGGCAGGGATTATCAGCCGGAAAACCCTCTTGGGTTCTCCAACCTTGTCGAAAAGTATTTCATCGTAAAATCTCGAACCATTAAAGCATCCTCTCTTGGGAAGGTCCGTTGTGACCTTAGGAAGGCGCAGGCGTGGTTCGAAGACCAGAGCGTGAAGGAAATTCAGTATGGGCAAATCGAGGATTTTCTTCTTGGCCTGGAGGGAATTTCGGGAAAGACCAGGAACAATATCAAAGTAAATTTGCATGCTTTCTTCGCCTGGTTGTGTAAACGCCGCGAAATCAAAAAGGATCAGATGCCTGATTTCCCAGATATTCCCTATCAACTTGGATGGCGCAAGACGATCGATGTCGACACGAGGGATCGCATCCTAGAAGAGGTAGCGCGCATCTCTTCCAAGAACCCCAGAATTTACATGGCCATATTGTGGTTGTGTACTTACATCAACATGCGGCCCAGTGAACCCCTCGGGATCCTGGAGGAGGATGTGGATTACGAACGGGGAATCGTGATCATCAGAGAACACAAAACCTCGAGGCAGGTCCAGGAACAGAAGATCATCACGCTCCTGCCTGAGGACCTTGCCTATTTGCGAACCTTACCAAGGGGATTCCCAAAAATGCACCTGTTCCGTCGTGACCACGGCGGCGGCGGGAAGTTCCAGGGCACCCCGTTCGGCAAATATCTTCTATGGGCAACGTGGAAGAAAGCGTGCCCCAATTTGGGGATCAAGGGGGTTGATCTGCATGGAGGGACGCGGCATAGCTCAGCGCAGGGGCTTCGGCCGCGGCTTACCCCCGAAGCGATAAAACGACTGATGGGGACTCACACGAACAAAGCATTCGAGCGGTATTTCGTGTGCAGTGTCGAGGAGCTTAGGGCAGGTTACGCAATGACGCGAACTCCTGAAAAAAGCGCGGCGGCGGTCCTCGAATTACCGGACCACCGCCGGACCACCAAAAAGTGATCTAACCTATTGAAATCATTATGGGCGGAAGAGGACTCGAACCTCCGACTTCCACCGTGTGAGGATGGCACTCTCACCGCTGAGTTACCCGCCCTGATTGTGTTTGCGAGTTATACAATAACACCGCCCGCGGTGCAACAGAAAACTCACGGGGGGCAGAAAGCACGGGAAACGCCCAAACCCGGAGACGGACTTGAATCCGCCTGTTTTATAAAAAAGTGGATCGGTAACCTCGGGATCATCCTGAATCGCCGGGAATAAGGAGCCCGTATAGACACCACCCACCCGGGAAGAACCCGCAGAAGGCACGCTGCATCTACTGAATCCCGCCGAATGCGTCGACGACGTTTCGCGGGCATGCAAGTTTACGGCGTTTCCCGTCACGGTAACCACCCCGGCCGCTCGATCAGGACGGTTTCTTCTGCCCGAGCACTTTCATCTTCATCCGCAGATAATCGTCTTTTGCTTCTTTATCCTTGGGATCGAGTTTAAGCAACTGATCGAGTTTCTTCAGCGCTTCTGCGTAATCGCCGGAACTCTCGCACAGGTTTGCCGCCTGGCGCAGGTACTTCTTTTCCTTGGGCTGGAGCTTGTTCAGGTGTTCCAGTTCCTTCACCGCCCCCTTCTTGTCCCCGAGTTTCATGGCGGCATACAGCACGTAATTGTGGAGCGCCACGGACTCGGGGTGCTGCTCCGACGCGGTCCGGAAGAACGTCGCCATTCCCTTGTAGTCCTTCTTGTCGTCGTAGGACTTGAACAGCGTGTCGTAGTAACCCGTACCCTTCGGATCAAGCTGGGCCAGCGCCAGCAGCATCCCCGTCGCGGCCTTGTCGTTCTTTTGCTTCCGGTAGATGTCCAGGAGATACTTCCTCGATTCCACGTCCTTGGGATCGATGGAGGCGACGGCTTCAAAGCATGGGGCCGCCTTATCGTATTTCTTGGCGTCGTAGTAGAGTATTCCAAGGTTGTACTGGACCGTCTTGTTCTTCGGCTGCTGACCGGCCAGTCTTTCGTAGGCCCCTTGAAGCGCGACCTTGTCCTTGGCCTTTTCCAGGATCGCCACCAGCCTCAGGAGCGCGTCCCTGTTTTGCGGACTCTTCTGAAGGATGGCTTCGTAGGTCGCCCGGGCTTTCTGCGCATCCCCCTTCTTTTCCTGGAGTTCTCCCAACTGGAGCCAGCTCTTTATGTCGCCGGGGTTTTTCTGCAGGTATCTTTCCAGCGCCTGGATCGCCTTATCGGGGTCCTCGCCCTGCTGATACGTGACCGCGAGGTTATAGAGCACGTCGGGGTCCTTCACGCCGGCTTTTATGGCTTTTTCATAGGATGCCGCCGCTTTCGACCAGTTCTTCGTCTGGGTGTTCAGGTCGGCCATGAACAGCATGAGCGAACTTTGGTACGTACGGGGAATGTCCTGCTGGTGCTTTTCAAGAAACCTTGCGGCATCCTCCTTGGATTTCTTCTTCTGGATATACTGCAGGAACTCCTTGAAGGTATCGGCGTCATCGGACAGCTTGAACAGGTCCAGGTACACCAGCAGTGCCTCGTCCACCCGGTTCTGGATCTGATAAGCGGAAAGGAGCCGTTCGGAAATCGTTTTGGACTTGCCCGACGCATCGACTTCCTTGTAAAGCCTCGCCGCGTCGTCATAACGTTTGTTTTCAAAGTAAAGCCCGGCGAGCTGAGTCTTCACGAGGACATTCCCGGGATTTTCCTGCAGGGCCTTTTCGAGCAGGAAGGTCTTCCGATCGATGTCGGAGGTCCCGTTGGCCTTCTGCACCCAGTCGCGGGAATCCAGTTGAACGAGGAACGTGACTTTGCCGATGGGCCTGTTCCAGAGCAGCGCCGTGATCTCCAGGGACTTCGGAACTTCAAAGGATTCCTGCGGGAACAAATCCTTGATCACCACGGGTTTCTTCCACAGGACTTTGGCGTTCATCTCCGTGGAATCGACGCTTACGCCCCAGGAAAGCCATCCATCGGTCCGAATTTCGAGCAACTGGAGGGAATCCCTCGGATTGAGCTGGCATTGGGAATCCGGCAGCAGGATCACTTCCTGACCGTTGTGCAAAAACCTCAACGCCACGAGTTTCTTAGGAAACGGCATGTAAGAGGCGACCACGCCGGGAGGCCCCGAACTGAAGACCACATACGCGACGCCGCCCAACAGGATCAGGACCAGAAGCAAAAGAAACCAGACCTTTCGACGATCTCTTCTTTTTTCGATTTCCGGCGGATCTGGTCCTGACTTCATCCAGATTCAACGAATATTTTCCTCGCTTGCCGCTGGCCATTTGCTTTTGTTCACTCCTTCTCGAGTTGAACCTGTGTGTAAAGCAGCCGAACTTCCTGCGGATCGAGCTGCCTCCAGGTCCCCGGTGCCGATTTACCGAGTTTCAGCGGCCCGTAAGCCACTCTCCTGATACAGAGAACCGGATGGCCCACCGCTTCCCCCATCCGCTTTATCTGACGGTTCCAACCCTGGTGCAGAACAATCCTGAGCCACGTGCCCCCGCGGAGAGGTCCGCAGCACCCGGACGTCGGCCGGAGCGGTCGTGCCCTCTTCCAGCCGCACTCCGGAGCGCAGGCGCTTCAGCGCCGCCTCGTCGGGGCGGTCTTCCACCCGGACGTCATACGTCTTTAACACCCCGTACCGGGGATGCTGAAGCCGGTTGGCCAGCAGACCGTCATTGGTCAGCAGCAGCAGGCCTTCCGCGTCGAAGTCGAGGCGCCCCACCGGGAACAGCCTCACCCCAAAGTCCGGGATGAAGTCGAAAACCGTCTTCCTTCCCTGGGGATCGCTCGCCGTGGTGATACAATACCGCGGTTTGTGGAGGACAAGGTAAAGCTTGCGTTCCGGAATCGGAACCGGCACCCCGTCGACCACGATTCGATCGGCATCGGGATCGACCTTGAACCCGAGTTCCGTGACGACAGCGCCGTTCACGGCCACCCTGCCCTGCCGAATGATTTCCTCCGAAGCCCGCCTGGAAGCGAGGCCTCTCTCGGCAAGCACTTTCTGCAGCCTCACTCTGGCCTTTTCCACCGTATCCGGCAACCTTATTCGCCGGAGCACCGTTCACCCGGCACTCCGGTTCCTCCCAAAATTCGAACCACCGCGCCGGGCGGGCAACCTTCCCCGAGCGGCGGCGACGACGCCCGGAAAAAGGCTTCGAGGGCCAGGCGCCACGGCACACTATAGCCTGTTTTCACGTTTTGAGGGTGTTGAACCAAACATGAAGTTTCGCTCGAACTGACATCGACAAACGTGCACGAATCGATTGGTCACCACCCTAGCTCATTCCCGCGGCGTCTCGTGCGTCGATCATCGTTTTGGCCGCTTCGGCCCTTGCCGTCGAGTTGCCGGCCTCGATGATTTCCCTCACCTTCCCCATGTCCTGTTCGAGTTCCAACCGCTTCTGCCGGATGGGGGCCAGTTTGGCCAGGACGTTGCGCGTGAGCCGCTTCTTGCATTCCACGCACCCGATGCGCGCCGTACGGCATCCGTCGGCGATATCGGCGACTTCATCCGGGGTCGAATAGAGCTTGTGATAGGCGAACACGGGGGAAACCTCGGGATCGCCGCGATCGGTCCGTTTGATCCGCTGGGGATCGGTCATCATTTTCGAGATCTTGTCCTTGACACTCTCTTCGGGCTCGCTGATGAAAATACAGTTCCCGTAGCTCTTGCTCATCTTCCTTCCATCCAAGCCTGGAAGAACGGGCACTTCCGTCAAAAGAGCGTCCGGTATCGGAAAGACCTCACGCTGATACGTGAAGTTGAAACGCCGTGCGATTTCCCTGGTCAATTCCACATGGGGCAACTGATCTTTGCCGACGGGCACGCCCTGAGCGCGGTAGATGATGATGTCGGCCGCCATGAGTACCGGATAGCCCAAAAATCCGTAAGTGGAAAGATCTTTTTGATCGAGCTGCTGCTGCTGGTCCTTATAGGTGGGGTTCCGCTCCAGCCATGGCACGGGGGTGAGCATTCCGAGCAGCATATACAATTCCGCATGTTCTTTTATGGCCGATTGCACGAAAAGCGTACAGCTCTCGGGGTCCAACCCGGCGCTCATCCAATCCAGGACCATGTCCCAGCCGTTCTGCCGTATCAGCGCAGGGGTCGCGTATTCCGTCGTGAGGGCATGCCAGTCGGCCACAAAGAAAAAGCACTCGTACTGTTTCTGCAGTTGAATCCAGTTGTCGAGCGCCCCGTGCAGGTTCCCCAGATGGAGCCGTCCCGTCGGCCTCATGCCGCTCACGATCCGTTTCCTTTCAGTCATTATCAAAAGCTCCTCTCTCCATATTTTCAATTACGTAATCAGAGCGCGCAGGCCGGGTCGAACACCCCGTTCAATGCTCCCTGTCCCGCAGCGGCACCTGTTCTCAATACGATGACAAACGCGAGTTCCCGCCTGCCCGGGGGGGCCTTAACCGGGTTTCCACCCTCGCTACAGCCCCAGGAAAAGTCTTCTGAACGCGCCCACGACCGGATATACGACGTAGCCCCATATTCCGGTCCCGATGAATACGAGCACAATCAACATGCCGAAGCGTTCCAGGCGGCTGATTTGATAGGCTATCGGCTCGGGAAGCAGTCCCACCACGATCCTGCCCCCGTCAAGCGGCGGCACCGGAAGGAGGTTGATCACCATCAGGACCAGGTTGAAGTCCACTGAAATGCCCGCCATCTCGGCGATCGGCACGGTAACCCATGCGGCCCAGCCACTCTGGGCGATGTACCCCCTGACGAACCCCGTGAGAATCGCCCGGTACACCAGCGCGCTCACCACGGCAAGAAGCAGGTTCATCAACGGCCCGGCGGCTCCTACGAGTGCCATGTCCCTGCGGCCTCCCCTGAGGTTGCCGAAATTGACGGGAACGGGCTTTGCCCAGCCGAACAGGAACGGGGACCTCGCCAGTAACAGAATCACGGGAAGCACAATCGAACCGATCGGATCGATGTGAACGATCGGGTTCAGCGTAATACGGCCCATCATCCTTGCCGTGGGGTCTCCCAGTTTGCCGGCCACCCAGCCGTGGGCGACTTCATGGCACATCACGGCGAGCAGGAATGGAACCACATACAGGGCCGCTTTGGAAATGTATTCTTCGATCATTCGATCCTTTCCGTTTCGCCGTGCTCAACGCCGCATCCCGCAACTCCGGCGGGATATGTTCCGGCACGGGAATCTTTCCGGCCGGATCGCGCTCCCGGAGGCCGGGCCCGTGTTGATTGTATCCGGGGGGGGCAGAGCGCCCAACATGTTAAAGTAAAAATAACGCGCGTGGTCAAGTAAATTCACCCGGCGCACGGGATTTGCGGGACGCCGCGGACAATTCCGCCGCAGGCGCGGCCTTCCCGGCCCCCCTTGGAACGTCTCCCGTGCAGTCCCCCGCCCGGCCCTAACCTAAAAAGGAGGTGACCTTCCTCAGGCAAACGGAAGTTCCGTTCATGGCGCGGGATGGCTATGCACAGCCGCAACGTTTGCGCGAATGCGGGGAAAAGAAAATTCATTCAATTTCGTCACCTCACCGTTTTCAAATGTGGTAATACTTGCGTGCAGGTCAATCCGCTTGTCGGCCGGCCTCCAATATGGTCATAATAAAAGAAACGATCGATGGGCCGCCGCTCGGAAACCATAACCGGCGGCCCCGGTTTTCAATCTGTTCCGGACGGAGGGAAAATGAACAGACCCAGCAAGAGCGAATATTATATCGGTATCGCGCGGGCCGTCGCTTTGCGAAGCACGTGCCTCAGGCGCAGATTCGGTGCCGTCGTCGTTAAGAGCGATCAGATCATCAGTACGGGCTATAACGGGGCGCCGAGGAAGACGGCCAACTGCATCGATCTCGGGTTTTGCGCCCGCAAGGAGATGAGCATCCCCTCCGGCCAGAACTACGAATTGTGCCGTGCCGTCCACGCGGAGATGAACGCCGTCATCCACGCCTCTCGGCTGGATACGGTGGGCGCGGAATTGTACCTCGCCGGGACAGAGGTCGAAACAGGAACTTCCATTCCCAACCCCGAGCCCTGCCTGCTCTGCCGGAGGGTCATTATCAACGCAGGCATCGCCCGCGTCATTCATCCCAACGAGTCCGGAGGCTTCAATTACATCGACGTGGATGACTGGATCATTCAGGACAGAGTTGCCCTGAAGTGAGGCACGCCTTCACGAGGCCGAGATGGGCAGATCGCTTTCCGTTTCGAAGAGCTCCGGATGCCGCCTGCGCAGGAAGACAACCTCTTCCTGGCGGGTTTTCACTTCTCCGTTCAGGCGCGCATCCAGCAGTTCATCCAGGAGGACTTTGTAGATCGGACCCGGTGGAATTCCCATCGTCTTGAGATGTTTGCCCCGCAATTCCGAGCCGACGTGCCTGTACCGATGGAAATAATAGCTGATGGCCTTGCGCGTCGTCTCATTCTGGGTCTTCGCCATCATGTACAGCAATTCCTCCGGTTTGAAAGGCTGCAGCGCCCGGTAGACTTCGCTTGGCGTGCGTTCCTGCGCCGGAAAGAACCCCCAGAGCAACTCCCCTGACTTCTGATAGGTCAGCAGCATCCGTTCCCTCTGACTATCGGTGAGCTGGAGCCTCTCGCCCACGTGGTCGAGATCCGCTTTGGGCAGATTCGAGAAAAGGCCCAGCAGGTACACCCACCAGCGATCGAGGGGTTCATCGAGGAAACTCAGCCGGTGCCAGGAAACCACCTCTTTGAGCTGGTGGAAAAGTTCCTCCATTTTCTGGTCGAACTGGAAAGCCGGAGTCAGAACGGTCCACACACCGAATTCGTTCATCCGCTTCAACGACGTCTGCGGATCGTCTTCCATGAGGATGAGTTGAAGTTCGTGGAAAAGCCGCCTTCCACCCAGTTTCTTTATCAACCCCATGCGAACCGCATTGCGAATGAGTGCCGCCGTCTGCTTCCCCATCCTGAACCCGAAACGCTGCTCGAACCGTATGGCGCGCAGGATGCGGGTCGGGTCCTCGACGAGGCTGAGGTTGTGCAGCACCCGAATGGTCTTATCCTTGAGGTCCCTCTGCCCGCTGAAAAAATCGATCAGTTGCCCGAACTCCCCGGGGTTCAACCCCAGCGCCAGCGTATTGATGGTGAAGTCCCTGCGGTAGAGGTCCATTTTGAGCGAACTGAATTCGACAATCGGCAGGGCGGCCGGGTACTGATAGTATTCGAAACGGGCCGAGGCGATGTCGACGCGCCGGTCATCCGGAAAGATGAGCACGGCCGTATTGAACTTCTTGTGGAAGCGGCACCGGATATTATGGTCCTCCGCGTAACTCCTGGCAAATTCTATCCCGTCCCCCTCCACGACGATATCGATATCGAGATTGGCCCGCCTCAGGAGCAGGTCCCTCACGAACCCTCCCACCGCATAGGCTTTCATCCCGAGCGACCCGGCAAGGTTGCCGAAGTCTTTGAGCATCTGAACGATGTCCGTGGGAAGCTGCTCCATAACCGCCGCCACGATGTTCTTCCGCTTGGACCAGACGGGGGCTTCGACCTTCTCGAAAATGCCGGCCGGCTCCTTGGACTGATCTTCCACGAGGAACTTCAGCAGGTCCCTCCGGGTAATGACGCCGATCACTTTATCGCCCTCCATGACCGGCAGTATCCTTTGATGGCGTTCGACGAGATGCGCTTCTATATCGAGCAGCGTCGCCTGCGGGCCGACCGTCTCGAAATCGCTGCTCATGAATTCCCGGACATTCTGAAGTTCATATCCATGAAAAATCGCCTTTTCGAGGACCTGCCGGGTGATCAGTCCGACGATCCGATCGTTTTCCATGACCGGCATGGAATTGATGTTGTACCGGATCATGGTTTGCCCGGCTTCCACCACGGTAACGTCCGGCTCCGTATGGACCACCGGGCTGGTCATCATCACCTCGGCCGTCGGATACGGATGGATGCCGGCCCTCAACAGTTCCAGGAGCCGGTCCTCGGCCTGGACGAGCGTGAGGTCCCTGATGCTTGCGGAAGCAGCCGTCGCATGCCCGCCTCCGCCGAACTGCGCTGCAATCGCGCCGACGTTCACTTCGGGAATGCGGCTTCTTCCCACCAGGTATACCCGGTCGTCCATGCGGGCCAGGGCGAAAATCACGTCCAGGTTTTCGATGTCCTTTAGCTTGTGTACGAGCACGGCGAAGTCGCCCACGTATTTTTCGATGGAGACCGTTGCGATGCAAACGTCTACGCCCTGAATCCCGTAGGTCTTGGCGGACAGGATCAGTTCGTTCAGCAGGCTCACCTGTTCCGCCGTAAGCTCCTGGCTGATCATATCCGAGACGGTGTTGAGGTCCGCACCGCACCGCAGCAGATAGCCGGCGGCTTCGAAGTCGTCGGGAGTCGTGTTTTTGAAGGTGAAGGAACCCGTGTCCTCAAATATGCCGAGACTGAGGATGGTCGCCTCCTCGGGCGTCAGCTCGATGTGCCGCTCACGAATGAGCTGGATCAGAATGGTTGCAGTGGCCCCCAATGGTTTCACGACGTTCAGGTTGCCCCGAATATCGTCTTCGGCGTCCGGGTGATGATCGTAGACATGGACGTCCACATCGGGTCGACGAAGGATTTCCTCGAACTTTCCGATCCTCGACACCTGCCGTGTGTCAACGAGGATGAGTCGCGTCACCAGGCTGAGGTCGAGGTCACGCAGTCGTTTGAATCCATAGATGTAAACGGTCGATTTGATGAAGTATTCCCGGAGCGTTCTTTCCTGCGACCCCGGGAACACGAGCACGGCGTCGGGATAAAGCTTTTTGGCGGCGATCATGGAGGCCATCGCGTCGAAGTCGGCATTGATATGGGTGGTGATCACTTCCATGAGCAATTCCCATCAGGGTCGGGGATGAAATTTCGAATGAATTTCCTTGAGCCGCTTTTTTGCCACATGCGTGTAAATCTGAGTTGTCGAAATGTCCGCGTGCCCGAGCATGGTCTGAAGAGACCTGAGGTCCGCGCCGTTTTCCAGGAGGTGCGTCGCAAAGGAGTGCCGGAGCATGTGGGGGCTCAGATTGTGCGGAATTCGGGCCTTGAGGGCATATCGCTTGATGACTTTCCAGATCCCTTGCCGGCTCAGTTTCCTCGCCCCCCGGTTCAGAAAGACCTCGGCACTGAACCGTTCCTTCAGGAGCTGCGGCCTTCCGTCTTCAAGATAAGCCTTGAGCGCCTCGGAGGCCCAGTCGCCCATGGGAACCAATCGTTCCTTGTCCCCCTTGCCGAGCACCACGATATACCCCGCGTCGAGGTGCAACTGCCCGATCTGCAGGTTCACCAGTTCGCTGACCCTGAGCCCGGTGGCATACAGGAGTTCCAGCATGGCCCTGTCGCGCCTGCCGAGTACGGAACCCGCGTCCGGGCTGGCAAGGAGTGCTTCCACCTCGGGTCCTGAAAGCGTTTTGGGCAGCGCGGGGTTGAATTTCGGAAAGCGAATGAGGGAAGCCGTGCTCCGGGGCATCTTCCCCGACCGCTCGAGATACTTGAAGAACGCCCTCAGTGCGGCCAGACGCCGTGCCCTGGAACGAGGGGCCAGCCTTTCGTCGGCCCATTCGAGGTACTTGAGAACGTGATCCCGGCCCACTTCCTGCCAGGTTGTTACCCCCCGGTCCCTGAAGAACTGGCCGATCTCGCGGAGATCCCCGCCGTAGGCCGCAATGGTGTTCCCGCTCAACCCCTTTTCGACGGAAATGTAGTTGAGAAAAAGGTCAAGCCACTCGTCCATCGAAATCGATTCTCCCGCATGCCCGTCTTCCCGCACTGCCGGCAAAGAAACCGCAAACGCCCCAATCTCACCGCACTTCCCGAGCCGGGCGGCGTCAGGAAGCGGGCTCCTTCGGCCTTACCGCGGTCGTATAGGTCTGGAAATGGTAGTCGACGAGCAGTGACGTATGGACCGCCCCCTTCGACTTACGCGTCGAAATGATGTCGATATGATGTGTCCTTCCGTCGTAATCGGGAAACGTGATCCGGGCTCCGTCTTCAAATCCGTTCTTCTTGTACCAGACTTCGGGCGGAAGGAGCCAGGTTTTTCCGAACCGTTCCTCGAAGAGGAAATACTCCACGGCATCCCTTGGAAAGAGCAGGGACAGGCACAGTTCCTCATCGGTTGCCGGACGTTTCAGCCTCGCGGACAACTGCCGCCCTTTCTCCTCCATATCCACGTCGGGCACCACTTGCCTGCCGCCTTCAGTCGCCAGGATTTCGTGCCATTTCTTCCCGTCCGTGCGTTCCTTTTCCAACACCTTCTGATAAATCCATTCCTCGGGATCGTAGAAGGGGAACGGACCGTAGCGTCCCAGCAGGAGGCGTTTCAGGTCGTCGTTGGGCTGTTCATAACGACCGTGCAAAATGTTGCTGATGGCCGTGACCCAGAGTACCTGGCTGCCCGGCGGCACCATCCAGAAGTTTCCCAGCTCGTTGCTTATAACGCTCAGTTCGCTGAACACATCGTGAACCCGTTCGAGCAGTCCGACTTTTTCCGCCTGTTCGAACGCAATGCTCGATGCCCCTCCGGGGAGCTTGTGCCGCTTGACCGTAGGGTCGAAGCTCCGGTAATGGCTCTCGAACTGCGCATAAAGCCCCCGTTCCCGGCGAAGCATATCGGAAGCGTCCAGTAGGGGCTGGATGTGAAAACCCCGGGGCTTGAATCCATAGTCCTGGAGGTTCTGTATGAAGCTGAGGGCCGGGGCCTGGCTGTAGAACCCGCCGTATCCGTGGTCCGCCACCTCCACGATTTTCGCGCCTTCCAACACGGCCGCAACCATCCTGCCCAGGTCGTTCCCATCGGTGTTGTGCCCGTGGTACGCAATAAGGAGGTCCGGATATTCGTGGTGGATCGCCCTGACCAGTTCGCCTATCCGACGGGGTGTACCAAGGGAAGAGTGGTTCTTTATGGAAAGAATGATGTCTTTGCCCATGGCCGAAATGATCTCACCGGCCTTTCGGACATAGTATTCGTCGGTATGCCCGGTGCCGGTGCTGAAACATATCGAGGGCATGAGGATTTTCCCGGCGCGTTTGACCTCCTCCGCGGCAACCATGAGGTTCGGAATGTGGTTCAGGAAATCATACATGCGCCATACGTCGACGTATTGCGAAAAGAGCCTGATCGTCTTGCGGATGACATTGTCCGGGTACGGGCGGTAGCCGAAGAGGTTCCATCCCCTGAACACGGCCTGCAGGAGAGTGTTCGGCATGGCCTTCCGTACCAGGCGGAGCTTCTCGAAGGGGTTGATCTGCTTGTACATGAGGTCCACATGCACCGTGGCCCCCCCGATGATCTCAAAAGCGAAATAACCGGCGGCATCCCGATACGGGGCCACCTTAAGAGTCGTCGCGGGCATGATGCGGGCTTTGAAATCCGACTGGGAAACATCCCGCTCGTTGTTGGTCATGAAATACCCGGGAGTCTTCCGCAGGTGTTCCAAGATCTGAGGGCTGGTCATCCCGGGAGTGATTCGTTCGTACTCCGCCATAGAGTCAATCTCCTTGATCGATCCGTCTGCCCGGATCGGCAGATATCAAATCCAGCGCCGCCACGGCACCCGCCTGCCGTCAAATACAGCGGATACGGCATGACTTCCATCCGGAAACCGCGGCAGCGCACCCTTTGCGCCACACAGCGCTGATCAGCCTTCTGCGTAAGGATTATACCCGTGGGCATTGATTTCAGCCACCAGGCTGGCCAGCTTTTCAAGTTCCGGCACTTCTTCATGATAATCCAGCAACTGGGGATGGGTTTCGATGTAGGAAGTGTCGAAGTTTTGTTCGATGAAATCCGGGTCTTTCACAATCTGCCGGTAATAAGGGATGGTGGTCTTCACGCCGGCGATGGCGAAGCTGTTCAGCGTTCTCTCCAGGCGGTCCACGGCTTCACGCCAGGTGAAACCGTAAACGGTGAGCTTTACGAGCATCGAATCGTAGAATCTCGGGATCTCATAGCCCTGGTAGACCGCCCCATCCAGACGCGTTCCATGCCCGCCAGGGGACTGGTAAATTTGAATGATCCCGGGACTCGCAAGGAAATTGTTTTTCGGGTCCTCGGCGTTGATCCTCAGTTCGATGGCGCTGCCCCGAAACGTGACTTCCTGCTGAGAAATGGAAAGCCTGTCACCCGCCGCGATCCGGATTTGTTCACGCACGATATCGATTCCGGTGATGACTTCACTGACCGTGTGTTCCACCTGGATACGCGTATTCACTTCAAGGAAATAAAACCGTCCCTCTTTATCGAGGAGGAACTCCGCCGTTCCCGCATTGACATAATTGCAGGCCTTCGCGGCCCTCACCGCGGTATCGCAAATACTCTCGGTAACCTCCACCGGGAGCTGCGCGGGCGCGATTTCGATCATCTTCTGATGCCTTCTCTGGATGGAGCAGTTGCGGGTGCCGAGGTGGATGACATTCCCGTAGCCGTCCGCCAGGAGCTGGACCTCCACGTGCCGCGGGCAGTCCAGGCCTTTTTCGAGGTAGATGTCATCGTTTCCGAAAGCCATTTTGGCCTCGGACCGGGCCATTTGCAGGCCCTTTATCAGCTCCCGCATGTCTCTTGCGGCGCGGATCCCCCGTCCACCACCTCCGGCGACCGCCTTGACCATGATCGGGAACCCGTACTCCTCGGCAAATTCGACGGCGTCCTGCTCGCCGAGTTCGTCCCGTTCGAGGATGTCCGTTCCCGGAATGCACGGGATCCCCGCCTTCTTCATGATCCGGCGGGCCACGACCTTGTTTCCCATGTCGATGATGACCTGGGGCGGCGGGCCGATGAACACGAGTCCGGCCTCCGTGCAATTCTTCGAGAACATGGGGTTCTCGGCGAGAAACCCGTAGCCGGGGTGAATCGCCTCGGCCCCGGCGCTCCGGGCCGCCCGGATGATACGTTCGATGTTCAGATAGTCTTTTCGAGGGCCGGAACCGATGCATATCGCTTCATCGGCCCTCATGATGTGCATGGCGGTCTTATCCGTTTCCTCGTAAATCGCAACGGTCTTGATACCCAGTTCCTGGGCGGATCGGATAATCCGAATAGCGATTTCACCACGGTTGGCAACCAGCAATTTTTTAAACATACGTTACCGCTCACTTTTTTCAGAAGAGAACTTCCGGATGCATGGTCTGGTCAATGCAAAACGATCCTCGTCAAGACCGGGCGGAGAATGCCCGCTCGACTTAGGGTCTCTAATAGCACAGGTCGGGAGACAACATCAATGGCGGAGGCAGAATCACAGAGGCAGGGGTCGGCAGAACCGGCGTTTGGCAACGAACACGCGGTATCGCTACATCTGCAGGCCGGAATGTTTCCTGTTCTGGCGGCGTTTCCGATTTCTTTCGTTCAGGTACTCACGGTCCAGCAGGTTGCAATGAAACGGCTTGATGACCGCATTCACTTCCCACTTCGGCCGGCTTTCATCTTCGAGCAAATGCTTGATGCTCGTCCAGCATACCGGACTGTAAAACTCGCAATCGGCGCCTTCGTTAAAGAATTCACAATGCTGCTGACTCACGTACTTTTCGTATTTCTTACAATATTTGATTTTCATCCGATGCCCCCCTTCTGCTTGTGAAAAAGCAGCCTAAAGTAACCACTCTCCCATTCACACCTTGTTCGTGTAAACCTAACCAAGCCAAGAATGTTTGACAAGGTCTTTCCGAGGAAATAACCTTGCATTGTCAATGTGAAAAAAATGTCTAGCCTGGGGTGAGGTCGCCCAAATGCCGACCAAACCGGCACGTATCGCCGATGACGCCGCCGCAGACCGGGTCAAAAGATTTCAAGGATCGGACCAGGGAACCCCGCAATTTTTTCGACGCCGATTGGATGAGAAGCTTTATTCCCGCCTCCCACATTTTCCTTTACATCCTCACGGGAAGCTATTATATAGAGGTTCGCCTGCAGGCCAGTAGCTCTAACGGCTAGAGCACCGGACTCCAAATCCGGGGGTTGGGGGTTCGAATCCCTCCTGGCCTGCCAGGTTTTCCTAACCATTCCGTTTAATCTCCCCTGACAAATCCCTGAGTGTTCCAGCCGATTCGCTTGAATTGTGAGATCGTAATACCCCGCCCTCCAGCGTAGCGGGGTACGAATACGACTTTCCGCATTTGGATAAGCGTTCACCGCTTTCGCCCGAGGACGAAAACGGTGAACGGAAGAAATGTAGCAATACTCTGTTATTACAACCTGTCGTGCATCTTACCTGCCTCTGACGGGGCTAAAGCACAAAGACGCTAATGTATGTAACCCATCAGTCTCGGCAGCCACAACGACAGACTCGGAAAGTAAGCCACAAGGAGAGTGAGTCCCGTCAGGTAGCACCAGAACGGCCACACCTCCTTCAGGATATCATCCACCCGGATACCGGCGATTTTGGTTGTCACATAAAGGCTGAGACACACCGGTGGCGTTATGGTGGCAATCTGGACCGCCATGACGAAGATCATGCCGAAGTGGTGCGGATCGAGTGCGTAAAAATTGGCGATAGGCGCCAGCACGGGGACAAACATGATCATGATGGCGATGCCCTCGATGCAGCACCCTATCATGGCCAGGAAAATGACCACCACCGTGATGAAGAAGATGGGACTCGGCGAGATGGACATGAGAAAGGCACCGAATCTCTGGGGGACCCCGGAACTGGTAAGGATCCATGCACAAATCTTTGCCGAAGCCATCAGGATCAAAATGGTGGAAGTGGTGACAGCCGTGGTCAGAAGGCACTTCTTGATGAGTTCGAACGAGAGTTTCCGGGTCAGAAGAATGCCGACGAGCAGTACATAGGCCGTCGCCGCTGCGCCGGCTTCCGTCGGAGTGAAAACCCCCGTGAGGATCCCGCCGAGGATGATCGCCATTGCGATGATTCCCAGCAACGCGCCTTTGAGGGATCTGAACACATTCCTGATACTGAACCCCGTATTGCTGACCGGATAATGCCGCTTCTTGGCAAGGAAATAACAAATGACCATCAGGCCTATGCCGACGAGTACGCCTGGCACTGCACCCGTCATAAAAAGGGCCGCCACTGAAACCGTACCTCCCTGCGCGAAGGAATAGATCAGCATCCCGACACTGGGGGGGATCAGCGGTCCCATGACCGACGCGGTGGCGGTGAGTACGCAGGCGAACTTCGTATCGTACCCTTCGCGCTTCATCGACGGGATGAACAATGCCCCGATTGCTGCGGCATCGCCTACCGACGTGCCCGTGATCCCCGCAAGGAACATTTCGGTCACGATACTCACGTGGGCGAGTCCGGCTTTCCAGTGGCCCACGAGCGCCTTCGCCAGTTCCACGAGGTTAGGCAGGATCCCGCTTTTCTCTGCCAGATCTCCGGCGAGGAGAAAAAACGGGATGGCCATCAACGGGAAGGAATCAATCCCGGAAAAGAGCAGCGTGGGAATGATCATCAGGGATTCCCGCCCCGTGAACAGCAGGAAGGACAGGGCGGCGAGTCCCAGGCAGAAGGCCACGGGCACGCCGAGGATAACGGTCACGACGAAAGCACTGAACATCGCGATCATGACAGCCCTCCTTCAAGCTCGGGAATCTCGACCCTTTCCTTTTCCGGCTCAGCTTTCCCCAGAACCACAAGGACGTCCAGCCAGAGCCTGGGCAAGAGATTCAAAACCATCAGAACTCCACCCACGGGAATCGCCAGGTAGAACCAGAAGATGGGAACGTTGAGCGTCGGAACGACTTGGTCGAGCTGATACGGTAGAACGATGATGCCCTGGTAGATCAGAACGACCAGGAAAAAACAGAACAGCAGCTTGGCCAGAAGATTTATCCAGCAACGCAACCGGAGCGGGAAATGCTCCACGAAAATCCCAACCCTGTTGTGACAGTTTTCGCTGACCGCCTCGCTGCAACCCAGAAACACCATCCAGACCATGGCGTACCGGGTGAATTCCTCCGTGATATAAAGCGATTTCCCGAGAAAGTAGCGAAGGAAAACCTCTACAACCACCATGATTGTAATGACACCCAAATCGGCGATGAGAATTGCCCGTACTACTTTGTTTAAAAACTTCAAGAACATTACCTGCCTCCACCTAGACCTTCGTCGGCACCACTCCCATTAAAAAACAGCGTTGACTGTTTTCCCGAATACCACGCTGTTCCGGGAGAGACTATTCATTGGCTTTCACGAACATCTCGGTCAACTCTTTGCCGTCTTTCCCGAAGTCTTTGACCGCCTCGGCATACTGGTCATGAGCAATCTTCCTGAATTTCGCCAGTTCCGTCTCGGACAGCGTATTGATCTGCATGCCGGCCTTACTCAGTTCATCCATGTACTTTTGATTGTCTTTGTCATTCTCGGCCCATTGCCAGGTCATGGTCTTCCTGGCGGCGTCGTCGATCACTGCCTTGAGGTCAGCGGGAAGCTTGGAATAGTAAATCTTGCTCAGGATAATAGCCCCGACTTCGTTGAAGTGGCCCGTCAGGGAGTAGTATTTCTGCACTTCATACATTTTGGAGGTATAGGTCACTCCGGGAGGGTTTTCCTGTGCATCCACCACACCGCTCCTCAGAGCCTCGAACAGTTCGGTGAAGTCCATGGGAGTGGGGGCAGCGCCGCAGGCCTTGAAGAAAGCGGTGTGGACACGCGTGGGGAGAGTCCGGATCTTGAGGCCCTTCAGATCGTCAACCGTCTGGATCGGTTTGCGATTGTTGGAGATATGACGGAAACCGTTGTCCCAGAAGCCGAGGCAGTAATAGCCCGATGCAAGCATACGCTTTTCAATTTCTTTCCCGGGAGCTCCCTGGAGCACTTCGAGCTGTCTGTGGATGTCTTTCCAGAGATAAGGCAGGACGGTAATCCCCAGTTCGGGCACCGTCGTCTGGAAGTTGGCGACCCCGCCGACCGCCGCTTCCAGGCTCCCCATTTTCACCATTTCCATGCTTTCGCGAACCTTGCCGAGCGCACCGGCATTATGGACTTCGACAGAAATCCTGCCGCCGGAAGCCTGCTCCACTTCCTTCTTGAAGTAGTCGGCGGCCCGTCCCCAGGAATGGTCTGCGGCCAGCGGGTTGGCGATCCGGAGTCTGTACTCCGCCGCATGGACATTCACGGCAAACGCAAAAAGGAAAAAGCAGATCAGGGTAAAGATGAGGTGGGCAGATTTGCGACAATTCTTCATGGTGTCTCTCCTCGCATCAGATTAATTCAGAAAGGTTCCACATAAGAAATCACAGAGTTTCCATCTAGTTGCCTTCGCAGGTCTCACCATGGTCAAAGCATCGGAGCCATGAAACCCGCCATCTATCCAACCGGTGCATCACTTCCTATTCACTTTTTTCCAGGCCCTGTGCAACGGCACCTAACCTTAAAAATACCGGGACCGAGGACCGCCCACCCCGCGGGTGGTATGTTTTGAACGAAAACCGTGGAAAAGATAACCTGAAGTTCGTGTGCTTATTTCGATAAGGCGGGAGCGTCCACCCCATGGCGAACGAGTGTTCGTTCCCGGACCGTGGAATTGCCGTCGGCACCAGCGCGCTCAGGCCAGTCTGTGTGCCGATCGCTGCAGGGCCG
Source organism: uncultured Syntrophobacter sp. (assembly GCA_963663685.2). Taxonomy (GTDB): domain Bacteria; phylum Desulfobacterota; class Syntrophobacteria; order Syntrophobacterales; family Syntrophobacteraceae; genus Syntrophobacter. The sequence continues at coordinate 6,471 of CAXXDT010000012.1, read as the reverse complement.
CTGCTTCATGCCGGGCGCTTCCGGGCCCGCCACCGGCGACCACTGCGTACGAAGGATTCGCCCCTTAGCGGTGCAATCCTTCAAGCGTATTGTCGAGCATCGTATCCATTTTCGGAATGACCCCCGTTCGGCGCTTATGTATCTAAATGTAACTGTTCTGGATTTTTATCAAGATTGTTAACAATCCTATTGCCAATTCCTTTTAGTGTCAAGAAAATTCTCCCGGGACCGCACGATTTTTCGGTCCCTGCATCTTGACAGCATAGCGCCTCCGCTCATGCCCGATTTGCCAACCGACCGTTCAGCACTCCTGTCCTGTGCCTCAACCCAAAAATACGGCTTGCCCTCGATTCCGACGCTGTGCTAGCAAAAATGCACAAGCCAGGGTTTGTGCATTTTGTCCCTGTGCCCTGGCTTCAATGCCCAGCGGTATTCCGACTGCGGGAAACACCCGTCTATCGGCACGACAAAGAAAAGGTTTACGCCGACACCGCGACAATTCGAGTGGTTCGGTTTCACCGCTCGGCGGGCGGGTCGGAGCCATCCCCAAAAGACCATGGACAGTCTTCGCCACGGCAAAATAACTGCGGCCGGAACCGATGTACAATCCACTCCATTATCTTATCGGAACATTGGCGCCTTTAATGAAGTCCGCGATTTTATTTCCATTCCGGACATGCCGGTTTTTTTTGGAGCAAGGCAGCGTGCGGCGGGGGGTCCCGCAAAAAATCGGTGGGATCCGAGCGCCGCCGCAAAAATCGGAGGCGCTGGGCCCACCACAGGCATCGGCCCATGGGGGCCGCATAATGAGACTCGGGAGACTGGCGGGGGGACGCGAACGGCCGGTTCGACGAATTCGCATCCCCTTCCACCGGCGTTTCAGAATCCGGTGATAAAAGAACTACCTTCCTGTGAATTTCGGAGGCCGTTTTTCCAAGAAAGCCGATATCCCTTCCTTCTTGTCTTCGGTCGCACAGGAAAGCGCGTGAAGGTAGGATTCGTGTGCAAGACCGGAGGCGAGCGAACCTTCGTTGTACCGGAGGACAGCCTCCTTGGCGTACTGGATGGCCAGCTTGGGATGTCCGGCGATGATTTCCGCGAGCTTCCGGACTTCTTCCATCAGCTTTTCAGGCGGGACGACCCGGTTGACCAATCCCATGGCCATGGCCTGTTCGGCGCCGACCGGCTGCCCGGTCAAAATCATTTCCATCGCCCGTCCCATACCGACCAGGCGGGGAAGCCGCTGGGTACCGCCGGCGCCGGGGATGATCCCGAGATTGACTTCAGGCTGTCCCATCCGGGCGGTAGCGGAAGCTATCCTCAGCGTGCACGCCATGGCCAGCTCAAGCCCAGTCCCCAGCGCCCAGCCGTTGATCGCCGCAATCGAGGGGATTTCCAGCATCTCGATGCGCGTGTAGATCTCCTGGCGCCTCCGGGTTTCTATCCTGCCAAGCCTTGCGTCCCGCCTGGCCAGTTCGGCTATGTCGGCACCGGCCACAAAAGCCTTGTCCCCTGCCCCGGTAAGAATGAGAACACGGATTTGCGCGTCTTTCTCCACCTCGGACAGTGCAAGGTCAATCTCCTCCACCGTGGCGGGGTTCACCGCGTTCCTCTTCTCAGGCCGGTTGATGGTCAGGACGGCGATGACGCCTTCGCGATCGATCTTGATGTTTTCAAACATCATTTGCCCTCTTCATAAGTATAGAAGCCCTTGCCGACCTTCTTGCCCAGACGTCCTTCGTCAATCATCCTGTCGATGAGTTCCGGGTGCTGGTAGCGGGGATCGTTCAGAAAACTTCTCAAGGTCCGCATCTTGGCCCGATGGACGTCCAACCCGATGAGGTCGATCAGTTCGAGCGGACCCATGGGGTGGTTGGCGCCGAGCTTCATGGCCTTGTCGACGTCCCTGGGTTCGGCCACTCCCGAGGCGACCAGCCAGGTCGCTTCGTTCAGCAATTGCCCCAGCACACGGCTGACGATCCCCGCGGGGGCCTCGTTCTTGCATACCACGGGGTCCTTGCCGAACTGCCTCGCAAAAGCTTCCGCCACCTTCAGGGTTTCGGGAGAAGTTCTCTTTCCCGGCATGATCTCCACGAGTTTCATGACCACGGGAGGCATGAAAAAGTGCATCTGTACCACCCGCTCGGGCCGCGTGGTGGCTTCGGCGATGGCGCTGATCGAGAGGGAGGTGGTGTTGGTGGCCAGAACGGTCTTCGGAGGTGCAAGCCTGTCCAGCTCCGTAAAGACTTTTCTCTTGACGTCGATGTTTTCCACCACGCATTCAATCACCAGGTCGGCCTCGGCGGCCGCGCTGAAGTCACCCGCCACCGAGAGATGCGAAAGAATCGCGTTTTTGTCGGCTTCCGCAAGCTTTCCCTGATCGACCCTTCGCTGAAGGCCTTTTTCGATACGGGCTTTGCCCTTTTCCGCAAGCTCCAGGCTTATGTCGCTGAGCACCGCCTCACAACCGTGCTGAGCGCACACTTGCGCAATACCCGCGCCCATGCTGCCGGCGCCGACCACGAGAACCTTCTTACTGGACATTTTTCCATCCTCCGTTCATTTCCGGGACTAGTTCAGACGTTCCACGATCGCGGCCACTCCGTTGCCGCCGCCGATGCACAGGCTCACCGCTCCAAGGGTCACGTCGCGTTGCTTCATGGCGTAGAGCAGAGTGGCAAGTATCTTCGTTCCGGTGGCGGCCACGGGATGCCCCAGGGCGATCGCGCCCCCGTGCACGTTCACCTTGGAACGGTCGATCTTGAGGTCCTGCTCGCAGGCAAGGTACTGCACCGCAAAGGCCTCGTTCAGTTCGATGAGGTCGATGTCGCCCAGCGTAAGGCCCGCCTGCTTGAGCGCCGCGGGGATCGCCTTGACGGGTGAAAGCCCGAAATGTTTCGGATCGATTCCCACAAACGCATAACCGCGCAGCAAGGCCATGGGCTTCAGCCCCATGGATGAGGCCTTTTCCCGTTCCATGAGCACCACCGCCGAAGCCGCGTCGCACAGCGCGCAGGCGTTGCCCGCGGTGATGGTCCCACCCTTTTTGAAGACGGTCGGCAACTTGGCCAGGGATTCCGTCGTCACACCCGACCGGTAGATTTCTTCATCGGTCACCAGGGTGACTTTGCCTTTCCTCTTGACCTCGACCGGCAGAACTTCGTCCCGAAATTTTCCCGCTTTTGCAGCGGCTTCCGCCTTGTTGTGCGATTCGGCGGCAAAGGCATCCTGTTCCGCCCTGGAAATTCCCCGCTCTTCAGCGAGCCATTCGCAGATTTCTCCCATGAGACCTCCGCCCAGCGGACAGCGGAACCCATCCTTGTGCATCAGGTCCGTGAGTTCGCCGTTGCCCATGCGATAGCCCCAGCGTGCACGGGGCAGAGCGTAGGGGATTTGGCTGGCGCTTTCGGCCCCGCCGACCAGCACGGTGTCCACGTCACCGGCCTTGATGGCCTGAGTGCCGAAAATCAGCGCCTGAAGGCTCGAACCGCAACGCACGTTCACCGTAACGGCCGGAGCGTCCGTGGGCACGCCGCCCATCACCGAACACAACCGGGCGGGATTAGGTCCTACCCCCGCCTGCCAGGCACTCCCGAATATGGTTTGCTGAACGACATCCGGGGAAATCCCGGAACGCTTGACGGCTTCGCGAACGACCGCGGCACCCAGTTCCGGGGCCGTAAGACTCTGGAACGAACCTCCGAATTGCCCGCCTGCGGTCCGTGCCGCTCCCAGTATTACCACCTCTCTCATGAACGACTCCTCGTGATCTAACGGTTGGATTGTAACAGAGCCAATCAATCCGTTCGATCCATTCCACAATTGCCAGTTTCATTAAAGTTTATACATGTAATCGATGACGATTGTTAACAATTGAATTAACGATATTGTAGATTATCTGTCAAGGATTTTTTCAGGTTTTCCGTTGAATTTTCAACCAGAACCGGAGGGGAGATGAGACGCGCGACCGCGCGGGACCACGGCCGTCGCCCGACCGATACTGTCCTCCGTTTCAGGAGGCGCAGACCGGGAACAGGGGAAAAACTCCGAATTGCACCAGCGGGCGGTCCGGCCACCCTGTTGTCCGGGCCGAAGGCAAGAGGTTTGGTTGGCGCCCCATGCAACCACGGGGATCGGTTCGGGAAATCCTCTTGTCCTTGCGGGCCCGGGCAACGGAATGCCCGGACCGCCCCTGGTTTGGGTTTGTCACGGTGGCCGCCGAGCGACCGAATCGCGTGAGTTCACACTAGCAGCAGCATCCGCCGACCAGTTTTTTCAGCTTGTCCATGCACAAGGGAGGGCTGGAAAGCACCGGCCGGCCGACTTCTTCACACAGGCTCTCCGCCAGGTGAGCCATGGACGCCTGGGCCAGGACCACCACATCGTTCTCGGCGGCCAGTTCAGCGCACGCCTTCCGTATGATCCTGTCGTGTTCGGCCACCTTCCCGGCCAACCTGGCCTCGAAGGCTTCGACTTCCAGCCTCGCATCCACCCGGACGGATTTCCCCTGGCGTTGCGCTTCGCTCTTGATGAGGTTGGCGCTCGGCTCGAGGGTCGTCTTGGCGGTCGTCAGGACCCCGATTCTCGACCCGAGTTGCACGGCCCGTTCCGCCATGGGTTCATCCACTTTCATGATGGGAACACCACTCAGTGGCCTTACGAAATCCACGGCAGGCGAGGTCGACGAACACGTAAAAACGATCAATTCCGCTCCGGCTTCTCCGGCGAGCACCGCCTGCTGCAGGATGCGCCGCAAAACCTTCGGCGCCAGCACCCCATCACGGAACACTTCTTTCAGAATTCCGTCATCCACCACGTGAAAGCACCCGACTCCCGGCAGGTTCTCCGCCGCCAGCCTGGTAAACGGCTCCACGAGAAAAGGCACGGTGTGCAGAAAAGCAAGGTTGCGGATCATTTCGCGGCTCCAACTCTTGGGGTCCTGCGCAGCAGTTGCCCATAGCCTTCAACGCACGTCGTTGATCCCGAGCATTCTCATCAGGTGCCATGCAGTCGCCTGGTTTGAAGTGACCACCGGCTTGCCCGAATCCCGCTCGATTTCCTCGATCACATCGCTGCAGCGGAAATTCGTGCAGGTGATGAAGATGCCGTCGCATTCGGGCACCACCGCTTCCATTGCGGCACGGTAAGCCTGGGAAGGTTTCGTCGCACCGATGTCGTACAGGTCCTCGATGCCGAGTCCCACGACCCTCAGCACTTCAAAACCAGAATTATTGTAAAAAATCCGGAACTTCTCATCGATTTCCTTGATGTACGGGCCGGCCAGGACGATCTTCTTGAATCCCATGAAGCGCATGGCTTCTTCGGCAGCGGTCGCCGTGGTGGTGCAGGGGATCCCCTGGCTGTTGGATTCCATCATTTCGATTTCTTTTTTGTCCCAGCCGGGTCCGCCAACCAGCGAGCCAGCCGTACAGGCAAAAGCGATGGCACTCCTCTTGCCGAGCACCGGAGAAACCATGCCCTCCGAGATGACCGCAGCAGCCGCGCCCAGCGGCTGGCTCAGCTTGGAGCATTCCTGGATGTTGACGACCGGTGTCATATGGATGCGGGTCTCCCGCATCTGAACATAACTCGGCAGCATGCGGCAGATTTCAGGAGTAGGATTCAAGTTGGGGCCAACGACGATCAATCCAACTTTGGCCCGGTAGCCGTAAGGCACATCGAAGTTCTGCTGAGCTTGCATCATGTTAGGAACTCTCCTTTTGTTTGTTGGTAAGCAAACCGTCATGGCGACCGCACAGTGGATTCATCAAAAACGCCACGACGACAACAGCCCCCACCTGAGCGAATGACGAGACGCATCGCCCCCGGCGGTCTCTTCCGTTGGGGCACACAACCAGTGCAACAGCAAGCACCTGAACCGCGGCGCAACACGCTCCGGTCGCCATCCGCAGCACCGTGACCGGGACGGGATCAACGAGGTACGGATGGATTCGGGTACGCGTCCGAACGCCGCTGCGGTCCGCATGACACGGCGGGCCACAAAAGCGTGGAAACCGGTCCCCTTTTCACAGCAACGGCATGTTAGAAAATCGGGAGCGACTCGACCTGGCATTTCCTCCCCATTTTGCGGGCGAAAATCCCCCTCTTCAACACCCTTCGCGTCGACCCCTGCCGGAACAGACCAGCGGATTTTCCACCACCGCCTCGGGCAGGCGGATGTCCAGCAGGACTTCGTCCTGAGGGCCGGGCATCAGGGAACCGCTTACCTGCCAACTGAACGGCGCAAGGAATTCAAGGGCGCCGTTTCGAATGGAAAAAGGACGATCGTGCCCGGGAATGATGACCCGGGATTTCTCAAGGACATGCCTTATGCTCCGCCCGGCGGCGGTGAAATCTCCACGGATGACGCCGGGTTCGCCTTTCACGGCATCCCAGGCGTTCTTGATGACGTCTCCGCAGACCGCAACCGTCTCCGGGCACCGCCGGTATACGACCAGGCCGCCCGGAGTA
>CAXXDT010000011.1:0-93561 GCA_963663685.2 uncultured Syntrophobacter sp. | reverse complement strand
GGACCGGCAGGGAAAACAGCCATTTTTCCACCAGAGCCGGACCGTCATGGTAAGCCTTTCCCAAAACCATTCCGAAGGCGAATTCCCAGAGCCTCGCCCCGAAAAAGCCCCCCTGTACGTAGTTGCCGCTCGCCTGGAACACATCGAACAGCACGTAACGGCTTGCAACGGTAAAAACTCCGCAGACAACGAGAAAGACCAGCGGACCGCACTTTTGCAGGAAACGGAACAGAAGCGGGAAAACCACGTACAGTTGCAGAAGCAGGCCGAAAAACCACCAGGCGGGAACAAGGTAATAGAACATCGTGTCGATGGGTACCATCCGGTCCCCGAAGAGGCTCAACACGAAGCGGAAATCGACGGCGTCCTTCCTGTCGACGAAAGGCGAAACCAGGTAGATCAAATGGGCCAGCCAGTACACCGGGAAAAGACGCCACAGCCGCCTGGCGTACCACTTCCTCCATCCTTTCTCCACCTGGCCCGGCCGAAGCAGCGACCAGGTCAGGCCGAAGCCGCTCAGCGCAATGAAAACCCCGACGGCCTGGGCGCCGCGTTCAAACACCGCCGCGACGATCCCTTCGACAAACCGTTCCAGGCCCCCGAACAGCGAGGACGGCCCCTGCCCGGCCATGTACTCCGGGAAGTGCCCGAGGTCCAGGGGCCAAGGGAACCGGCCGTTGTCGTAGGCGAGAAAAAAATGGAAAAGACGATCCATAAAATGGATACGCCCTTCATAATATCGGGCCAGGACAGCCTTTGGCCGACCGTCGCAGGCGATGCCGTTTTAACCATACCGAGCTCCGCAGGAGAGCGATCCGCGCTCAAAGAGGGACCGCGCCGGGTTTACAGCCCGGCCCGCTCCATGAGGCTCTTCAAAACCTTTTCCGCGGCAAAGTATTCCCGGGCGATTTCCCGGGCCGCGCGGCAAGCCCCTTTATAATCGCTCTCGATGGTGTCCACGGCCGCAAGAATGTCTTCCATCGTGGAGAACCCGAAAAGCCCTTTTCCCGTGGGCAGATATTTGCTGAATCCCGTTTCCTGCGTGATCACGGGCCGCCCGGCCGCCAGGTAGCAAGCACTGCGGTCGCTGAACCACCCGGTGACGGGCCTCACCACCTGTTCCTTGGTGACCGTGAATTCACCTCTCGATCCCTGAACATAGGAACGATAACTGTCGATATCCTCGGACACGGGGAGGGACCTTACCGTCTCCCACCCGTACTCCGCCAGCAGGCGCCGAATCCCTTCGTCGATTTCGACGGCCAGTTGGAAGCGTACGTTGCGTTTCCGGGGCAGATCGAGAAATTTCAAAAACTCCCGGTCCTTGGTCCAGTAGTAGACTTCTCCCCGGAACACCAGGTCCTTTCCCAGGTTGCGCCAGGTCGCGATCGTGTTGTAAGCCGTTCCCGCGGCGGGTTCGTTGGGGTTTTCCCACAGTTCCATCGCCACCGGCTGCCGCGTGGGAAGCCAGTGAACGTGTCCGGCCGGAATACCGCAGTCGGGAGCGCCGAGGTTTTCCCCATAGCTGAAATGGACGTCATGGGCATCCAGCGCCGCGATGGTCGATTGGTCTCCCTTCGCCACGTGAACCTGAACGGCAAAGGGGTCCGTTTCGACATAGATCCGCCTGGGGCAGACCATGTGTTCTTCTCTCAGTTCCTGGGACGCCGTGACGTTCAGGAACGCATCGGCTTCGCGATAAAGCCGGTCGATCCGTTCCCCCGTCATGCCGTAGCATTTGCCGTCGGGGTAATTGCCCCGGAACGCCCAGTGGCCGTGAAAGCCGTGCTTTTCGAGAATCGGCGCAAGAAATTCGATGTTGGGGGATGCGTCCGGCGAATACCTGAAGGTCTTGGGATTATAGACCCATCGTCCGGAGTCTTCGATGTAGTAGACGTCGTATCCCAGCCGGCGGAGCCCGATGAGATAGTGCAGGAACTGAAACGTCACACCGGCCAGGGGGTACCAGAAGAAGATCCCGAAGACGATGACTTTGCCTTTTTTGATAGGTGTCATAAAGATTTCCTCGTGCAACGGACGGTTGGGGGGAAGGTTGCGATACCGGAATACACCCGGATTCAGAAAACATCCGCGATGAGCCGGGACAGTACCTTGTCGGAGTCGAAGTAGGCCGCGGCGGCACTGAGAGCACCCTCCGAATGGCGGGCATAATTCGATTCGACCTGCCGGATCGCCTCGGCCGCGTCTTCCATCGTTGAAAAAGTGAGCAGCCCTTCCGTGGGCGATATAATCCCGCTGAAGCCGGTATCCTGAACGACCACCGGCCTCCCGGCGGCAAGATAGCAGGCGGACCGGCAACTGAACCAGCCCGTGCGCATGGCGACGTAGACGTTTTTGGCCGGGGAAATTTCCCCCCGGGAAACCCTGATGAAGTCCTGGTAATCCGCGGGTGTCACCGTGGCTTCGGGCCCGTCCATCACCTGCCACCCGCTCTGCGCCAGGCGGTCGAGAGGTGCGCTGACCCCTCCTACGGCGACCTTGAGCGGCACATGGACGTGGCGCGGAAGATCCATCAGCTTCTCGAATTCAGCCCCTTTGCTGGCATACTCAACGCCGTTGTAGACCAGTCTGCCCTTGAAGGCGTTCCAGGTCATAATGGTCGTCCAGGGACTCACACCCTCATTCCGCCTGCCGGCAAGGGGCCGCCACAGGTCGAGCACCACCGGCATCCGGGTCGTCTTCCACTTGAAGTCCATCCTCGGGGCAAGGCAATCGGAACCGTAGATGTTTTCCGCATAGGTGAAGTGCCGGTCGTGGGCGGCGACACTGGCGCACCAGCGTTCAACGTTTTCGGACCACGCAAGCTTTTCGCTCAGCATGATCTGGTTGTAGCCGGGGTCGGTATCCAGGAACACCTTGACACAGCCGGGCGACAGATTGTCCGGAACCATGCAGGCGCCGCTGACGTTCAGGAACAGGTCCGCCGTGGCCGCGACTTCATCAAAGGCTGACCGCGTCATGCCGAAACTCTGATCGTGCAGATGCAGGTAGTGCCAACGGGAATTCAGTTCAGGCGCGTAGGATTTAAAAAATTCTTCGATATACCTGACCGAGTAACCGGCGTCCGCCGTGTAGGTCTTTTGAACGGGATGGTAGGGCCAGCTCCACGAATCTTCATGATAGTAAACATCGTGTCCCAAGCGAGCGAAGCCTATGGGATATTGAAGATAATCCCATGCTACGCCGCCTACGGGGTAAAGCCCCGCAAGGCCCGTCACGATGATCCTGAGCCGCGAACCCGGCATGACATTCCTCCCCATAACGCACGTTCATATCTCCGCCCTGGAAGCCGCCTCCCGGCAGGCACGGAAGGTGAGGAACATACCATGACACGCGGACGGAAAACAGCGGAAAATGAGCGCTCGGCCTCTTGCGCCGGAGCGTGGGCCGAAACCCTGCGGAGGGTGCGGGGGAACGGTCTGCTGCCTAAGAGGTGGGTGGCCCGGTCCGGAAATGCAGCGGCCGTTGCTTTCAGTCTCACGCAACGCCGCGACGAAAAGCGGAAGACGGGCCACCCGTGGGAGAAGGATTCGGGCAACAGTCCTGGAATCATTTACCCGCTCTTCCGGGAATGTTAAGAGTATCGTCTTGATCGCAAATCATTGTCACCGGCCGGTCTTCAGAGCGGCGGCGGCCTCCCGTATCGCCTCGGACAGGGTCGGGTGAGCGTGAACCACCCGGCGGAAGTCTTCGAGCGTGGCGTTGAATCCCATGGCGAGGGAACATTCGGCGATCAGTTCCGAGGCCCGGGGCCCGAGGATGTGGACCCCCAGGATGCGCCCTGTCTTTGCGGTGGCGACGATCTTGACGAAGCCGTCGGTTTCTTCCAGGCAACGCGCGCGCGCCGAACCGGTGAAGGGATAGCTCCCCGTGACGAAGCCGATACCCCTCTTCCTGGCCTGTTCTTCGGTCAACCCCACGCTTGCCGCCTCCGGCGACGTATAAATCACGGAAGCGACGGTGTCGTAATTGACCTCACCCGGCAGCCCCGCCATGCATTCCACCGCGGCTGTCCCCTCGGCGGAAGCCTTGTGGGCGAGCATCGGACCGGCAATGAGGTCCCCGATGGCATAGACGGAAGGATTCGTGGTGCGATATTGCCCGTCCACGGGCACGCGGCCCGTGGAATCCGGGACAATCCCGTTTTCCTCCAACCCGAGTCCCCGGGTGAGCGGCGTCCTTCCCACTGCGACGAGAAGGCGGTCGCAATCGATTTCCTCTTCTTTTCCTCCGGCATCGAGCCTCAGGCGTACCGTGTCCGGCGTGACAGAGGCCCCCGCGACCCTTGTACCCAACCGCAGGGTCAGACCCTGCCGGCTGAGATAGCGGCCGAGCGCCCGGGACACCTGGGCGTCGAGCACCGGGGCGACGGCGGACGCCATTTCGATCACCGTTACCTTCGACCCGAGCCGGTTCCAGACGGAGCCGAGTTCCAGGCCGATATATCCCCCACCGACGACAACCAGGTGTTCGGGCACCGAATCGAAGGCGAGGGCTTCCGTCGAACCGACGATCCTTTTCCCGTCAAACGGAAGGAAAGGCACCACAACGGGTTCACTGCCCGTTGCCAGGAGGATGAAGCGTGCTTCGTAAACGGTCGGCCCGCCCCCGGCGCCGGGGGCGTCCCCCGTCACTTCCACCCTGTTTTTCCCCGCCAGCCGGGCGGTTCCGCGAATGGTGGTCACGCCGTTGCCGACCAGAAGCTTTCGAACATTTTCAACGAGGCCCGATACGATCCGGTCCTTCCGTGCCATCATCGCCGGCAGATCGAGCCCGGCCTCCTTTATCGTTACTCCGTGGAGGTTCAAACCTCCCCCCGCGCGGACGTAATACTCGCTGGAATCAAGCAGTGCTTTGCTCGGGATACAACCGACGTTGAGGCACACTCCGCCCACCCTGTCCGTTTTTTCGACGCATGCCGTCTTAAACCCCAGTTCAGCCGCGCGAAGGCTTGCCACGTACCCGCCGGGACCCGCTCCCACAACGATGAGATCGAACCGCTCAGCCTCCGTCATCTTCAAATCTCCACCAGCATCCGTTCCGGACTTTCGATGCATTCCTTTATCCGCTTGAGAAACGACACGGCCTCCCTTCCGTCGATCATCCTGTGATCGTAGCTGAGCGCAACGTACATCATGGGCCGGATGACCACCTGCCCTCCAACGGCCACGGGGCGGTCCTCGATCTTGTGCAGCCCCAGAATGGCGCTTTGAGGCGAATTCAGAATGGGAGTGCTCATCAGCGACCCGTACACCCCACCGTTGGTGATGGTGAAGGTGCCTCCTTCAAGATCGGCGATCTCCAGCCGGTTTTCCCGGATCTTTTTGACGAAGTCCCGGATCGCCGTTTCGATTTCCCGGAAACTCAACCGGTCCGCGTTCCGGATGACAGGGACCACGAGCCCCCGCTCCCCCCCCACGGCTACCCCGATGTGATAATAGTTGTGATAGACGACGTCCCTGCCGTCGATGAATGCGTTGGCCCCGGGAACTTCCCTGAGCGCCGAAACGGATGCCTTGATGAAAAACGACATGAGTCCCAGGGGGACCGAATACTTCTGTATAAACAACTCCTTGAACCTGGAACGCACGGCCTGGACCCGGCTCATGTCGATCTCGTTGAATGTCGTGAGTGTCGCCGTGTTCTGTTTCGATTGCAACAGGCGATCGGCGATTTTCTGCCTGATCGGGCTCATGGGCTTTCGGACCGTCGATTCTTCGGGTTGTAAGCCGGGTTCCTTCCGCACGGCGTCCGGAACCGCCGCCCGGAGAGGACTTTCCGGCGGTTCGGTTTCGCGTTCGGCCGCGGGCCGCCCGGTCTCCCCATCCGGTTCCTCCCGTGTAGCGGATTCGTCCAGGTACCGGAAAACATCCGACTTCGTGAGTCTGCCTCCCGGACCGGTCGGGCTTATCCGGGATGCGTCCACTCCCTTCTCCGCGACGAGCCGGCGGACGGACGGGGCAACGAGGGGAACGGCCGTCGCCGCAGGTTCCTTTACCGGGGATCCTGCGTCCGCGGGTGCCGCGCCTTCGGTCTCGACGGCGGTTTCCGAAGCAATGGTTCCCACCACCGTTCCGATCCGCACGGTTTTCCCTTCGGGAACCAGGATCCTCAATATGCCGTCGGCCTCGGCGGCGATTTCCAGCGTGACCTTGTCCGTTTCGATGATAAAGAGGATCTCCCCCTTGCGGACCGGATCGCCGTCCTTCCTGTACCACTGGGCCAGCAGGGCTTCCTGGATCGCCTCACCGACCTGCGGCACTTTCACTTCGATCTTCATGAGCCCCTCCTTCTTTCGATACGGCCCGAGGATACCCGTATCGGGATCCTTTTCCCCGGTCGGGATGAGGCCGTGTCACGCGTACAAACGTGCGCTTAGGGTCTGCCGTGTATAACCACCGCACCCATCCGTCATTCCGAGCGCAACTCCGTATTATCCGTTCGGCGTGCGGGATTCCGCCTTTTCAACCCCTTGCCGGGAGGCATCCTCAACCCCGCCGGCCATCGCCCGTTGGATGATCGCCGCCTGTTGTTCCCGATGGGCCCGGTGAGACCCCGTGGCGGGGCTGGCGGCTGCGGGCCTTCCCACATACCTGAATTCCCGCCCGGCGGCATCCCGCAGCCGCTGCTTCACAAACTCCCAGCACCCCATGTTTTCCGGCTCTTCCTGGACCCAGAACCATTCCCGGGCGTTGGAATATCGCGACACGACCTCCGCCGCCTCGCTTCCGGGGAAGGGGTAGAGCTGCTCGATCCTCACGAGGGCGACGTTTTCCGCGTGGAGTCCGGCCCTCTTTTCCAGCAGTTCGTAGTAGATTTTCCCGCTGCAGAAGACCACCCTGGAAGCTTTCCGGAACTCCTCCGAATCGTCGATCACCTCCTTGAAGGAACCGGCAGTGAAGTCGCCGATTGCCGAAACGGCCAGGGGATGACGGAGCAGGCTCTTGGGAGTCATCACGACCAGGGGCTTTCGGAAATTCCGCTTCATCTGACGCCTCAGCAGGTGAAAATACTGGGCGGGCGTTCCGGGATTGCACACCTGGAGATTGTCCTCCGCACACAACTGCAGAAATCTTTCGATCCTCGCGCTCGAATGCTCCGCACCCTGCCCTTCAAGGCCGTGAGGAAGCAGGAGCACCAGCCCGCTCAAAAGCTGCCACTTATACTGAGCACTCGAAATGAACTGGTCAATGATCGCCTGGGCATTGTTGGCAAAATCCCCGAACTGGGCTTCCCACAGGACCAGCGAACGGGGGCTCGCAAGAGAATACCCGTATTCGAACGCAAGCACCGCGTTCTCCGAAAGCGGGCTGTCGTAGCCGAGGTACGGCGCCTGATCTTCGCTGAGCGCGTTCAGGGGAGTAAAATGTTCTCCGGTACGAACATCCGTGACCACGCTGTGCCGCTGGCTGAAGGTGCCGCGCAGACTGTCCTGTCCGCTCAGGCGCACGGGGACCCCTTCCGTAAGAAGAGAGGCGAAGGCGAGAAGCTCGGCCGTCGCCCAGTCGATGCCCTCACCTTTTTCGACGGACTCCAACCGCCGTTCCAGGATGCGTTTGAGCCTCGGGTGGAGGGAAAAACCGGCCGGAAACGCGTTCATCTTTTGTGCAAGAGACACCAGCGTTTCCCCGGGCACTCCGGTGTCAGCAGGGACCCGGGAATAATCCCCTTCAATGCCTTCCCAGTTCTCGAAGTAGTGGTACGTGGGAGGGGCACAGGTCTTGTCGTGGACGGAACGATAGGCCGCCTCGATGCATTGCGTGATTCCCTCCGGGATGCGGTCCATATCTTCCCGGGAGACGACCCCTTCTCCGACCAGCTTCTCACCGTAGAGCCGGAACAGCGTGGGCCGCTCCCTGATCCTGTCGTACATCTTCGGCTGGGTATAATAGGGTTCATCCCCTTCGTTATGTCCGTACCTGCGGAAGCAAACCACGTCGATGACCGCATCTTTCTTGAATTCCATGCGGTAATCGTGGGCGAGTCCGACCGCGTGGCACGCCGCCTCGGGGTCCTCCCCGTGCACGTGAAAAATCGGCACCATGAGCATTTTCGCCGCATCGGTCGAGTAGCGCGTCGAACGGGCATGCTCGGGGAGCGTCGTGAAGCCGATCTGGTTGTTGATCACGATGTGAACGGTACCTCCCGTGGCATAGCCGTCCAGTTGCGAGAGGTTGAGCGTCTCCGTCACGATCCCCTGGGCCGCAAAGGCCGCGTCTCCGTGAATCAGAACCGGCAGCACGCTGTTCCGCGCGTTGTCTCCGTACTGCTCCTGCCTCGCCCGGGCAATGCCTTCCACGACCGGATCGACGGTTTCGAGATGACTCGGGTTGCTGGCAAGGAGGATGCGCAACGAACGATCTCCCACGGTCCGGATGTCGGCCATGTATCCCTTGTGGTATTTCACGTCGCCGGTTCCGACCACGGAAACGGGATCGTAATGGTCCTCAAACTCACAGAACACGGCTTCGTAGGGCTTTTGGAGGATATTGACCTGAACGTTCAGACGTCCGCGGTGAGCCATGCCGAGGATCATCTCCCGGTATCCGTTTTCAGCCGCACGGCGGACGAGGGTTTCCATCATGGCGACAACGACCTCCGCTCCTTCGATGGAAAACCGCTTCTGGCCGACGTAGGCGGTGTTGAGGAACTGCTCGAAGGAGGTTGCCTGGCACAGCTTGTTCAGGATCAGGACCTTTTGGTCGTCCGGCACAGGAGGCCGGTTGCGGGTGGATTCCATGCGTTCCTGCAGCCACAGGCGTTCCGCCGGGTCCTGCAGGTGCATGTACTCGACGCCGATCGAGCGGCAATACGTGTCTTTCAGGATGCCGATGATCTCCCGCAGAGTCATCCGGCCGGAATGCAGGAACTGAGGTGCGTAAAAGGTTCGATCCAGGTCTTCGGAGGAAAGCCCGATGCTGCCCGGGTCCAGCAGCGGATGGCCGTAGGGACAGCTCAGCAGCGGATCCAGGCACGCAAGCAGGTGCCCCACGTCGCGGTATCGATGGATCAGTTCCTGGACGTGAACCTGCCGCTGCACCTGCTCAATGTCGCAGATTCCCGAAGGTTCGGGGAAACCGGCCAGTTCAAAACCTTCGAAAAAGACCCGCCAATCCCGCGACACGCTCTGTGGATCCGATTTCCAGAGGCGAAATTGAGAATCGATGAATTCGGCATTTAAACTGAGTGGCAACTCCATATGAATTGACCCCTCCTCGGGGGTGAGAACAGGCTGCACGGCGACGGCCGCGCACGCTCCGTGGAATCCGGCGGGGAGACGGGCAAACCGGACCGCAAGAGGGGCGTGGCACCGCGCATACGGACGCCGCCCGTCGGTTCAACATGCCCGCGTCTGTTTCAGGGCCGCGCTGGCAGGGAAAGAGCCCCTGGTGAATCTTTCGCATAAAGCTAAGAACCACCGGCAAAAGTTGTCAAGAAGGCGGAGCGTGGCGGAACAGTACGCCCCGGGCACGAGCGGCGGCCCGACAAAAATACACCGGCTCCGTCCAAAAAAATGGCACAGCCCATTTCGAGTGTTTATCATGTTTCAATGTATCACGGGTGCGCAGTTGGGAAGGCCGTCCATTTTCGCGGCCCATCAAGGAGGAACTGAAGAAGGGCGCTCTTGCGGACCGTACCGCGCCACTTGCGAAACGTTCCCTCTCGGGGTGAATTCGGATCAATGACTCAACACGGCAAAGGAAGACACCCGGCGCGATCGGCCGACATCAAGGAAACCGCCCCGGGGTTGTATAGAGTTTGCGGCAGGATTTCCGATTCTTCACAGTGCAGTTTTGCAGGAAGGGGACAGACACGCCATGCCTCCACACACGTCATCATCGCAGCCGTTCTCAGTACATACTGGCAACTATTCGAAATCTAACGGTTATTAAAATTGCAAAAAAATCGTAATTTTGTGTGAATTTCTCTTGACTGCAATGAAGAGATAAGCTTATCATCCACTTGTCCGCTGGTTGGACCATATGATGATCGTTTCATCCATGACCTGCGGGCGGTTTGGCTCCTGTCGAAGTTCGTGATTCTGGCATTGCATTGTTCAATCCGGTGGTGACGATCGATATGGAACTGAAAGTCAGCGAAGCATACATCGACGATGTCGGCAAGGGTTGGGCGCGGCTCGACCCCGAGGACATGATGGCTCTCGGCGCGGTCCTCGGCGACCTGCTGGTCATCGAAGGGAAGAAAAAAACAGTGGCCCGCGCCACCGGGACACTCGGCAAGCCCACCGCAAAGAAGCTCATTCAGATTGACGGGACCATCCGTCAGAACGCTCAGGCCAACCTGGGAGACACCGTACGCATCACGAAGGTGCCCCGCGACACGGCCAACACCATCGTTCTCTATCCCCTGGACGTCAACGCCCCAATGCCTCACGAAAGCGAGCTGGAACATTTCGGGCAGTTGCTGCAGGGGTATCCCGTCATTCTCGGGGACAAGATCAATATTCCGCTTTTCGGCGGCAAGGACCGTTTTTTCCGCGTCGACGGCACTTCACCTTCGGGACCTCTCATCATCAACCAGCACACCGCTTTTCTGCTGAACAAACCCGATTACGCCCTGAACGGGGCGGCACAGGTTTCATACGAGGACATCGGCGGTCTCGAAAAGGAACTCAGGCTGGTGCGCGAGATGGTGGAACTTCCCCTGCGCTACGCCGACGTGTTCGAAAAGCTGGGCATCGAGGCCCCCAAGGGCGTGCTGCTCTACGGCCCTCCCGGAACCGGGAAGACCCTCATCGCCCGGGCCATCGCCAGCGAGACCAAGCTTCACTTCATCCGTGTGAACGGCCCCGAAATCATAAATAAATTCTATGGCGAAAGCGAGGCGAGGCTCAGGGAGATCTTCGAAGAGGCCACGAGCAATGCCCCCAGCGTGGTTTTTATCGATGAGATAGACGCCATCGCTCCGAAGCGCGCGGACGTGCTGGGGGACGTGGAAAAGAGGGTGGTCGCACAGCTCCTCGCCCTCATGGACGGAATGGTTTCCCGGGGCAATGTGATTGTCATCGCGGCAACGAACATCCCCGAAATGATCGACCCGGCGCTTCGCCGTCCGGGCCGCTTCGACCGTGAAATCACCATACCGGTCCCCAATGCGGCGGGACGCCTGGCCATTCTGAAGGTTCACAGCAGGCGGATGCCGCTCGCGCAGGACGTGGACCTCGAACGATTGGCCCACATCACGCCAGGCTTTGTCGGTGCCGACGTTCAGGCGCTGTGCAAGGAAGCCGGCATGGTTGCATTGCGACGGTACCTTGCTTTCTTCGGGGGGGACAATCCGGACGCCCTTGTTGCGACGCACCAGGAACTTTGCATCACCATGGAAGATTTCCTCGCCGCGCTGCGCGACATCGAACCGACGGCAACCCGCGAATTCCTCACCGAACGCCCCGACGTCAAGTGGGACAGTATCGGCGGACTCAGCGAGGTCAAGGACATTCTCGTTTCGATCGTGGACTGGCCCAGCCGGTATCCGGAGCTCTTCAGCGAGGGCGCCGTTTCGCCTCCGAGGGGAATTCTTTTCACCGGACCTTCCGGCACCGGGAAAACCCTCATGGCAAATGCACTCGCCGCGGAAAGCGGTTTGAATTTCATCCAGATCAGCGGCCCCATCCTCTTTTCCAAGTGGTTGGGCGAATCCGAAAAGACCCTCCACGAAATCTTCAAGAAAGCCAAGCAATCCGCTCCCTGTATCCTGTTTTTCGATGAAATCGATGCCCTCGTTTCCAAGCGGGGCGGAGGATCCGATTCGGGTGCGACCGAACGCGTCGCGAGCCAGTTTTTCAATGAATTGGACCGGCTGACCGACCTCTCCGAAGTCGTCATCCTCGGGGCCACCAACCGCGAAGACCTGATCGATCCGGCCCTTGTACGCTCCGGGCGCCTCGACTTCGTACTTCCGTTCCCCCTTCCCGACGCGCAGGGACGGCTGGAGATTCTCAAGGTCCACACCAGGGGGAAACCCCTCAACGCCGATGTAAACCTCCCCAAACTGGCTGAAGAAGCCGAAGGGATGGTCGGCTCCGATATCGCCTATATCTGTAAAAGGGCAACCATGCTGGCGATTGCCGAACTGATCAATTTCCCGAAGGAGGAAAGACAGGGAAAGCTTTCCGTAACCGCCGCGCATTTTGAGGCCGCGATCGGAGAAGCCAAGAGAAAGAAACAGGCTAGAAACCCCATATGTTGAAAGCGGTCAAAAAAAAGAGGGCATCCGAGGATGTCGTCAAACAAATAGCCGGCTCGATCAAGAAAGGGAAGTTGAAGAAAGGCGAGCAGCTCCCGGCCGAACGGGAACTCACGGAAACCTTCAAGGTGTCCCGCACCACGGTCCGGGAGGCCATCCGGTCCCTTGAATCCATGGGTCTGGTTGAAAGCAGGCAGGGAAATGGCACTTATGTCCGGGTTTCAAGCGAAGAGGCGAACATGCAGCCCCTGGCTGCCGGCCTTTTCAATGAAAAAGATGACCTCGCCGACATTTTCTTTATCCGAAAGACTATTGAACCGTCCATCGCGCAACTTGCCGCGGGTTACGCGACCCCGGAGGATATTAAAGAGCTCGAAGACATACTGAAGCGACATGAAGAGGATCTGCTCAGTGGGAAAAACACGGTCGAAACGGATACGTTGTTCCACCTGACGCTGGCCCGTATAGCCCGGAACCGTGTCCTGGGTCGCCTTCTCTACGCCCTGGTGGATCTTCTGGTCCACACGCGGGAAAACATACTGCAGAACCCCACCCGGGCTGCGAAGTCGGTCAAAGGTCATCATGGCATCCTCGACGCGATCAGGCAATCGGATTGCGCCGGGGCACGGAAGGCAATGCTCGCTCATCTCAGCGAGATCGAGGATCTTTTATTCAAAGGGAAGAAGGGAGGTGGAAAGTGCAAATAGCTGCTTCCGACAGGTAAGGTGTTCAGTCCAAATCATAGCAAACTGTTTTGCTCACTAAACATCTGGGAGGTGTGTATGGCGCAGATTCATGAAATAACCATTTGGACCCGTGGCGTGACCATGGATAAAGAAGGCCGCGACATCGCAAGCGCGATCGCTTCGGCCGCAACAATGGGCGGTAAGCACGTCCAGGCGTTCGACAACTATGAAGACCTGCCGGACCGCGTGCTGGTCACGACCCGCAAGTACGTCAGGATCAGCGATGAAGAGATTGAGCACAAGTACGTGTATACGAACGACCATCCCGAAGTGGTCATCATTGCTGAGCCCACAATCGTAAAAGGAATCAATATCCTGCGGGGCATCAAAGAGGGCGGCCTCCTTATCATCAACACCGACCGCTCCATCGACTACATGCTTCAGTTCATTCCCAACGCCGATCTGCTCGGTGCAATCGCCACCGTGGACGCCGAAGGAATATCGGGAGTCAAGACCGTTGACTTCTCCGGTTCCGAAGGCGGTTCCGACGCCGTCGGCGTCGGGGCGGGCATCGCGGCCCCCATCGTCGGCGCAATGGCCAGGGTGTCCGGCATGATCACGAAGGAAAACCTCGCCAAGGTCGTGAAGGACGTTTCAGGTATGGAGAAGGGCTACAACGAAGTGAAGCTGCAAAAGTTCCGCAAAAGCCGCGTGGAGTACTCCTGGGGCGGTTGATCATTTGTGAGAACTGGAATGGAATAACAAATAAGGAGAAAATGCCATGTCAAAGAAGCTTCCTGAATTCGGAACGATAACTGTTCCTAAAGAAAGATCAGTGCCGTTCGGGGCAATCACACCAGCCCCTGTAGTCCAGCAAGAGCTTTTCATCACCTCCAACTGGCGGATCGTCCGCCCCGTCATCGATAACGAAAAATGCACACGTTGCCTGACCTGCTACATCGCATGTCCGGACGCCTGCTGGTCATATAATGAAAAAGACGACGTGATGGAATGGAACTGGAAGTTCTGCAAAGGCTGCCAGATCTGTATCCATCAGTGCCCGGCAGATGCCCTCAGTGCCGCTCCGGAACTCGATTTTCCGGATGGAGTACACCGTTTGGAAAAACCCTTCTAGAGAGGAGGAGAATATAACATGGCTCAGGAGAAAATGTTAACCGGATGTTCTGCTGCAGCACAAGGCGCAAAAGCTGCACAGGTGGAAGTCATCTGTTCCTATCCGATTCGCCCCTATACCGCAATCATGATGGAACTTTCCAAGATGGTTGCCAACGGCGAACTGGATGCGGAATTCGTACACGGCGAAGGCGAGCACGCACAGGTGTCCGTTGTACTGGGAGCCTCCGCTGCCGGTGCACGCGCCTACACGGGAAGCTCCGGAGTCGGAGTGACCTACGCTTTCGAAGTATACAGCCCGATGGCCGGCGGCCGCTATCCCGTCCAGATGTCCATTGCCGACCGTACCCTCGATCCTCCCGGCGACTTCGGGTCCGAACATACCGATTGTATGTCCGCGAGAGACCAGGGTTGGTTGATGGGCTGGGCCTGCAGCCCGCAGGAAATTTTCGACAATACCCTGATGGCTTACCGGATCGGTGAAGATCCCCGCGTGATGCTTCCCCAGTTCGTATGCCAGGACGGCTACTTTCTCTCACACATTCCCGATAAGGTGATCCTGCCCGATGCGGCCCAGGTGAAGGAATTCCTTCCCCCGTATGCGGCCCCGCATCCCTTGAGCACCGCCTGCCCCGTGTCGCACGGCCCGCAGATCAGGCCCGACCAGGGTGCCCCCATGGATGCGCAGAGAGCTTCGACCTTTCTTGACGTTCCCAAGGTCATCAAGGAAGCCACCGAAGACTTCAACCGCATCTTCGGCCGCAGTTATGATCCGTTCCTCGAAAAGTACAAACTGGAAGACGCGGAAATCGCCTTCTTCATTCAGGGCGCGCACGCGAACACCTGCCGCAAGACGGTGGACGCTCTTCGCAAAAGCGGCGTAAAGGCCGGTATGGCCCGCCTGCGTTGGGTCCGCCCGTGGCCTACCACTCAGATCGCGGAAGCGCTGGGTCACGTAAAGGCCATTGCCTCCGTCGAGACGAGCACCTCGTACGGCGGAGCGATGAGAGGCGGAAACCTGATCCATGAACTCCGTGCTTCTCTCTACGATCTCGACGAAAGACCTTTGGTGACCTCCTTCATGGCCGGCCTCGGCGGAGAAACCATCTTCCCCGATGATTTCAATTACATGGCCAAAGTCCTGACCCAGATAATCAAGGACAAGAGAGTCGACAAGTATGTCCGCTGGATAGGATTCGACGAGTAATTCAACAACAAAATAGTCATGGAGGGCTATTAATGAAAGCATTCGATTATAAGTTTCAGACTTATGAACCGATCAAATCCTTCCGCGGCGCTCCGAGGGAGGAGATGTACGTGCCCGGACACCGGACCTGCGCGGGATGCGGTCCCGCACTCAACTACCGGCTGGTTGCCAAGGCCGCCGGGAAAGAGACGATCTTCATCGGTCCCACGGGCTGCATGTACGTCGCCAATGCAAGCTACCTGTGTACCCCTTACGCGGTATCCTGGATCCATGCGCAGATCACCAACGGCGGCGCGGTGGCATCCGGTATCGAAGCCGCGACCAAGGTCCTGATGCGCAAGGGCAAATTCCAGGGCACCTTCCCCAACATCATCGTGATGGCAGGCGACGGCGGCTCCACGGATATCGGCCTCCAGGCCATGTCCGCCCTGATGTACCGCGGACACAAAGTCCTCTTCATCTGCTATGACAACGAGTCCTACGCCAACACGGGGATCCAGACGTCACCGACGTCCCCCTACGGCGCCAACACCACTTTCACGCCTCCGGGCAAAGCGATCCCCGAAGGCAAGACGCTGTTCCCGAAGGATCCCCCGCAACTGGTCATTGGCGGACATCCCTTGGTCAAATACGTAGCCACCACCAACATCGGCTACCCCCTCGATCTCATGAACAAGGTGAGAAAGGCCCTCAGCCAGCCGGCCCCCACCTTCCTGCACATGCTCGCCCCGTGCCCCAAAGGCTGGGGATTCGACGAAAAGCTCACCATGGAAATGGGCAAGCTCGCGGTCGAAACCGGCATGTGGTCCCTGTATGAATGGGAAGACGGCGTGTACAAGTACACCCACGTTCCCAAGAAATACAAACCGGTCGGCGAGTACATGAAGTATCAGAACCGTTTCAAGCACCTCAAGGAAGAACACATCGCCAAGATGCAGGCTTTTGTCGATCAGAAGATCAAGCGTGCACAGGCAAACGCCAGGGCAGTCGAGGCCATCGCGCCTGCCACAACGTAGAAACGGCTCAACGCATTTTCATTTCCAGAGTAAAGAGTGCAGGGTCCCCAAGGGGGTCCCTGCACACCTGCATCTTAATCCCGCTATGGAGTGAAAGATGAGTACTCAGGACAATTCTAATGCAAAGCAACTATACGGACCGTTCATAGGCAATCCGTGGGTTCAGTTGATAGCCGGGCTGATTGGCATGTGTATGATCTCCAGTTGCCAATATGCCTGGACCTTGTTTGTACCAGCTTTGACTGAAACTTTTAAATGGTCTCTGCCGGTGGTTCAACTGGCATTCACCCTCTTCATCCTTTTCATGACTTACGGCGCTCCACTCACCGGATACCTGCTGGATAGATTCGGCACCAGGCTCTTCTTCACGCTTGCTGCCTTTTGCATCGGCATCGGCTGGTCGGCGCTCGGGCTGGTAAAATCTCTGCCGGCTCTTTACTTCTTTTATGCACTTGCCGGTTTGGGGGCCAGCTTCATTTATACCGGCGGTATCGCCACCGCTCTCAAATGGTTTCCCAAAAGAAGGGGCCTTGCTTCGGGCGTAATGGCCGCGGGCTTCGGCTCCGGAGCGGCGCCCTTCATCCCGCTCATCGGGTACCTGCTGTCCAAACATGGTTACAGTACGGCTTTCATGGCGACCGGAATCGGCTTCGGAGTCGTCCTCCTGATTATCGCACAGATTCTCCGGTTCCCGCCTCATGTTGAAACCGCGGCGACGACGCCGGCAGCGAAAGTCGCCAAGGCGGAAGAGGCATCCGGCCTCACGCCGATTCAAATGCTCAAGACACCGCAGTTCTACCTGATCTATGTCGTATTCATAGCCATGGCCTCCGGCTATATGCTCGTCACCGCTCAAACCAAGCCTTTCGCCAAAGACGCCGGCCTGAGTGCGAGCATCGTCGTTCTGGCCATCACCCTGAACAGCATCGGGAATGGTGCCGGCCGGGTGGTCTGGGGTGCACTTTCGGACAAACTCGGACGTGAACGCTCCATGATCATCGATTTCCTGATTTGCGGCGTGGCGGTCATGCTGCTCCCGATCCTGGGGCACAACCCTGTTTGGTTCATCATCCTGCTTTTCATTGCCATGTTCACCTTTGGCCCCATATTCGCCTTCTTCCCGCCCATTACCGCGGACCGGTTCGGCACCACATACCTGGCGACGAACTACGGCTTCGTTTATAGCGCGAAAGGGGTGGGCGGCATTGTCGGCGGGTGGATCAGTTCATTCATCATTCTTGCCGCCGGTTGGAGTTTCACGTTCCACGGCGCGTCAATTCTTTGTCTTATCGCGGCAATCGGGGCATTCATCCTTCTGCGTATTCCGAAGCCCCAATTGAAGGCCGTGGTTACCCCCCCTGTGGGATCAGCGGTCGAATCCCATAAGTAAGGGAACGTAACAATCTCCCTCAGGTGCTCGGCCCATGGGCGGATGGCGGACCTCCACACCCGTCATCCGTCCTCTCTCCCCCAATTCGCGCCCGGGGCCGATACCGCTAGAACAAACGAAGCGGAAAGGCGGTGTGCAGTGAGATTTCTGGTTACGGGAGGAGCGGGGGCGGTTGGCAAAGACCTGACCCCGGCCCTGCTGGACGCGGGGCACACGGTGAGAATCCTGGACGCCAACGCGGATGCTTCCGCAACCCGGCACAAGAACGTGGAAGTGATCCGGGGTAGAGTCGAGGACCGTTCCCTCGTCGCGGGCGCGGTTGAAGGCGTGGACGTCGTTCTCCACCTGGCATGGTCGTTTTCCCAGGACCCGAGGGAACTGGTGGAAAGCGATCTCGCGGGCCTGATTGCCCTGCTGGATGCCTCCGTTGCCGCGAAGGTTTCACACTTCTTTTTCATCAGTTCGGCCATCGTCTACGGTAGCGTCACTTCCTTCTGCGTCCCCGAAGACGCTCCCTGCCCGGCCGAAAAGGCAAGAAAACCCTTTTACGGCGCCGCAAAACTTGCCGCCGAGAAATTCGCCCTGGCCTATCACAGCGCAAAAGGACTGCCCGTTACCGTCTTCCGGTTCTGGTGGTCATACGGCGAGGAAATCGGTGGAAGACATCTCCGGGACATGCTGAATCGCGCAGTCACCGGGGAAGCACTTGCCGTTCCCCAGTCCTCCGGCGGAAGCTTTCTCCACCATGCCGACCTCACCAATGCCGTGCTGCTCGCTCTCCGGGATCCGAAGACCCATGGTGAAGTCTTCAACCTGTCGACCATTTACCTTAGCTGGGAAGATATCGCCAGGATGATCATCCAGGTTACCGGGTCTTCTTCGAGGCTTGACGTCATTTCTCCACGGGAATGGAAGGGAGCCCAATTCCTCGCCGATTCATGGAGACTGTGCACGAGCAAGGCCGAGCAGCTTTTCGGATGGCAAACCCTGTTCACCCGTGAAACCGCAAGGGAAAGGCTGAAGAACGCCATTGCCAAAGGCTTCAGGAAATAACCAGATCGTCGGCGGCACCCTGTGGCATCATAGACCGGAACGGTCTTCAGGGGACCTTTTCATCCCTGGAGCGGTTCGTTTGAACAGGCTCGAATCCGGCTTCACTGGCGGCTTTCCATTCGCCGCTTTTTCATAAAGGGTCATGACGACACTGACCATGTCCTCATCGACGAGTAGTGCCCAACCAATGGTCAACCCAACTGCCCGAAGGGAGAGGACCCACCCAGCCTCTCCCTTTTCTTTTTCTCCTGCCGACGGGCACGTCCCTCTCTTGCGCCCGCAGCTTCGATGCTTTCTTTCGCCTCTGCCGAGACGGTTCACACCATGCGCCCGGTTGGTGGTTTCTCACCCGCACTTCTTGTCCTGATGGATCCGGAAACGAGTTTCCGGGCACCCTGCTTAAGGTTCCATCGCCAGGGCGACAGGCCGTACATTCATACCTTCCGCCACCATGCGGTTTTGTGGTGCGGATGTAAAAAGGGCGCCGTTTCCAGCCGGAAAACGACGCCCTCCAATTCATTTGCGATTCTCCCACAGACGCCCTGAGCGGGCCCCTGCCGTCACGCCTTCCGTTTCGGTCCGAACAGGCGCTTCATGACTCCCATGGCGGAGGAACATTCTTTCACGATGCGGATCATGAGCAGCAGGGCTATGGCGTTGAGAATTCCGCAGGCCATCCAGGCCTGGCTGAAGGCGGCCCATGCCGCGAGCCCTGCGAACACCAGGGCCGTCACGATACCGGCCGAAGAGCAGTGAGGCCAGGTTCTGAACCGTACGAACTGCTTGCCTCCTCCGTGTTCTTCAACGGCCATGAGCACCCGTATGCTTCCCAGCATGCCGCCGCGCAGTTCCAAATCCCAGCGGTCGAAGTCGCCACCGCGCAGGACCACCGTACGCAGCGTGCGGATCCCGGATTCAAGAGACTCCATCCAGTCCAGAGGCGAACGCCACTGCTCGCTCCAGACGGTGAAAACCTTGGGCCAGGGCCAGGGTTGGGCGATGCCGGGAACGGCGCTTCTTCGCCACGGGGTGAGGCCGAGACGCATGCGGCCGATAAGCCGGGCCAGGGGCTGCATGAGGTGCAAGGCACCCGTCAGGGCGCGAAGTTTAAAAAGGTCCGCACGCGAAGACGCATAGTCTTTGAAATCGATTCTGCGCACGCACAGGCACACGTGCAGCACCGGCACGAAAACGGAAAAGAGCAGCAGGGGTATTACGAGCAGGAGCGGTTTCCACTCGAGCCCCAGGAGCGAAAAACCCGTAAGCGCCGCGATGATGACATACCATTCGGGCATCATCGGCAGAGACCACAGGAGAGACGGAGCGGGCTGATAGATGGACTGGAACAGAGCGCTCCCCCACGTTCCCTGATAGATCCGGTTGCGCGTGCAGCCCAGCAGCTGCTCGAATCCCTTGAAATACAGCCGTCCTGCCCAAGGGACATGGCCGGCCGCGTTGTATTTTTCCGGCCATTTCTTTTCGAGGTCGGCTTCGGCTTTTCCGTAGTTTTTCTGTTGCTTCCAATAGGTCTTGACCGAATTGCGCCGATGGTGCCAGACCATGGCCGCGGGATTGAATCCCAGGGTCCATCCCTTCTCTTGGAGGCGCCAGCAGAGGTCCACGTCATCGCCGGCGATGTGGAACCTGTCGTCGAAGCCGTCGATGGCCTCAAGGGCCGCTTTCCGGAAAGCCATGTTGCAGCCCGGTATGTGTTCGGCCTTCTGATCGGTGAGAAGCACATGAACGGGACCGCCGGGCGAATTGGCAACGCAGCCGGCTATGGGGCCGTCGTCCGGAGGCGGCACGTTGGGGCCTCCCACTCCGACGTGGTTCGTGGTAAGGAAGGTGTGAGCCAGATACGTCAGCCAGTGCGGATCCGGGCGGGCATCGTCATCGATGTAGGCGATAATTTCGCCCTTGGCCGCGCGCATCCCCGTGTTTCTGGCACTGCTCAACCCGCGGTTGGGAGTGTCTATCACCTTGAAACCGTATTCCC
This sequence comes from uncultured Syntrophobacter sp., assembly GCA_963663685.2. Lineage (GTDB taxonomy): Bacteria > Desulfobacterota > Syntrophobacteria > Syntrophobacterales > Syntrophobacteraceae > Syntrophobacter. The sequence continues at coordinate 72,851 of CAXXDT010000011.1, read as the reverse complement.
GGGCCACGTCTCCCGCACCGTCCGTCGATCCGTCATTGACCACGATGACTTCGAAATTCGGGTAATCGAGCTTCCGCAGACCATCGAGGCAGTCACCGATCGTTCGTTTGCCGTTATAGGTGCAAACCACCACGGAAATGCTCGGCCAAGCCAGGTCCGGAGCAAAAGGCACTTCCGAATACGCTTTTCGAATGGCTTCAAGACTCGGTTTCGGGTTCCGGTCTCTGTCCGTGACCCCGAAACCCCAGTCTTCGATATCGAAGCCCCCACGATGCCATTCATCCGTCCAGGAAAAAATGAAAACCCCGGCGCAACCGGACCCGAAAGTGGACCGGATCTGCCAGTCAAGAGTGCGGCACTGGGCGGCATCGCCATTGCGTATGCTGTCGTAGCCCACCTCGGCCATGACGAGCGGCCGTTCTCCCGCGATGTTTTGCAGCCGGGCCAGGTATCCTTCCAGTTTCTCCCTGGTTTCCAGGTAGACGTTGAAGGACATGAAGTCCACAAAAGGCAGTTCGAGATATTCGGTTGTCGGGAAGTTCACGTAGGTGACAAGAGCGTCGGGATCCTCTTCCTTGGCCACATGGAACAGCCCCTTGAGGAAGGACTCGATCCGTCCCCGCCCGAACCACCGCACGATGCCCGCGGGGATCTCGTTGCCAATGGTGAAACAAAGCAGAGCGGGATGACCGGCGCATGACCGCACACCCATCCGCACCCGTCTTTCGATGTCCCTGGCAAGCTTCTTGTTGTCCAGGAAGGTGATATGCTCCTCCCATGGCAGCCCTACCATCACCCGCAGCCCATGCCGCTGCGCGACATCGAGCAGCCAGCGCGGGGGAACCGTATAGGTACGGACCGCATTGATCCCGCTTGCGGCCATTTGGGCGAAATCTTTTTCCACCAGTTCCGGCGTATGGTACTCGCAGCCCTCCCCATCCGGCCTGAACGGTCCGTAGGTCACCCCGCGAATGTAGAATTTCTCGTCGCCGACGAATATGAATTTACCCTTAACAACCGGCCTTGCGCCTTCCTGCACCGGTATCGCCCTGGGCGGGTTCAGAAAGAACTGAGCTATGCTCGCCGCGGCGGGTGCCTTCTGCAGGATGGTCTCAAGGGGGATTTCTTCCGGTTCAGCTCTCAAATCGAGCAGGTCCTGCCTTTTCTCGGATGTGCTGACCTCCCTGATCATTTCCCGGATCGTTTTGGGTTCCCGCCTGGACACGGAGCGCAGACGGGCCGACCCATCCGTGCGGTCCCCAGGCGGATTCGATTTCTTCGCTTCCTCGTCATGTTCACCATTACCGGAATCGCAAATCTTGCTCACTGCCGACCTTGCCATACGTTCCTCACGCAATTTGTTGAAAGTCCATAACCGCCACCCACATTTCCGGTGCACGCTCGTTGTATATAGCAAGATCCGTACCACAGAATCAATGAGTTGAATTCTTTTAACTTATCGAGGCGGGATGATCGCCATCCGGGTTTTCGATTACGATTCTTGCACTCCCGGTTACGATAACTGCGCGAATGGGGCACATGTGCACTCTTTTCGTACACGGAACGCTTCTTCCCCCGGGGGGGGCGCCGCCGGGTTGAAAATCGAGGGGGGGGGGGCCGACCCTGTAATACTTAGTTGCGTTCAAGATATAACTGCAATGCCGAACTTTGTAGGATGGGCACCTTGGTGCCAATCGCTTTATATGGGCAGCGCTACGCTTCTGCCCCCCTATATTCTGCTCACCGTTCCGGTCGATGACCAGTATAATTTTGAACGCAATTTCGTATGTTCTATCGAATCGGCTTTTCTCGCGCGACCCAGGCCGCAGGGCGCTCCGATCCGGTATGCTCCACCCCCCCCCGATCGTCGCAGGCCCCCGCGGGGAGCGCGCCAACCCTTTTGGAAATCAAGGTTTTTTTGCTTTTCTACGCCCGCAATACTTTCCGGATGGACAGTGCAGGACAAATGTGCCATGTCTATGGGCAAAATCAGGACGAAATGCTTAGTATACGAGTTCCCGTATGCTCCTGCGAGCTTTGGAGGCTTGCTCATGAACCGCGTTTTGATGGAAATAAAAGATCTCAGGACCTATTTTTTCACCGAGAGGGGAACGGCAAAGGCGGTGGACGGGGTAAGCCTCCGCCTCGAAGAGTCCCATGTCCTCGGGATCGTAGGAGAATCAGGGTGCGGGAAGAGTGTGACCGCCCATTCCGTCATGCGCCTCATCCCGTCGCCTCCCGGCAGGATCGTCAGCGGATCGATTTTCTTTGACGGAAGGGATTTGCTCTCCCTCACGGAGAAGCAAATGGAAGAAGTCCGCGGCAAAGAGATATCCATGATTTTCCAGGAGCCGATGACTTCACTCAATCCCGTATTCCGGGTGGAAGACCAAATTGCCGAGGTCCTGCTCCGGCACATGCACATGTCGGGGAAGGAGGCCCTGACAAGGACCGCCGAGCTCCTGAGGCTGGTCGGCATTCGAGACCCCGAGGTCCGTATGCGGGATTATCCTCACCAGATGAGCGGAGGGATGCGCCAGAGGGTCATGATCGCCATGGCTATAGCCTGCAGCCCGAAGCTCATCATCGCCGATGAGCCGACCACCGCTCTGGATGTCACGATCCAGGCGCAGATTCTCGACCTGTTGCGCGACCTGAAAGAGAGGACAAAGGCCGCGGTCCTGCTCATCACCCACGATCTCGGCGTCATCGCGGAACTCGCCGAGCACGTGGCCGTTATGTACACGGGCCGCATTGTGGAGGAATCGACCGTCGGAGAATTGTTCAAGAATCCGCTTCACCCCTATACCCAGGGATTGATGCGATCCATCCCCGCCCGATCGAGCGAACCGAAAAAAAGGCTGGAAGCCATCCCCGGGGTCGTGCCGAGTCTGCTCGACCTGCCGCCCGGATGCAAGTTCAACACGCGCTGCCCTTACGTATTCGATCGCTGCCTCCACGAGGAGCCCGGCCTGCTGCATCCTGAAAGCGGCCACCCGGTGCGCTGCTGGCTTTACTGAGCTTTTTCGGGACGAGGGATTTCCGACCGGATTTTGGAGAATGGCCCGATGCGCCAAGATCAAACCGACGCTCTGCTGAGCGTCAGCAATCTGAAGAAATACTATCCCCTTTCCCGTGGCTTCATGCGCCGCTCGGAAGGGATTCGTCCGGGCGGTGGACGGGGTGGATATGTCCATCAGCCGCGGGGAAACCCTGGGACTGGTCGGGGAGAGCGGCTGCGGGAAATCGACCCTCGGGCGGCTCGTCCTCCGGCTCGAAGAACCCACGGAAGGGGAGATCTTATTTCGAAACCAAAGCCTTTTGTCTCTGCACCCCAAGGAGATGCACGCCCTCCGGCGGAAGATGCAGATCATTTTCCAGGACCCGTATTCCTCCCTGAATCCCCGGCAGACCGTCGGCCGGATCATCTCCGAGGGACTGGTCATCCATCACGTGGGCTCAGCCGCCCAAAGGCAGGACCGTCTCCGGGAACTCATGGAAGTCGTGGGGCTACGTCCCGAGCAGGCCAACCGGTACCCCCCACGAATTCAGCGGCGGCCAGCGGCAGCGCATAGGCATTGCCCGGGCCCTGGCCCTGAACCCCGAACTGGTCGTGTGCGACGAACCCCTGTCGGCCCTGGACGTATCCATTCAGGCGCAGGTTCTGAACCTGCTGCAGGATCTTCAGGAAAAGTATCACCTGACCTACCTCTTCATCTCGCACGATCTTTCGGTGGTCCGCCATATCAGCGACCGCGTGGCGGTGATGTACCTCGGCAGCTTCGTGGAACTGGCGGCCAACCGGGAGTTGTTCGGAAATCCTTACCATCCTTATACCAAAACGCTCCTGGAAGCCGTGCCGGTACCGGACCCGACCCTGGCGAGAAGGCGCAGAAAAACGCCTGTCGAACCCGATTCCGAGACGGAAGTGCTCCGCGGATGCTCCTTTGCCCCCCGCTGCCTTCATGCCACGGCTCAATGCAAGGAACAGTTCCCGCCGCTTATCGAATACTCTCCAAACCACTGGGTCCGGTGTTTCCTGTTCGGCAGCGGAAAGGGAGACGCATAACGGGTTGGAACAACGTCAGGATATGAACTCCTTCCCGCCGGATGCACTGATGGGCATGTTTCCGGTTCGAGTGTGCCATTTCTGAACGGGAGTTGCGCTGAGATGGGTCAGGCCGTGCTGTACGTTCTGGTTCCGGTAGCCGCCGTCGTTTTCCTGGTGGTTTTGCTGCTGGGAAGAGGGAAATGCAGGAAAAGAAGGAAAACCGCTAAACCCGCCACATACGACGGTGCCATACGCGTGACCGACCACCTGGGGCGGGACATGAAGATCATCCGAAAGGAAGACGGGAGCTTTGAGATGATCGAGGAGAAAAATGAAAAATGAACCGACCGCAGGCGCATGAGGCCAGGCGCCAGCGGCACACGATGCCGCGGTGCGGCCTTGATCCCCGTTGGGCGGCTCCAGCGCGCGGCTGCTTGACCACCCCGTGCCTCTTGCCCTGACAGACCCGGATAACAAGTATCCGGGCTACCCGAGGCTGGGGACCTGCCGGTTACCGGATGCTTCCCCCAGGGGTGGCACGGACAACTCGTTTGCCCGTGCGCGAAGCGCAAGAGATGACGCCGCTGGTATCGGTTCACCGGTTTTTCGTTGCGCCGTTGCGGAGGGCTTTTTTGAACCTGCACCGGGCACGAACGGACAGAGCGCCCGACCTACCGCGCTTGAGGCCCTGTCGCCCGGGAGATATCTCGGGGTGCTTCAAAAACCTCACAGGAAACAGGCCGTTCCCCCCCCACTCTTTTCGGGATATCAAGAGTATCACCCTGAGCACAGCCAAGCGTCAGGCGGCGTTCGGGGGGAACAGCTCAGCCATGGTGCGTGCAAGCATCCCGGTGCCTTTGACCCCGGTTTCGAACAGCGGCGTTGCGGCCCTCACACCGTCGCCGAACACCCTGCCGATCTCGGCCATCTGTTCATCCTGCACTCTTATCCGGCTGCTCATGAATTCCAGGGTATCGGCCCCCGCTTCATCTCTCGGAATGATTCCGTTCACCACAACGCCCCCCGCGGGTATCCCCAGCTTACGGACCCAGCCGGCGAACCGCTCTGCGACGGCGACGGAAAGGCCTTCCGGCCGGGTGACAAGGAAGAACGCCGTGAGCGCCTCATCGGTCAGAAAGGCCTTTGCCCTGTCCATGCGTTCCTTGAAGCGCTGCAGGTATTCCAGCAGCGGATCCCGCCTCTCCTTCTTCTTCGTAAAAGAGAGCTTCTCTCTCAGGGCTTCCGCCTCTCCCCTGTTCGAGAGCATCTTTTCAATCCAGAGCGAATACACCCACGGCATCCGGAACAACCGTCCGGCATCGGCCGCAGGGGCCGTGTCAAAAACGTAGCATTCGTATTCATCCTTGAAGACGATATCCAGGACGTTTTCGAACATGGCCGATTCTTCAAAGACCGGATTCAGGGCGGCACACCCGATGAACTCCTCCGCGTTGGTCGTGATGCCTGCGGCCGAAAGAAACCATTGGACGTTGTTGCGCATGTCCTGTTTGGAGCGCTCCATGGCTTCCCGCGTATCGATTTCGAGCGCGTGGAAATCGGATTCCCCCGCGACCGGAGTCGGCTTGCCGGAAACGTCCTGATCGAGGAGATTCGAAAGGCCGTGAATCGGGTTCGTGGAAACGAGCAGGGTCTTTCGCCCGTGCCTCGCCGACCACAGCGCGGCGGCCCCGGCCATCGCGGTTTTCCCGACCCCGCCCTTTCCCCCGAAAAAGATGTATTTCAGGCGGGAATGATCCTTCATGAAGCGGTTCATACTGATAGAAATATCCACTACGTTCACCCTCTTGCTTCCGTTTCTACTCAAATTTGCCGTACATGGCCTCAGCCATGGCAGCGATCATGGGCAGACCGATAACGTCGCGTTCCATTTCCGGAACGGAACCCAGGACCAGGCCCGCAAAGTCGCGCTCAATCAAGGTGAGACAGCGGTCCTGCATCGCGAGACGGCTTTTCACATATCCCGGAACCTCCCGTGTCCTGAATTCCTCGGGCAGAAGCCGATTGACGATGCACCCGCCCACGGGGATCTCGAATTTCGCGAACGACTCCGATGCCTTCAAAGTATCCGCAACCGCGGCTTCTTCCGCCGTGAGGACGAAGAACAAGGCCGTCTTTTCCTTGTCGGTCAATATCTTCGCCGACTTTCCGAGGCGTTCCCCGATCGAATGCAGTTCCTTCAGAACCCCGTCTTCGGCCGCCTCTTTCTGCCTCTGCACCACGGCCGCGACCTGATCGTACTCACTCATTTGCTCCCGCAGGCCGGTGATCTTCCCGGCCCACGCCGCATGGGCGGAAGCCATGCTGAGATAATACAGGGCATGGCCCAGGGGTACGAGATCGTAGATGTAGTAATCGTAGCCTCCGGTAGTGAGGATATCGACCACCTCATCGAAGATCGCACTTTCCTCCATTCCGGGCTTCGCCGACGCGGCCTGGATGTACTTTTCGATTTCATCGGGGACCTTACCCGCCCCGTACATGTCGATGATTTGCTGCCTGACCTCCTGGAGATGCCCGTTCAGACGGCGGGCGCCGTCGACTTCCCGGGCGTAAAGGTTCGGCATGATTTCCACAGGTCCCCGGCCGAAGATGTCTTTTTGGAAGATATCGCTCAAGGAAGCCTGGGGATCCACGGAAAAGACCAGCACGCGCCTGCCCTTTTTGGCAAGGGTGTAGGCCGTTGCAGCCGCGAGGCTCGTCTTTCCCATCCCCCCTTTGCCTCCGAACATGATGGTGCGCCGGTCAGGATATTGTTCAAAAATGTTTGACAGCGAAATAGGAACCACCCCTCTCTGAATTTCGGAATATCAACACATTCCCGGTCCGGGACCGCAGTGCGGGCCCGGACCGGAACCCTCCCCGGGACGCCGCCTCATCAAGAAAAGGCGTCCGTGAGGTCCTTCTCCCTCAGCATTCTTCTCTTCCACGTGGCAATCTGCGGCATCGTGAAAGGCAGCAGGCGGAGCGAATAATAGGAAGGCACGATCGGCACTCCCAGCATGTCGCCCATCGTAACCAGCATGAAGACATGCTCCATGCTCGCCTTGCTCTTCAGGGCAAACCTTGCGGAATCGTGCGCGGCGGCCCCATAGACGAATTCCCTGACCGCGCTGAAGAATCCCTTTTTCTTTCCCTTTTCATCCTTACTCATAAAACAGACTCCCCTTAGCACACAACGGACGCCGTATTCCCGGGAAAAGACCTGGCAGCGTCATCGGACCTAAACCGATGCGGGTTGCACTTTCATTTTTCTGTACCGGCTGAAGGCTTTCATCGCCTCGATCCCGAGAATAACGGAAGCGATGACCAGGAAGATCGATACAATCCCCATAAGAACATTCCCGAGAACGGCATTCCCGGGCACGGTCCCCTGGACCACCTTGATCAGCAGGGTGTAGGACGTGTAGAGCAGAGCAGCCACCGTGGTGAGAAACATGAAGATCATCGGGTAGAAGACCCACGCGGAGTTTCTGCCTTCGGACATCAGCCAAGCCGTCACGAGCATAAGTGCAAGCGAGGCCATGAGCTGGTTCGCCCCGCCGAACAACACCCACAGATATTCCCACCATCCGGTCAGGACCAGGGTCATTCCGAGTATGGTTGCGATGATCGTCGCGACATGCACGTTTTTGAATATGGGGCTGACGTCCCCCATCAGTTCCGACGTGGCCACTTTCATGAACCGCATCACCAACTGCATGATGGTGATGGAAAGCAGGAGCATCATAACGCTGCCGTAGGAAGCCCCCAGGGCGGGAGACAATCCCAGGACCCCGAGGAATTTCGCCATGCCGGCCGAGAAGACGGCCCCGGGACCTTTCGCTACCGCGGCCCCGTATTCGGCGGCGGAAGAGTAGATCGTACCCGCGATGACCAGCGCGAATACGGCGAGAATCATTTCAACGAACATCACACCGGCCCCGACCGGCCGCGCATCCAGTTCGTTTTCCAACTGGCGCGCCGTCCCCGAACTCGACACCATGCTGTGCCACCCGGAAACAGCCCCGCAGGCAATGGTCACGAACATGATGGGCCAGATCGGTCCGATTCCTATGGAGAAATTGGTAACGGCGGGCAGAGTGAAATCGGGATGGAGCACGAGTACCCCTATCAGCCCGAAGAAAAGCCCGAGGAAAATGACATACGCCGCGACGTAGTTGATGGGCAGAACGAAACGCCATATGGGAACAATCGCCGCGATATAGCAGAAGGCAAAAGCCACGATCGTCCAGAGGAGTCTGCTGTCGGACAGTGAAGTTCCAAGGATCTTGTCCGAAGGAAGCACACTTCCGAGGTAGATGCCCAGCATCGTGATGGCCACGGTGATGACCGTGGTCAGAATGATGTCCTTCCGCCACTTGTAAATCATCTGCCCCGCAAGGAGCCCGCCAATGGTCAGAAAAAGCCAGGCCATGGGCGATGCCTTGAGTTTTACGGCCGTGATTACGACGACGTTCCCGAACGCCCCGATGATGAGAAGCAGATAAAAGTAGATGAAAGAAAGCAAAATCATTCTCGCCCGGGGAGAAATCAGCCGGTAGCTCAGCCCCCCGAAGGAAGCCCCTTCATTCCTGATGGCGATCATCGCACTCGAATAATCCTGAACCCAGCCGATGAAGAAGGTGCCTGCGAGAATCCAGACGAGACAGGGCAGCCAGCCCCACTGGATAGCAATGATCGGTCCTATGATGGGGCCGGCCCCGGCAATCGATTTGAACTGGTAGCCAAAAAGGACGTTTTTGCTGGTGGGCATGAATTCCACCCCGTCCATGTACTTCGATGCAGGAGTAGCCCGATCGTGGTCCGCATTGATGATTTTGGAATCGATATACCGGGCGTAAACCCGGTAGCCGACAATGGCAACAACAAAGGCAATGATCAAAACCGTTACCGAATTCATGATTTCTTCCTCCCCCGAAATCATGGGGTTCCACTTACTCCCCTTGAAAGATTAGATAATGATTCCTGATACGAAAAAACAAACAACATCCCTATCGCCACGAAAACGGCCGTCTACCCCGATCCGTTACGGGCGATCCGGATAGGCAAGGGTCAAAGCCCGTTCAGGCCCGACCATATGGAAGCCGATTTATAAGTCAAAGAAGTCGCCGTCAGAATTCGCAAAGGGAATGACTCACTTATTAGAAAAGCAGAACCCGATGCCGGCGCGCATCGAAATTCTGCATTATTGTCATACTCCTGCGTAAATTCCCGGAGTGATTTTCTCAAAAAACATCCGGTCATGCAACTTATTATACACTGATAACTTGAATAATTGCACAAAAGTGTTCCAGTGTATCCTGCAGCCGGCAGCCCGGCAAATAAAACAAACCCGGCTGCGGGCGGATCCGCCCGCAGCCGGGTTTCAATACACATTCCTTTCCGGTCCGGCACGGACCGACGGAACCCCGGACCGGCATGCAAATCCCCGGGCCGTTCCGGTCAGGCTGCGGCCGGCGGGAAAAGCTGTTCCATGGTGCGCACAAGCATCCCGATTCCCTTGACCTCCGTTTCGAACAGCGGCGTCACGGCCCTCACGCCGTCCCCGAATATCCTGTCGATCTCGGCCATGTGTTCATCCTGCATCTTCACCCGGTTGCGCACGAATTCCGCGGCGTCTTCCCCCACCTGCTGCTTCTGGATAATCCCGTTCACCACAACTCCTCCGACGGGAATCCCAAAATCATAGAACCAGTTGATAAAACGGGTGATGACGGCGATGGGAAGGCTTTCCGGCAGGGTGACGAAGAAAAACGCCGTGAGTTCCTCATCGGTGAGAAGTTCCTTGGCCCTGGCCATACGGTCCTTGAAACCCAGCAGGTACTCCATCAGGGGATCTTTGCTCTCCTTTTTCTTCGAAAAAGAGAGCATCTCCCTGAGAGACTTGGCTTCCTCCCTGCTTTTCAGCATTTTTTCGACCCAGAGGGAATAGACCTTGGACATTCCGAGCAGCCGCCTGGCATTGGCCGTGGGCGCCGTGTCGAACACATAGAAGTCGTATTCGTCCCTGAAGATGATGTCCATCATGTTCTCAAACATGGCGGATTCCTCAAAGGCGGGATTCATGGTTGCGGATTCGATAAAATCCTCCGCCTTGGTGGTAATGTCCGCAAATTTGAGAAACCAGTTGATCTTCTCGCGGATTTCCTTCTTGGAGCGCTCTATCGTGTCCCGCGTATCGATTTCGAACGCATGATAATTGGATTCCCCGGCAACCGGAGTCGCCTTTCCGAAGACATCCTGTTCGAGAAGATTGGAAAGGCTGTGGACGGGATTCGTGGAGGCGAGCAGCGTCTTTCGTCCCTGCCTCGCCGACCACAGGGCGGCGGCCCCGGCCATCACGGTCTTTCCGACTCCCCCCTTTCCCCCGAAAAAGATGTATTTGAGGCGGGGGTGGTCCTTCATGAACCGGCTCATACTGATAGAAATATCCACCACGTTCACCCCTTTCCTTCGCTTCTACTCAAATCTGCCGTACATGGCTTCAGCCATACTCGCAATCATGGGAAGACCCGTGACATCCCGTTCCATTTCCCGGACGGAAGCCAAAATCTGGCCCGAAAAATCGCGATCGATCACCCTGAGGTAATGATCCTGCATCTCGAAGCGGTTTTTCAGGTAGTCCGGAATCTTCTGGGTCTTGAGTTCCTCGGGCAGGACCCGATTGATGATGTACCCGCTCAGCGGGACATCGAATTTCGAAAACAAATCTGCGGCCTTGAGAGTGTCCTTGATCACCATTTCCTCGGCCGTGAGCACGAAGAAGAAGGCCGTCTTTTCCTTATCGGTCAATATGCTCGACGATTTGTTGATGCGGTCCTTGATGTAGAAAAGCTCATTGAGGATGGCGTCTTCCGTCGACCCCTTCTGTCTCTGCATGACGGCGGCGACCTGGTCGTACTCGCTCATCTGCTGCCGCAAAAAGGTGATCTTGTCGATCCAGGCATCGTAGACGGACGCCATGCTGAGGTAATACAGGGCGTGGCCCAGGGGCACGAGATCGTAGATGTAGTAGTCGTAGCCGCCCTTTATGACGATATCGACCACTTCGTCAAAAATCGCGCTTTCCTCCATGGCGGGTTCCGCCGCCGCGGCCTGGATGTAGCTCTCGATTTCCTCCGGGATCTTCTCCATCCCGTACATGTCGATGATCTTCTGCCTGATTTCCTGCTGGTACTCCTTCACGCGCCGGTCGGCATCGATTTCCTGTGCGTAAAGGTTGGGCATGATTTCCACGGGCCCTTTGCCGAAGATGTCCCTTTTGAAGATGTCGCTCAAGGAAGCCTGGGGGTCCACGGAAAAGACCAGGACGCGTTTACCCTTCTTGGCCAGGTAGTAAGCGGTTGCGGCCGAAAAGGTGGTCTTCCCCAGCCCCCCTTTGCCTCCGAACATGATGTAACGCCGGTTGGGATACTGCTCGAAAATGTTTGTCAGCGAAATAGGAACCACCCCTCTCTATATCTCGAGATTTCAGTCCATTGCCGGCCCTGGTCCCGCGCAGCGGCACCGGTGCCGGAAGCCTTTCCCAGGGACGCCGTTTCATCAGGCCAGAGCGTCCGTGAGGTCCTTTTCCCTCAACATTCTTCTCTTCCACGTGGAAATCTGCGGAACCACGAAGGGCAGCAGCCGAAGCGAATAATAGGGAGGCAGGATCGGCACTCCCAGCATGTCGCCCATCGTAATGAGAATGAAGAGATGTTCCATGCTTGCCCTGGATTTCAAGGCAAACCGGGCGGAATCGTGAGCGGCCACTCCATAGACGAATTCCTTGACCGCCTGAAAGATTCCCCCCTTCTTTTCCTTTTCATCCTTGCCCATAAAGCAGACTCCTCACCGTCACGCAACCGGCGGGCTCCCGGGGATCCCGCCGGTTGGCTGCCCGCGTTTAAGCCGACACCGGTGCCGCCTTTATCCTCCTGTAACGCCCGAAGGCCTTCAGCCCCTCGACCCCGAGGATGAACGCCGCGATAACCAGGAAGATTCCGACAAGCCCCATCAGCGTGTTCCCGAAAAGAGCTTCCCCGTGCACGCTCCCATCGACCACCTTGATCAACAGGGTGTAGGACGTGTAGAGCAAAGCGGCCACGGTGGTGATAAACATGAAGATCATCGGGTAGAAAGTCCACGCGGAGTTTCTGCCTTCAGACATCAGCCAGGCCGTGACGAGCATCAGCGCAAGGGAGGCCATGAGCTGATTCGCCCCACCGAACAACACCCACAGGTACTGCCACCACCCCGTCAGGACGAGCACCGCACCGAGTATGCTGGCCACAATGGTCCCGACGTGAGCGTTCTTGAAGATCGGGCTGACGTCCCCGAGCAGTTCCGAAGTGGCCACTTTCATGAACCGCACCACCAACTGCATGATGGTGATGGCGAGCAGGATCATCATGACGCTCCCGTACGAAGTACCCAGCTCCGTCGAGAAGCCCAGGACTCCGAGGAACTTCGCCATGCCCGCGGAAAAGACGGCCCCCGGTCCTTTTGCCACCGCCGCCCCGTAGTCGGCGGCGGAAGAGTAGATCGTGCCCGCTATGACCAGGGCGAACACGGCCAGCACCATCTCCACGAACATCACCCCGGCCCCGACCGGCCTTGCATCCAGTTCGCTCTCCAACTGGCGGGCCGTCCCGGAACTGGACACCATGCTGTGCCACCCGGAAATCGCGCCGCACGCAATGGTCACGAACATGATGGGCCAGACCGGACCGATTTTAATGGAGAAATCCGTTACGGCGGGAAGGGTGAAATCGGGATGGAGCACCAGCACGCCGATCAGCCCGAAAAAAAGCCCAAGAAATACGACGTAGGAAGCCACGTAATTTATGGGAAGAGAAAACCGCCATATGGGAAGAACCGCGGCGAAATAGCAGAAAACGAAGGCTGCGACCGTCCAGAGCACCCGGCTGTCGGAGAGCGACGCTCCAAGGACCTTGTCCGACGGGGCCACGGTCCCGAGATAGATGCCCACCATCGTGATGGCAACGGTGATGACCGTGGTCAGGATGATGTCCTTTTTCCATCGGTAGATCATCTGCCCGGCAAGGACCCCGGCAATGGTGAGAAAGAGCCATGCCATGGGAGAAGCCTTGAGGGTTATCGCCGTGCTCACCACGACGTTTCCGAACGCACCGGCGATGAGAAGAAGATAGAAGTAGATGAAGGAGAGCAGGATCAGCCTGGCGCGGGGAGAGATCAGCCGGTAGCTCAGACCTCCGAAGGATGCGCCTTCGTTCCTCATGGAGATCATCGCGCTCGAATAGTCCTGAACCCACCCGATGAAGAAGGTGCCCGCCAGGATCCAGACGAGACACGGCAGCCAGCCCCACTGGATGGCAATGATCGGTCCTATGATGGGCCCGGCGCCGGCAATCGATTTGAACTGGTAGCCGAAGAGAACGTTCTTGCTGGTGGGCATGAATTCCACCCCGTCCATGTACATTGCGGCCGGAGTGGCCCGTTTTCGATCCACTTTCATGACGTGGACATCGATGTACCTGGCGTAGACCCGGTAACCGACAATGGCAACTACAAAGGCAAGAACCAAGACAGTTACTGAATTCATGATGTCTACCTCCCCCTCAAATCATGTCACTTCGCATGCCTCCCTTGAACTTCTCCCCCAATGGCCGGAAAAAACTCCCCCCACAACCATTCGCACTCGATTCGGGAAAAAATACACAGCACCACCCCGCCGCGATAAAAAATAGCAGCCGCAAACCGCCCTGCGCGCCCAACGCCTCGCAGGCGGCCCGAACAGGCAGTCACCGGGGCACCACGCCCCGGCGGCATATAAGTCGGACTAAAGATGAATGATATCGCCGTGAAAATCCGCAAAGGGACAGCCGGCTTATGGAAAAACGGAATCCGACACGGTTGTGCATCGGAGTTCCGTTCTAATGACACATGCTTACACAAGCGCTTGTGCCGATTCTCTCAAAAAAAAACCGGCCATGCAACCAATTAGTTGCCATTAATTGCGCTCTTGCACAATTTTCGCAAAATCGTCGCAACCGCGGGAAGAAGAAGCAGACGAAGATCGGGCCGTCATGGGGTTTGAACAACCACTCCGCCGTTTGAATCCAGAACTTTGATCTCGACACCCGGACCGCCGTCCAGCGTGTGCGTCGCACAGGAGATGCACGGGTCGTAGGCGCGCACAGCCATCTCCACCCGGTTGAGAAGTCTTTCATCCACGACGCCGTCATGGATGAAATCCCGGGCGGTCTTTTCAACGCTCATGTTGATGGGGGCCTGGTTGTGGGTCGTGCCCACGATGAGATTGGCGCGGGTGATACAGCCGTTTTCATCCGTCGAATAGTCATGGATGAGTGTCCCTCTGGGGGCTTCCACGCATCCCACTCCCCTGCCCGCCCTCGGCCAGACCTCATCCCTCACCCTCGGGTCGGTGATGTCCGGAGATTCCAGCAATTGCACCACTTTTTCACAGGCATACAGGAGTTCGATCAGCCGGGCCCAGTGATAGAGCATCGTCGATTGGGCGGGTCGGCCGAACCGCGACCGGAACTCGCCCAGTTCGGCGTCCGCGAGCGGGGTGTCGATGCGATCGGCCACGTTCATGCGCGCGAGGCAGTTGGAACGGTATATTCCGCGCGGGGCATGGAGGTCCATGGAAAAACCTTCACCCCATGCGTGAGCGAAGGGAAACTTGGCGTACGACCAGGGTTCCACGTGTTCGGCGATGAAATCGGTGTATTCCCGGCACGAAAACTCGTGGAATGAACCATCGGATTTCATCAGCCGCAAAACGCCGCCATACAGGTTCAGCGAACCGTCTTCCGGGCTGACGGTCCCCAGAAAGCCCGTGGTGATGTCGCCCAGTTGCATGACCTCGGGGTCGATTTTTGAAAAAATCCGGTTCTTGCCGTAATCCATGGCATACTTCGCGAACTCGAGCTGCTCCCGGCTGCCGGCAAGAAGTTCCTGCCGTTCGGCTTCCGACATGGGTTTGGAGAATCCGCCGGGGACGACGGCCACGGGATGGATCACCTTTCCGGCGAATTTCTCCATCATGATCTGTCCCTGGTAGCGCATCCGGACGATCTTCCGTGCGAGTTCGGGCAGTTTTTCCGCGATTCCCATAATGTTGCGGACGGAATACCCGTCGTGCGAATCCAGCAGGAAGTCCGGGGCCGACAGGAAGAAGAAGTGCAGGATCTTGTCGTTGATGTGGGACATGGCCTGCATCAGTTCCCGAAGCTTCATTCCGGCCGGCGGCACCGTCGCCCCGAAGCACCCGTCCACGGCCTTGTTGGAAGCGATATGATGCTGCCAGGGGCACATCCCGCAGATCCGGCTCACGATTCCCGGAACTTCCTCGGCGGGCCTTCCCTCGACGAACTTTTCAAATCCACGGAGCGACATGATGTGCACGCGGGCCGTGGCGACGTTGCCCTCATCGTCGAGCTGAATGGCGATGCGGGCATGGCCCTCGATCCTCGTAACCGGCTCTATGTTGATAACCCTCCCGCGGGACGTGCCGTGGTCCGGCATGTTCCGGGCGGGTTCGATCGCGATGTCTTTTCCCATGGAAAACCTCCCTGAATGGGAATGAAGGGTGCAGGCAAATGCAGAGCCCCGGGAAGGGGGTGCTTTCTACGCTTCCTTTCCCGTGGCCCGTGCCCTGGCCCCTGGCCTGATGAGCCGCCCGTGGGCGCCTGAAAACCTGAGCAGCGAATGCCGGTCGGGAACGCTTCGCACGTCGATGCCGTTGCTGACCAGCGCATTCAACATGTCGAGAAGCGGGTTTCCGTTCTGCCTGACCGGGCCATAGCAGCCCCTGCACGGCACCCGGGCGGCGATGCAGCGGGGGGCCTTCCCGTGGACGCCGGAACAGCCGGCGAGCGTCACGGGTCCCATGCACAGGAGGCCCTGCTCGAGGAGGCATTTCATCTCGTCAAGCGGCCTGTCCTGCTGCAGCTTCGCGCCGCGGGTGAAACGCCGGATCTTCTGGACCGATCCCTTGCCTTCCCTGCGCGCGGGACAGATGTCGCACACGCTTTTCCTGGGCAGCTCCGGTTTTTCGCCCCGGATGAGAGCATTCAGCGTGGCGGTGATGTGATCCGGGTGGGGCGGGCAGCCGGGAAGATAGGCATCCACCTTGATTTTCTCATCCAGCGCATAGGTGCGGTCGAGCAGAGCAGGGACGACCTCACAGGGAGGATCGGACGCCTCGGTGCTCTCCGAAGTGCGATAGCAGCGCCGGAACAGTTCGTCATCCGGGAACTGGTTCATCAGTGCGGGAATGCCGCCGTGCATGGCGCACGCCCCCAGGGCCACCACGACTCTACACTTGGCGCGCATCTTCACGGCAATCTCCAGGTGTTCCTCGGTGCGGACCCCCCCGTTTATGATTCCGATCTCCGCTTCGGGAACTTCGATGCTTTTCCCGTCCCCGGTCCGGCCGAAATACTTGTCGTCCATGAGGAAGGGCATGTGGACGATGCGGAATTCCTTAACGAAATCCAGGAAAGACTCACCCATGTTGAGCATCGACAGCTCGCATCCGGCACAACCGTTGAGCGATTCCCCCGCTAAAGTGACTGGCATTCCGGCACCTCCCCGTTTCCACCGGTTTTCCCCCGGGATGACGCATAGGGCGACGGCCCGAGGTTTCGCACGGTTTCGGTCATTTCCCGGACCATGTTCACAAAGTGATCGGCCTCGGCCGATGAACACCACACGAGACGGAAGCGCTCGGATTCAAGCCCCAGTAGCTCGAGCAGTTCATCGACGACGACCATGCGGGCCTTGGCTTTCTGATTGCCGTCCTGGTAATGGCATTCCCCCAGATGACAGCCCATCACCATCACGCCGTCAGCGCCGTTCTGGAACGCCTCGGCGATCAGGTCCGGGTGCACCATTCCCGAGCACATCACCCGCACGAGGCGCACGGTGGCGGGGTATTGAATTCTGGTTGTGCCGGCCAGGTCCGCCGCGGCATAGGCGCACCAGTTACAGGCAAACGCAATGATCCTGGGTTCAAATTCCATGAGCCAACCTCGCAAATGTATCCGGTACGACCCGGACGGGGCCCGATCATCCCGGGCGGCCGATTCCGGGCCCTTGATTATCCGTTCAGTGCGGCCCTCACCTGCGCCGAAATCTGGCGGTGGGTAAATCCCGCAACACTGACTCCTTCCTTTGGGCACGTCGCCTGGCAGGAACCGCAGCCCTTGCATTTCGCAGCTTCGACCACCACGTGCTGCCTGCCTCCCGTTCCGCGAATTTCCTCCAGCCTCAGCGCGTGATAGGGGCATACGTCCAGGCAGATGGCGCAGCCGTCGCACCGGGTTTCGTCCACGCGGGCCTTCACGTAGTCGAGATCGGTCCAGCGGCTCGACAGCACCGTAACGGCCCGGGACACCGCCGCCTGGGCCTGGGCGATCGCCTCGTCGATGGGCTTGGGATAGTGGGCCAGGCCGGCGAGAAACAGACCGTCGGTGGCAAAATCCACCGGGCGCAGTTTTTCATGGGCTTCATGAAGGAACCCGTCGGGATCGACCGGAAGTTTATAGAGCTTCGCCAGTTCCCGGACTTCCGGGTGCGGCAGAATCGCGGTGGCCAGGACCAGCACATCCGCGGGAATGTTGAAAGGTTCGTGCAGAACGTGGTCCCACACCACCACCGAAATATCGTCTTCATCCAGCAGAACGTTGGGCTTCTGATGCAGTTCGTAATTGATGAAAATCACTCCCAGCTCACGCGCCCGCTTGTAGATTTCCTCCCGCAGCCCGTAGGTCCGGATGTCCCGGTACAGGATGTAGATCTTCCTCGACGGGTCCTCTTCCTTGAGGGAGATGGCGCACTGGATGGAGTGTTTACAGCAGACCCTGGAACAATACGCCCTGCCCGGTTCCCGGGACCCGACGCACTGGATGAACACAAAAGTCCGTCCGTGTTTCACCCTTTCATCGCCCGCGGCGTGCAGGCTGTCGAACTCGAGCGCCGTCAGGATGTTCGGCGAAAGCCCGTAGCCGTATTCCTCGGGCTTCAGGGCCTGGCCCCCGGTGGCGAGAATGGCCACTCCATGGTCCACGATCTGGGTCCCGGTCGGCTTTTCAATGGCCGAACGAAAGCTTCCCACGAAGCCCTCGACGTGGGTGATGAGGCCCTTCAGATGCACCGTGATGAGATCGTGCTCCCGAACCTGTGCGATGAGTTGGTCGACGTAGGCGGAAACCGGTTCGTTTTTCCAGGTCAGGTGCAGATGCCGAGCGTTTCCGCCCAACTGGGCCGACTTTTCCACGAGATGAACCGGAAATCCCTGGTCCGCAAGCGCCAAGGCCGCCACCATGCCCGAAAGTCCTCCCCCGATCACGAGTGCCTGGGGATTGATCCTCACCGATACGGGCTCGAGCGGTTCCAGCAGGCCCGCCTTGGCCACGGCCATGCGAACCATGTCCTTCGCCTTTGCGGTGGCGGATTCGGGCTCGCCGGCATGCACCCACGCGCCGTGGTTCCTGATATTGGCCATCTCGAAGAGACATTCATTGAGCCCCGACGCCCTCAGGGTTTCCCTGAACAGAGCGTCGTGGCTCCTCGGCGTGCAGGCCGCCACGACCACGCGGTTCAGCTTTTTCTCGAGGATCCTCTGGCGCATGACGTTCTGAGAATCCTGTGAACAGGCAAAAAGGCAGCTCTCGACGAAACTGACGTGGGGAAGTGTCGCGGCATAGGCAGCCAGGGCTTCGACGTCGATCACATCGGCGATGTTGGATCCGCAGTGGCAGACGAAGACCCCGATGTGCAATTCTTCTCCGCGCACGTCTCTCTCGGAAGGGAAAGTCTTCTGGCGCGACAGGCTGTACCTCACGCCGGAAAGCCGAATGGCGGCGGCGGTGGCGGCGGCCGAGGCCTCGATGACCGAGAGAGGAATATCCTTGGGGCCCGTGAAAGCACCGCACGCATAAATGCCGGGTTTGGTGGTCGTAACGGGGGCAAAGGTGGAAGTGACCGCGAACCGATCGGGGCTCAGTTCGATTCCCACCCGGTCGGCCAGGTCCTTCAGAGCGGGCGGACTCTCGATGCCCACGGACAGCACCACCAGGTCGAATTCCTCTTTGGTCTGCCTGCCCTCGTCCATGATGTAGCGGATGTGGAGATCCCCGTTTTCGGGGGCCGGTTCAACGAAGGGGACCCTGCACCGGTGGAACTTGATGCCCCGCTGCTTCGCACGGTCGTAAAAACGTTCGAAGTCCTTGCCGTGAGTCCTCATGTCCGTATAAAAGATGGAGATATCCAGGTCCTTCACATGGTCCATGGCGATCATGGCTTCTTTTATGGCATACATGCAGCAGACGGCCGAACAGTACCCGTGGCCGGCCTTGTTGATATCCCTGCTGCCCACGCATTGCAGGAATGCGATCTTCCGGATCTTTTTCCCGTCCGAAGGGCGAACGAGCTGGCCGTCGGTCGGCCCGGATGCCGCGAGCAGCCGTTCGAGTTCCATGGCGGTGACGACGTTGGGAAACACCCCGTAGCCCCACGCCCGTATGCCCGAAGGATCGAAAGCACGATACCCGGGGGCGAGAACGATGGACCCGACCTTCACCTCGACCGTCTTCTCCGCATCGTCAAACAGGATGGCCGAAGAGCGGCACACCGTTTCGCACTTTCCACAGGCCCCGTGCCGGATCTTCAGGCAGTTCTCCGGGTCTATCTGGTACTTCAGAGGCACCGCCTGCGGGTACTTGACGTAAATCGCCTTCCGGTCGCTCAGTTTTTCGTTGAATTCATCCCTGACTTCAACCGGGCACTGCCTTGCGCATTCCCCGCAGGCAATGCACTTGTTCTCGTCCACATAACGCGGGTGCTTCCGGAGGGTCACCGTGAAATGCCCCACTTCACCTTCCACCCGCTCGATTTCCGTCAGGGTCATGAGCTGAATGTTCAGGTGCCGGCCGCACTCGACCAACTTCGGAGACAGGATGCACATGGAGCAGTCGTTGGTCGGAAACGTCTTGTCCAGTTGTGCCATGGACCCGCCGACGGCGCCGGTTTTTTCAATGAGATAAACAAAATAACCGCTGTTTGCCAGATCGAGGGCCGCCTGCATGCCCGCGACACCGCCGCCGACAACCAGAACAGCGCCGATCATTTCTTCAAGAATCATCATAAGGCCGCTCCAGACTGGCCGGGAAGTATGAGAGACTCGGCCACCAGTTCCCAGAGGTACTTCACATCGACATTGAGGCCGTATTCCTTGCGAAGACTCTTCATAATCTGGTCGCGGCAGTCCTGGCATGCCGTGACGACCACGCCCGCCCGGCTCTCCACGATCTGCTCGGCTTTCACCCTCCCGAAAAAAACGCGCTCTTCCTTAAACGGCATGGCCCACGTTCCGCCTCCCGCCCCGCAGCAGTGACTTCCTTCCCGGTCCGGGTACATTTCAACGTAGTTTGGGGCGCACAGTTGCGTGATCATCCGCCCTTCATCAAAGTACCCGCGCCCGAACACTTTCCGTGACCTGCGGCCGTAATAGCAGGAATCGTTGAACGTGGTCAGGGCCGGATGGCGCCCGGAGTTGATGCGGATCCGTCCCTGGTCGATGTACCGGACGAGCAGGTCGAAAATGGAAATCACCTCGAAATGCTTCAGTTCACTCCGGAACCAGCGGTTGAGCGCATACCGGGTGGCAAAATACGCCTGCCCCGCCTCCGGGAGGAGCAGCGTCCGGCACTTCAGCTCACGCATGCTCTCGACGAGCCTCCCCACAATGGCTTTCAGGGCTTCCTCGTCTCCGGTGAAAAACGCCCAGTTGACCCCCTCCCAGGACTTCGACGGGATCGTCCAGGATTCACCCGCCGCGTGGAAAATCTTCCACCAGTGCTTCATGTCGTCGGGCTCGGCAAAAGGTTCCTTGGAATTCACCGTAACGAGCAGATCCGCCCCCTTGACGTCGATGGGAACGCTGAATCCCGGGCAGCCCTCATCCGACATCTCCCCGGCCATTTCCTCCACCAGCGAAATGAAGTCTTCCTTGGGGATGCCCAGGTTATTTCCCTTTTCGATGCACATGAGCACGCCCTTGTGCAGCGGTTCGGGGACCTTGCTCCTGTCCCTCAACCCCCTCACGCGCTGAATCAGGGCGACAATTTCCACGTTCATGGGGCATGCTTCCTCGCACTTGCCGCAAAGGGTGCACTTCCAGGGCCACTGAGAGTCGATCAGCTCGTCTTCGAGCCCGAGCACCGCCATCCGTATGGCCTTGCGAGGGTCGAAGCCGTCAATCCCCGAAATGGGACAGACACTCGCACAACTTCCGCACGTGTTACAGACGTCACCGAAACCGGGCTCCGGGAGCAGACGACCCGACCGTTCCCCGATGGATCGAACGTTTTGCTCGCGCAAGGCCGATTCCCGGCTCATAACCGGCGTGCCGGGAACGTGCTTGAGCTTCATCGCCGATCGTTCAAGGCCGAATTCCAGACAGAGCTTCCCGAAATCGCTTTCAGTGATGAGGTAGCGCTTCCCGGACATGCTGCGCGCGGGCAGCTTCCCGCTCTTCACCCAATTGCGGATCGTATTGCGATGGACCCCCAACTGCTCCGCCAACTGACCGATTCGAATAACAATCATGAACCCACCCCGATTTGCTCCAACAGCCATTCACAGGCCCCTGAAACCGCAGCCGAGACTTCGTCGGACAGGCCGGGCATCACTGCCTCCGGCAGGCCCGTCATCTGGACGGCCAGGACCCTGACATCCACCCCCCAATCGTTTTTCAGCTCTTCCAGCAGGTTCGTGGAAGGGAATTGATGCACGGAAAAATCGTTCTTTTTCTGGACGGGGAGTTCCTCCAGGGGAATTTCGAACAACTCCCCCGCCCGACGCACAGGTTGGAAAACCGCGTCAATGATGAAAATCCGCCTTGGCTTCCCGGGCATCAGCAGGAGATCAAAAAGAAAATCCCGGATGCTCGTCCCCACATCGACCGCCAGAACGAACGGGGGAAGCGCAAAGTGTTCAAGCAGAAATTCGACGACCGCCGGGCCGAACCCATCGTCTCCGAGGAGCACATTGCCGCACCCGAAGATCAGTACCGGCTTGGTGAACAGTTCTTCGATCATAATTCTCGATCATCTGAAAATATGGTTGCCCGGGGAATGGTCATCGCATTGTTTGTGCACAAAGTGCACTAAATGCACAATCCATATTACTCATAGAGGCGATGGGAAACAAGAGTTTTCTGAAAGTTCTTCCTGTTCAGGAATGACACGGGCAGAATCTCGTCCGGCAACGATGCATGTGGCGAGAACCGCTATGTATCGCGCTTCCGGCGGCGAAAGGTCCGGTTGTGTTTTAGGGCGGCAGAAGGTGAATCGGTTCCTTCTGAAGTATTGTGCAAATTAAAGGCGTGTCCGGGGGTGGCGGGTTTTCCATTCGTGCGCGTGCGGGCCGTAAAAAAGGGAAGAAAACGGAGGGGGCCTTCACCCATTGATAAAAAGGGCATTTTACCTCGGGAATCCCACCCGTCGGCTTCCGCAGTCCTTTTACAGACTCTCGCCCTCCGGCATGAGCGATTGCGACACGCGAAAACGGTTCCGTCCCATTCAATCATCTTGACCCCGCAAGGCTTATGCCGTAGCATAAGGTGCTCAAATGGCTCGGTATCGCCACTTTCAGGACGCCATTCCTGTTCAATTCCTTCCGGACGCTTCCCGGCTTTTCTCCCGTTGTGGAGGGTGGAAGCGCACACTGGCACCCGGAGAAGCCGGCATTTCCCCCCCCCCGCAGGATTGTCTCACCGTCGAACGGGAGGAAGCCCCGGCGCCTTCCGGAAGGCATGTCACCCCCCTGCTGCCGGGAAGGCCTCCTCTAGCCGCGCTCACAGCCGCGACGTCGGCCACACCTTGACGTAACCGGCTGCAGCGGATAAGTTAATGACACCAAATCAGGAAAGGGCCTTGAAAATGCTCCCAGAAGGGGAAATAACAGAAGTGCTCTCCGCCAGCCTGGAGGATTACCTTGAGGTCATCTTTCACCTGGAACGATCGAATCGTGTCGCGAGAGCGAAAGACATCGCCGATCAGATGAATGTTCAACGGGCATCGGTCACGGGGGCGCTCAAGGCCTTGGCCAACCGCGGCCTGATCAATTACAGTCCGTACAGTTATATCACTCTCACCCCGGCGGGCCGCGAAATCGCCCGCGATATCATCCACCGGCACAACACCCTGAAGGAATTCTTTATAACCGCCCTGAGGCTCAGCCCCGAGGAGGCCGAAGCGAACGCCTGCAGGATCGAACATGCCATCGATCCGATGGCCATCGACCGGCTGGTTCGTTTTCTTGAGTTCATCAACCTCTGCCCGCGGACGGGTTTCGACTGGTTCGACGCATTTGCGCGGTACTGCAAGCACGGAATCCGAACCTCGAACTGCACCAAATGCCTGAAAGAATGCTTCGACCGGACCACGGCCGAGAGCGGCGCAAACGGGGGCTGACCACCCCGCTTCGCCTTCCGGCACACCTCACCGGCCCGGCAGCGGCTTGATCACCGAATCCATCACCACGGCGCTTTCCCTGAAAGCCTCCACGCAGAAATCACCCAGGCTTTCCGCGGTCATTCTGAAGTCCTCGGTGAAAGCGGACAGCCTTTCCGTTTCGTACCACTTGCCGTAATCGCTCAGGGTCTCTTTCAGGTGGGAAAGGATTTCCCCGGTAAAGGGGTTCATCTGAACGATCGCCGAGTACAGTTCCGGGCTCTGCGCGAACATCCTCCCGAGCATATTGATTTCGACGCGGTAATGCGGGCTGGCATATTCGAGGGTATCGGGCACGTTTACGCCCATCTGCCTCAGCACTCTTCCGGCCAGCATGGTGGTCATGTGAAAGAGGGCCTGGATGACGCACATCATGCGATCGTGCTCCTCCGGCGTGGTTTCTTTCACCTTCAGGCCCGCGGCAACGAAAAGAGCACGGAGACGCGCCCATGACGGAGCATCGATTCGAACCGGACAGGCGATGATCGTCTGCCCGGAAAGCGAGGCGATGCGCCCGCCGAACATGGGATGGAGGCCGGCCACGGACGCGGGAGATCGCAGCATGGCCTTGACCGGCCCTGCCTTGAGACTGCTGAGATCCATCAGGAGCTGGCCAGGCCGCGTAGAGGGCACCAGGTCGCTCATGACGGATTCCGTCAGGTGAAGAGGGACCGCAAAGAGGACCATGTCCGATGCTTCGACCACTTCCCGCGGGCCGGGTAGCGTATCCCTGTCCGCCACGGTCACGCGGTAGCCGTGGTCCTCAAAGAACCTTGCAAACAGCCGTCCCATCTCGCCGTGGCCGCCGATGACGCCCACCGCGGCGCCCGGCCCCCATGGCGCTTCACTTCCCTTATCGTCTTTCAGTAATGATTCCGGCAAGGTCGACCTCCTGTATCGCGGGTGCGGTCAGACGGACCGCCGTGCCCGTAATATCGCGGTTACAGTGTGCGCCCGACGGCAGCGGCCACACGCCGGCATTCATCCATTACGGAGGCGAAGGCATCGGGGCGCAGTGACTGGGGCCCGTCGCTCAAGGCTTCTTCAGGCCTCACGTGCACTTCAACCATGAGCCCGTCCGCACCCGCGGCGACGGACGCCCGCGCCATCGATGGAACCAGGTCCACTCTGCCCGCCGCGTGGCTCGGATCGACGATGACCGGCAGATGGGTCAACTGCTTGAGCAGCGGGATGGCACTGATATCGAGAGTATTCCTCGTTTCGGACTCGAAGGTCCGGATGCCCCTCTCGCAGAGGATCACCCTTTCGTTTCCCTGGGCCACGATGTATTCGGCGGACATGAGAAACTCTTTGATAGTGGCACTCATTCCTCTTTTCAGGATCACCGGCTTGTCGATGTTCCCGACTTCCGTCAGCAGTCTGAAGTTCTGCATGTTCCGGGTCCCTATCTGCACGATGTCCGCGTATTTGCAGACCAGTACCGTGTCCCTGGGATCCATGAGTTCCGTTACGATCATCATGCCCGTTCGTTCGCGCACTCCGGCGAGAATCTTCAGCCCCTTTTCACCCCAGCCCTGAAAGCTGTAAGGGGAAGTCCTGGGTTTGAAGGCCCCACCCCTTAAGAAATGAACGCCGAGAGCGGATAGGGCTTCCGCGATTTCCTCCAGCACTTCCCTGCTTTCCACGGCGCAGGGGCCGGCGATGACGGAAACCTCGGGACCGCCGATCCGGTGCCCGTTTACCTGAATGACCGTATTTTCGGATTTGAATTCGCGGCTGACCAGTTTGTAGGGTTTGAGGATCGGCAGGACCGACTCGACACCCGGCAGCGATTCCATGGGAATTTCCCGAAGGATTCTTTCGTCTCCGATGGCCCCGATGATGGTCCGGTGTTCACCCTTGGAAATGTGTGCTCCGAGGCCGAGGTCTTCCAGCCGCTGCACGATGCGGTGCAGATCGTCTTCCGTGTGGTTGGGTTTCAGTACGATAATCATGGATTCAAAGTCCTCCTTTGGCGCCCGGGACCCGATCCCGATCCTCATCGGAACGGCGGTTTTTCCAGGCTGGTCGGTGAATTTCCCGGTTTTGGTCCAAGGGGCCCCGGGACGTCTTTTTCACCCGCGGCTGGAGGATTCTTCGAACCCTGAAAACAAAAAAGCCGCGGGTGATCCAGAGATACCCACGGCCCAAAGCATTTCACTTTATCCGTTTATGGCTTATGCATACCTCCGGAATTCCGGCAACCGCCGAGGTAATAGGCGTAATAATAATAGTAGATGGAGCCGGAATTGGGACGATGCATGAAAACCCTCATTTGTTGTTGCGGAAGCCCGGTAAGAAAAGAATCTTCCGCATGTTCTCCAAAACTTCCGTGTGCCCGGAAGATACTCGAAGTATTTAACACTAACCGAGCCTCGAATACCGAGTCAACTCTTTTTTTGCTCGTTTATTACTATTTTTCAATCTCTTTTGCCCGGTTACGTCCCCAATCCGCCATTGAATAAATAGCGGGGTGTGCTAAATTGAGAACCACGAATTCAGCCCCTCATGGACAAAATCGGCGTTTCAAATCTTACACCCGCGGTCGACTGATCTTATGAAACCATTGTTCAAAGTTCTGGTAGTCGATGATGAACCCTTAACCCTGCAACTGGTCGTCGAAAGCCTGACCATGGAAGGGTATGAGGTTCATGTCGTGTCGAGCGGGGCCGACGCCATCCTCGAATCGTCGAAAAACAGCTACGACGTCGTGATCACCGACCTGGCCATGCCGGGGATGGGCGGCATGGACGTTTTGGCCCACTTCGCGGAATATCATCCCGATACTTTTGTCGTGGTCGTGACCGGTTACGGCACGATCGAGACGGCGGTCGGGGCCATGAAACGGGGGGCTTTCGATTATCTGGCCAAGCCGGTCAACCTGGATGAACTCCTCTTCACCCTCCACAGAGCCCGGGAAATCAGGAGCCTCAAGGACGAAAACGTCCTCCTCCGTTCGCAGATCCAGGAACAACATCGCTTCGACAGGCTGATCGGCAAAAGCCGGACCATGCAATCCCTGTATCACGTGATCAGGAGGGTCGCGAAATCGCCCTCAACCGTCCTCATCATGGGTGAGAGCGGGACGGGCAAGGAACTCATCGCCAACGCCATTCATTATCACAGCGAGCGGAAAGACATGACCTTCGTTCCCATCAACTGCGGCGCCATTCCCGAGGAACTGCTCGAGAGTGAACTTTTCGGGCATGAGAGAGGCGCTTTCACAGGGGCGTTGAGGGAAAGGCGGGGGCGTTTCGAACTGGCTCACGGCGGCACGATCCTTCTGGACGAAATCGGTGAAATGAGCCCGAAACTCCAGGTCAAGCTGCTCCGTTTCCTCCAGGAAAAGAAATTCCAGCGTCTGGGGGGGACCCGAACCATCGAAGTGGACGTCCGGATCCTCGCCGCGACCAACAAGGACCTCGAAAAGGCGGTCGCCGCCAATGAATTCCGAGAGGATCTCTTTTACCGCCTGAACGTCATCCCGATCATAGTCCCGCCGCTCAGGGAGCGCGAGGGAGATGTTCCGCTGCTCGTCCACCATTTCCTCAGGCAGCAGTGCGAAAAGAAAGACGTCTCCTTGAAACGGATTTCAAAAGCCGCGCTGGATATCCTCGAACGATACAACTGGCCGGGGAACGTCCGGGAACTGGAAAACGTCATCGAACGAATGGTCATCATGACCGAGGATGACGAGATCAGCGTGGACGACCTCCCCCGGAGGCTGCGCCTCCATCAGGACGCGAGGATCAAGCCTCTGGAGGTGGGCGAAGAGGGCATCAACCTGAAGGAGACCCTCGATGAGCTGGAAAGCCACCTTATTTCGGAAGCGCTTCAGAAGGCAAACGGAGTCAAGGGGAAAGCGGCGAAACTCCTGGGGCTGAACCGTACGACACTGATCGAAAAATTGAAAAAGAAAGGGATCCAGTCTCCCCCTGACCCGGTTTGAACCGCACCCTCTGCCGGAACCTTTCCCGCGCACCGAGACAACCGCGCTGTATTCCGCATCTGAATTTCACAGTCGACACATCCGGGTCCGATGCTCTGAACATTCAGACCGCACCGCGGCTTGCGGGGGAATGCAGGAGCATCGTCTCGAACGCAAACCGGTATTACCGCTTGCAAACGATTCGGGGATTCATATGATTAAAGCCGTCGGCGGTATTAATGTCATTTGACCTGCAGAGACCGATATGAACCCAACTCCCATGCATATCCCCTGTTCTCGATCGGTGGTCTGCCTCCTGATTGCCGTTTCTTTGCTGGCGATGTCCTCCTGCGCCCAGAAGATCTGCGCTCCGCCAGGCGGGGCGTACCCCGCTCCCGCGGCCGCCCCCGCTCCGGCCCGGACCGAATCCGGCGCTTCCCCCCGTTCGGGGACCTTCGTCGAGAAGCCGCTCACGGACTTCAGCGGCCCCAGGACCATCGTTCATGAAGTCGGGCCGATGGAAACCATCTGGCGCATTTCAAAATCATACGGCGTCTCCCCCGAGGCGATTTACGCCGCGAACAACCTGAAACCCGGCGAACCGATACGAAACGGTCAGAAGCTGGTCATTCCCAACGCGAGGGCCATGCATGACGTGATACCGCTCTATCCGAACCCGCAATGGAAGTACATCATCGTCCACCACACCGCCACGGACATCGGAAACGCCAACAGGATAGACAAATCTCACGGTGAACGGGGGTTCTGGAACGGGCTCGGCTACCACTTTCTCATCGACAACGGCACCCTCGGGAAAGGCGACGGGCAGATCGAAGCTTCCCCCAGGTGGGTGAAGCAGCAGAACGGGGCACACTGCAAGGCGGGCGGAATGAACGAAAAGGGAATCGGTGTGGCACTGGTCGGCAATTTCGACCAGGAACTGCCCACTCAAAATCAGCTCCAGTCGCTGGACTATCTTCTGAAAACCCTGATGCGATACTATCACATTCCAAGCGGCAACATCATGGGGCACAGGGATGTCGAAGGGGCCGCCACCGACTGCCCGGGCAAGCGGTTTCCATGGAGCATCGTGCGCCAGTCCCTGTCAAGGCCATGAAAGGCCGTCATTGCCGACCAGGGCACTTCTCCTATGAAAATGCGTTCAAGAAAGCAGGCAGGCCGCCGGTTTTCACCCTCCGAGGTTGTTATTGCCCTTTGTGGCGAATTCTTCTATATCTTTTTCAGGTATATCTAAACATCACACTGCGTCGCTGCATAGGAGGCTTGCATGAATGAACTTCTGGCACCGGGTGGAAGCCTTGCCATGGTTGAGGAAGTCCTGGATCAGGGGGGCCGATGCCGTCTACGTCGGCGCCAAGGGATTCAGCAGGCGGCAATGCGCCTGGGAACTTGAAGATTCCCAGATCCGCGAGGCCGTGGAAATCGCCAGGGTGTCCGGCGGCAAAGTCCGGGTAGCGATCAATACCGATATACCGGAGGAAAAATTCCCCCTGCTCACTACCAAAATCGCCAAATACGCCGACTGGGGCGTCGAAGGCATCATCGCCAAGACCCCTTCGCTCATGCGGATGACAAAGGCGAATTTCCCCGGGCTGGTCATTCACGCGAGCGTCGGATGCAACATCCAAACTCCGGCGCAAATCGCCGAATACAAGGAATACGGCGCGGTGCAGATAGTTGCCAGCACGGAAACAGACACGGTTCCGAAGCTCAAAATGTTCAAACACGCGGCGGACCTGGCGGGAGTGGGAACGGAAGTGCTCATCCACGGTAACCGGTGCGTGGGAGGCGTCGGGAACTGCCTTTTCCATGAACTCATCAGCGATTCCTATGTCGAACGCAGGTACCGGGACGAGGAAGGAAACGAGATCGTCGAATACAAAGGCTCGCCCGATCGCAGCGGGAGCTGTTTTCGGCTCTGTCTGCTGACGGATGAGCAGCGGCGCAAGGTCCTGAAAAGACGCAACCATGACGACGGCGTAATCGATGCGATCAACGACAGGATTCGGCTTCACCCCAACGTGGCCTTCATGCTCAACGGCAGGGAACTGTGGGACACCCTGGACCTCGGTCTGCACACGTTGAAGGTCCAGGGACGCGAATATGCGGTCAGTCTCGTCGGCCGCCTGATCTGCATCTACCGGTACCTGATCGACGCTTACCGGGCGGGGAGGGCCGTTGACGAGCCGGATCTGAAAGCCCTGCAGCAGGAGCTTGCCGAAATCGCCACGGAACGGGACCGGGCGCGGCTGGAAAAGACCAGGGAACTGCACGCGAACATCAAGGGGCTTTCGGGCTGACCCGCATCCCCGCTACGAGGATTTCCGCGATTCTTGCGCTTATGCCCGAGTGGGAAGCCATAAAATTCACGGCGGCCCGTCCGACCTTCTCCCTGAACGCGGAATCCCCGAGGCATCGGCTCAGGGTTGCGGTGAGTTCTTCGGTTGAAGAGACCCGGAACCCGCACCCCGCCGCAATCAATTCCCGTTCGATTTCCCTGAAATTGAAAAGGTGCGGCCCCCATACGACGGGTCTTGCCCAGCGCACCGCTTCCAGCGGGTTGTGCCCTCCGAAAGCGACCATGCTTCCGCCTATGTACGCGGCATCCCCAACCGCATAAAAACGGTTCAGCTCTCCGAGCGTATCGAGGACATAGACGTTTTTCCCCTGAGCGGTCCGCCCTTCCGACCTCGCCGCCGCCGTGAGGCCCTTCTTTTCGCAAAGCGCCAGGATCTCCGGGCCGCGTGCCGTCTGCCGCGGAGCCAGGATCAGCAGCAGCCCCGGGGATTCCCTCATGAGGCTCCGATGTGCGTCGAGCAGGATTTCCTCCTCGCCCCTGTGAGTGCTTCCGCCCACCCAGACCTGTCGTTCTCCGGCAATCCCGGCCGCGGCGCGGAGGGTGGCAGGGTCCGGGTCCTCGGCCGCCGGGGCATCGAATTTGAGGTTCCCTGCGGCAAAAACTTTCCCCGGCTGGTTTACGAAGGCCTCATATCTCCTCTTGTCTTCCTCCGACTGAGTGAAGATGAGATCGAATCCCGAATAGATGCCCGAAACAAAGGAAGGCGCAAGAGAGAGCCTCCGAAACGAACGAGGGGAAATCCGCCCGTTCAGGAGGACGGTCCGGATTCCCGACCGCCTGAGCACATCGGGCAGATTGGGCCAGATGTCGGTTTCAACCAGCACGAACAGGTTCGGTCCGATCCGATCCACGGCTTCGCGTACGGCCCACCTGAAATCGTGCGGAAGATACAGGAAGAGCGCGGCATCTGCGCCCAGGCGGTCTTCCGCCATCTTCCGGCCCGATTCGGTGGCCGATGAAACCACCACTTCAAGACCCGGGCACCTGGCCCGCAATTCCTTCACCAGGGAAACGACGGAGAGGATTTCTCCGACCGAGAGGGCATGGACCCAGACACGATGGTTGGAACGGGGGAGGCGCGGGGGAGGGACAATCCCCATTCGCTGGAGGAAGCTCCTGCGGTATTTGCCGTCCGTCAGCCCCCTCAGCAGAAAGTAAAGGAATAGAAAAGGCCACAGGAGGAGCATGAATCCGTTATAGACGAACAGAACCGGATTTTGCGGATCGTCCCCATGCGGCTTCATCGTTCGATCATCTCCAAAGCCAGTTCCGCCACGCGGGAGGATACCCCCGGTTCTCCCAGCAGGCGGCATATCCTTTCCAGTTCCCCCTTCTGACCCTCGATCAGCTCCGGGTCCCTCAGAAACGACAACGCACAATCCGCGATTGTTCCGGCATTTGCATCGTGCTGAAGAAGCTCGGGCACGATGGAGCGGCCCGCAAGAAGGTTCGGCAGACCCACGAATTTCGCCTGGATCAGGTGCCGCCCGGCGTAATAGCTGATTTCCGAGACCTTGTTTACGATGATCATCGCGGTCCCCAGCATCGCGGATTCCAGCGTGACGGTCCCGGAGACGGCGATGACCAGGTCACAGGCACGGATCGCCCCGTAGGTGTCCGCGGGTACGATCCGGACCGGCACGCCGCAGTCGGCCGTCGCAGCTTCGATCAGGGCAGGGTCCAGGTTGGAAGCAAGCGGAATGACAAAAGACACGGCGGGGATTTCGGCATGGAGAATCGAGGCGGCCTCCAGGAGCGTCGGCAAAAGCAGCCGGACCTCACTTCGCCTGCTTCCCGGAAGAAGTCCCACGAGGACCCCGCCTTCTTGCCTTTTGTAACGCTGCACCGCTTCTTCGCGGGACGGAGCCTCCCGGATCACGTCCAGCAGGGGATGGCCCACATAACGGACCTTCATGCCGCGTCTTTCGTAAAAAGCGGTTTCGAAAGGAAGGATCACCGCCATTTCGTCAACGAACCGGTTGAGCGCTCTCACGCGGCCGCTTCTCCACGCCCAGACCTGCGGACTGATGTAGTAGAGGACCTTGATTCCGCAGCGTTTGGCAAGCCGGCCCAGGAGGAAATTGAAATCGGGGAAGTCTATGAGGATGACCAGATCGGGCCGATCCAGGATGATATGGCGGCGGAGTCTTCTCCAGGCGTCGAGGATGTGTTTCACGTGCCGCGCGACTTCAAAGAGGCCGACCACCGAGATTTCCTTGTTGTCGACCAGAATATCCGCACCGGCGTCGCGCAGGCGCCTGCCTCCCAGGCAGGTGAGGCGAACGGCGGGGTTGAGGCGCTTCAGGGCCCTGCAGAGGTTCGATGCGTGGAGGTCACCGGAAGCCTCCCCCGCACTCAGAAAGATCCTTGGAGGATTCTTTTCGAAGGTTGCCATTTTCCCTGCATCTGCCGGTCGATTTGTTGGGAAATACTCAACGCCACTGCCAGTGCTTTACGTCCGTCGTGCCCGTCCACTACGGGCCTGCTCCCACAACGGGCGGAATGCAGAAAAGAGGCGATTTCCTCTTCAAGAGCATCCCGCTCCCGGACCTCGATTTCTTCCATCGAAATCTCGGGGTAGCCCGCCTCGTCGGCTTCCTGCTCCCTGTACACGGCATACGCACTCTTCGTGGAGTAGTCCGCGGCGAGGTAGCAGTCCTCCTGGAATATTCTCAATTTGCGGCGGTTCTTCAGAGAAATCCGGCTGGCGACCAGACTGGCCACGGCGCCGTTTTCGAACTCCATCCTCACGTTGGCTATATCCGGAAGCCGGGTCAGCACCGACACCCCCGAGGCCTGGATGTTCCTCAGCGGGGCGTGCACGATGTGAAGCGCAATGTCGATGTCGTGAATCATCAGGTCCAATATGACGTCCACTTCCAGGCCCCGGTCGTTGAACAGCGCCAACCGCGTGGCTTCGATGAACATGGGGTTCCTGAGCCTGGGGACGACGGCGGTGAAAGCCGAGTTGAATCTTTCCAGGTGTCCCACCTGCAGGACGCAGCCCTTGCTCTCGGCCAGAGCGATGAGTCCGTCGGCCTCTTCCAGGGTCGTGGTCATGGGTTTTTCCACCAGCACATGCACACCGGCAGCGAGGAAATCCCTGGCTATGGCAAAGTGCAAGGGGGTCGGGGTTACAATGCTGACGGCATCCACCTTCCCGATCAGTTCCCTGTAATCCGTCACCGAATCGCAGGCCACCTCGTTTGCGACCCTGCCCGCCTGCTCTTCCCTGACATCCGCAACGGCTACAAGGCGCGCCTCCGGCAGCCGCGCATATTTCTGAGCATGATAGCGGCCGAGGTAACCCGTCCCGACGACGCCCACCCGGAGCGCATCGGCCCGTGCTTCGCGGATGAAAACCGGGACCTGGTCCGCCTTGGGAAGCAGCGTCTGTTCGGACCAGCGTTGCATAAAATCGGGCAGGCCGATCGTGGAAGGCCGGGCATAGTGGTCCGGGAGATGTTCGCCCTTCTGCACCACTACGGAGATCCCGGCAGCGTCGGCCGCATCGATCATCTTTTCCTTATCGAATATCAGCGTCTTTTCGGCTTCGAAAACCAGAACGCCGGCATTGACCCTCTTCATGGTTTCGATGGTGTCGAAGCCCACCGCCGGGACATCAAACCGCAGATCCTGTATGGGCTTGCTCACCTTGACGATGATGGCCCCTTCACGGCACAGGCGGCCTCCGCGAAGAATCGTCGAATCCGTACCGTCAATTCCTTCCACGGCTAGAACGGCCTGATTCTTGACGACCAGGCACTGTCCGATGTCCAGTTGGCCGATGGCCTTGGCCATCTTCCATCCGAATACGATGTCCGCCTGTTCGCGATGGTTCGGCTTCCGCCGGGTAAGAATCCCTTCAACGGCCAGAAGAGACGGCAGAAACATGGTGGAGGGCTCGATTTTGATCCCTTCCTGCTCCAGTTCTTCAGCAAAGGCCCTGAGGAGTGAATCGTCTTTCTTGTTTCTCAGATTATTGAGGAATTTCACCGCGCGCCAATCGGGGCGGAGGCGCGTATAAAGCTTGGTTTTATTGACCGCCCCCGCCATGGCCGCCCTTGAGATGCCGGCCTTGTGGAACGTTTTGATCATCTTGTTGAGCTGGCCGAGCTTCACCACGTGAAATTCGCTGGTATATCGGGCCAGGCCGGGATCCGTTTCACCCTGAAATCCGATCGCCACGACTTCAACCCCGACCTGCTTTGCCGCATGCGCAAAAAGGAGCGGAAACTGCCCGCTCCCTGCGATCAAGCCGATTCTTGGACGGGCCGCCTCCGGATTCTTCGATTCAACGCCGTTCATAATCGACTACCTTGTAATCCCTCTTCGGGAAGGAAATTCAAGGAAACTCAGCAGTGTCTCCACCGCGGGCAGTTGTTCCACCTGCCCGCGCGCCTTCACGATGGCTTCCCGAAGATTCAACCCCGAACGAAATATGATTCTGTAACACAGCTTGAGGGCCCTGACAGCCTCGGGAGCGAACCTGCTCCGCCTGAGGCCGATAAGATTGGGACCGTACAGTTTGGCGGGATCCAACGTGGCCAGCATATACGGCGGGATGTCCATCCTGACGCCCGAATGGCCCCCGATAAAGGCGTAGGTCCCCACGCGAACAAACTGGTGAATTGCCGTCAGACCGCCTATGGACGCGAAATCGCCGACTTCGACGTGGCCCCCGAGCACGCACGTGCTGACCATGAGGACGTTGTTTCCGATCTGGCAGTCGTGTCCGATGTGCACCAGGGTCATGATGAAACACCCATTGCCCATGCGGGTCACCCCGTTTCCCCGGGCGGTGCCCCTGTGGATGTTCACGTGCTCACGAATGATATTGTCGTCGCCGATCTCCACTCCGGTATCTTCATTCCGGTAACTGACATCCTGCGGCGGGGTTCCAATACAGGCGAACGGAAATATTTGATTGCGCGCCCCGATTACGGTCTTCCCGTCGATGACGACGTGCGGCCCGAGCGTCGTTCCCGCCCCGATGGTCACCTCGGGTCCGATGACGCTGTACGGCCCCACCGCCACATCGTCCGCAAGCCGCGCCCCGGGAGACACGATGGCGGTCGGATGAATCTGCATTTTTACTCGATCTCCTCACTACAAATGAAAACGGGCATCGGTTTCATCATGTGCCCTGGTCGGAAAGCATGTCTCATGCGCGCGATCCGTCGTCGGCCTTGTCCGGCTTAGGGCTCTCCACGGTCGCCATGAGTTCCGCTTCGGCCACCAGTTGCTCATTGACAAAGGCCTCGCCTTTCATTTTGAACACGTAGCCCCTGCGCTGGAGGAGTTTCAATTTGAGAATGAGCTGGTCGCCGGGGCGGACGGGTCTGCGGAAACGCACCTTGTCCAAGCCGAGGAAATAGATCGGCTTGTTATACGATTCGCGTGTGACGTAAGACAGCGCCAGCATGCCGCCCGTCTGGGCCATGGCTTCAACGATAAGAACACCGGGCATGATGGGTTCCCCGGGAAAATGCCCCTGGAAAAAGGGTTCGTTAATCGTCACGTTCTTCAGGCCCACGACTTCATCCGCTGACTGCTCAAGGATACGGTCCACCAGCAGGAAAGGATAACGGTGTGGTAAGAGGTCTAAAATCTCTGCGATTTCCATAGTTATTCCCCATGAATCAGAGCTTTTTGCAGTTGTTCCACTTTTTCTTCCAGATTCCGGACGTCCTCTTTTAGCTTGGCAAGACGCTGAATATTGACGAAGGCCTTTCTCCATTCCTTCACCGGAACTGCCGGTATCCCCGCAACATCTTGGCCCGATCCCACGGAGTGGGCGACACCGGACTTGGCGGCAACCCTCGCCATATCCCCGATTTCAATGTGCCCGGCCACTCCCACCTGGCCGGCCAGGACGGCATGCCTGCCAATGCGAGTGCTCCCCGATACGCCAACCTGGGACACGAGAATCGCGTGTTCCCCGATGGTCACGTTGTGAGCGACCTGAACCAGGTTGTCGATCTTGGTTCCCCTCCCGATCAGCGTTCGCCCGAAGGTCGCGCGATCGATGCTGCAGTTTGCCCCGATCTCCACGTTGTCCTCGATCTCCACGATCCCCGTCTGGGGAATCTTTACGTGGCACCCCTCTTCGTCCTGGGCAAATCCGAAACCGTCGCTCCCCACCACCGTGCCACTGTGAATGACCACGCGGTCCCCTACACGGCACCGGTCAAGAATGATGACTCCGGGATAGATCAGGCATTCGGCCCCCACATGGACCTGCCTGCCCAGGTAAACGGACCCGTAAATGCGTGTGCCCCCGCCGACCACGGAAGCGGCCCCTATGCTTGCAAGCGGGCCGACGGACACGGACGGATCAATCCGCGCATCCGCGCCCACATGAGCCGTGGGATGAATTCCAGGCTCGAGGAACGGAGGTTCGGCGAACAACCCCGCCGCACGCGCCATGGCCAGATAAGGCGCGGAGCTGATGAGCACGGGGGCGTCCGGGCGTTCGAATCCCGCCCCTATGATAAACGCCGATGCCTTGGACTGCACGGGTGATGATTTGTATCGCTTGTCCGTGATAAAGCTCAACTGGCCTTCGTGAGCTGCCTCCAGAGAACTTACGCCGTAGATACGGATATCCGGATCACCCTCGAGAGACGCTCCCAGGAGTCGAGCCAACTCCGCAAGCGAATAGGACTTACCGGGGTTTGGCTGGCAAAAACTTTCCATGCGTGGAATTCTCGACGGACCGACGGCCTCAGGCAGAAAAAATCCAAGATCGAAACAGTCGGACCGGCAGTAGCCAAGTCCAATGGACCCGCCCACTGCCGGTCTCTCACCGTTTCATCCGCCGTCGACTGACGGGCCGCTTTATACTGAAAATGCGCGGTGGCCCGATCGTCTCCCCATCATCCAAGCCCGCTCCGACTTGCACGGTTTCCGCAAACCGGAATCACCGCGCTGTCGGCAGGGGTGCACAAAGGGACCGTCGGAAGGAATACACTTTGCGGAACCACTACTGCCTTGGAGCGGACCTGTCCACCTCGTCGATGATCTTCTTGGTGAGGTCGGCCCCATCTACCCCGAATACCAGGCCTGCCTTGTCACGTTCGAAGATGAAATCGTACTTGTCGTCTCTTCCGATTCTCTTAACTATTTCAAGGACTTTTTCCACCAGAGGCCCGCTCAGGTCGTTCGAAAGCTTGTTCAGCTTCGCGTTGGACTCGGACAGGAGTTTTTCACCTTCCTGCTGCATGTCCTGAAGATCTTTAATTTTTTTGGCCTTGGCCTTTTCGTCCATCACGTCTTTCTTCCGGTCGAAATCCTCTCTGGCCGTTTTGTACGCCGCAGCCTTCTGGTCCACGTCGGCCTTGATCTTTTCACCCTGCCGCTTGAACTCGTCGTTGGATCGCTTTCCCCACTGAGACTGCTGCAGCACCGCCTGAATCTCGAAATAGCCGATCTTCGTGGAACCACCTTGAGCAGCCCAAACCGCTGATGATGAAACAAGGAACAATCCCAAGAACAATAAAACCCAGCCTGTCTTCTTCATTTTCATGTGCTCCACTC
Source organism: uncultured Syntrophobacter sp. (assembly GCA_963663685.2). GTDB lineage: Bacteria > Desulfobacterota > Syntrophobacteria > Syntrophobacterales > Syntrophobacteraceae > Syntrophobacter. The sequence goes on along the minus strand of CAXXDT010000011.1, from coordinate 35,424 downwards.
CTTAAAAGAATGCGCCGGCAGAAAACTGCCATTGAGAGCTGCCTTCTCCAGGTTCCCGGTCGATAGGAATACCCAATTCAATCCTCAGAGGACCGAACGGAGAATTCCACCGTACTCCAAAGCCCGCATCGCTCCTGAATTTGGTAACGTCAAAGGCGTCGTCTCCGTTGTACGCGTTACCTGAATCGACGAACAGGACGCCCCGGATACCCATTTTTTCATATAGAGGGAAAAGCAATTCCGCGGTTGCCACTCCATACTTAACACCACCGGTGGTAGTTCCCGATGCGTCCCGCGGACCGATATCACCCCACTGCCAACCACGCAGGTTATTGATACCACCGAGGAAATAACGTTCATAAAGCGGCATCGCCGGGTTGTCCGGATCCAACCCCTGAATCCATCCGGCTTCGCCTCTCAGCGCGCCCACGAACTTCCATATCCCCAGCGGGACATAAACACCCGTATGGTATTCGTACCTCAGGAAGTTGAGCTCACTGCCGAGTGCCGGGCTCGAATACTCGATCGTCGCCGTGTTGATCGTTCCCTTTGTCGGCAGGAACGGATGGTCCGTCGTATCCCGCTCAAAACCAAGCGTCACGCTGCTGAGAAGCGTCCAGCCCTTCGCAGCCTGTTCCTTCACGTCGTCCGAAGCATTGCTGGCCACATCGAATATACGATCGTTCTCAACGGTATAGTATCCGAACACCTTGCTGTGTTCCCCGAAGGGATGGCCCAGGCGCAGCCTCATACCGACCGATTCTTCGGCAAAACTGCTGTAGTCCCTTTCCCAGTCGTATACATCGACCCCGCCCGCGACCCGGTATCCGAACAGGAACGGATTGGTCCAACTCGCCATATAACGCTGTGTGGACTGGCCCAGATATGCCCGTATGCTGGCCGTCTGCCCTGTTCCGAAGAGGTTGCGCTGCGCGATCTGACCGCTGGTGAAAAGACCGTCGTCCGAGGAGTAACCGCCGCCGAGGCTGATCGACCCGGTCATCTTCTCTTTCACCTTCACATGAAGGTTCATGACCCCGGCCTGCTCGGTTTCGACCGGCACGATTTCAACGTCGTCGAAGTAGTCGAGTTTTTTCAATCGGGCCAGGCTTTGTTCTATTTTGGTCGAACTATACAGATCGCCTTCATATATTTTGAGTTCACGGCGGATAACGTCGTCGTGCGTCTTCGAGTTCCCCGTGATGAAAATCCTCCCGATGTGCACCTGCTCGTTCTTTTTGGCTTCATAGGTGATATCGCTGGTCTTGGTACTGGGATCTCTCGTCACGACCGGATTGATTTCGGCATGGGCAAAACCTGCGTCCATATATTTCCGGGAGACATAGTCCATGTCATGCCGCACTTTTTCCCTGCTGAAATACTGGTCGCTTTTTGAATCGAGCCCCTTTTCAATCTTGGCGTTATCGTCAAACAGCTCCCCCTTGATCCTCACTCCGGTGACCTTATATCTCTGACCTTCCTCGATGGGAATCTCGATGTAGAAGCCGTCGTCCTTCTTCGTCACCTCGGGGGCACCTATCTTGGCATCCATATAGCCCTGGTCATGGTACATGACCGTCAGACGATCCACATCGGCATCCAGCACTTCCTTCTGCAGGATCCCGCGCTCCGACACGAGCGAAATGAGAAACATCTTCTGCTTGGTCTGCATCACTCCGCGCAGCTTGCGCGCCGATATGTTCTTATTGCCGCGGAAGCCGATCTTCTTGATCCATATCTTGCTGTTCTCTTTTATGTTGAACGTTATGATGGCCTTCCTCGGGTCTTTCGGGAAGGTCACGGACGAGGTGATGTCCGCCGCGAAATAGCCCTTCTGCTGATAGAGTTTGATGATCTTCTGGACGTCTTCGGTTACCATGTTCTGTTGAAGCACGCTGTAAGGCTTCGTGGCGATAGCCGCGAGAATGTCCTTTTCCTTGATTTTCTTATTGCCCGCAATATGAAGTTCCTGAATGGTCGGGTTTTCCTGAACCACAAAAGTCAGGATCTTGCCCCCGGGAGAATCGGTGACTTCGGCGTCCACGTTCTCGAAATAACCCATGTTGTAAATGGCCCTGATGTCTTCCCTCAACTGTTCAGGCCGAAGGACCTCGCCCTTTTTACTCTTCACCACCGACTTAATGGCATCGACTTCGATCCTGTCGTTGTTCCGAACCTTGATGTCCGCGATCACCGCCTTCGAAAGCACATTGACCGCCACCTGCTGGACGATTCGCGTCACGGCGGCCGCAAGGTTTTCCATTCCCTTGTCTTCGGCAAAGAGGTTTTCCGTCTTCTTCTTCCCGGAAACGTCAACCAGCTTTGCGTCGAGACTGATGCTGGTACCGATAACATTGAAACTGCCGAGCACCGCAAAATCGGCCTGAACCCTTCGGGCCACGGCCCGGGCCTGTTCCTCGGTCTGCACGGATTCCCCGGCTTTGAGACCTTTATGCATTTCAGCCGGATCGATGATCCTCATGCCCTCGCCGGCAATCTGTCGGGCCAGCAGTTCTTCCACGGACTTTTGGATCGATGCCTGATCGCTCTGGCTATGGATGACGAAAGGCATCACGGCGACCTTGGGACTCTGATCTTCGGCGGCATACGCCAAAGAAACCAGCATCGCAGAAGCCGTAAGAATCCCCAGCATCCTTTTGAAGTACTTCCTGCTTACCATTGTATTATCCTTTGCCCCTATAGCCCACCTGAAAGGCACATGATATTCCTGGCATGACCACCGGCAAGACGCTACACGTCAGGTCTCGCACTGCGGCATCAGGATTCAGTCCCAACTTCCAAACACATTCCGGCAAGACCCGCACAACAAAACGCCTCCACCACCCTGTACAGCCTGCCGGCCGCCAGCGCAAAAGGATGCGTCGCGGAGAATTCTAAAATGAATGCGAAAATATACCACTGAACGCCCCCCATCCCAACAGAATTCTCGTTTATCGGTTTCCACCGGCTTCACCCGACCGGCATCAACCGCTTCGGCATACGCACCGGGAGCCTTCAAAAAAGGGGCGGAGCCCATGGCCCCACCGCGCCACCGCTTCCGTCGTTTCCATCCGGATCCGCGGCAGTCGCAGGGCGCGATTACTCCCCGCCGCTGTTGTGCCGGTCGTCCGGAGGGGTCACTTCAGACCTTTTTTCCTCCTTCAAACGGCCGTCCACAAGGCGTAAAACGCGGTGCATCATGGAAGCGAGTTCCATATTGTGCGTGACGATCACCATGGTCAGTCCAAGCTCTTCGTTCAACGACACCAGCAGCTCATGAAGCGTGCGCCCTGTGCGGCTGTCGAGGTTTCCACTCGGCTCATCGGCCAAAAAAAGACTCGGCTGAAGCAGCAATGCCCGCGCCACCGCCACTCGTTGCTGTTCCCCGCCGGAAAGCTCTCCGATCCGGTGGCCGAGCCGATGAGAAAGGCCGAGCCGCTCGATGAGCGCATGAGCCTTGGATTTGATTTCGCCTCTGGGCAGCCCCGCTATCATGCCGGGCATCATGACATTTTCCAGGGCGTTGAATTCGGGAAGGAGATAGTGGAATTGAAACACAAACCCGATGTGATGGTTGCGGAACCTGGCCAGTTCTTTTTCTTCCCACAGAAAGACGTCTTCCCCGCCGTAGAGCACCTTACCGGCCGTGGGCTTTTCGAGTGTTCCGAGGATATTGAGCAGCGTCGACTTTCCGACGCCGGAGGCCCCTACTATGGCGACGCGCTCGCCCCGGCGGATCATGATGTCGAGGTCCCGAAACAGTTCGATGGCCTGGACACCGCTCCCGAAGACTTTCGTGAGCCCCAGTGTGTTGACTTCTATGGATTTGCCGCTATTCATACCGAAGCGCTTCCGATGGGTCCAGTTTGGCCGCCTTACGGGACGGATACAGTGTGGCGATCAGGCTGATCAGGACCGCCGCGAACGCGATGATCAGAACATCCGACACTTCCATTTTTACCGGCAGCGTCGAGATATGATAGATGTCCCTGGGAAGTTCTATGAAACGGTACCTTTTCAGGAGGCTGCAGAGGGTGAAACCTCCGATCAAACCGAGGATGGTGCCCGAAACCCCGATCATGAAACCTTCCAGCACGAAGATCTTCCGTATGCTCGAAGTCGTGGCGCCCATGGCCTTCAGGATTGCGATGTCCCGCCCTTTTTCCATGACCAGCATGATGAGCGAGCTCACGATGTTGAAGGCGGCCACGAGAATGATCAGGGTGAGGATGACGAACATCACGACTTTTTCCAGTTTCAGGGCGGAAAAAAGGCTCTGGTTCATCTGCATCCAGTCCCGCACCCAAAAGGGAGACCCGAGGCGGTCGCGCAGGGCATCTGAAACCTGCCGGGCCTTATAAATGTCGTTCAGCCCGACCTCGACGCCCGTGACCGCGTCACCGATGCCCAGGAACTGCTGGGCAACCTGCAGATCCACGTAGCCCAGGGAATTGTCGTACTCGTACATGCCAGACTGCAGTATCCCGACCACCTGGAAAAGCTTGCTCTTGGGAATCTGCCCCATCGGCGTCAAACGCCCGCTGGGAGAAATGATGGTGATAAAGTCCCCCTGCCGCACTCCCAGGTTGTTGGCCAGTTCCACGCCGAGGATGATCCCCGGATGAGCCGGCGGATTCCCTTCCTCGGGGGGAGTGACGAGGTCCGCGAGGTTCCCGCGGATCATGTTTTCCTGAAGCCGGATCACCTTGAAGGCCGTCTGAGGGTCAATCCCCCGCAGGATGGCCCCGGAAACGCTTCTGCCCGACGTGATCATCACCTGCGTGTAAATGAAAGGGGTCGCCGCTGCGACCCCGGGCACTTTCTCGACTTCAGGGATGATCTCCCGGTAATTGGACATCGCCCCGCCGAAACTCCCGACAACGACGTGGGAAGTCACGCCAAGGATCCGCGTCCGCATGTCTTCCTGGAAACCGTTCATAACCGCCAGGACGACGATGAGGGCCGTTACCCCCACAGCAACCCCCGCAATGGAAATGATTGTGATAAGGGAGATGAACGCCTGGCGTCGTTTTGCCAAAAGATAGCGGAGGCTGACGAACAGTTCGAAATTCATAGCCGCTCAGATCTTCTTCTCCGGCCGGAGGTGGGGGAAGAGAATAACGTCACGAATGGACGGCGAATCGGTAAAAAGCATCACGACCCTGTCGATACCGATGCCTTCCCCGGCGGCGGGGGGCATGCCGTATTCGAGGGCGCGTATGTAGTCTTCATCCATGAAATGGGCTTCTTCATCGCCCGCCTGGCGCGCCTTGAGCTGTTCTTCGAACCGGCCCCGCTGATCGCGGGGATCGTTCAGCTCGGAAAACGCGTTGGCGATTTCACGCCCGGCCATGAAAAGCTCGAAGCGATCGGTGATTTCCGGGTCCGCCCCGTTTCGGCGCGAAAGCGGCGACACCTCGATGGGATAATGAGTGATGAAGGTCGGTTGAATGAGCTTCGGTTCGACGGCCAGGTCGAAAATCTTGGTGAGAAGCTTCCCGTGGCCTTCGAACCGCTCGGCCCCGATCCCCATCGACCTGGCGACGGCCGCGGTCTTTTCGGGATCGTCCAGGGCATCGCGGGGGATTCCCCCGATTTCAACGAGGGAATCCATGAGGCGACAGCGCCGCCAGGGCGGAGCGAGATCGACGATCTGCCCCTGATAGGACAACTGGAGACTCCCGCCGTTTACGGCCCGGGCCAGTGTCCCGAAAAGCTCTTCCGTCAGGGTCATCAGGTCTTCGTAGGTCGCGTAAGCCTGGTAGAACTCCAACATGGTGAATTCGGGATTGTGCTTGGTGGAAACCCCTTCGTTCCGGAAGTTTCGGTTGAGCTCGAAAACGCGCTCCAGGCCACCCACGAGCAGGCGCTTGAGGTAGAGTTCCGGGGCGATGCGCAGGTAGAGGTCCATGCCCAGGGCATTGTGGAAGGTCTTGAACGGCTTCGCCGTGGCCCCGCCCGGGACCGCCTGCAGCATGGGCGTTTCCACCTCGAGGAAGTTCCTGTCGATCAGGAACTGCCGCACGATTTGCACGATCGCGGCCCGTTTCCGGAACGCTTCCCGCACCTGATCGTTCACAATGAGGTCCACGTACCGCTGTCGGTACCGGATTTCGACGTCTTTTAAGCCGTGATACTTCTCGGGAAGAGGCCGAAGGCTCTTGGTGAGGAGCTGCAGTTCCTTCACGAGAAGCGTCAGCTCATTGGTGCGCGTGCGGAAGAGAGGTCCGCCGACGCGGATGATGTCCCCCAGGTCGAGCCTTTTGGCGACGGAGTAGGCCTCTTTCCCCATCTGGTTCTGTTGAATGTATATCTGGATCTTCGCCTCGGAATCGAGGATGTGCATGAAGATCGACTTCCCGAAAGACCGGAGGGCGATGATGCGCCCCGCCACGGTGAAGGATTCGGGATTGGCTTCGAGTTCTTCGGCGTTCCTGTCCGCGTGTGCACTCTGGACATCTTTGATTCGGTGCGGCACGGGGTATCCGTTCGGGTAGAGCAGCCGCCCTTCCCCCTCCAGTTCTTCAGCCTTGTGCAACCGCTCCCGCATGACGATATTGAGATCTTCCATTCCTCAGGAAACCTTTCATCTTCGATTCAGACGCATTTTTGCGATGCCTTTTTAAGTGGACGAACGTTAGATGATTTGAGTCTACACGTCAAGGGCATTCCCGTCAGTCCTTTTTCTCCCGCGCCTTGAGTATGGAAGTGATGCTGAAGGCAAGGATGAGGACGCTGATGATGAGGAGGGTCACGTCCTGGCCCTGGAACAACACCCTGTAGAGACTGTAGATGAAAAGGACTATGCCTCCGATCAAGCTGGTAATCCTGGTCTTTCGATCCATCATGGGGGTTCTCCTCGCGCGCTCGTTATGACGGGACGGGAAACATGGATATTCCCTGATTGTTTAGCGATTCTTTTGCCAAAACGCAAAGCAAAAATGGGAATCGGTCACGTGCAAAGACCGGGCGTCCACCGGCGGGCGATTCAGGGCCTTGCCCCTCGGCGTTTTTCCGCCGCACCCCGTTTTGCAGCGCCGGGCGGTGCCTCGTGCAGGCAGTTCACGCATGAGCCGGGCCAATCTGAAGGGGACCCGCACCGCCCGTGGATGTGCATGCTCCATGCAGCCCGACCGAAGGGGGAAACGACCGGGGGCCGGGCAATCGCTCCTGCCCCCCCTGCCCTGCTTTTGACGCTGGACACATGGCAGTAAAATAAATATGTTATGCAGACGGTTTCATATCCCGGGCGACGAGGGCTTCCGACGGCGTCTGCCCCCCCGGCCGTTCAGGAAGCCCTGCAGAAAATCTGCTCATACTACGCTCAGACAATCATGGCAAAAGGAGTGCCCTCATGAACAGAATCTGTTTCATTTTGCTCCTGCTATGCGCATCCCTCGTTTCGCCGGCGCTCCCCCCGCTTTCCGCCGCTTCCGCAGGATCGATTCCTGTGGCAGCGCTCCAGGCACTGCTGGACAATGCGGTCGCCCAGGGGGTTCCGGGCGCCGTAATGGGCGTTGCGACGGAGGAAGGGGCCTGGTTCGGTTCGGCCGGAGTTGCGGACTCCGGAACGTTTGAGTCGATGTCGCCCTCCCACGCCATCCGGATCGCGAGCGTCACCAAAACTTTCACGGCCTCACTCATCTGGTCTCTCATCGAAGAGAAGCGCCTGCGGCTCAACGATACCGTTGACAAATGGCTCTCCCCGGGCCTCGTACCGAAAGGCGACATCATCACCGTCGGCATGCTCCTCAACCACACCAGCGGACTCTTCGATCACGAGAACGCCCCGGAGTTCATGAAGAAGCTGCTCAAGGATCCCACTCACGAGTGGACCGCGGAGGAAGTGCTGGCAATCACCCGCAATCATCCGGTGAACTTCGATCCGGGGGAAAGCTTTTCCTATTGCAACACCGGCTATTACATCCTGGGATTGATCGCCGAAGCCGCCACCGGCTCGACTGTCGCGGACATGGTGCACAAAAGGTTCTTCACCGCCAACGGAATGACCGGGACGTCGCTTTCCGAATCCGGCGCTCTCCCCCGGCACCGCACACCGGGATATCTCTGGCGGGACGGGTATAATCACCCGCTGAGCACCCTGCGGTGGAACTTCTCCTGGGACTGGACCGCCGGGGCGGGGGTATCGACCGCCTACGACATGCTGACCTGGGCCACCGCGCTCATGGGGGGATCGGTCCTGAAACCCGAGACCCTCGAACGGGCATGGACGGTGACGGAACCTTCCCTCATGGGGTATGGCTTCGAGGTGACGACCAACTCCATGGGATACCGAAGGATCGGCCATACCGGCCTCAATCCCGGAACGACGACCGACTTCCTCTTTTACCCGGATAAGGGATGGGTCCTGTTCACAGGCCTGAACATGAGCGATTATCGGACCAGACCGCAGCTTCACACCGAGCGAATCCTCCTTGACATCCGCCACGCCGCGGAGGGCGCACTCGGCTGGAACGTCGATTATCGGTCCACGATCAAAAAGACTTCCAAACTTATCCGCGAACAAATGCGCGACAACAAGGTCGTCGGCCTCGGCATCGCGCTGGTGGACGGCCATGATGTGGTCTGGCAGCAGGGTTTCGGCTACGCGGACCGGGCCGGAAAAATCTCCGCCACCGCCGATACGATCTTCCAGATCGGGTCGATTTCCAAGCCGCTGACCGCCATCGCCCTCATGCAGCTCGCGGAACAGGGCAAGGTCGATATCGACCGGCCTCTGGTGGACAGCATGCCGGATTTCGATATCAAGAGCCGGTTGCCCGGCGTCGACGCCGCCTCAGTCACCCCACGGCTCATGATGTCCCATCACGCGGGTTTGCCCTACAACGCAGCACAGATGTTGAGCTACACCTTCCGGCCGAAACTCATGGAACAGGTGCCGGCACTGCTGCATCGCAACTGGCTGTGTTTCCCCCCCGACATCACGTATTCCTACTCCAACATGGGGGCCGTTCTGAGCGGGCTGCTGGTGGAGCGCCTTACAGGTCAGGATTTCGTGTCTTACACCGACCGGCATGTGTTTGCGCCAATGGCCATGAACCTGAGTTCCTTCGCGCCCAAGCCCGCGATGAAACCTTACCTGTCCAAGTCCTACGGCAGCGACGGCAAGGAGCAGCAGACCGTTTACATCAATTACCTCCCGGCGGGATCGGCCCTGTCCAGCGCTGCGGAGATGAGCAACTTCATGCGGACGATGCTGGCAAACGGGCGCTTCGGTGCCAACAGGCTGATACAGCCCGCGACGCTCCAGGAGATGTGGACGCCGCAGAACCTGGACGTGCCGCTGGATTTCGATTACCGCTTCGGACTCTTCTGGATCCTGACGGACCCTGAACTGAAATACGCCGGCGAAGTCAGAGAGTTCTCCGGGGACGCCGCCCATCAGCACAGCCGGATGACCCTGATGCCCGGCCGCCAACTCGGCGTGGTCGTCCTGACCAACTCGGTCAACGGCGGGACGGTAGCCAGGACGGTTTCCACTGCGGCCATCCAAAACGCCCTCCTGGCCAAGGACGGCATCAGTCCGCCGACCGCACCGCCGCTTCCGCCGACCACACCGGTTCCTCCGGAAACCCTTGCGGCCTGCACCGGCCTGTACACGGGCATGGGCGGCGGGGTGGTCACCCTGAGCGTCGAGGACGACCACCTTCTCGCGAAGGCCTTTTCAGGACTGTCTTACAGACTCGTTCCACTGGCGGACGGCAATTTCTCGGTCGTCGGTTTCGCGGGCATGGAGGACCATGAGCTGTCGTTTGAAACCGTCGCGGGAGAAACCGTGTTTGCAGACATATGGCTGGGAGTCAAGATGCTTCCGTTCCTGACCCGGGTCACGCTTTCGGCGCCTCGCCAGGCGTGGATCGACCGCATTGGTACCTACACCGTGGACATGTCTTCAGGCTTCTATCCCTTCTGGAAAACGGTGCAACTGCTCGAACAAGACGGGGTTTTGGTCATGATCGTCAACGGCGCAACCTATTACGCCCTCGATACGGTGAGCGATACCGCTGCGGTGAACGTGGGCCTCGGCACCTATTACGGGGACACGATCCGCATCGAACGGAAGGGAGGCATCGAACGGTTGATTTTCCAGAACTATCCTTTCCGGAAGGCGTCCTGACCTGCCGGCTCGACGGACGGCGGGGGAAGAAGTCTTTTGGGAAGGCCTCTGCCTCTGAAACGTTTTGACCGGTGCGGCGTCCCGTGGGCCACGTGGCATTCCGGTATGGCCCCACGGGCCACAAACCGGACGGATGGCGAAGAACCCGCACCCGCAACGCAAAGAAAGATCGACGGGAAAGTGCGGAGCCACAAAGGCATCGGCTCGGGCGCGCTCCCGTAAGGGGGCCGCGGGCTTGACGCTCCGGCCCGACCCGTGAGCGCCCGGGTTCCCGGTTCTTTCCCGGGGTTGTTCGGTCCTCTCACGAGGCAGACGCAGCATTGCGGCTCACGCCATGATCGACGGCCGGACATTTTGCGTGCCGTGAAATGCGGACCGCCCCAGGCGCGGTTGACAACGCGGACTGCCCGTCCTTGACAACCGTGGCATTCATAGTATACATAGCTTCGTTGCCGGGCCGGATTGACCTTGGGCAGCCCGGGCGCCTTGACGGTGGCGGCACCGCAGGGTGATCGGACGGTTCATCTTCACCTCCCGAAAAGGAGGCTCCACGCGCGGAAATCCCGTGTACGGCCGGCAAACATCGCGCGCCTGTAGCTCAGATGGATAGAGCAACGGACTTCTAATCCGTGGGTCGGGGGTTCGACTCCCTCCAGGCGCGCCAGTAAAATCAATGAGTTACAGGGCTTGGGCTGTAGCCTCTTCTTTTAGTGCTGTGCACAGCGTGTGTACGGACCAATTCCGAAGCGCGGTTTCGAGCGGTAAAGGCCTGAGCGCTTCTCCTTTTCATGAGCTTGCCCATAACTTTGTTTTTGTTGCATTGTCAGGTTTCATGCGATGTTCCTCCACTAAGTCTGTTCCCGGGACTTTTCTCCGTTGTCTTGCCTGCTTTTCTTCGAACACCGGGAGGCAACAGCCTTGATGGGCACTTTCCTCTTCTCGAAGCCCCGTTGCAGGGTGACCTCAATGGTTGAATTCGTGTCACGGCCCCTACCGGCAAAGGGTTGATTGCTGCGGCACCAGCTTGCAGAACAGGCGCAGGCCGCGCGCGACATATACTTTAAAAGATTAATCTCTTTAATCGAAGAGAAAGCTGGTGGCAAAGCCACAGGGCCCGCTAAGAAAGCCGGCATCCCGCATGCGATTTTTTTGTATCACCCGGGAAATGAGTACCCCCGGGCATGCGGATGGAGAAGACACGGCTTGAAATATGAGCGGCGGCAGGGGTGGCGCCCTATCTGCCCAAATCCTTCCGATCAGCCTCGTAGCACTCCCGAGAATGGAAGTGACACGCAATGACAAAGAGTTTTAAACCCATGTTCACGATCACGAACCGAATTGCCGCCGGACTGACCCGCATCGAGCGGGCCCGGGGGTTCTTGCAAGCCGGTACTCTGTCCGAGGCCTGGGTTCGTGAGATGGGCCGCCGCGCCTTGCTCCTGGAAGCCCACTACACCACACACATCGAAGGAACACGTCTGACCCTGGAGCAGGCCGAGCGTCTGTTTGCAGGGGATACGGTCGCGGAGGCCAACCCCGACGACGTAAGGGAACTGCTGAACTACCGGAGGGCATTCGAGTTCGTCTCCGATTACCTCGAAGACGGAGGTCCGATCACCGAAGGGCTGGTCCGGGAAATCCACAAGCGCCTTGTCGAGGGTGTCCGGGGCGGCGCAGCGGCTCCGGGCGAATATCGGAAAATCCAGAATTTCGTGGTCAACTCCACTACCGGCGAGACGGTCTACACGCCACCCCCGGCATACGATGTGCCGGTCATGATGGCGGAGTTGGTAGACTGGCTCAACCGCGAACAGGATGTCCATCCGGTACTGGTGAGCGGAGTCTCCCAGTTCCGGTTCGTACATATCCACCCGTTCCTGGACGGCAACGGTCGGGCGTCTCGCCTGCTCTCCACCCTTTGCCTCTACCGGGCCGGATACGACTTCAAGCGGTTGTTCACGATCAGCGAGTACTACGACCGGAACCGGTTCGCCTTTTACCGGGCCATCCAAAGCGTCCGCGAGCACGGAATGGACATGACCGGCTGGCTGGAATACTTCGTCGGAGGACTCACAACACAGCTTGCCGAAGTCAGGAAACGCGGGGAACAGTCCATTCGCCGGGACATGCTCGTCAAGGAGCACGGGCTTTCGGACCGCCAGGCCAAGGCCATCGACCACATCCTGGAGCACGGGGCCTTGGCCATTCGGGACTTTGAACAGCTCTGTCCCGAGATGAACCGGCGTTCCCTGCAACGGGACTTGAAGGCTATGGCAAATATGGGACTGCTGGTTTCGGAAGGGGCCACCAGCAAGCTTGTTTACCGGATGCGGGAGTTGGGCTGAACTTGCGACAATCTTGCGACACAGCTTACGACAAACCTACGACTCGATTTGCGACACCTGCATTGGCGTAGTACCCGGGAAATGGAACTCAAGGGGGTCAAGTGACCATCAACGTTGAATGACCTTTCCCCATAAAACTGTACCAGTACAATGTAGAGTCCTGAGCGGCTCGGTCGATGGGCAGGACTCCACTTTCCCGTGGGGCACAACAAGGGGGGAGCTCACGGCCCCTGACCTTGTTGTGCCATGAACGCATTTCATGCTTTGCCCGGTTCCTGCGATTGTTATGGCACGGGCATCTTCACAGGTCGCTTACCGCCCTGAGCACTTGCCGGACTCCTGCCATGATCTTCCAAGTTGGTCGGCCGTCAGAATGGCATCGACAACTCCGGCGGAGTGCACCTTGAAGGGTTCGTTGTGAATGGACTCATCCGTCTGGACTGCACGCAAAGCAATTTTTTCCAGCATCTCCCGGGGCAGTTCCTGCAGACCGATTTGACCCAGTGTGACGGGAAGTCCGACTTTCGTGCAAAAGCCTAACACCTCCTCGATCTCCGGTTTTGCGCCGTTTTCGAGTACAAGCTGTACCAGCGTCCCGAAAGCCACCTTTTCGCCATGGTAGAAAGAATGGGTTTGCGGGGCAACCGTGAAGCCGTTGTGGATGGCATGGGCCGCAGCGAGGCCCGAGGACTCGAATCCCAGTCCTGAAAGCAGCGTATTGGCCTCCACGACACGCTCGAAGGCCGGGGAGATTTCCCGTGCCCGTGCGGCATCCAAGGCCTCGATTCCATCCTCCAAAAGGGTCCGGTAACAAAGCTCGGCAAGGGCCAGGGCGCTGCGCGTCGAATTTCCGCCCCGAAGGTTCCGGGAATGGGACGCCGCACAGGCCCGGGCTTCAAACCAGGTTGCGAGAGCATCCCCCATGCCCGAGGCGAACAGCCTCGGAGGGGCCTGCACAATCACCTGTGTATCGACCAGCACCAGGTCCGGATTGCGGGGTAGAATGCGGACTTCTTCCACTATACCCGATTCCGTGTATATGATGGACACTGCGCTGCAGGGAGCATCCGTCGAAGCCAGCGTAGGACAGCTCACAAAAGGCAGATCGAGTTCAGCAGCTGTTGCGCGTCCCGTATCCAGAGCTTTTCCGCCGCCGACTCCGATTATGACCCTCGCTGCGAGGGCCTCAGCCGCATGCCTGACGCGCGATATTTCCGCCAAAGAGCATTGGCCTCCGAACTTTTGAATGCTGTAGCTGCAGCCCACCTCTCCCAACGTTTGTTTCCACGTATCGAAGAGCTGTGCGAACGCCGATCCGCCCGCAACGATGAGGGCCGGCCCTCCGAGGCCCAGGCCGGCCATCTCCGTGCCCAATTTCCGTGTGGCATTCACACCCTGTGTGTAGCGCGCCGGGGAAGAAAATACTTTGAACATATGATTGAATCCTCCTTTCAGATAGACAGTCTCAACCGAAACTGAGATGGAAAAGATACAGAAACGTTACAACGCCTTTCGCAGAAAACGTCAGAACGAATAAATCTCAACATTTGTCTCCCATATCACATTCTTTCGGGACCCGCCCGATGCCGAAGATATGCCGTTCAATCAGCAACGCGGTCGGTGCGCATCGGAATTTGCGAAAATGGCAGGCACTCACGATCCCCTGTGAGGATCACCCGGAATGACGGGGTCTGTAACTTCGGGGTGAGTTGCGGGCAACCACGCTGAACCGAAACGTAAGCGTGGATATACTCGCGCACGATACCGGGGAAGGGGCGGCTTCCACAAGGTACCCGGCAGCGCCGAGGGACGCACATTCTTCCAAAAAGACCTTCGTCTTGAAGCATCAGCCGCGGGCGCACTCCCATGGAAGCAGGCCCGACGGCGCATTCAGCCATTTTCAGGCGTTCTTTCAATACCCTCCGGGGCTTCGGTATTGCTCCTGGGATGGCGGAGGCTCGGGATGATTGTTCGCCAATCATGCCTGTCCAGCATTCGATAGATGGTGCTTTGGGCGACTTTGTGCCCCACCACGGCCTCCAATGCTTTTTGAATCTCGCTTACAACCGGAACGCCCCCCTGTGAGGCCCGATCAATAAACTGGGACAGGAATTGACGCTCCTGCTCGACAGTCATGTAACCGGAGCGGCGACCGCCCCAGTTGCGTTCTTGTGATTCTTTGAAGCTACCGAATTTCTTCCGCAATTGGACCACCGTTCCACGAGAACGGCCGATTATTTGTCCGGTGATGCGATCAGGGATGTCGAGAAGACCAGGGATCAGTACGGCCTGAGCCATCCTGAGATCATCGGAAGTCTTGGCTTTCTCTGCGGCTTCCGTCGCCAACCGAAGCACCTCGCCTGATAATTTCGTTTTCTTTGGCACTGGCAGTCCCCCCTTGAGTGTGAGGATATATTCTACTATGGTTTGGTTTTGAACGCAACTCGCGCATCGGCCTCATGTTCTCCCAGCCCCTCGTTCGGGCGATGTCCTTCAACGAATCGTATGGCATTAAGAATCGGCATAAGCAATCATGAGCGGACTACCGGTCAATCCGTCGGCGCTTCCATCCCGGCCGAGAGAGTACGGTGGAACGGGCACGGACCGTGTATAGGGGCAATATGCCTTCGGCAATCGGGGGAGGGGCACAGGATCCGGGATGCGGCCTTTCGGGGCTGGGGCCTCCTGCTGAGTTGCGCTCAAACGGTATATTCCAAAAGCGTCAAAAATGGTTTAACAAGGCTTTCTTCTTGCGTGTTTTAACTGGGGTATCGTACGATAGAGCTTCTCCGGGCGGAATCTGACTCCGAAAGGATCGTCGGAACCCGCCGGCAGGCAGGGTCACGACTTATTGAAGTATACCTCCGGGCTCGTCGGCCGGAGTGTGTTTGAAAGTCCAAGAAACGACGTTTGAATATCTTGGAACGAATCGCGATATGGATGATTCCCGATTCGATGTTCGGGAAGCAGGGAGAAGGCTACTTTCGCATCGCCCTGACCAGCCGCCGGACCGGCCGGCGGAAGCCATGGGGCGATTGAAAGTCCTTTGGAGTTGCAACGGAGGGTAGAATGAAGACGGTCATCAAGGGGGGCACCATCCTGGACGGAACGGGCGCTCCACCCAAACAGGGAAATCTCGAAATCGTCGACGGCAAGATAGCGGCCATTTCATCCGAAGGTGCCGAGACAGCGGGTCCCCACGACACGGTCATCGATGCTCGCGGGCAGTACGTACTCCCCGGCTTCATAAACTGCCACGTTCACTTCTCGCTGAACGCCGGCAAACATCCCATGAACGACATGGCCAAGACCGATGCGTACACCCTGACCATCCAGGGAGTCCATGTGGCGTCGAAGCTCCTCAAGGCCGGAATCACGACGGTGAGAGACATGGGAGGCAAGCATTTCGAAGTCCTTTCACTGCGCAACGCCATCAACAACGGCCTTACGCCGGGCCCCTCCATCGTGGCGCCGGGGCAGGCCCTCCTCATGACCGGAGGACATTTTTCCGGCCTCGAAGTGGACGGGGTCGCTTCGTGCTTTGCGGGTGCGAGGACCCAGCTCCAGGCCGGAGCGGACTTCATAAAGGTCATGGCGACAGGAGGACTGGGAAAACCCGACGAAGTCCCCGGGGCACAGGAACTCACGGAAGCGGAACTCAGCGCCTGTTTCACCGTCGCCCGTATGGCAGGCAAGAAATCCGCGGCCCACGCCCATGGACAGGAAGGGATCGCGGCTATCGTGAACGCGGGGGTCTCCTCGGTGGAACACGGCACGCTCATCGACGAAAGATCCATGGACATGATGATCGAAAAAGGGATCTACCTGGTGCCCACTTTCGCACCCTACTGGATCATGTCCGAGGAAGGCAGACAGAAGGGCATCGCCGATTACATGATCGCCTCCTCCAAGTGGGTCATGGAAGAGAAGATGCCGCGGTTCCGGAAGGCGGTGGAAAAAGGAGTCAAAATCGCCTTCGGCACGGACGCGGGGTCTCCCGTCAATCCGCACGAACAGATCGATATCGAGTGCCGATGCATGGTCGAAGGCGGAATGAGCCCGATGGACGTGATCGTTTCCATTACCCGGAACGCCGCGGATCTTCTCGGAGTGGAAGACAAGGTCGGCAGCCTGCAGGTCGGAAAGAAGGCGGACATTGTCGTGGTGGGTGGAAACCCGCTCGAAGACATTGGACAACTCGCGAATGTGAAAATGGTTTTCAAATCAGGCGTCAGAGTTTGACGTCCATTACAAGCAAGGGAGCACCTCATGTCGTCTCATCGAAAAGATGCTTTGTCGAAGGACGCCGTTGCCCAGGACGCGGCGCGAATCGATGAATTTCTGGACGGGATGAAACTGGACGATCCGGTTTCCGTTGAAGATTTCCAAAAAGTCGTGAAGAACCTCATCGCCGCCAGGGGACTCTTTGTCGCCGTCATGTGGAAAGTCCTGAAAGATAAAGGGCTCGATGCGGACGCACTCGTCCAGGAGGCCTGCTACCAGTGGGGGATCATCAACGGCAAGAAAATGGGAGATATCAAAACCCCTTCCGATTTCATGAAGAAGCTCTCGGCAAAGGCGGGCACCTTGGCATGGGAACAGAAATACAGGAGTCTGAGCGACCGGGAAGCCTCCAAGGAGTTCTATGCCTGTCCGCACGTGGATGCTTTCCGGAAGGCGGGTTTCACCCCTGAAGAGACTGCAAAACTGTGCAAGGAGATGATGTGTTACGGTGATTATGGAACGGCGCATTCTCACCCCGTGAACCTGGAATGGGCGGAGCCGACTCTGGGCGAGGGGGGGAAGCGCTGTCTCATGATGATAACACCCAAGGGGGAACATAAAAGCGAGGTTCGAAAGCGCAAGGGATAGACTACGCCGGTTAACGTACGCCTGCAAAAGGGAGGGGTTTTTATGCTGAAAGGGAACATCATACTCAAGCTGCTGATCTCGTCCGGCCTGGCGATCTTTTTGTTCGGGTTCGGCGGTTCTCCTTGCTACTCCGGCCCGACGCCGGGAGTCACCGACGACACGATCTACATCGGCCTCACCACCCCGATGACCGGGTCGGCATCCGTGTATTCCAAATGCGGCCAGATGTACGAAGCCATCCTCACGGAATGGGGGAAGAACATCAACGGCCGGAACATCAAGGTTATACGGATCGATGACGGATGCGATCCCGTCAAGGGAATCGCAGCCGTGAAAAAGCTGATCTACGACGATTCCGTATTCATGTTGAGCGGCGGTCAGTGCAGCAATATGTGCCTCGCCGTGAAACCCGTGGTGGAAGAAACCGGGATTCCGATGGTCACTCACGGGTGCATCGCTGACTCCATGTATGTTCCCGTCGTAAAAAACATCTTCAACCCGGCGTATATCTCGTCGACTGCGACCGAAACCATGGTGGATTTCGCCATGACGATACCCGAGCATGCAAAAATCGGCATCATCAGGCATACCGACGAGTGGGCAACGTCCATGTACAAGCCCACTGTCGAGTATCTGAAACAAAAGTACAACCTGACTCCGGTTGTCGACGTGACGATGGAAAGAGGCACCGCCGACGCGTCGTCTCAGGTCCTGAAGCTGAAGCAGGCCAACGTGGATTCGGTCATCGTTCTGCTCTTCCCGGCCGAAACGACGGCTTTCCTCAGAGACGCGCACAAGCTCGGTCTGGATAAGCCCATCATCGGCTCCACCGCGACCTCCGCTTCCGATCAGTATGCGGCTCTCAAGAGCGTCGAGCCGCTCAAACGGTACTTCGGACCGTATTCCATCAAGTACCCCCTGGACGATCCCAAGGTCAAAGTCTATGAGGAGCTTCTCAAGAAGTATTTCCCCGAATCCAAGTTCGACGCTTTTGCCGTTTTCGCCACGGGCGGTCCGCTCGTGATCATCGATGCACTGAAAAAATGCGGCAGGGACCTGACTCGCGAAGCGTTCATCAGCATACTTGAAACGGCTTACACCAATTGGGAGCCTGAAAACTATATCGGTGCGGTTCCACTCACATTTTCGGAAACCGACCACGTGGGGTTGAGTCGGCTGGTGATGTCGACCATCGCCACGGGCAAGTTCGAAATCATCAAAACCTATGATGATTATGTAACGCTGACCGGCAAGAAGTAGCCGCCGGGCAATGAGATGAGAAGGGAACGCGTCCGGCGGACCGTCACGAAAACGATCGGCCGCCGGGTGTGTTCTCATACCGGGTTGCGCTCAAAATGGTACTTTTATCATCCTCAAAAAGAGCGGGGGAGTGATTGTTCCCGCACCCCCCGGGCGTCCGCAGCGTTGCCGCAGCGCCAGACAAAGTCGCGGTGCGGCGTGGGGGTGTGGGGGGACGCAGATCCCCACTCTTTTGAGAAACATCATTTAGCGCTTTTTTGAACTCAGCTTTGTATCGGGCCAGGACAGCTATTTTTTCCGGGGTGGGGTTCTATGTTTCTCCAGATCCTTCTGGGGGGTATCGTTCTCGGGAGTTGCTACGCGGTGGTTTCCGTCGGCATGACGACTCTCTACCAGGCGACCACGGTTTTGAATTTTTCTCATGGCGCGTGCGTCATGATCGGGGCGTTCATCTTTTTCACCCTGCAGGTCACCTATGGCGTGAGTTCCCCCCTCGCCATTTTCGTTACGATACTTGCGGGAATCCTGATCGGCGCCCTGATGGAAAAAGCCGTTTTCCGGCGCCTCATTTTTGCTCCGCATGTGAACGTCGTGTTGGCAACCAACGGTTTCCTGTATCTGTACCAGGGGGTGGCGAGACTCGTTTGGCAATCCGAGCCCAGGTTCCCGCCGCCCCTTCTCGACATCGCCCCCATTTCCTTCCTGGGGACCGTGATAACGGCACAGGACATCGTGATCCTCGCCTGCGTCCTGCTGCTCGCCATACTCTTCGTGTGGATTTTCCTTTTCACCGAAACAGGTCTGAAGATGAGGGCGGCGGCACAGAGCCTGAGGGGTGCCGAACTGGTGGGCATCAATACCACACGATTCTTTTCAACCATCTGGGCGTCCAGTATAGCCACGGGAGCCGTCGCGGGGATATTGCTCGGCCCCATTTATTCCGTTCATCCCGAAATGGGGGAATCCATCGTCCTGAGGGCTTTTGCCGCGATGACCCTGGGGGGATTCGGGAACATCGGAGGGGCCGCCATCGGGGGCATCCTCATGGGGATACTCGAGAATTTCGCCGGCTTCTACATATGGTTCCCGTTGAAAGAAATCGTTGCCTATATCGTCATCGTAGGGGTCCTGCTGATCAGGCCGGAAGGAATGTTCGGGTCGAGGAAATTCTAGCCGAAGGGTGGCAACATTGCGAAATATACTCAAAGGCATTGCAATATTTGCGGTTTTGTCCGCAATCCCCATGGTTACGAACAGCTACCATCAGTACGTCATCAACCTGATTTTCGTCAATTTTCTGGTGAGCCTGGGGCTGTCGGTTCTGCTGGGATATTGCGGCCAGTTCGCCTTTGCAAGCGCGGGTTTCATGGGCATAGGAGCATACACGGTGGGGCTGTGCATGGTCCACCTGGGGCTCTCCTACTGGGCCTCGCTCCTCATCGCGGCGCTCGTGAGTCTCGTCTTCGCATGGATGGTGGGCTTTGTGGGTCTGCGGCTGACGCGGTATTATCTCGCCATCACGACAATTTCCTTCACTCTTATGATGCGCTTCTTCTACGTGAATGGCGGCGGCGTCACTTTCGGGCCCTCGGGGTTCAACATCCCACCGCCCAGGATTTTCAACTTCGTGTTCAACAACGACCACCGCGTCTATTACCTGCTTCTCGCAACGGTCTTCCTGCTCACCGTCCTGACGATCAACATACTCAAATCGAAGGTCGGGAGAGCGTTCATTGCCATACGCGACGCGGAGGATGCGGCCGCTGCGGTCTCCATCGACGTGAACCGCTATAAAAGGCTCGCTTTCGCCATCAGCGGCCTCCTGGGAGGCATCGCCGGGGGGCTTTTCGCCGTCGTCATCGGCAGGATCACTCCCTATGAATTCGGGATGACTCAGATACTGTTCCACTTCCTGATCGTCGTGCTGGGCGGGCTCGGGAACATTCTCGGCCTCGTGCTCAGCACCGTAATCGTCACGGTCCTCCCGGAAGTCGCGCGGGTGGTGAAGGATTTGCAGGAAGTCATTTACGGGGCG
The DNA here is from genome assembly GCA_963663685.2 of uncultured Syntrophobacter sp. Lineage (GTDB taxonomy): Bacteria > Desulfobacterota > Syntrophobacteria > Syntrophobacterales > Syntrophobacteraceae > Syntrophobacter. The sequence continues at coordinate 14,774 of CAXXDT010000011.1, read as the reverse complement.
GTCATCATCATTATCATACTCTTCGCTCCGGGCGGTCTTTACGGCCTGGTGCAAAGATTCTCTCCCGTGGATCTCCGGGAGAAGCTTCATGGATATTTCCCCCATGACACAAAATAACGAAATCTTCCGGACGGACCGGGTGACGGTGGAATTCGGCGGCCTCACGGCCCTGAACGGCGTGAGCGTCAAAGTCGAGGAAGGTGAAATACGCGGAATCATCGGTCCGAACGGCGCCGGGAAAACAACCTTTTTCAATGCCGTTACGCGATTCGTGAGCCTTAAATCGGGCGAGGTGTTTTTCAAGGGGGAGAACATCACGAACCTCCCGCCCCATGCCGTTGCCCGGAAGGGCATCATCCGGACTTTTCAGAAAAGAGGAATCATATCCACCCTCACCGCCATGGAGAACGTCCTCACGGGTTTCCACAGAATGATGGGGGACCTGAACCTCTTCGATATCTGCCTTCGCACCGCGAACTTCGCGAGGATAGAAAGGGAAGGCATCCTGCGGGCCAACAGCGCCCTGGAGGCCGTCGGGCTCCTGCATGCGGCGGGGCAGCCCGCGGGGGAACTGTCGTTCGGCGAACAGACGTTGATCGAAGTTGCACGGGCGCTCGTTTCCATGCCCACACTGCTCCTCCTGGATGAACCCGCGGCCGGATTGAGTTCTGCGGAGAGAACCAACCTCGCCGAAATCCTGAAATCCCTTCCCCGCACCCAGGGGGTCTCCATTATGGTGACCGATCACATCATGGAATTTCTCATGGACATCTGCGACAACCTGACCGTCCTGAACTTCGGCGAAGTCCTCGAAGAAGGGGATGTGGAATATATTCGGACTAATCCGGGCGTTCTCGAAGCCTATTTCGGAAAGGGATGACCGTCAATGCTTCGCGTGGAAGGCATAGATGTTTATTACGGACGGATACAGGCACTGAAAGACGTGTCCCTGAAAGTCGAGGAAGGGACGGTCGTGTCCCTGCTCGGGGCCAACGGGGCAGGCAAGACCACCTTACTGAATACCATCAGCGGATTCATTTCTCCGGCGAAAGGGGAAATGAGCTATCTCGACGGTTCGCTCCGCAGGAAAAGGGCCCACGAGATCGTGAGGCTGGGAATCGGGCACGTCTCCCAGCAACGGGATCTCTTCAGCGAACTCACCGTCCTGGAAAATCTGCGGTTGGGCGGGTCCCTGCTCGGGGATAAGACCAAAATGGCGAAGAAGCTGGAAGAGATGTACGAGGATTTCGGGATTCTGAAAACGAGAAAAGATCAGAAGGCCGGGACCCTCAGCGGCGGCGAACAACAGATGCTCGCCATCGCCAGGGCACTGATGGCGGAGCCCCGGATGCTTCTCCTCGATGAACCGACCACGGGGCTCGCTCCCATATACGTCGAAAGGATCAAGACGCTCCTGAGGCGGTTGAAGGAAAGAAACATGACGATGCTCCTCGTGGAACAAAACGCCCCCATGGCCGTGACTCTGTCCGAACACTTCTACGTTCTGCGGAACGGCCGGATCGTTGCCGAAGGCAAAACCGAATCCCTGCCGGAAAACGTGAGCGGTTTCTTCCACAAGTATTATATCTGACGGCATCCCACCAGGCGTTCAAGACGAGAGCCTCAACATCCCCCCCGAAACACCGGGATGATTCCTCCGCCCCCCCCCGGGCCGGCCCATGCGCAGGCGCGTGAGGCCGGCAGGAATGCGACCCGGGCCCGGGTGCCCGTGGGACTTCCATCTACGGAATCCCCGGCGCATCCCGATAACCGAATGCAACCGACAAACGCGCCGCCGCGTCCAAAAGAAGCCGGGATGCGGAGGGCACGTGCCTTTTCGTGAGTCGTGTCCGGGGCCCCGACAATGCCAGCGCCCCCACGAGGACCCCCTTGGCCCGCCATAACGGTACCGCCACGGATGAAACCTGAGCCTCGCGCTCACCAAACGATGAGGCAAACCCCAGGCGGCGGATTTCCGTCAATTCCTCCCTGACCGCCGCGGGCAGATCCGCCGGCGGTTCTCCGAAAGCACAGAGGATTTTCCCCGAAGCCCCCAGATGAAGCGGCAGGCGAGCCCCGATATCCAGGAAATCACGGACCGACTGAGAGGAAGGAACCCGCAGCATGAGCACACGTTCGTGCCCTTCCCGCACGTACAGGCTGGCGCTCTCCCCGGACTCCTGAGCGAGCCGGCTCAACTCGGGCGTCACCAATCGCGGAAGATCCGCCGTTTCGCTGTGCAGCTTGCCCAGGAAATAGGCAAAGGGGCCTACCCGGAAGCGGCCATCCTCATCTCTGGCCAGCAATCCTTCGGCGATCAGGGATGCCGCCAGGCGGAGGCAGGTGGATTTGTGGAGCTTTGCCTTCGCCGCCATTTCCGTAAGCGTGAGGGTGGGCTGCTCCACGCTGAACGCCCTGAGCAGCGCACACGCACTGCTCACCGCATGCACAGGCGGTGCGGCAACCGGTTTTGGAGGGCGTCCCAGGGGTCGAGTTCTTGATTCACTCATTCGGTTCATCTCCTGTTAAGTTACATATTATACCACAACCACAGACTGAATTCTGTCAAGCGTAAAAAGCTTTGAACCCATGGATTTATTGGTAGACATGGGGAAAGGGATGAACTATTATTCTGCCAACTAGAATTGATTTACATTCTACAGAATAATAGGGTTTCGGAAGATTTGAATGCAACGCAGACCGCGGTCCACTTTGTCGTTCTTCCTGTCTGCCGGTAAACGATGGCCACGATGCCCGTTCCGCCCGCGGCAGGGGGAAAGAAGTCGAGGTGTCCAGGCACCATGTGGAGCCCCGGGTCACGGAAGGGAGTCCAGGTAATGTCAGAAATCATCCTTCATGAGGTGGGGATGAGAGATGGTCTGCAGATTGAAAAACAAACCGTCCCGACGAAGCTAAAGATCAAATGGATTGAAGCGCTCATCAACTCGGGGGTTGACGTCGTTCAGGTGGGGTCCTTCGTCCATCCGAAAAAGGTCCCCCAGATGGCCGATACCGACGAACTCTTCAGCTACTTCAACCGGCCTGAAAGCCCGCCCCGAACGGTGGCCCTCTCAGGTCTCGTGCTCAACGAGAGGGGCCTGGAACGCGGCATGGCCTGCGGTGTCGAACAGTTCTGCATGGGAGTGTCGGCAAGCGACACGCACAGCCGGAACAACACGGGCATGAGAACGGAAGAGGCCACCAAGCGGATCATTGCCATGGCCAGGAAAGCCATGGATGCGGGCAAGCCGGTCCAGGTTTCGGTCCAGTCGGCCTTCGGCTGCAGTTTTGAAGGAATGGTCCCCGAAAAGCGCGTGCTAGGCATTGTCCGTGCCTTCCTGGACGCGGGACTCAGGACGATCAGTCTTGCCGACACGGCGGGACAGGCTTTGCCTGACCAGGTTGAGCGCCTGTACGGCGCCGTTTTCGACCTCGATCCCGCCATCGAGTGTGCCTGCCATTTCCACGACACCTACGGACTGGCGATGGCAAATGCCTGCGCGGCCATGAGAGCCGGGGTGAAGTACTTCGAAGTGGCCTTCGCCGGTCTCGGCGGCTGCCCTTTCACCGCGGCCACGGCGGGCAATCTTTGCACCGAGGACTTTCTCTATTTCCTGCAGCGCAACGGTCGGCGACAGGATGTTGACCTGAACCCATTGATCGAGGTATCTTCCGAAGCCAGCCGATTTTTCGGCCGCTCCCTGCCGGGCGCCGTTCACCGTACCGGCCCGATAAAGACCCGGGAAGGAACCAGCCTGCGGGCAGTGGGCGATCCCATCAGGAAGACGTCATGAAACTTCTCTCGGGTATCCGTGTGCTGGACCTCACCAACGTTTTGGCGGGACCGTTTGCAACGCTGCACCTGGCGCTTCTCGGCGCCGAGGTCATCAAGATCGAGAACCCCGACAAGGGCGACCTGGCCCGGGAACTCGGCAGTCAGCCCGCGCTGAACGAAAAGCTGATGGGAACCAGCTTCCTGGCCCAGAACGCCAACAAGAAATCATTGACCCTGAACCTGAAATCCGAGAAGGCCCGGAAGATTTTTCTCCAACTGGTGGGGACCGCGGACGTTCTCGTGGAGAATTTCCGGCCGGGCGTTATGGACCGCCTGGGCCTGTCGTACGGGAAACTCTCCGGAATCCGTCCCGGATTGATCTATTGCGCCATCTCGGGGTTCGGACAGAGCGGCCCCGATGCATCCAGGCCCGCCTATGACCAGATCATTCAGGGTTTGAGCGGTGTCATGGCCATCAACGGGGACGAGCGCCTCAATCCGCTACGCTGCGGCTTTCCCGTCTGCGACACGGCAGGCGGCCTGAATGCCGCGTTTGCCGTGATGGCGGCGCTTTATCACCGCGAACATACGGGCGAAGGCCAGTTCATCGACGTGGCGCTGCTCGATTCGATCATGCCCATGATGGGCTGGGTGGCGGCGAACCTGCTCATTGGGGGCGTGCAGCCCGAATTGACGGGCAATGAAAATTTCACGGCCGCTCCGTCGGGGACCTTCACCACCGCAGACGGAAGCATAAACCTCGCGGCCAACAAACAGGACCAATGGGAGGCCGTATGCAGACTGCTCGGACTACCCGAACTCATAACCGACCCGCGTTTCCAGGAACGCGATACGCGCAAGAAGAACCGAAAGGAACTGACGGCCCTGCTCGAGGCCAGGTTCAGGGAAAAGCCGGGGTCTTACTGGGTTGAGCAACTCAACGCCAGGGGGGTCCCTTCGGGAGAAATCCTCTCCTTCAAGGCCGCCCTGGACCAGCCCCAGGTCCAACATCGCCGTTCCATAAAGTCGATTCCGGTGGAGGGCATCGGGAACGTGAAACTGTTCAGCATGAGCGCAAAGTTCGAGAAGACACCGGGAGATATCACCTCGCCACCGCCGTCGCTTTCCCAGCACACCGAAGCAATCCTCGTCGAACTGGGCTACTCCGAAGAAGAAATCGCCGATCTGAAAGCACAGGGTATCGTGTAACCACATCAGGCGGCTGATGGCTTCCTATACCGTTTTGCGTTCAAAATGATCGTCGCAGCATTCCCTCAAAAGGGCGGGGAAACGATGCCCCGCCCTTTCGGAGAATATTAAACGTATCATCTCGAACGCCGCCTGGCGTCCGAATCAGAATATGGCGTTCCGGTACGCGATCCTGCCTCCGAGAATCGTCATCTGAGGCACCAGCATGCGGCTGCACGTGAGCGTCCCGCCAAAGACATCCTGGAGCTTCGTCTGGGCGTCGGCAAGTTTAAAAATGGCAACGTCGGCATATGCGCCGGGTGCCAACGTGCCGATTTTCCCGTCCATTCCGAGCAAATAAGCCGGTACGACCGTGCAGGCTTTCACGACGTTGTGCAATGAAATGCCGAGATTCAGGTATTTCGACATTATCAAGGGCAACCCGAAGACGGAAAGGTCAAAAAGAGTGCCAAAGGTGACGTCACTGCTGATGATGTCCGGTTCGAAACCGTCGGCAATTGCAGCCCTGGCCACCGAAAAGGCATAGTGCGGTTTTCCGTCGGCAGTGTCAAAAATCACCCCGTTCTCTCCGGCTCTGCGAACCCCCGGAAAGACCTTCCCCTTGTCGTCAAGGATATGGTTGCCCTTGCCCTGATACACGTGGGCGTATACGTCCCCGGGACGCAACAGGGAAATCATATCCTCCACGGTCCCGGGGGGATTCGTCGTGTGCACGACGACCCTGCATCCGAGCGAGGATGCCATCCGGACCGCCTGCTTCAGCGGTTCCATGCCCAACTCGCCCACCACTTCCTTGCTTTGCCTCACCTTCAGACTGACAAGCTGCCCCCCATACTTTTCAAAAAGGCTGCGGACATGCGGGAAATCGAAATATCTTGAATCCAGCATTTCCGGATACCGGGTCGTGGGCAATCCCGCCGGGGACACATTCAGACTGGCAAAGATGCGGATTTCGCTGGTACTCATCACTGTCCTGGCAAAGTGTTCAAAATTGGCGGCGCCGGTACTTCCCTGATCGACCGCGGTGGTGACACCCTGCGGCAGTAAAGCCGAATCGGGTGGTACGCCGATTTCGCTTCCGCCATAATAAAGATGGGCGTGGTAATCGATAAGCCCGGGGAGGACCAGACAGCCTGCGGCTTCGATTGTCTTGTCGGCTTCAACGACCTGGCCGGCCGGTACATCGGAAATCTTATTCCCGCTGATCAACACATCACCTGTGCCGTAACAGCTTCGGGCCGGGTCGACGATGCTGCCGCCCCGTATCAATAGGTCACCCTTGATTGGCATGTTGAGTACTCCTGATAACAACCGATTAGTCATTTTCATCCAAGGTAGCCAAAACAACTCCTTTTGTTTCCGGCAGAAAACACAGGGCAATCAGCCCGGCAAGGCAGAATATGGCTATGATCGCCAGGGCCGACCCGAATCCCCAGAGACCGGCGGCGTAACCAATGATGATGGGAGCCAATGCGCTTGCCCCACGGCCGATATTATAGATGAACCCTTGTGCCGTGGCGCGAATGCTCGTCGGAAACATCTCGGAGATAAACGCACCGAAGCCCGCAAAATAACCCGACCCGAAGAAGCCGAGCACCGGGGCGAAAATAAGAAGCATACTGGGATCTCTTAGTTGACCGTATATGGGCACAAGAATGCCGGTAATGACCAGGTAGATCGAAAAAGCGGGCTTGCGGCCCAGCCAGTCCGCGATGGTGCCGAACGTAACGTAACCGAACCAGGCCCCCACCTGCATCGCCATGATCCACACCATGCTTTTGACAATGGCCAACCCTGCTCCGCCCTGTGCGGGAGGAGAAGCCAGAAAGCTCGGTATCCAGGCAAAAAGCCCCCAGTAGGCGGGCGACGTCGCAATGATCATGAGCGAACCGAACACCGTGTACCGGAGCACCGAAGGCTTAAAGATCGCCCAAAAGGTAAATCCCTTGCTTTTAGGGGCCGCCTTTTTCTTGGCGACATTTTCTTTCCAGATTTCCGGTTCTTTCACCTTGGCCCGGATGTAGAAGACAAGCGCGGCCGGAATGATACCGATAAAGAAGAGAACGCGCCAACCCCACAGCGGCAGGACGATGGCTGCAACACCCGCGGCCACGAGATAGCCGATTGCCCAGCCGCCCTGGACTATACCCATGGCCTTGCCACGGTGTTCGGCCGGCCATGTTTCGGAAACGAGAACCGACCCCGCGGTCCACTCGCCCCCCATGCCCAAACCCAACAGCCCGCGGAAAATAGCCAACTGAATCACGTTTTGAGCAAAACCGCACATCGCGGTGAATATCGAGTAAATGATAACCGTAATCATGAGAGCACGGACCCGGCCGACATAGTCGGATACGATCCCGAACAGGGCCCCGCCGAACGCCGAGGAAAACAAAGTAATCGAAGCAAGAGAACCGGCCACCACCGGAGAAAGACTCCACTCCTTCATAAGGGTGGTGATCACCAGCGTGTAAAGCATCACATCGAAAGCGTCGAGTGCCCAGCCCGCCATAGCGGCCCACAACGACGACCACTGGCTACTGGTTATGTCCTTGTACCAGGCCCTTTTTACGGTACATTCCGCAGCAAGACTTTCCATCATTGTCCCTTTCATTTCAATCCATTGTCAGTGAGGGAACCATCGTCTGTTTCTTACCTGAGCTGCTAACCCGCTGAAGGGGTACAACGCGTGGCATTGCCCCTTTTTACCCGTCGCGGCGGGAACGCCGGTCTTCCGGCATCCCCCACCCAGATCCGCGACGCTGTTGCCCTAAGGCTTTCCGGCCGGGACATTTATAATTAACTCGCTGAAATACCGATCTAATTTTGCCAAAACCAGCACCATTTCATGAGATCATGATTTCCACCCGACCGGCGATAAGGACGTTTATTTTTTCACCGTATGATTCTTTCATTCATCGCATCCCGCCGGTTTCGACCGGCGTTTCGGAGCATTCCGCGATTATTGACGGACCGGATATCCCGTAATGTGAGGAGGCTTTTTCGTTTCACTGCCGGATGCCGCCGATGGTCCGGTGAGTTCTCGTTTCCACGCGGGAGCCCCGGGAGCCGGCATAAGCGGCTTTTCAGGCCCTCCCGGGAACACCGGCGTACTTTCCGGACTCGAATACCGACCCGTAAAAACCCGGAATGCCCCCCCTTTTACTTTTCCAATTCCGGGTCGTAAAACTCGCCGAATAGTTCCGCATCGGAAGGTTTGTCTTCCGCAATCGGCACCGACACCCAGGTGGTGTTCATGTAATGCTTGAGGTGGATATTCTCGGAAACGATGTTCCCGCCCCAACTGCCGCAGCCCAGGCTCGACGTCATGGGCATACCGTTGTTGAAGGCGCCCGCGTTGGCCTTGGACTGAGGCTGCCGGACCATGATCCGGCATACGGGGGCCATCATGGCCAACCGGTGGATGTGGTCCTTGTCAAAGGAATAGATGCCGCAGGAGTGCCCCTTGCCGCCCACGTTGTAGATGCCGCGCACCATTTCCAGGGCCTGGTCGAACCCCTTGTATTTGTAGACGGCCAGAAGAGTGGTCAACTTTTCTCCGGAGAACCGATGCTCTTTGCCGATACCGTCACCCCGGACAATGATGAACTTCCGGTCGGCGGGAATGGCGAATCCGGCCTTTTCGGCCAATACCTGCGGAGCGATGGCCACCGTGTCCGACAGGCGATGCCCTTCCTGGTCCCACATGACCTTCCGGAGCATGGCCTTCTCTTCTTCGTTGGCGAGATACCCGCCCTCTTTAACCAACTGTTCCAACATACTATCGAAAATGGTTTCTTCGATGATGAGATTGCCGTCGGCGGAACAGCCCGAACCGAAGTCGGAGGTTTTGCTCAGCCTGGTATTGCGGGCCGCCTCCTCGATGTTGGCCGTCTCGTCCATGACCATGGTCGAATTGCCCGCGCCCACGCCGTAGGCAGGCGTCCCCGAACTGTAGGCGGCCCGGACCATGGCCTGTCCGCCGGTCGCGAGCACCAGGTCGGCCTTCGCCATGAGCGCCTGCGACATGGGGATGTTGACCTTCGTCAGGCATTGGAGAATGTCGGCGGGCGCGCCTTCCCTTTCAAGCGCTTCCCTCATGAGCCGCGTCGTTTCAAAAGAGGTTTTTTTCGTGCGCGGGTGGGGCGAAAAGATCATGACGTTCCTGGCCTTGATCCCGTAAATCGCATTCCCGGCAGGAGTGAGATCCGGGTTCGTGGCGGGGATGATCGAAGCGATGACTCCCACGGGCTTTCCGTATTTCACGATTCCTTTTTCGGGCAGCTCTTCGATGATGCCGACGGATTTTTGACGCAGCGCATCCCGCAGGACTCCCCGAATCTTCATTCTCTTGCCCATCCGGGTAACCCTGTCACCCAGGCCGCTTTCCGCAATGCCCATATCCACCAGGCGTTCGAAGGTCTTCTTATTGGACACGGCCCAGGCCACCGCCTGGCACAGGCGGTCCACTTTTTCCTGACTGTAGGTCTCAATCACCTTCAGAGCCGCGCGGGCTCGTGCGATAGCATTGTCCAGTTCTTCCATCTGCTCCTTCGTAACTTCTTTTTTGGCTTCAGAAGCCATAATCGTACCTCCCCGTTTCTCTTCACTTGTTGACTGTACAGTCGCAGGCAAATCGTGACGGTTCACGGTCTCCCGCGACCTGGCACCCTCATCACGACGACCTCACCGGCTGATAAGCGACTCATACAAACGTGCCAGGTCCTGCTCGGTCGGGACCCTGGGGTTGAGCCGGTGGCTTCCGCTGGCAATCCCATCCTTGGCCATCTGCGGGATCAACCTGCGGTACTCCTGAATATCGATGCCGAGTTCGGTCAGGGTTGGAATATTGATGATCCTCTTCAACCGCTCGACCGCGCCAATGGCCTTCCGTCCCGCTTCCATGACAGGCAGGCCGGCGACGTTCTCCCCCATCGCCTCGGCCATTTTTGCAAATTTGTCCGCGCACGCGGGTAACGTGAATTCCATGAACACCGGAAGGAAGAAAGCATTGGACAGTCCGTGAGCCACATGGAAATGAGCCCCGAACGGTCTCGCCAAACCATGCCCGGAACACGTGGCCGAAATGCCGAAAGCAAAACCGGCCAGCAGTTGGGCGAACGTCATGTCGCTTCTCGCGCCCAAGTCCTGCCCGTTGGCCCATGCACGGGGAAGGCTCTGAAAAATGAGTTTTATCGCGGCCAGCCCGAACATCTCCGACATGGGCTGCGTCTCTCTGCTCACTGAGCCTTCTATGGCGTGCGCCAGGGCGTCCATTCCCGTGGCGGCGGTGACGGAGGGGGGCATCGAGAGGGTCAGAAGGGGGTCGCATACCGCAAAGTCCGGCCTGACCTTTTCGTCCTTGATGACCATTTTCACGTTTCGGCTGGTATCGGTGATGATGGCGGCCCTCGTCACCTCGCTGCCCGTTCCCGCGGTGGTGCCGATGGCAACCAGCGTTGCCCTGGGATTGGGAATATTGATGTTGCGGCCCTCATAATCGGTGATCTTCCCTGGATTGGTGGCCAATATGGCAACGGCCTTGGCGGTGTCGATGGGACTTCCTCCCCCGAACCCGATCACCGCATCGCAGGAATTCTCCCTGAGCACCGCCAGGCTTTCCTCGACGTAGGCAATCGTGGGCTCCGTGTTCACCCCCGAATAGACGGATGACTCGACGTGGGAAGCACTCAGAATGGCCTGCAGTCTTCCCACCTGACCGAGCTTCACCTGAACGCTGTCCGTTACGATAAGAGCGCGCTTCACTCCGCGCTTACCCAGCAGTTCCCCGACTTTTTCCACGCACCCCGCTCCGTAGAGTACGTTGGAAGGCGAACCAAAGATGTACCCCGTTTGACTCATAACCCTGCCTCCTCTGAATACTCCCCTCTGCAAATGGCGGGACGCCAAAGTGCGGTCGGCATTGTCACTGCAGACGATGGAGGATGTACCCCGGTTTTGGGAAGGTCCCGATCAAAGGCCCCCGGCCTTGCTTTCCTTCCCCCCAAGCATTTGAAACTTTAACCTATATATTCACCGGCACGTTCATATCGAGTCTTCAGCCGGTGCATCCGTGCGAACTGCGCGGGGGACCTGACGATTGCGGCCCCTGCCTAAAGGAATCTGCTTCGATACAACCCCAACCGGCGCCGGCGGTTGACGGCACATGAAGCCTGAACCGACCGGACTGCGCCGGTAAGCGGCACTCCACCAGGGAAAAACCTCCGGCTTTGAGCCGGTTCGTTCCCTGACTGCGAGTATTAACAAACTCATTTCCAATTTCCCCTGATTTTTGCATTATTCTATTGCACGGAATTCTATTATGTCAAGTAGAAAAATAATTCAATCCATCAGGTTTTTTTGATGGACTTGGAACGGAAGCTGAGCATATTATTCCATCAAACAGAATATATATTCTGCCATACGGAATAAATTGGTTCCGGAGGATTCGGATGTGAGGCCGGTCGGCTGACGCTACGGACTTGAAGCCCCTCACCGGGTCGATATTCTGCGGAGCGGAACGTCGATTCATCGGACGCAGCGAAGATTATGGAGATGAACCATGGGGAAAAGAAAACTGAAAGAGCTCCGTATCAACCGTGAATGGTGCAAGGGATGCGGCATATGCATCGCGTTTTGTCCCAGGAAGGTCCTGGAAATGGACGAACAGGACAAGGCCGTCCCGGTGCGGAGCGAAGATTGCGTGGTATGCGGGCTTTGCGAGATGCGCTGCCCGGATCTGGCGATCGAAGTGGTTGAAGAAGAACGGGTTGAGGAGGAAAACCTATGAGCAACGACCTCCGGTTCGTACAGGGAAACGAAGCATGCGTCGAGGGGGCGCTCTATGCGGGCTGCAACTTTTTTGCAGGCTACCCGATCACTCCTTCGACCGAGATCGCCGAGCAATTGTCTTCCCGCCTGCCGAAGCTCGGCGGCAAATTCATTCAGATGGAAGATGAAATCGCGTCAATGTGCGCCGTCATCGGAGCATCGCTCACCGGGTGCAAAGTCATGACGGCAACCAGCGGGCCGGGCTTCTCCCTCAAGCAGGAAGCGCTCGGCTATGCCATCATGGCGGAAATCCCCTGCGTTATCGTCAACGTGCAGCGGGGCGGTCCGTCAACGGGGATTCCCACGCATGTCAGCCAGGGGGATGTGAACCAGGCGCGGTGGGGGACCCACGGCGACCATGCCATAGTGGTCCTGACCGCGTCCAATCACCAGGACGTTTTTGCCATGACCGTCGAGGCTTTTAACATTGCCGAGACTTACCGGACCCCCGTGGTGCTTCTCTTCGATGAAGTCGTGGGGCACATGCGCGAACGCCTGGCGCTCCCGGAACCGGGAGAGATCCGCATCATCGAACGCCTGAGGACTTCGGTCAAACAGGGCGTCAACTATCATCCTTACCTGCCGCGCGAGGACGGCCGGCTGCCCATGTCCGATTTCGGCGGCGTACATCGCTACAACGTGACCGGCCTCTTTCACGACATGTGGGGTTTTCCATCCGATGAGCCGGGCGTTATTCACGGGTTGCTCCGGCACCTGATGGATAAAATCGAAAACAGGACCAGCCAGCTTGCCCGGTTCAAGGAATTCTATACCGAGGATGCCGAGTGCCTGCTCATTTCCTATGGTTCTTCAGCACGCTCCGCCCGCGAGGTGGTGGAAGAACACCGCCGGCGCGGAGAGCGATTCGGACTGCTGGAATTGCAGACCCTCTGGCCTTTTCCCCACGATCTTTTGAGACAAAAAACCACGGGGGCGAGATTCATCGTGGTCGTCGAAATGAACACGGGCCAGGTCTGTCAGTCCGTCCGGCTCGCGGTGGACCGGCCCGAGCGGGTGTTTCTGTCCAACCGCATCGACGGCGTTTTCATCAGCCCGGACGATATTGAAAAGACCCTGCGTTTGATCCAGGGAAAGGGGGTTTAGGCAATGGCGGTAAAAGACTATATTCGCGAACGGTTTTTCCCCCACATCTGGTGTCCTGGCTGCGGCCACGGGATCATCCTGAACGGTCTGATCCGGGCGGTCGAGCAACTGCGGATCCCGAAGAGCGACATCGTCATGGTGTCGGGGCATCGGCTGTTCCGCGCGCATCGCCGGATACCTTGATTTCCACACCCTGCACACCCTTCACGGCCGCGCCCTGGCATTCGCCACGGGGGTGAAGCTCAGCCGGCCCGAACTGAACGTGATCGTCCCGATGGGCGACGGGGACGCACTGGCCATCGGCGGAAACCACTTCATTCATGCCGCCCGGCGCAACATCAACATCACGGCGGTCGTGATGAACAACCGCATCTATGGGATGACCGGCGGTCAGTATTCACCGCTCTCGCGGCTATGGAACGCTGGCCAGCACCGCCCCTTACACCAATGTGGACCAGAGCTTCGATGTGGTTCAACTGGCCGCGGCCGCGGGGGCCACCTTCGTGGCGCGGACCACGACCTACCATGTGCAGCAGGTGATCGACATCCTACGGGAGGCCATTCTCCACAAGGGGTTTTCGGTGGTGGAAATCATGTCCCAGTGCCCGACTTATTTCGGTCGCCGGAACCGGCTGGGCGATGCCGTCGACATGCTGAAGTATATGCAGAAGACTACGACCCCGATCGGTTCCAAGGCAAAGGAGGAGAATCCCGAACTGATCGAACGGGGGATCTTTGTCCGCAGGGAACTGCCGGAATACTGCGAGGCCTATGACACCGTGATCCGGCGGGCGAAGGAGGGGAAACACTGATGGAAAAGCAGCGCTTCGTATTTACCGGCTCGGTGGGCAGGGGGTGATCACGGCCGCCATCATCCTGGCGGAAGCGGCCGTTCTGCACGAAGGATTGAATGCGGTTCAGACGCAGATCTACGGCGCCGCCGCACGGGGTGGAGCAACGCGCTCCGACGTGGTCATTTCCGATTCGGAAATCAATTACCCGAAGGTCAACCAGGCCAATGTGCTGGTCTGTCTGACCCAGCAGGCCTACATGAAATTCCATCCGATCATCCGACCCGGCGGACTGCTGATCACGGACCCCCGCTATGTGCGCATAGAGCGGTCGGTGGACGCCATGCAGGTGGAGCTTCCCATGTACCAGGCCGTTATGGACGGAATCGGGAAGCCGATCGTTTTCAACATCTGCATGCTGGGCGCCGTAACGGCCCTGACCCGGGTGGTCCGCCGGGAATCGCTCATGAAAACCCTCGAACAACGCATCCCTGCCGCCTTCCTGGAGATGAACCACAAAGCCTTCGATCTGGGTTTTCAACTCGGGCGACAATGCACGGGGGAGTCGAAGCCGCCGCTGATCCGGCCAGTCGATCTCCACGACGTTCCCGCCGGCACATGATACCGAACTGCCTCGAAAACAACGGTTTTCGAGGCAGTTCGTGCCAGCCGGGCATCATGAAAATTGCATTCAAGGCGACGATTTCAATATCCCCAAAAAGAACGGGGGGATGAAGAAAGCCATAGGACCTTTGCTTCCTCTCCGGTAAAATAAAGAAAACTCGCCCGGGAGGGGCAAAGTAACCTTTTCGGGTTCAGACGTACCATTCGCCGCCTCGCTTTCGTTCCACGGGCCCCCGCGGAGAGGCAGGACCGGCGCATATTTCAGAAGAGGAGCCACCGGGATGCAATGCCGAATGGACCACATAGTCTTGAACGTCGTCGATGACGAAAAAATGATCGCCTTCTATTCCGAAGTGCTCATGTTACCGACGGAACGGCTGGACGAATACCGGTCAGGAAAAGTCCCGTTCCCATCCGTACGACTGAATGAAGACACGATT
>CAXXDT010000010.1:0-358805 GCA_963663685.2 uncultured Syntrophobacter sp. | reverse complement strand
ATCGAGGAGATCTTTCAGGTTCGAATCAACCTGGAAACCTTCGCTACCCGGCTGGCTTGTGAAAACGCCAGACCCGCCGACATCCGGACGCTCAAGAAGATGGCCAAGCTCATCAGGTCCAGCTTCAACGCTCAGGTGCTGGAATCCATGATTTCAACGAACAGCGACTTTCACGATTTCATATTCAAGCTTGCCAGGAACGACACCCTTGTACAGATCATCAACCAACTGAGGGCGCGGTGCCACATCGTGCGCCATTCCTCATGGTCTTCCCAGGAAATCGTCGAACAGATACTGAATGAACACGATGAATTCGTGGCGGTGATCGAGGCAAAGGACTTCGCGAAGATAGACGACCTCGCCCGAAGGCACATCAGCCACGCAAAGGACTTCTACCTCCTTCAGCTCAAGACGAAGAAGGCTTTGAGGGCCGTACGGTAGGCGGCGGTGTCCCATCCCCGGGGCGGCATCCGGGGAGACGCCATGGCCCCGCACCACGGCACCCCCTATACGGCACGCCAAAAGCAGGATATTCCCCCAGCGGAGAGGGCCCGAAACATTTCTTGACATGGATAGGGATCGGGCGTATAAGGCCAACGATTCTGTTAACTTAATTGTTAATGATGATAAAGTCGCACGCTTGCCAGGCGAGAAAGGTGGGTTGTGCGCTCAGGTTGGCGGTAAGCGGTTCGATTGGCAGAAGGAACCGGTCAATCCAGCCCTTCATTCAGGCATTGGCCGGAAAGTCGGCAATGAAAGAACAGCAGTCACGGCCCCTCAAGAACTTCAGCCTCGGGCTCACCATCGCGGCGCTGGGCATCGTTTACGGTGATATCGGCACGAGCCCGCTCTACGCGGTCAAAGAGTGCTTTTACGGCACGCACGCCATCGCGGCGGCTCCCGCAAACATCTTCGGTGTTCTTTCGCTTATCTTCTGGTCTCTGACCATCGTCATATCCACCAAGTACATCCTTTTCATCATGCGTGCCGATAATCACGGCGAGGGCGGCATCTTTGCCCTCCTTGCGCTGCTCCCCACGGCCGACAGCATCATCCGCACCAAAACACGACACATCGTGGTATTTTTCGGCCTGCTCGGGGCGGCGCTTCTGTCCGGCGACGGCCTCATCACTCCGGCCATCTCCGTGCTGTCGGCGGTGGAAGGACTGGAAGTCGCAACCGATGCGGCCAGCAACTTCATCGTTCCCATCACTTGCGGCGTTCTTTTCGCTCTGTTCCTTGCCCAGCACCGGGGGACCTCCGGCATCGGCAGTGTTTTCGGACCGGTCATGCTCCTGTGGTTTTTCGCCATCAGCGCACTGGGCCTGCTGCACATCGCCGGGAACCCTCAAATCCTCGCCGCAGTGAATCCCCATCTATGCCTTCAGATTCTTCGCAGACAATCAACTGCACGGGATTGTCGTTCTGGGATCGGTGGTCCTCTGCATTACCGGAGGTGAAGCCCTGTATGCGGACATGGGGCATTTCGGGCGGGGGCCCATCCGCATTTCCTGGTTTGCCCTCGTGTACCCTTCCCTGCTCCTCAACTATTTCGGGCAGGGCGCATTGCTTCTCGAACAGCCAGAACTGGCGGTCAATCCGTTCTACGGGCTTATTCCCAAAGACCTGCTCTATCCCATGGTCGCCCTCGCGACCCTTGCGACCGTCATAGCCTCTCAGGCAATGATTTCCGGGGCTTTCTCCGTGGTTCGCCAGGCCATCCAGCTCGGCTACTGCCCCAGGCTCACCATCGTGCATACCTCGGGCCCACGCCGAAGGGCAGATATACATTCCCGAAGTGAACTGGCTGATGATGATCGGGTGCATCGCCCTCGTGCTCATCTTCCGCAGTTCCAGCGGGCTTGCGGGTGCATACGGCGTCGCGGTCACCGCCGACATGGGGATCACTTCGCTGCTGTATTTTTTCATTGCGACAAAGAGGTGGAACTGGCCGGTGGCCAGAACTCTTCCCATCGTCGGGCTGTTTCTCCTGTTCGACATGTCGTACTTCGGGGTCCAATCTGCTCAAGTTCTTTGACGGCGGCTGGCTTCCACTGGCGGTGGCCGCCGTGCTCGTATCCGTTATGGCCACATGGAAAGACGGACGCGCCGAACTGTACCGGGGCCTGTTGAGGGAAGCCGTATCATTCGATGTCTTCCTGAAAGACATTGCGGAAAACGGCGTCCACCGCATCGAGGGCACCATTGTCTTTCTGGCGTCTTCCTTCAGGTTTCCGCCCCCGTCTCTTGTCCACTACTACAAGCACAACCGGACACTCCATGAGAAGGTCATCCTGCTCACGATCACGTCCGGCGGCGTTCCGTCCATCGGCGACGATGAGAGGATAAAGGTCACGGAACTCGGCCAGGGCTTCTACCGGATGGTGGCGTCCTTCGGGTTCATGGAAACCCCCAATGTGCCCAAAGTCATGGAATTTGCGTTCGAGTCGGGTTTCATCCCCAAAGTCATGCCTCTGACTTACTATCTCGGCCGTGAAACCCTGATCCCCGTCAGCGGCGGGCGCATGATGCGCTGGCGCAAGAGACTGTTCGCGTATCTTTCCCGGAATTCCCGGAGCGCCAGCAGCTACTTCAGGCTTCCTCCCGACCAGGTCATAGAACTCGGAGTCCAGATCGAACTCTGACCCGTAAAAGGCGGGTGCACGGGGATTCCCTCGCGGCCGTGCTCAGGTCCCGGGAGATCCCGTCCCGCGATTTCAAGGTGAGTCGACGGCTCCGGGGGTAACGCAGAAAGACTGTAAGCGGCTTCGCACATGATGAACGAGATTTTCAGCCTCATGATCCTGGTAAAAGTGGGCACCGTCGTCGTTATAACGGTTGCCCTGTCCGTTCTCGCGGAGGTGACGAGCCCGCGGGTTGCCGGAATCCTCACGGGTTTTCCCCTCGGGGCCGCCGTGACCCTCTTTTTCATGGGACTCGAGATCAATACGCAATTCGCGGCCGAAAGCGCCCTGCACACCTCGGCCGGCGTGGCCGCGGCCATCGCGTTCGGATATTGCTATTACAAAGCATCTTTAATGGCCGAGCGGCTTCACAGGGTCCTCCAGATCCTGCTCGCCTGCATCGGTGGCACCGCGGGATATCTCGCGGCCGCCGCGGTTCTCAGCTTTCTTCCCGCTAATGTTTGCCTCTCATTTCTGATTCCGGCTATCGCCATCGCCTTGTCTTCCCGGCTGTTCAAGACGATCGAGAACGTGAAAATCGACAAGCGAGTGGCCATGAACCCCAAGCTGCTGCTCGTCCGGTCCCTTTTCGCCGCCTCCACCGTCGTGCTCATCATATCCTCCGCCAAATTCGTGGGTCCCACATGGGCCGGCTTGTTTTCAGCCTTTCCGAACATCATGCTCCCCCTCGTGATAATCATCCAGTTCACGTACAACCCGGAGCACGCCTACGTGATCATCAAAAACCTGCCCAAGGGCCTGGCGTCTCTCGTCCTTTATGCCCTCGCGGTGTCGTTTGCCTACCCGGTGCACGGGATCTACATCGGCACCCTTCTTGCCTACGGCATTGCGGCCGTCTACCTTGTTGCAACCCAGTTCGCAAAAGAACTGTTCAGGAGAAGCTGACTGCCGTTGCGCACGGCCTGTTCCCCCCGGATCTCCACCGTTTCGAGCCTTTTTCTCCTCACATGCCGGTACAAAAAAACACGCCGGGGCAAGACTGCCTGCCCCGGCGTGTTTTCGGTGTGTGTTGTTTCCGGCTTGACCGGCTTCCGGAAAATCCGGAACGCGGATTATTCATGCCCCCGGAACATCAAAAGGCATCATTCGTCCATTGGGATCGAAGTGAAACGAGATCGGAGTTTCATCCGCTTCGATTTCAACATTTCCCTTCAATTCTTTCAGGACCTCTTCGGAAACCCAGAAGGTTTCCAGGGAGAGAGTGTTTAAGATCCGAACCATACGGACCCTGGAAATATCCATAACGTGCGAAAGGGCCGCATCCAGCACCGCCCGGTCGTCGCTCAGCGTGAGCGGGAACCGCACCGAAGCCCAGATCCCCGTGGTAAGGGCGTTGGTATACGTGGCCTTCGCGTTCACCTTATCCATGACCCTTCTGCTCGTCAGGTCGACCATCCCGATTCCGACCGCATTCCCCTGGGACTGTTCCGTGATGTCCAACAGGATCATGGTCCGATAATCGGGCGTGCGCGGACCTCCCTCTCTTCTCCAGAACCCGACCACATTCGGATCAATCCCCCCGCCGCTGATGTTCTTCCCCATCTCATCCACGATCAGTATGTCGAGGCTTTCGACAGGGATTCGCGGCAGGAGTTTGCGAGCCGACACAAGGAGTTCCCGATCGACCTCGATGAACTCTTCGGGTAGTGCAAGCTTTACGATCTTTGTCAAATCAAGCGAATTTTCTACGATGGCCAAGCCGCAGAGCACCGGGATGTTCTTCAAAATCATCCGGGCCGCGGGCTTTATGGACGCGCCGAGTCCGAACGTATGCATGTTCAGGGCACCCCGGTGTTTGCCGCATCCGACCGCGAGCATTTTGCACAGTCCGGATTCCACGTCCGAGCGAAACGCCGTATGCGGTTTCACACGGTTTATGGGCACCAGATAGTCCGCTTCGGCAACGGTCTTTGAAACGAATACCTCCGCCCCACTGTCGAGCCGACCCAAGGAGATTACATCCATACTCGAAACCACCGGGGCATTGACCGTCGATTGATCGATCCCCAGGTGCTTCAGAATATCTTCCTGTCCTTCGGCCGTCGCACCGCCGTGCGAGCCCATGGCCGGAATAATGAACGGTTCAAGACCGATCCCCCGGAGGCACTCCACCACCGTGGCGACAATCACGGGAATGTTGTGAATACCGCGAGACCCGACGGCTACCGCAACCTTACGCCCGGGCCGAACTTTCCGGGAAAGATCGCCCCTCGCAAATTCTTCCCGAACCGCAGTTCGAACATCCGCGATTTCACTCGAGTCAAACCGCTGCCGGATGCGGTACATCTTAGGATAATCGCAGTCCATAGTTGGTGCTCCCCTCCCTCCTGCAGCCCCGGGTCATGCAAATCCGCCGGGGGGACTGAACAAATCCGGGCGACGACACTTTCGCGATCGTCGCCCGGCTTCTGAACGGGTAGCTATCGATTATAACTTACATTTACATGCCTGCAAGATCTCGTGGATTTCATCGTCGGTCAAACGAACGAAAACACCGCCCTTGAGGACGTCATCCATCATGGCCTGCGTCCAAACGTCGTAACCGGGTTCTTCCTTGAAGATCCACGGCTCCATCGCGGGTTCGATCACGACCGACGGATCGAACTTCCAACCGATGTCGAATACGCATTCGGGGTTTTTCGACATGAAAACGAGTTTCCCGCGGTACTTGCCGTTTACCATGTATACGTTGGGGCAAGTGTAGAAAATCGTTATCCCTTCACGCTTGAAAGCATCTTCGGCGTATTTTTGAATGAAATACGGCTGAACGCTCGTATGAATGTTGATGTGCATGTGGTTCGTCGTGGGCATCACGGGATAGGTCAGGCCCTTCAGGAAATGTTCGGACTTGAAGTATGCCTCGACGGCCTTTTCTTCTTTCGTCCCCACGGTGCGGAACGGGAACTGTTTATAAAACCTGTTGATATAAGTACGGTTCCAGATCAGCAGGTTGCAGCCGGACTCGCCGCTTTCCAGTGCGCGCAGGCCCACGTCCTTGTTGAAAAACCACTGGTAATCGAAATGGGGGCACCCCAGCGGTTCGATCCCATGCAGGCTGCCCATCCCGGCCTTGGGAGCCATGTGGTCGATCTTCCTGGTAGACGGAGTCCCCAGTAGTTCAAAGTAACCCTTAATCAGGGTTTCCAGTGACTCCGGGTGCACCGAGGTCTCAACGTAAGAATGGATATGGGTCCCCGTGGGATCGGGATCAACCAGAGAAGCACACAGTCTGCGCCAATGGTCGGAACTCACGAAGTAGCTTTTGACATCTTCCAACAGAGCCTTTCTTTCCATTTCAATTCCTCCACGTTAGTTTGAGAGTATCAGGCTTGGATCTACTTCTTTTTATCATAAGAACCGGGTCTTACCGGCGGGCTGAACACACTGACGAGCACGAGCGGCTCATTGCCGAGAGTCTTGACCCCGTGTTCGAGGCCGGGCTCCGTGAAAACCGCAACCCCGGGCTCGAGCGGGTAAGTCTTGCCTCCCACTTTGGTCTCACCATGCCCGGAGATCACGTAGATGATCTCCTCCTGGGTGTCGTGCTTGTGCGTACCGGGATCGCTCCCCGGCGGGAAGGATACGACCCCCAGAATCATGTTCTGGCAATTCCCCTCGTCAGGCCCGATCATCTGCTTCCAGAGCCTCCCGGGCAATTGAAGCCCGCTCACATCCTGTTCTTTCAGGTAATGCATTGAGTACTCCCTTTTCTGAGTGAACGATCAACTCTCGCGTCCAGGTATCCTCATGCCATTTTCCCTTGATACGATCCGCACCCCGGGACACGGTCCGGACCCCACGGTATTGCTTCTCCTCATGTGCGGCCCTCGCGCCCTGCATTCGAGCTTTGTGCCCAACGGTGCTCCCATCAAACAAAACCATCACTACATCGAGACAAATTCCATGTTATTACCGCTGGTTGCTGCTATCCCTCCTTTGGAATCCCCGAAATTTCGGGTTCACCGCTATGAAGTCCTCAGCATTCGCACCTTCCGGAAAACACCTTCGGCGGCGTCGGTCACGTCCTCCATTCGCAGACGGTCACATTCCTATGGAGCAGCCCGCAAACACGTGGCTTATCAGCCCCATGGCCTTCCGTGCCGTTTGCCCCGTCGCATCCAAAGGCAGGCGCCCGCGCCACCTCCCTAACCCCGTCCCGGCAAGAGATGAGACGCGTCATCGAAATCCCGTTCGAAGGCCGCAGGACACGGACTTCGAAGCTTTCAATATGTAAAAAGCCTTTTAAAGACCCAGCCGGTTTCCGCACGGCGAAGAGGTCCCCTCCCCTGCGTTCGAATCACCGTCGATCGTTGCAGTACAGACAGTGCGGTTGCCCCGCTAAATCTTGACAGCAACTTCAAAGGCATCATGAATCGCGTTGAACGCGTTTCCAGGATTGGAGCAATCCCCGACCCGGTACCATTTCGATCCGCCGCCGGTCCCTGATGAAAAACCGTCAGCCGGTCTGTTTCCGAGCGACAAAATCACCGTTCGCGCGGGGAGCCGCTTCAACTCGCCGCCCCCGATGAGCGGCCTGTCGGATAGGACGGTCGCATCCTCTTCGATGGCCATAGCCCTGTGGGAGGTCAAGATGGTAACTCCATGGTCGGACAGCCTCCCGAGAAGCGCTTCACGAACGCCGATTCCGTCCACGATGTCCCTGCCGGCTTTGGCCAGCATTTCAACCACCGTGACCTTGAAGCCCGTTTGCGAGATGAAATCGGCCGTCTCGAGACCGGAAGCCCCCCCTCCGATGACTATCACCGGCCCGGCCTCGACCTTGAACTTTCCCGACAGCACGTCGTGAGCGGTCGTGACGTGAGGGAGATTGGCACCCGGGATCGGAGGGCGGCTCGGGATGGAACCCGCGGCGATGATGAAGGCATCGGCGTTCAACGATGCCAGCAGTTCCTGGGTCGCCTCCGTATTCAGCCGGACATCAACCCCCAGGCGCGGAAGTTCTTTTTCATAAAATTCGACGAGCTTGCCGAAATCCCCCTTCTCCGGCGGAAGCGATGCCAGGTTGAACTGTCCGCCCAACCGTGCCGACTTCTCGATGAGGAAAACTCTGTGCCCCCTGGACCCCGTGACCCGTGCAGCTTCACACCCCGCAGGTCCGCCGCCCACGACCACCACGGTCTTTTTCTTCTCCGCCTTGTTCATGACATGCTCGAATTCACGCCCCGCCGCCGGGTTATACAGACAACTGATCCTCTCACGCCTCGGATCGCGCAGGGCCGCAAAGCAGCCCTGATTGCACCGGATGCACCGGCGCAGATCGGACAGCCTCCCCTCGCTCACCTTTTTGGGCCATTCGGGATCGGCGATGAGGGGCCTTCCAAGGCCGATGAGATCGGCCTGCCCCTTGCGGATGGTTTCTTCAGCCAATTCAGGCGTCATGGAGTTGCCCACAATCACGGGGATGTTCACGTGCTCCTTTACCAGTTTCCCGATCGGAGGAAGAAGACCCCGCGGAACATCGGAAGGTGGAATCGCCACGTGATTCTCATGGCCCAGCCCTCCCGAAATGTTGATTGCACTGGCGCCGCCCTTTTCCAGGGCTTTCGACAATTCAACCGCATCTTCCGGGGTGAATCCGTTCGGCACGAATTCGCTTCCGGAAATCCGGAAGATCACGGGATAATCGGCATCGACCCGTTTCCTGATCGCCGCGAGGATTTCAAGAGCGAAACGGAAGCGCCCTTCCCTGCTTCCGCCGTATTCATCCGTTCTCCGGTTCCAGTACGGGGAAAGGAACTCGGAGATGATGCACCCGTGGCATGCGTGGACCTCCACCGCGTCGAAAAGAGCCGCGGCGGTGCGAACGGCTGCATCCGCGAACAATTGAGCCAGGTAGTGAATTTCGTCCCGGTTCAGTTCCAGGCAGCTCGAACCGCAAAAAGGCCCTCCCTCGGACGCCACATACTGAGGAAACCCGTTCACGTCCTGGCGGAAGTAATGACCGATCTGGAGAGAGGCGAGGGCCCCGTTTTCGTGGATCCTGTCGGCAAGCTTCTCAAGACCGGGAATCAGGTGATTGCCGTAAACGCCGAGCGCGTTTTTCACGTGCGGAAGCAACGGGTGGATGTAGGCTTCCTCGACCGTGATCAGGCCAACACCGCCTGCGGCACGCGCAACGTGGTATTCAATCAGCCGGTCGGTCACCTGACCGCGCGGTCCCGAAAACCGAGTCGACATCGCCGTCATCACGATGCGGTTCTTGATGACCAGCGACCCAAGCTTAACGGGCTCGAATAATGTACTCATTTAGTTTCCCCTCTCCAATCCTTCAGGCTGTACGACGCCCTTCGACGCCGCACAGCCTGTAATTCACGAACCTGCACTGCCAAACTTCAAATCCGATCTTTCTACTTGATGCCGGCGAGGCGCTTCACCGCTTCTTTTTTCGCCTTCGTATTGCTTTCCCGGAAAATGGTTATTCGATGGGCTTCGGGAGATCCTCCCCCGTGGATATCCGAGATGGTATCCGCGCTTTCCATCACCATTTTCTCCACCAGCCGGAACATCTTGATCCTGTTTTCGACGGGAATGTCTCCCCTGCCCTTGAGATATTTATGCAGGAGTTCGCCGATTTCCGGATTCGTCAAGTCGCGATCCGAAGGCAGATCCGCCACAAATCCGCCCGCGATATCGGCGAGCAGACGTCCGGCTTCGCTCATTTCTTTTCCCTCATGAAGCTTTGAGGCATTCGCCAGAACCGGATCGATGAAGTAATTCCCGGAAGGCTCTTTCTTCCCCTCGTATGAGGCGGCGAGGCTGCAGCCATAGAGGGTTTCGGCCCGGTGAATCATGTCAATGATCTTGTTCTTGAGGTGGCTTACCTTCTCCGTTCCATTATATTCCATCATGACAAGTCCGGCCCCGACCATGCAGTCGATCTTCCCAGCCTTGCAGCCGCCGTGGCTCTGCCGATGGAACGCGGAGAAGCGTCCCACCATCTCGCCCGCAAACTCAACTTCACCGCACATGAACACTCTTTCCCACGGCACGAACACGTCGTCGAAGATCACCGTGGGGCAGTACTTGGAATACCTGAAGTTGCCGACGTCACAGCCGTCCAGTTCGCGCGTGTCGAGGCTCGACCTTCCCACGACATGGATGAGTCCCTTGGTGTCGGTGGGAATCGCAAAGGAGATGGCATAGTCTTCATCGCCCTTCTTGAGCGCCCGGGTGGGCAGCACGATGATTTCGTGGGCGGAAAGAGACCCGGTCTGGTGCGCCTTGGCGCCTCTCACGACGATGCCCTCGGGCGTGCGTTTCACGATATGCAGGTACATGTCCTTGTCTTCCTGCTCGTGAGGCGCAAGCGACCTGTCGCCCTTGACATCCGTGACCCCGGCGTTACCGGTCAGGTCGTTTTTCTGCATGTGCTTCAGAAATTCGATGAAACGCGCATGATATTGGGTCTTATGCTTTGCGTCGATGTCATAGGTAACGATGGACAGGGCCGACATGCAATCCAGGCCCGTGCAACGCTGAAAACAGGTGCCGACGCGCGTTCCCATGATCCGGTTGATTTTCACGCGGGCCACCAAGTCTTCGATGCATGAGGGCGGCAGCGTGTACCGGTTCACTTCCTCATGAATGAGGGGGCTCGTCGTAACGATCAGCGACCGGTACTCGGGCAGTTCGGCCAGCTCGTAAGTAGCGCCCGTGGCCTCTATCCCGGCCCTCAGCCTGGGATTGTCAACCACGTTGTCGATTCGCTCACCGAACATGTATACAGTGGGTTTCAGGGCCCGCAGGCTCTCGATATATTCCGCTTTGGTCTTTACTCCCATGGAAGCGCTCCCCTTTCTGGGCGGGTTTTCGGGATTCTTTACTTCATCTGCTCTTTTACGATATTGAAACCAATGTCGAATGCCTTCAGATTGAGGTCTCCCTTGCCTTTGGGCACCGATTGCACGATCATCTTTTCCAGCGCATCCCTGCTGACGACGCCTGAAGCCGCACACAGCCCGCCAAGCATGATCACGTTGGCCGTCACCGGCGCCTTCAGCTCATTGCGGGAAATGGAAGTCGCCGGAATTTTCATAACGGCGGCAAACCCCAGCGGGGGATCGGGAATCATATCGCTGTCCACGAGAAGCAATCCCGACGGCTTCAGGACCTTTGCAAAACGCTGGATGGAATCCTGCGCCTGAGCGACCAGGATGTCCGGGTGGGTCACACGAGGGAAAACTACCGGCTCATCTGCAACGATCACCCACGTCGCGGCGAACCCACCCCTCTGTTCCGAGGAATACGCCGTGGTCTGCGCTGCGTACTTCCTGTCATAGGTCACCGCGGCCGACCCCAGCATAACGCCGGCCGTGATTGATCCCTGTCCACCCAGGCCAGCAATCGTGATCTCTACGCGGCTCATGATTTGCCCCCTTCCATCACCCTTTCCTTCAAATGCGTCCATTCGGCTGACAGTTCGGGCTTTTGTAAATCGACGAACTCGCCTACCACTATCTTCCCCTTCAGCGAGTCAGCGTCCATACTCTTGGCTTTTTCGACACTGATGCTGTTTTCTTTGTAATTTCTCAATAAATCCAGAGCGCCGCCGGACTTTGTAACCTTTCCGTACTGAACGGGGCACTGGCTGACCACCTCGATGAAGGAAAACCCGTCGGAAGTGATTGCCTTTTTAATGGATTTCGTCATCTGCCGCGGATGAAAGGTGGTCCAGCGCGCCACATAGGGAGCCCCGGCAGCGGCCACGAGAGCCGAGATGTCGAAAACGTATTCCAGCGTCCCGTAAGGGTTCGTCATGGTGCTTACACCACGAGGAGTCGTGGGGGCCGTCTGGCCGCCGGTCATGGCATAGATCCCGTTGTTCACGAGAATCACGGTCATGCCGATGTTTCTTCTCGCGGCATGAATGAGGTGATTTCCACCGATGGCCGCGAGATCGCCATCGCCGCTTGCGACCACGACTTTGAGGTTGGGCTGCCCGAGTTTGACGCCTGTTGCAAAGGCTATCGGCCGCCCGTGAGTGGTGTGGAGCGTATCGGCATTGAACAGGGGCGTCGGAATCCATGCCGAACAGCCGATGCCGCTCACGAACGCGAACTCATCCATATCGAGGCCCAACTCGTCGATCGCCCTCAGGATAGCCTGGACGATGATTCCGTTGCCACAGCCCGGGCAGTTGGTCGTCTTCGTGACATGAGCCCGCGTGTATTTTCGCAAAGGATGTACAATTTCACTCATCGGATAATCTCCTTGAGACGACTCAGAACGTATTCGGGATCATGAATCTGTCCGAGAAGCTGCGGACCAATAAAATCAACCCTGCATGCGTGGGCTGCCTCCGCCTTGATATATGGGAAAAGTTGACCGCAGTTGTTTTCGAGAACGATGATATGTTTGACGCTTTCAGCCAGCTTTTTGATCTCTTCGCCGGGGAACGGCCAACAGGTGATGAACCTGAACGTTCCCACGTTGAGCCCTTCCGCACGTGCAAGTATCGCGGCCGCCTTCGCGGACCTGGAAACCGAGCCGTAACCCACCAGCACGATGTCCCTGCCCGAGTAGTCTTTTTCCACATCCGTGATGTCGTCGATGTGCGTGAGAATCTTCTCGATGGGTTTGGTAATGAACCTGTGCATCACCTCGGGATCGGTGAGGTTCCGCATTCCATGCTCATCGTGGCAGGAACTCGTTACATGAGCCTTGAGTCCCCTTCCGAAGACCGGCATGGGAGCCACATCGACGTCAAGAAAGTCCGTGCGCTTCATCGGTCCTTCCGAGCCCGTCTGGATCCTGCGCCCCACCAGGGGAAGACCTTTTTCGTCCGGGATCACCACCTGTTCACGCATGTGCCCGATGAATCCCTCCGCCATGAGAAAAACCGGCACGCGGTATTTCTCGGCGAGGTTGAACGCTCGCACCGTGAGGTCGAACATTTCCTGCGGGCTGTTCGGGCACAGGGCGATGATCTGGTAGTCGCCGTGCGACCCCCGCGCCACCTGCACGATGTCCCCTGCCAGCCCTACCGCGGGCACGCCCGTCGAAGGACCCAGGCGCTGGACATCCACGATGACCAGAGGGGTTTCCGTCGCAACGGCAAAACCGATATTTTCCTGCATCAGGCTGATGCCGGGTCCCGATGTCGCGGTCATAACCTTACAGCCGCTCCACGAAGCCCCCACAATCGATGCAATGGCACTGATCTCATCTTCCGTCTGGAGGAAAGTTCCCCCGTACTTCGGAAGCAGTGCCGCAAGCTGGTTGACGACCTCCGTCGCGGGTGTAATGGGGTAGCCTGCTGCAAAATTGCACCCTGCTGCGATCGCTCCTTCGGCACAGGCCACGTTGCCCATCAGGAAATGAGTCCCGGTATTCACTTTCCCTGCTCTACTCATCTTTTTCCTTTTCTTTTACCGAAGTCGGCCCTTGTGCGTTCTTTTCAACCACGATGGAAAAGTCCGGGCAGTAGATCATGCAACTCATGCAACCGGTACACTTCTCCTGTCCCTCGATCCGCGGCGGCACATAACCCACGTTGTTCATTTTATCGGATGCCCGGAACAGTGACTTCGGGCAGACAAACGTGCAAATGCCGCAATCCTCGACACCTTTGCAGCTCTGTTCAAGAATTGTAACAGTAGGCATTCACTCCTCCATTCTGCTTTACAGCTTCACCGGGAATTCGGGTTCCCGACCTTCGAGAACAGCCACCACATCCTTGGCGACCAGACTCATCCGAATCATGGCCTCTTCCGAATGGGCCGACATGTGAGGTGTCCCCACAAAGTTTTCCTGAGCCCAGAACGGATGATTCCCTCTGATAGGCTCGTTTTCATAGACATCGGCACCGGCGCCGGCGATTCTTTTTTCCGTAAGCGCCTGCAGCACGTCGCCTTCCACCCAGATGGCCCCTCTGGCCATGTTGACGATGTACGCCGTCGGCTTCATCAGTTTCAGCAAATCCTTATTGACGAAGTGACGGGTTTCCGGCAACCAGGGAAGGTTAATCGTAATGAAATCCGATTCCGCGAATACCGTTTCCTTCGAGGCCTTTGTAGCCTTCAATTCCGCTTCGGCCTTGGGGTAGGATATGGCGTCATAATAGAGGATGTTCATTGAAAAACCGTTGTGGCAAATGCGGGCGATCTGCTGGCCGATTCTGCCGAAGCCCAGCACCCCAAGGGTCTTGCCGAACAGTTCGGTGCCGATGAGCCTGTAGCGGGCATCCCAGTCGCCAGCCCTCAATGCGGCGTCGCCGCGTTTGACGTTCTTGGCAAGGCTGAGAGCGAAGGCCACGAAGTGTTCGGCGACACTCTCGGTGTTTGCGATCGGCGTATAAACAACCCGGATCCCGTGCTCCTTGGCCGCTTTGAGATCTATGGCGTCAAGTCCCGCGCCGTGCCGGCCGATCACTTTGAGTTTCGGGGCCGATTCGATGATCGACCTGCTTATCGCACCATTGGCGCGAATGATGATCGCGTCCACGTCCGCCACCTGGGCGATGAGTTCCTCTTCTTTCAGGGAATTCGCATAGACCACATCGCAGTGCTGCTTGAGAAGATCGGTTCCACAGGAGTGCATCGATTCGTAGAGGAGGACTTTGTACTTGGAAGGCATAGTTTGATCTCCTGATCCATCCTTTCGTTGTGCTGCATGACAGTTCTCGTCACAAATTCCAAACAGACCGGCACCTCCCCGAAGTGCCGTGACGTGCCGCCCTGTTGCCATGATTGTTAACAATCTTATTATCGATTTTGTTAACTGTCAACACATTTTGATTCCAATTTCAAATTGTTCGCGCAAAATCACACGCCGTCAAAAATGCGTGGTTCCCGCCCCACGAACGGGATCATTTCGTGGCAAATATCTGTCCAAACCGCGCATGGTTAGGTGAATGCCACACCCAGGGTGGAATCATCCGCCGCCCTCATCCACCTTCCCGAACAACTTTACCATTAAGACTTCCATTAAATTCGTCTTCGGGGCTCACCATAAAATACACCCACATTTCATGTGGTTGCAATCAAACCTTCTCGCATTCGCCCTCTGTCTGTCCGCGAGTTGCACCCAACATTATTCTGCTTGACAGGGCGAATCAATGTTGTTACAAAGATTGTTAACAATCTGTATGACAATTTTGTACACAACAATAACCTATTTTCTTCGCAATAGCGGAGAAAATGGCGCTATCGGGGGAAGACGCCGACGGGTGACATGAACGCTCCCCCCCCATAGTGCGTTCGAAATTTCATGGTGGGGCAACTCATCTTGAGAGGAGGTGATCCGGTAGAGTAAAATAGTTCCATGAGGAATTGGTGTCAGCAGTGTATAGTTCTCCAATGCGAATGTTTCGGTAATTGTTGCGGTTGTGCGGCAACTTCGTTTAGGATGGCCGGAACGATCTCTCATGAGTTGAGGAGAACGGACATGCGTGATGGCCGGGTGAACCCGGGGCTGTACACCAAACAGGTTGGCGTCTCTTTACTTCCTTTCTGTCTGTTTCGATGGTGCATTTGTAGATCGGGCTTATATCGGGTCCAGGGTTCCGTCCGTGAACCGCGCGATCCCGGTTTTTCCCGTACGGCATGTACGTTTTCTATTTCCTGAACAATGCTGGTTTCTCAAAAATCTCAAGTGAGGGGAAGCAACATGGCTGAAAGTCAACTGGAACGTCAGACAGTCAAAAAAGTGACCTGGCACATAATCCCGTTTCTATTTATCTGTTTTGCCGCGGCCTACATCGACCGCGTCAATGTAGGGTTTGCCGCCCTGTCGATGAATCAGGATCTGGGTATCTCTTCGGCTGTTTACGGTTTAGGAGCAGGTATATTTTTTATCGGTTATTTTCTGCTCGAAGTGCCGGGTAATCTCATCATGGCAAAGGTCGGGGCCAGGCTTTGGATCGCGAGAATTCTCATAACCTGGGGTATCATCTCGGGATGCACGGCCTTGGTCCATACACCGACTCAATTCTACATCGTGCGTTTTTTGCTGGGCGTCGCTGAAGCCAGCTTTTTCCCTGGAATGATTTATTACCTGAGCAACTGGTTCCAAGGCAAAGACCAGGCCAAGGCCATAGCACTCTTCATGATGTCGCTGCCGGTGTGCAACGTGATCGGTTCGCCACTGTCGTCTTACCTGCTCGGCATCACCTGGATCGGCTTGGCCGGGTGGAAGTGGCTGTTCATACTCGAAGCCGTCCCGTCATTGCTCCTTGGCTTTGTTGCCTTTTTCATGCTCACTGACAAACCCGAGCAGGCCACATGGCTGCAGGACGACGAAAGAACATGGCTGGTAAAGGTTTTAGCGGCTGAAAAGGCCCATAAGCAGGAAAAGAAGAAATACACCGTACTGCAGGCTTTCGCGGACCGCGACATTCTCATCATGTCGCTGGCCTATTTTGCCTGGATGTGCGGCAACTACGGGGTCATCATGTTCCTGCCGACGCTGGTTAAACACCTGTCGGCGGCAATGAGCAACCAGGCGGTCGGAATCTGGGTGATGCTGCCGTATGCAGCGGCCTTCGTGGCCATGATCTTCGTCGGTCGTCATTCCGACAAAACCAATGAGCGGCGCTTTCACGTTGTCGCCTGCATGATGGCGGGAGCAGTCGGGCTCCTCGCAAGCGTCTATTTCGCCGACGTCAGTGTCATCGCTTCCATGCTGGTGTACACCGTGACCGTGGCTGGGCTTTACGGCGCGTACTGTCCGTGGTGGGCAATTCCCTCTTCGTTCATGACTGAAACCGCTGCGGCGGGGGCAATAGCTTTCGTCAACAGCATCGGCAACCTGGGCGGGTTTGTCGGTCCCTACGGCATGGGTCTTATCCGTGACGCAACAGGTTCCTACAACATCGGTATCGTGTTTCTGGCCGCCTGCCTGGCGATCTGCGGTGTGTTGACATGCTTCCTGAAGAGAAGCGGCAAGGCAGTGGAAGTCAAGGTGGAGGTAAGTACCAAACCTGCCGTTTAGTGTTTGTGTAACCATTGGACCCAAGCCGGAATCAAGCGGAATCCCGAGGCGTCGATGCAGCGCCGCTCCAAACGGCGCGCATACAACCAATACTGAAAGGACAGCTTAATCATGGATACGGGATTGAACGGCAAAGTTGTTGTTATCACGGGAGGCGCAACCGGAATAGGCAAGGCTTCCGCCAACGCTTTTCTGAAAGAGGGCTGCAAGGTCGCCATATGCGGCTGGATCCCTGAACAGCTTGAAGAGGCCCGTCGAGAATTTCATGAAGAAGGCTACGACATCGTTACCGGCGTGACCGATGTTCGCAAGTTCGACGAGCTGAATGACTTTGCCGACAAAGTTATCGGGAAATATGGCAAAATCGATGTATGGGTCAACAACGCAGGGATCATGCCCATCTCCGGGCTGCTGGATATGACCGAAGCGGAATGGGACAAAGTGTTCGCCATCAACGTCAAAGCCATATTCCTTGGCTCCAAAATTGCCGCCAAGCATATGATCAATTCCGGAGGCGGAGTCATTCTCAATGCGGCATCCATTGCCTCCAACCAGACACCGGATGACGGCGGCGCCTATGCTACCACCAAGGCGGCGGTTCCAGTGCTCACTCAGGCACTCGCCGCCGAGCTGGCCCCTTTCAATATCCGCGTCGTTGCTTACAAACCCGGCCTCACGAATACAGGGCTGGTGAACGGAAACGGTTTCATGGAAGACGGCTTGAAGGTGAAGAGAGAGGAAATCCTGCTCAATCGCATCGCAGAGCCGAAAGACATCGCCAACGTGGTGGTCTTCCTGGCCTCGGACCTGGCGTCATACGTTACGGCAACACAGTTGGAGGTCAGCGGCGGCAAATTCACCGCTCAACATCCTCACTATTATTGGGAAAAGTTCGGCAAGTAGAACTCCTGCCCAAAATCGAGGGACCCGTGCCACCCGGCACGGGTCCCATACCCCCCGATTCGAAATTCGGACCGCACCCGTCGCGGCAGCACAGTCGTTCACTTCCTTTCGCGTTCCAGCGTCACACAATATACGCCGTCGCCGTCAAACCCCGGCCTGAAGCACCGGTTGTCCGACGTACACTCCGATTTGCCGTGATCGCCGCTTTTCCACCGGGACACCAGGCCCGGTTCCCGGATCAAGGGACGGCTCATGGAGATGTAGTCGGCCGTGTCGTCCTCCACGAGCAACTCGGCGGTCTCAAAGGACCTGATCCCTCCCACCAGGATCAGCGGAATGCCGATCTCCTTTTTGAAAGCACGCGCTTCCTCCTTGAAATACGCTTCCTTCCGCACCGTGTTGATCCCTGACCGGCTGGGAGAAAGCCTCATGCTCCCCGCAAGACCGCCGCTCAATTCAATTGCATCGAATCCCGCATCGGCCAGAAGTTTCCCCACCTGAACGGAATCTTCGAGGGTCAGTCCATTGTCCGCAAAATCCCGGCAGTTCAGTTTGATCAGCAGCGGGTAATCCGTACCCACGGCTTGCCTGACGGCCCGGCAAACCTCGAGATGAACCCTGGCCCGGTTGCGCACGCTCCCGCCGTAGTCATCCCTGCGCCGGTTGTAGATGGGCGAGAGGAACTGGCTGAGCAGATATCCGTGGGCGGAGTGGATCTGGACCCCGTCAAACCCGGCTGACCTGGCCCTTCGGGCCGCGTCGGCAAAGGCTGCGACGACGTCCCCGATGTCCCGTGCAGTCATTTCTCCACCGGAGGAAGCCGGCAGTCCATCCACGTCCGATACCACCGCAAGCGGCCGTCCGAGCGCGGGCCCCAGGGCAAGGCATCCGCCGTGAGCGAGCTGAAGCACTATCCGGCCGCCGCATTCGTGGACCGCATCGGCCATCTTCCGTAGCCCCGGAATGAGTTCGTCCCGGTACACACCGAGTTGCCGGGAGCTCGCCTGCCCGTCCGGGCGGACATAAGCGTGGCTGCTGATGATCAATCCCACTCCGCCCCGGGCAAGCTCCCTCATGACTCCGATCAGCTTCGGGGTGACACTTCCATCCTCGGCGGCCATTCCCTCCCAGGTTGCCGATCTGACGAATCGATTCGACATCTCCAATCCGTTTATTGAACCCGTTTCGAATAATTTGCTCATTTTTTCCCTCTCGTTGAAGAAAAGCGTTCCCGGCCTCGCTGCGCATTCCATGTGATTCGCGCGCAACCGGAAGTCATCCGGTTCACGGTGTAAACGCTGACAACAACTATAATGCACCGTTCCGGAAAATCACCCTCTCCGCGTCCGCTTCCGACTCCATTATCACCGTGCACGGCCTGCCACGCCATACCGATTTTTCCGAAAGCGCTCCCATGGCCCGGTTTGTAATGAACCGGTCGAAAACTGCTTTCGGTCCAGGCACCGAAATTGCCGGTATGACCAGCCCAGAGCAATGATGCGCAAGGAGCCGCTCCGTTCATTCGTTCGATCGCAGTTTGCCCCTGGCCAGTGATGCGGGTATTCCCACGAGACACAGAACCGTGAAGACAATAAACGCGTACTTCACGGCAACGAGGAAGGAAGGCACGACTTCCGGGGAAATCCGGCTGCCTCCCAGGAAGAAGGCAAAAATGGAGGCCGAGATCCCCATGCTGAGCATCTGCCCAAGGAGTCGCATGGTCCCGACGGAACCGGACGCAAGTCCGTAGAAGCGCGGTTCGACGGAACTCATGATGGCACTCATGTTGGGGGATGAAAAAAGTGCAAGGCCCGAACCGAGCAGAACCAGGCTGGCTATTACGAACATAAGACTCGCGTCTTCATTAAGGAAAATAAGCAGGGCCAGGGCAATGGTCGTGAGGCCCATACCGACTGAGGCAACGACCCTTGGCTCCAACTTGTCGGAGAGTCTCCCGGCGAAGGGCGAAAAAACGGTCATGACCACCGGCTGTGCGATTAAAACCACGCCCGCGCTCTGCGGCCCAAGCCCTTTAATGTATTGCAGGTACAAGCTCAGCAGGAAACCGACGGCAAAGGTGGCGCTGTAGCTGATGAGCGCCGCCACGCAGGACATGGAAAAGGCCCGGTTCCCCGTGAACAGCCTTATTTCAAAGATCGGCATGCGGGCCTTCATCTCCCATTTGACGAAACCGAAAAAGAACAGAACGCCGATCCCGATAGCCCACAAGCTCGCCATTTTCGGCACAGCCGAGACCCCGACCATAATCGCCACCACGGCAATCGCATAAACAACCGATCCGAGGTAATCGATGGATTCACCCTTCGCGTCGGCCCATTCCCCTTTCAGCTTCCATCGAATCAGGGCAACGTTCGCCAGTCCGAACGGGACAACCGCGAGGAAAATGCTCCTCCATGAAAACTGCTCGGTCAGAAGACCTCCCACAAACGGTCCCAGGGATTGCCCCAAGTAAACCACCGCGACGGTGATCCCCATCGCTCTGCCCCGTTCCCGTGGAGGAAACACCGAACTCACGATGGCCACACCCGTGGCAAACACCATGGAACTGCCCACTCCCTGCAGGAACCTGAGCAGCAGGAAGACGCGAACGGAGGTGCAGACCACCAGCAGCAAAGACGACAGGGTGAGCAGCACGACCCCCAGCGTGAGAATCTTCTTTCTCCCGTATATGTCCGCAAGCTTTCCGATGGGGACCAGAGATACAGTCGATGCCAGCAGATAGATCGTCGGGATCCAGCTCAGGAGGACGGCACCCATTTGAAATTCGGTGTCTATTGCCGGAAGCGCGACGTTAACTGAAGAAGCCATGAACGGGGTGATGAAGGAGCCAAACGAGGCAACAATCAATGCGGAATTCTTCGTTGCACGCTCAGTCGCTGTTATTTCATCCATTTTGAACCGCTGCTGTCTTTCTTGAGCCGGACGGCTGAAAATCGCCCATGCCGGGGAATCCGGACCGAATCGTTCCCGGCCGTTCGTATCTCTCTACGTCGCGGCGAAGGGTCTTCAAATGCATTTCAATCGATGTGATTTTGTCCCCGATCTCCTGACTCGGGGTTTGGACAGTATTTCAGGCGGCAGGCTTCGCACGGGCTCTGACACGGTTCGATATGAACGAGCACCTGGCTGTCCGGCCAATGAACCCTGATGCTTTCAACGATGACATGGCTCAGTTCATGGCTGCTTTCAAGGGAACTGTTCCGTGATACCACCAAGTGCAGGTCGATATGCCGGATATTGCCCGATTTTCGCGTTCTGAGTTTATGAAATTCCACGAAACGGTCGGCGTTGTCGCTCAGCACCCTCTTGATGACCGCTTCTTCCTCGTCCGGCAGCCTCACCTCGAGAAGGTTGACAATCGCGTTGTTCGTCAGATCATAGGCAGCCTTCAAAATGAACAGGGCGACCACCAGGGCAACCACTGGGTCAAAAACCTTCAGACCGGTGAACCGGATGAGCACGAGGCCCACGAACACCCCGAGGGAAGTATACACATCGGTCCTCAGGTGAAGGGCGTCAGCCTCAAGGGCGAGAGATTCGGTTTGATGGGCAACTTTGTACAGGTGCCGGGACACGAAAAAGTTCGCCACGGCCGAGACCCCCATGACCACGGCCCCCACCCCGAGTTCCTCGATTTCAATGTGCCCGGACTGCAACTTTGTAATGGCGCTGAACACGATGTAACCAGTCGCGGCAAAGATGAGCAGGGCCTCGACCACACCCGAGAGACTCTCGATCTGGCCATGCCCGTACCGGTGCCTGTCGTCAGCCGGCTTGCCGGATTCCCTCACCGAAAGAAAGGCGACGATTGCGGCAAGGAGGTCCAGGCCGGAGTGCACGGCCTCCGCAATGACGCTCACGGATTGCATCGTGATGCCGGCGACAAGTTTTATCGCCGTCAGTGCCGTATTGGACAATATGGAAAGACCGGCCGCCCTTATTTTGTTGTGCTGCCCCATTGGTCCCCTGTCACGGTCTGCATGAAAGATGCACTTCTCATTGTTCTCCCTGACTCGGGAACCGATATTACGGGCAAAAAACAAGTTTATCAAGCGATATCAATAAGCTTAACATTGTTTAAGAACTTCTGTCTTCTTCGTGCGGCCTAATTTTTCGCCTGGAGCGAACCATTCATGCCCCCCCACGAGGCGTTGAGGAAAAACCCGTCCGGCACCCGGGCAAAATGCCGCACCCGGAGCGCGCAGGGACGGCATCGTTCGTGTCAAGCCGTCCATACGGGCGATGAGAAAAGGCCCAGGTCCGCGCCGCGGAGTGAGCGCCGGGCGGCCCTCATCGTCCGAACGGGGCACGGGTTC
Organism: uncultured Syntrophobacter sp.; assembly: GCA_963663685.2. Classification (GTDB taxonomy): domain Bacteria; phylum Desulfobacterota; class Syntrophobacteria; order Syntrophobacterales; family Syntrophobacteraceae; genus Syntrophobacter. The sequence continues at coordinate 336,910 of CAXXDT010000010.1, read as the reverse complement.
AGGGCTTTGTTCCTTCGACCAGACCATCCATTTTTTCACCGGACCTCAGGAGCCTGACGTCCCTGAACCCGGCCTCTTCCATCGATTCCTTCACTTCCTGAAAGCTATACGTCCCGCCCCCACTGGTATTCACCAGCATATTGACGGCAAATACGGCGCCCGCGACGGGTTTGGTCCTCGACGCATCCATGATGTGGTCCCGGATGAGCAGACGGCCTCCGGGATCGAGTGCCCGATACACTTTGCCGTAGAGCTTGACGTTTTCCTCCTTGCTGTTCTGATGAATAATGGCTGACAAGAGGGCCAGGTCGCAGCCCTTGGGCAGTTCATCGCGGTAAAAATCCCCCGCGATCAGTTGCACACGGTCCAGAGCCCCTTCGGCCGACAGCCTTTCTTTCGCCATCGGGATAACATCTTCGAGATCGAAAATCGTTGCGGTGAGCCCAGGATTCTTTTTTAGAAATGCCAGTGTGTAGGTCCCGGAGGCACCACCGATGTCGAGCAGCCGCCGGAAGCGGCCGGCATCGTAAGCTGCGGCAATTTCATGAGAAAGGTTGCGCCCCACGATGTGCATGGCTCCGATGAACGATTTGCGGTCGCCCGGAGACAGGCTCACGGTCGGCTTTCTGCTCACGGGGGCACTTCCTCGCACGATTCCGGTCAGACCGGACCACGTGTCCCAGAGATGATTCATATGCAGGAGCATCGGCAGCATCGTTTCTGGATGCAACGAGGAGTAGACAGATCCTTCTTCCGTGATGCGGTAGCGACCCTCTTTCTTTTCGAGGAGTCCGAATCCCGCCAGGCAGTCCAGCACGCGAACCGTCCCTTTGGGACTCAGATGCAGCTTGGCCGCAAGTTCCTCGCCGGTGCACGGGCTTTCGTAAATGTGAGTGAAAAAATCGAGTTCGGCGGCGGTCAGAATGATACGACTTCTCATGAAATCGTTGCCGATAATTGCGAGTTCCTGGTGCATTGCCATCGTGAAGCTCCTTTGTGTTCTCGGTTGAACCGGACGATATCTTTCCGACAAGGCACTTTTCATATATCCTTTAATACCATAAAACCCGCCGCCCAAACTCAGGACGAATCCGCCGTCGCACCGCCGTTATGATTGCTCTTCGCCGGCGACGATGCCTCCACCGCCCAGCACCTTGTACAAGGTAACGAGGTTGGTGAGCTGCGAAAGGCGAACGCCTATGAGCCCCTGTTGAGCGGTGTAGAGCGAACGCTGCATCACCAGCACGTCCAGGTAGCTGTCCATCCCCCCGCGGTAGAGCGCAAGGGACAGGTCGTAGCTGTCCGACGTGGCATCCACGAGCGACTTCTGAGCTTCAAGCTGATCGCCGAGCGTTCCGTGCTGGGCGAGCGCATCGGCCACTTCCTTGAATGCAGCCTGGATCGCGTGCTCATAGTCGGCCACGTAGATGTCACGGTCCACTTTCGCCACTTTCAGGTTGGCACGGTTGACACCCGCGTCGAAGATCGGCATGGTGAGTTGCGGCGCTATGCTCCAAAAAGCCGCGCCGGGTGTGAAGAGCTTGGACAGGGCGCTGCTGGTGATACCGCCACCGGCAGTCAGGGAAATGGTCGGGTAGAAAGCCGCCCGAGCCGCACCGATGTTGGCATTGGCCCCCTTGAGCAGATCTTCGGCCTGGACGATGTCCGGGCGCCGCAGCAACACGCCGGACGGCAAACCCGCGGGGATTTCAGTTAGAGCGGTAACCGTTTCCAGGCTCTCCGGCAGCAGATCCGGCGGGATTGCGGACCCCACCAGCAGCGCAAGCGCATTCTCGTCCTGGGCCACCTGCCTCGTGTATTTTGCAATGTCCACCCGGGCAGTATCCACGGAGGTCTGCGCCTGGCGGAGGTCGAGTGCGGACGAGGAGCCGACTTCAAACCCACGCTGCACCAGGTGGTATGAATCCTCCTGGCTCTTGAGCGTACTGCGCGCCAGATCCAGTGACTCAAGGTCCGCCGCAAGGTTCAAGTAGGCGCTGGCGACTTCGGCGATCAGACTGATCTGCGTACTTCGCCTCGCCTGCTCCGTTGCGAAATACTGTTGCAAGGCCTGTTCTTTGAGACTTCGAATGCGTCCGAACAGGTCCAGTTCGTAGGAGGTGAACCCCAACTGCGCGGTGTATTGCCGGGCGGTGGAGATCACTTCTCCCGTGCCGGAAACGCTTTCCGCCTCCCGTTGTACGGTGGCGCTCGCGGCTGCGTTCACCGTCGGAAAGAGTGGCGCACTCTGAATCTGGTACTGTGCCCGTGCCTTGGCTATGTTGAGCACCGCAACACGCAGGTCCCTGTTGTTGGAGAGCGCCAGGTCGATCAGTTTCCGCAATCGTTCATCGGAAAAAAAGTTCCGCCAGTCTACTTCCGCCGCCGTATCGCCGGTTTTTTCTCCGCTGTCCTTGTACGCCGGACCGCTCGGCCAGGCGGTGGGAACGGGTGCCACCGGCCGTGAGTATTTTGGGGCGAGGGTCCCGCACCCCGTCAGGAAGATGACCGTCATTACGGTCAAAAGAGCTTTCCGAATCATTTCATTGCCCCTCCTTGGAAGTGGCGAGGTCGCGACGATCCCCGGGCAGGGAATCGGGGTGTTTTTCCTTGAATAATCCTCGAATCAGCACGAAGAACAGCGGAACGTAGAATACCGCCAAGACGGTGGCGGAAATCATGCCGCCCAGGACACCGGTACCGATTGCGTTCTGGCTGCCGGAACCCGCTCCATGGCTGATTGCCAGAGGCAGCACTCCGAGCATGAAAGCGAACGAAGTCATCAGGATAGGCCTGAGGCGCATGCGCGCTGCGGCCAGCGTTGCCTCGATAACGCCCATGCCCTCTTCATGCAGATTCTTGGCGAATTCCACGATCAGAATGGCGTTCTCTGGCTGACAGACCGATGGTAGTGAGCAAACCGACCTGGAAATACACGTCGTTGGACAACCCCCGCAGGTTCGCCGCCGTGAGCGCACCGATGACGCCCAGAGGAACCACCAGCATGACCGAGAAAGGAATCGCCCAGCTCTCGTAGAGGGCTGCAAGGCAGAGAAACACCACGATCAGGGAAATGGCATAGAGCGCGGGGGCCTGGGAACCGGCCAGCCGCTCCTGGAAAGAAAGCCCCGTCCATTCGTAGCCTATCCCAGCCGGCAGATGACTCGCGATTTCCTCCACGGCCTTCATGGCCTCCCCGGAACTCCTGCCCGGCACCGCCTGTCCCAAAAGTTCGGTCGAAGGCAGACCGTTGTAGCGCTCAAGCCGCGGCGACCCGTAGGTCCAATGCGCTGATGCAAAGGAGGTGAAAGGCACCATGGTTCCCGAACTGCTGCGGACGTACCATTTGCCGATGTCCTCCGGCAGCATTCGATAGGGAGCGTCAGACTGCATGTACACTTTCTTCACACGTCCCCTGTCGAGGAAATCATTGACATAGGCGCTTCCCCAGCCGATGGAGATGGCATTGTTGATATCGGAAATCGTCAACCCGAGGGCCCCGGCTTTCTGGTAATCGATGTCCAGTTGGAATTGGGGGCAGTCATCCTGCCCGTTCGGCCGCACCGCAGTCAGAATTGGATTTTGCGCCGCCAACCCGAGGAACTGATTTCGCGCCTCCATCAGCTTCTCGTGGCCGATTCCGGCCCGGTCCTGAAGTTCGAAATCGAAGCCGCTGGAATTCCCGAGTTCCACAACCGCCGGTGGAGCAAAAGCGTAGATCATCGCCTCGCGGATCTGCGAAAAATAACGCATGGCTTGTCCGACAATCGCATGCACTCGGAGTTCGGGGCGGTCACGTTCGTCCCAGTCCTTCAACTTCACGAAGGCCATGCCAAGGTTCTGCCCTCTGCCGGCAAAATTGAACCCCGTCAGAGAGAACACCGATTGAACCGCCGCCGCATGTTCCCTGTAAAAGTAACTGGTGACTTTCTCCATGACCTTGAGGCTGCTTTCCTGGGTCGCCCCCGTCGGCAGTTGCACCTGGACCATCAGGACACCCTGGTCCTCCTCAGGAAGAAAGGAGGTCGGCATATGCATAAAAAAGAAGCCCATCGCAATGACGAGCACCAGGTACACCAGCATATAACGGGCACTTTTGGCCAAAATGCGGCGAACAACGCTCTGATATCCGCGATTGCTGCGGTCGAACAGACGGTTGAACCAGCCGAAAAAACCGCGATCGGAAGCGTGATGTCCTTTTTCAACCGGTTTGAGGATCGTGGAGCAGAGGGCCGGAGTGAGCACCATCGCAACGATGACCGAAAGAACCATGGCCGAAACGATGGTGATGGAGAACTGGCGGTAAATGACGCCGGTTGATCCGCCGAAGAAGGCCATGGGGATGAACACGGCGGAAAGCACCAGTGCGATGCCGACCAGCGCCCCCGTTATCTGCCTCATGGACTTGCGTGTGGCTTCCTTCGGGGAAAGCCCTTCCTCGCTCATCACACGTTCGACATTCTCGACCACGACAATGGCATCATCGACCAGCAACCCGATGGCCAGTACCAGTCCGAACATGGTGATCGTATTGACGGAAAAACCGCAGGCGGACATTACCCCGAAAGTGCCGAGCAGTACGACGGGCACCGCGATCGTTGGAATCAGCGTCGCCCGGAAATTCTGCAGGAAAAGAAACATCACGAGGAAAACGAGCCCGATCGCCTCGACCAGCGTTTTCACCACCTCATGGATGGATATCCTCACGAAGGGCGTGGTGTCGTAGGGAAATATCGTCTTCACGCCGGGGGGAAAGAACTGCGATAATTCCTTGAGCTTGGCTTTCACCGCATCGGCGGTTTCAAGCGCGTTCGCGCCGGCCCCCAGCCTGAGTCCCATACCTGCCGACGGTTTTTCGTTGAACAATCCGATGAACTGGTAATTTTCGCTCCCAAGTTCAAGGCGTGCCACATCGCGCAAGTACACCGTGGAGCCGTCGCTGTTCGTTCGAAGCAGAATTTCCCCGAACTGTTCCGGCGTCTCGAGCATCGACTGAGCGTTGATGGTCGCGTTGAGCCGTTGGCCTGCGACAGCCGGCGAGCCGCCCAGTTGTCCGGCCGATACCTGCACGTTCTGCGCTTCTATCGCCGACACGATATCGCTGGGCGTCATTTTGTAATTGTTCAGCTTGTTCGGATCAATCCAGATCCTCATGGAATACTGCGACCCGAACGCCACCACTTCACCGACGCCGTTCACACGGCTGATCGGATCCTGGATATTGGCCACGAGGTAATCCGTCAGATCGTACTGGCTCATACTGCCGTCTTCGGAAATCAAGCCCAGAACCAGCAGAAAATTCTTGGTGGATTTCAAAACCTGGATTCCCTGCTGCTGAACCACATCCGGCAGCAGAGGCGTGGCGAGCTGTAGTTTATTCTGTACCTGGACCTGTGCAATATCCGGGTTGGTCCCCGCATCGAAGGTCAGGGTAATGGTCACGTAACCTGAAGAGTCACTGCTCGAGGACATGTAACGCAGGTGATCGATTCCGTTCATCTTCTGTTCGATGACCTGGGTTACAGTGTCCTGAACCGTCTTCGCCGACGCCCCCGGATACACCGCGTTGATCGACACTTCCGGCGGAGCGATAGCCGGGTACTGCGAAACGGGTAGCGTCTTGATCGCCAGAGCACCGGCGAGCATGATCATGATCGCAATCACCCACGCAAAGATGGGGCGATCGATAAAAAACTGGGCCATGTGGAATCTCCTTTATCTACTTACCGGCATCCGCGGATGAGGTTGCCACGGTTGCCGCCGTGCCGAGTTGCACGACTTTCACAGGAGACCCCGGCCGTACCTTTTGCAGTCCTTCCACGATGAGGCGATCACCAGCATTCAGCCCCTCGCTCACCAGCCATTTGTCCCCGACGGTGCGGGCTACCTTGAGAGTGCGCAGCTCAACCTTGTCCGAACCATCGACGACCAACGCGATCGGCTTGCCTCTCGTGTTTCGTGTGACTCCCTGCTGCGGAGCTAGGATTGCATGCTCGTTCACCCCTTCCTCAAGCAGAGCGCGCACGTACATACCGGGAAGCAGCACATGATCCGGATTGGGGAAAACGGCACGCAGCGTGATTGATCCGGTGCTCTGGTCCACCGTGACGTCCGAGAATTCAAGGACCCCTTCCAATGGATACTGGGTCCCGTCTTCGAGCAGCAGTTTGGCTTTCGCCTGCTTGTTGCCGTTCGTCTTGAGCTGTCCGTTGGAGAGCAACTGTTTCAGGTTCAGCAGTTCCGCGCTCGATTGGGTGACATCGACATAGATGGGATCCAGTTGCTGGACCGTGGACAGTGCATTGCTCTGACTTGCCGTCACCAGCGCCCCAACGGTTACGGAAGACTTGCCGATGCGGCCGGTAATGGGCGAAGTGACGCGCGTGTAGGCGAGGTTGATGCGGGCCGATTCCAGCGCGGCCTTGCTGGCCTCGACGTCGGCTTCGGCCTCTTTGAGCGAGCCGATCGTATTGTCGTACTCCTGCTGGCTCACCGCCTTGATTTTAACCAGCTCCGCGTGGCGCGCGGCTTTGAGCCGCGTGGTTTCCACGCTGGCCTCGGCCTTGCTGACCGCGGCCTTGGCACTGGCAAAAGCCGCCTGGTAAGTGGCCGGATCAATCTGGTAAAGCACTTCGCCGGACTTGACGTCGGCACCTTCCGTGAACTGGCGTTTCTGGATGATGCCGCCGACCTGCGGACGCACTTCCGCAACGAGATACGCGCATGTCCGGCCCGGCAGTTCCGAAACGATCGGCACGCGTTGAGTCTGTATGGTTTCCACACCCACTTCGGGAGGACCGGTCTGCGTCCTTGCCCCCGCGGAGCTTTGCTGCCCGCATCCGGTCAGCATCAGGCATCCGGCCAGAGTACCCACAACGGCAATCAGGATGGTCTTGAACTTGGTCTGCATATACACCTCAGAGAATTTGGTAAGAATCGTTCCAATATTCCGAACCGGAATCATGGACACGGGTTGAATCCCCACTCCATTCCAGGATTCCTCACACCTGGATGACGAATCCACAGGTTTATCCCCGGCGTCCGGGGCAGGCCCAGCGCCTCCGGCAGATTCAAGGGCCGAATTCCAGTCCATTTCACCCCTGCTAACGCCGGCTCACGGTCGGGGACCGCAGGCCCGCCACGGCAAACGCAACCAGCCGTCTTATGACTTCTTCCGCGTCGGGAGGACTGATTTCCCCGAAAGGCAGGGAGATCATGCCACTCCATACGGGAAGCACGTGGTGCAGCGCACCGATAATGAAATTCATTCTCCAGAAAATATCCTCGCGGGTAAGCTCCGGCAGCAGGCGGGAAACCATTGAATCGAACCGCTCCATCAAGGGGCCGAAATGCGGCCGGAGGTGCTTATCTATGTAGGCGGCAGGTTCGCACAGGCACCGGCCCATAAGGAGAAGAAAGGCATCCTTCCCGAAACTGCACCCGAATCCCACGGTCACAGCCGGACGAACAAAGGCATCCAGTACACTTTCAAGTGTCGGCAACCCGTCGCCCGCAGCCGCCTCGGCGGCGTCGAGCATAGCGAGCCTCGCTTCGTTCAGCGGCATGAAATGACGCCGAAACACAGCCGAAATCAGCCCGTCTTTGGAACCGAAATAGTAATTCACCGACGCGAGGTTTACTCCGGCCGTATCGGTGATGTCTCGCATGGAAGTTCCATCCAGTCCCTTCTCGGCGAAAAGGCGTTCGGCCACTTCGAGAATTCGGTCTTTCGTGGGGACTTCCTTCGAGCATTTGGACATAAGGTTCACCTCCATAAGGAATTAATATGCCAACGGTTGCTTCATATAAACGTTCGTTTAAATTATGTCAAGAGAATTCACACGGGCCGGATGATGACCACGCGCGGTTCTTCCCCCCGGCAAGCTCCCCGTTGACATCGTCCCATTCCGGTTTACGTTAAATATGATTAACACCTCAATATGAAGGGAGGTAGCGAACATGGAAGACAGGTACCATTTTGAAACATTCAGTTCGGAGAGCGGCAGCTTCGATCATGATTTCACGGGCTTTCTGAACGGAAAATACGGCGAAGGCTGGAAAGTGAAGAACTGCAGCTATTGTCATGACAGTACCGGCGGCCGCACCTGGGCCTCTTGCATTTTCAAGAGCAAGTCATAAGCCGAAGCGGCGGACGGCAGGGGGTTCTCCCCGGAGAGTCCCTTGCCTGAAACAGCCTCTTTACGGCAACCTCAACCATCTCACTCTCCATCCAAAGCGGCATCCCGACCCAAAGGAAGCGATCCCGGTCCTCCGGGTTCGTCGGTTTCCCGCCACGCTCGAAATGACACGGAGTGGGTGTATGCACGGAACACCACCGCTGTCGGGTCAGGCAGGATTCAGCAACAGGGCCGTGGGGATATCCGTTCCCGAGGACATGTATGTCCAGGTGCTGAAAAAGCGTCGCCCGGGCACCGCGTAATCATGCTGAAAAGGCAACGCCCCCGATCACTTCGCAATGGAACCCGAAGGCCATGTCTCCGGACATTCCGGCATCGAGACGTTCCGGTTGTAATTTGTTTTTCCGGCCGGATGCTGCTATGTTAGCTTGAAATGGCATTTGCCCGGAAAGGAAAGCAATAAAAAGGAGCAGGCGGCATGGAAAATCGGAAATTCACCAGAATTCCCATCGAAGCGGTCGCGATTCTGCAGAGCGGGGACGAAACCATCAGCGGCGGGGTCGAAAACCTCAGCCTGAACGGGATGTTTTTTACCACCTCCCGGGAGCTCCGTCCCGGCCAGGAAGTGGGAATCAAACTGACGCTTTCCGGGCCCTCCTCATGCCTTTCGATCGACTTGAACGGCATCGTGAAGAGAAAGGACCACAGCGGCTACGGGATTGAATTCAGCGGAATGTACCTGGACGTCCTTTTCCACTTGAAACACATCGTTGGCCTGGAAGTGGGGGACGAGGCCAAGATCATGCAGGAATTCCGGCGCTTCATGGCGGGAAAAGCATCCCCGGCACCCGGGGATTGAAAAGGCATCCTCCGTGCCTTCTCCCATTCCTCGAAAATTGTCTTTTGCCGCCCCCCGTGCCGGAGCGGAAAGCAAGACCCTGCTGCAGCAAAGGAGGATGCACTGTGAATCGCTTTACACGCTACCTGGGGCAAAAGTGCGATGAGTGCGGTTTTTGCCGGTATGCCCGCGAAACCCCGGCCACTTTGGTCGGCAGGATAATGGAATGGCACGGCAGGTGGTGCCCGGCGTGGAAAGCCCAAAAGCAGATCCAAAAGGAAAAGACGCAACAGGGACACCGGGAATTATTTAAATGATCCCCGGCCGGAATCCGGCACCAAATGAGGCTTCCCCGTAAACGGAAGGTTATCGCCGAACACGATGCTCTATCTCAAATTGGTTCTCACCGCTGTTTTCTGGGGAGGGACATTCGTTGCGGGGCGGATAGTCGCCCGTGAAATGGGACCGTTTTCGGCCGCATTCCTCCGATTTGCCGTGGCTTCGGTTTTCCTGCTGGGGATCGTTTTGAAGTCCTGCGGCAGAATCCCTCCCCTGGACCGCAAGCATATCCTGCCCATCCTCGTTCTCGGGCTCACGGGTGTTTTCGGGTACAATGCCTTCTTTTTTTCAGGTCTGAAGCTCATCACCGCAAGCCGGGCATCGCTCATCATCGCAAGCCAACCCGCATTCATCGCTCTCCTGTCGTCCTATTTTTTCAAGGAAAAACTAAACTTCCTTAAAATCCAGGGGATCATCCTGTCGATTGCCGGGGCCATGGTAGTCATTTCGCACGGGCACCCGCTGGACATGTTCAGAAACAGCATCGGCACGGGGGAACTTTACATATTGGGATGCGTTTCGAATTGGGTGGTTTACTCCCTCGTCGGCAAGGTTGCCATGAAGCGGCTTTCACCGCTCCTGACCGTGGCTTACGCCTGCGTCGTCGGAACGGTTTTCCTCTTCCCGCCGGCATTGCTTGAAGGAATCATTCAGAACATCCCGCGGTTTTCCCGCACGGCTTGGCTTGCCGTTCTTTTCCTTGCCCTGTTCGGAACGGTTCTGGGTTTCATATGGTATTACAATGGAATACGTGATATCGGCCCCGCCCGGGCCGGTATATTCATCAACTTCGTTCCCGTCAGTTCCGTCGTCCTCGCCTATTTCATCCTGGGAGAGACCGTGGACTTCTCCCTGATACTGGGCGCAGCGCTGGTCATTTCCGGCGTATATCTCACCAACAGGTCTCCCTCGGCCCCTCCCGGTGCGGTCCCCCTGGCCGATCCTTCCTGCAGGCATTGACCCCGGCGTTTGCCCCGGCGCTTCGACACCGGGAAGGTCTCTTTTCTCTCTTGACTTTCACCTTTTATTCACCTTATCTTTAAATTGAAGCCGGCCGCCCGGACCGCGGAATCAGTGGAACGAAACCGAGTTGAAAATGCCGGCTGTACCTTTTCACGAGGCGATACGATGCAGCTCACACCGGCACAGGAAAGAGTCTACCGATTCGTTCGGGATTATATGCGGGAGCGCGGATATGCGCCTTCCTACGAAGAAATCAGGGAGAACCTCGGCTTCAGGTCGCTCAATGCCGTTTTCAAGCACCTGAAACAGTTGGAGCAGCGGGGCTGTATCCGTAGCCCGCGGAAGAACCAAAAACGCGCTCTCGAACTGCTGCCTTTGAGCATCGGGGCCGTATCCATTCCGTTTCTGGGGGTCGTTGCGGCCGGAATTCCCATTGAGGCGGTCGAGGTCCCGGAATCCATCGAGGTGCCGGAAAGCTTTTTGTCCGGCGGAGACAACTTCGCCCTGCGGGTAAAAGGTGATTCGATGATCGAAGAGGGAATCCGGGAGGGGGACATTCTGATCATTTCCCGGCAGGCTCAGGCGGAAAACGGGCAAACGGTGGTGGCGCTTGTCGGGGGAGAAGCAACCGTCAAAAAGTTCTATCAAAACGGGGAAGAAATCGAACTGAAACCTGCAAACATCCGGATGGAGCCGATCCACGCCCATGCATCGGATGTGGAAATCATGGGAACCGTTATCGGGTTGCTTCGAAATTATCGGAGGCGGCCCTTCCATTCTGCTTGACCCGGGCAATATTCCGGCAGCCGATATGACGGCGGAGGAACAACATGACACGAAATATCGCCCACCTGGATATTCCCGACTTTTACGCGGCTCTTGAAGAGTTGAGGCGGCCGGAGCTGAAAAAAACGGCCGCTGGCCATCGCGGAACCGTCGGCGCGGGCGGTCGTACAGGGAGTCAACGGCATTGCGAGAAAGGAAGGCATCCACGAAGGCATGCCGCTCGCCCACGCCATGCGCATGTGCCGCCGCATGCTCACCATCCCGCCCGATTTGCGCTTTTACAGAGAAAGGCACGAACGTATTTTGCAGGAATTCAACCTTTTCTCTCCCCTGGTGGAAGGACCCCGTCCCGGTCGTTATTTCGTCGATCTCACGGGCACCAGGCGGCTTTGGGGACCGTGGACGGATGTTGCGTGCCGCATGGAAAGACGGTTGGCGATGCAAAAAGGCCTGCACGCGCGGATCGGCCTTGCGCAGAACAAGCTGATCAGCCAGGTGGCTTCAGCCTGCATCACCCCTGGTGACCTGAACTGTATTTTCCCGGGCGGGGAAACTTCTTTTCTTGCCCCCCTGCCGGTGACGGCGCTTCCCGGCATCGGCGGCCTTACGGCCTTACGGCTGGATGACTTCAATATCCGGCGGATCGGCCAACTCGCGGCCATATCGGCGAGTGTCCTGTCCGGGGTGTTCGGCAAAACGAGCTTCCGGCTTTTGAATCTTGCCAGGGGAATCGACCCCGTACCCGTTCTTCCCACTCAGAGCGTTCCGATGCTGTCCGTCGTTCGCGATCTGGACCGGGATGAAATCGACCGGGACAGGCTGGAAGCCGTCCTGTTCCGGCAAGTGGAGGAAGCGGGCTGGAACCTGCGCTGTCATAACCGGTATCCGGGAAAATTCGCTCTGGAAATACGTTATGCGGACGGAGTTATCGCCCGGAGCCGCTGTTCGCTCTCCCCCGGCGCAGTCCGGGCGGACCAGATGCTTTTCCGTGCGGTCCTTCCCGTCTTCAGGCAATCATTCAACCGCCGTATCGCTCTTCGCCGCATAGTCCTCGAGGTCTCCGATTTTTCGATGCCCCTCCACCAGATGGCTCTTTTTCCGTGGGAAGATGGTTCTTTCCGGGAAGAACAGGAATTGCAAAAAGCCCTGGACAGCATTCGCCTGCGTTTCGGCACCCGGTCCATTGCGTGGGGAAGAGGTCGGGACGTGACTGGAGTTACAAGCGAGCCGGAATGGGCTTAATACTGAGTTGCGTCCAAGGCATAACTGCAATGCCGAACTTTGTAGGATGGGCATCTTGGTGCCCATCGCTTTTGGTGGGCAGCGCTACACTTCTGTCCCCCCTACATTCTGCTCACCGTTCCGTTCGCTGACCAATATAATCTTGAACGCAATTTTGTATAAGTTATAACTTGCTAAAAAAAACGGCCAGCGATCCAGTAGAGAAGCATTCCGACAAGAACGGTGCCCCCGAGCGATCTGGTTTTCAGGGCGAACAACAGGGTGGGAACCGCCACGATCGATTTCGGTTGAAACCAGTCGAAGTGCCTCGGGACGCCGGACGTGAACAGTTCGGGAACGATGATGGCACTCAAAATGGCCACGGGAATAAGATCGAGCCAGTCGATGAGATACTGCGGGAGCGCTCGCCGGGAAAGGAAGAACAGGGGGAACCAGCGAAGGCCGTACGTAACCAGTCCCATTCCTGCAACCATGAGAACATACCCGGGATCAAGCATCCGCCTTCACCCTTCTTTCTTCCCGGCGCCTTCTGACCATAAAACCGAACGTCGCGGCAAGGAGTGCGGCGATGACCACGTGGATATTCCCCGGGAGAACGAGTGACAGGGCGAGAGCGCACAGGCCCGCGGCGCAGGCGGTCAGAACGTAGAGCCCGCCCCTCAGTTGAAGCACCAGGAGGGAAATGAACATGGCGGTCAGCGCATAGTCTATCCCGAAGCTCCCCGCCGGGATCGCTTCACCCGCATATCCGCCCAGGATCGTGCTGCCCACCCAAACCGCATTGGATATATGGTTCAAAGCGAGGGCCCTTTCGGGGTCCCACGGGCCGCCATTGAACCGCGTCAGGTTTACGGCAAAGCTTTCATCGGTCACGCCATAGGCGAAAAGAGACAGAAAACCCCGGCCGCACCCCCGCAGATACACCGAGAGCGCCGAGCTCATCAGGATGTGGCGCATGTTGATGACAAAGGTCGCAAGGACAACGGAAATCGGATCGACCCCGCCGCTCCACATGGAAACCGCTATGAACTGTGCGCTTCCGGCGTACACGAACACCGACATGCAGGCGATGGCCGGGGGATGGATTCCCGCTTTCTGGGCAACGACCCCGAACGCGATTCCCAGGGGCAAGTAGCCGATACAGATCGGCCACGACGCTTTCATGCTGTCTTTAAAAATGCGGTACGACATCATTGTTCAATCCGGACCTCGTCCCCTTCCCGCGGTTGAACCCTTCGCAACCGCACCAGGAACCGGACCGCCGGTGGGAAACGCTCGGGCGGGACCGGTTCCAACGAGGGAAGAAGCTCATTGCGGCAAGGGAAACGGTTGGACGATTCCGGACCCCGTCGGCATCGACTGGGCCACGCGCGCGGACCATGCCACAGGACTGAGGATGGAGGCGCCTTTTTGTCATTTCGGGCGCGGGGAAAAACTTTAAGGGCGGAGGCCCTGAGATCGATTTTTCCCCTCCGGTCGGAATGGCAGGAGGACCGGAGGTCCCCTCTATGGAGGCTCACCGCCCCATGCGGAAGGTTTTATCCCTGTCCCTCACAGGCAGGAAACCGGTCAGGAGCTGAATTCCATACTGATGTCGATGGACCGTGCCGAGTGAGTCAGAGCCCCGCAACTCACCATGTCGACGCCGGTTTCCCCTATGGCCCGCACGGTCGCGAAGGTCACCCCGCCGGAGGCTTCCAGAAGCACCCGGCCGTTGTTCCGGACAACCGCCTTTTTCATGAGTTCCAACGGAAAGTTGTCCAGCAGCACGATGTCCGCCCCGGCTTCCAGGGCTTCATCGAGCTGTTCGAGGTTCTCCACCTCGACTTCGATTTTCAGCGTATGCGGGGCCGAGCGCCGTGCCAGCCGAACCGCTTCGCCTACCCCGCCCACGGCCGCGATGTGATTGTCCTTAATCAAGAGCCCGTCGAAGAGTCCGAACCGGTGGTTGTACCCTCCACCGTGCCGGACCGCGGCCTTTTCCAGGGAGCGCCACAGGGGGGTGGTCTTCCTCGTGTCGAGCAGTTTGCACGAGGTACCCGCGAGTTCCTTCACCATACCGCGGGTCAGCGTTGCAACCCCGGACAGGCGCTGGAGAAGGTTGAGTGCCAGACGTTCGCCTTTCAGGAGCGACCGGACGGGACCTTCGAGTTCGAAGCACGTGGCTTCGGCGGGGATTTCATCCCCGTCTTCGTGCAGGCTGACAGCTTTTACACTGGAATCGACCAGCCCGAAAATTCTTGCGAACGGAACCGATCCCGACAGCACAAAGGGTTCCCGTCCGAAAACGACGGCCCGCCCCCGCAGCTTCGGGTCTATGACACTCTCCGTTGTGACGTCCCCGTGGCCAAGGTCTTCCTGTACGGCCATCCAAAGCAACGTATCCAGACTATCCATATCTATTCCCCGGCGGATGCGCTTTCCCGCAGATTCCTGATGATTTCGTACTGATGCCCGAGCTTCTCGATCTTCTCACCCAGCCGGGCACTCTTTTCCCGTTCTTTTTCGATGACCTCGGAAGGGGCCTTGCCGAGAAAGTCCTCGTTGGACAGCTTCTTCTGAGTGAAGCTGAATTCCTTCTCGACCTTGATGAGTTCCTTCTGCAGGCGCTTTGCCTCGCTTTCAAAATCCAGGATGTCTTTCAGCACGACATACACTTCCATGCCCCGGACGACGGCTCCGGCCGAGAAACCGGGCTTTTTCAGCTCATCGACGCGCCCGGCCCTGAAAGTTGAAAGCCGCCCAAGGTCGATGACCGTTCCGATATGCGCCAGAAGAAGGTCTTTTGTGTGATCGCTTGTACAGATGCAGACCGTTTCAACCCTGGTCGCGGGCGGCACATTCATTTCGCCCCTGATGTTTCTGATCGCGCTGACCACATCCATGATGACGTCCATGGCCTCTTCCGCTTCCGGATCCGCAAGGTCGGGCCGGATCGCAGGAAAAACCGCCTTCATGATGCTTCCCGAAGTCTGGGGAAGTTTCTGGTAAATCTCTTCCGTAACGAAGGGCATGACGGGATGAAGGATGATGAGAATTTCTTCGAGGACTCTGAGTGCGACGGACCGGGCCACGTGCCTGGCGGTTTCGTCTTCGCCATAGAAGTCGGGCTTCAACATCTCCAGGTACCAGTCGCAATATTCCCGCCACAGAAACTGATAAATCGCGCCGGCATACTGGTTGAACTGGTATTCGTTCACCGCGGCTTCGACTTCTCCGATCACCTTCTGCAGACGGCTGAGGATCCAGCGGTGCACCAGCTTGTCGGGCTTGTGATCGATCTCTTCCACCGTGCCGATTCCTTCGGTGTTCATGAGCACCAAACGAGCCGCGTTCCAGATTTTATTGACAAAATGCCTGTAGCCCTCAATGCGTTCCTCGGACAGCTTGACGTCACGTCCCTGCACCGCAAGCGCGGTCAGAGTGAACCTCAGGGCGTCCGTGCCGTACTGGTCCATCATGACCAGCGGATCGATCACGTTCCCCTTGGATTTGCTCATCTTCTGGCCCTGGGCATCCCGCACCAGGGCATGGATATAGACGTGATGGAAGGGGACCTCGTCCATGAAATGGATCCCCATCATCATCATCCGGGCAACCCAGAAAAACAGGATGTCAAAGGCCGTAACGAGCACCGACGTCGGGTAGAATTTTCTGAGTTCCGGCGTGTTATCCGGCCAGCCGAGGGTGGAAAACGGCCACAGCCCGGAACTGAACCAGGTGTCCAGAACGTCGGCTTCCTGTTCGAGCCGCACGCCCCCGCATTTCGGACACTTTCCGGGTTCTTCCATGGCAACGACCACTTCGCCGCAATCTCCGCAGTACCAGGCGGGAATCCGGTGCCCCCACCAAATCTGGCGGCTGACGCACCAGTCTTCGACATTTTCGAGCCAGATGAAAAAGTCTTTTTCCCATTTGGTCGGGATGATGGCCGTCTTTCCGCTCCGAACGGCGGCCATTGCCTTTTCGGCCAGGGGTTTCGTGGAAACAAACCACTGGAGCGACTGCATCGGTTCGACAACGCTCTTGCACCGATAACAATGCCCCACGCGATTCCGGTAATTCTCGGTCTTGACCAGAAAGCCGCTTTTTTCGAGGTCGTGCAGGATTTTCTTCCGGCATTCGTAGCGGTCCAGGCCCGCATACGGTCCGGCGTTTTCGTTCATCGCCCCCTTTTCATCGATCACCTGGATGAGTTCAAGACCATGCTTGCGGGCAAGATCGAAGTCATTGAAATCGTGGGCCGGGGTAACCTTCAGTGCACCGGTCCCGAATTCCCGCTCGACGTACGTATCGGCGATGACCGGAATCGGCCGGTTCATAATGGGGAGAAGGACTTTCTTTCCGATAAACGACCGGTAACGGGGATCGTCGGGGTGAACCGCCACGGCGGTGTCTCCCAGCATGGTTTCAGGTCTCGTGGTGGCCACCACGAGCGCTCCGGCTTCATCGATCAGAGGGTATTTCAGATGGTAGAGAAAACCATCCTGTTCCTCACCGTCCACCTCGATGTTGGCGAGAGCGGTCATGCACCGCGGGCACCAGTTGATCATCCGCTTGCCGCGATAGATCAGCCCTTCCCGGTAGAGCTTGACGAAGACCTCGCGCACCGCCCGGGAAAGCCCCTCATCCATCGTGAACCGTTCCCGGTCCCAGTCACAGGAGGCCCCGAGGCGCTTCAACTGCTTGATGATGATTCCGCCGTATTTTGCCTTCCATGTCCAGACCCTCTCCTGAAACGCCTCCCGTCCAAGTTCGTGGCGGCTGAGCCCTTCGCCCGCGAGTTGCCGTTCGACCACATTCTGTGTGGCGATCCCGGCATGGTCCATCCCCGGCAGCCACAGCACCTCAAAGCCCTTCAACCTTTTATACCGGGCCAGGATGTCTTGCAGGGTATCGTTCAGGGCATGCCCCATGTGGAGTTGGCCGGTGACGTTCGGCGGGGGTATGACAATACAGAAAGGAGGTTTCGAACTATTCTCGTCGGCGTGGAAATATCCATGTTCTTCCCAATACTTATACCACTTGGATTCCACGATATCAAACGCGTATGCTTTCGGCAAAATGCCTTCGTCCATTGAATGCTCCATGCTGTTTCGCTTTCTACCGGCCCTCTTCCTTCTTCAGCTTGTCGATCTCTTCCCTGAGTACGGCCTGAACGATTTCGGGCAGTCTGCTTTCCACGATTTCACGAACTGCGGACAGGAGTTTCGCTTCAATCTGTGCAACAAAAGCATCCAGCCTTTCATCAAGGCTCGGAGGCGCTTCGACGGAAGCTTCGGGCGGGTTCTCCGCCGGGCCTTCCTGCGCCGTGACGGAGACTTCCGGCCTGTCCGGAGAGGGCTGCAAAACGAACGGCTGCGGCCTGGGTTCGAGGGGTTCTTTCGCGGGTTCCTTCGGTTCGGAATCGGGCTCAGCCGGTTTTTCCGTAAAGAGGGCAAACAGCGGATCCACGAATTCCGCCTCATGGCCTTTCGCCGGATCCGCGGCTTTTTTCAGGTCTTTTTTCTTCGGTTCCTCGGCCGAGAAATCGACCAGGAAGTCTTCCTCACCCACAGAGTCGATATCCGATTCATGCTCCGCCCCCAGATCGCCAAATCCGGGATCTGAATCGACATCAAGGATTTCGGTGTCCAGATCGAAGTCTTCCTCGTCTTCCAGGGCTCCGTCCTTGGGCTCGACAATATCTTCAAGGTCGACTACATCTTCTCCGTCTTCGTCCTGGTCCAGGTCGATCTCCGGTTCTTTCGCCATTTCATTCTCGTCGTCTTCCAATCCCGTGTGTCTTCTTGATCTTTTCATAATCACTTCCCTCATTCGGGTAATTCGTTTCCTGCGGACCAGAAAATTCAGTTTACATCGAAAGATCGAAAGAACACAGCTTTTTGCCTTCAAAAAGCAGGCAACGGATACCATGCAGAAAAATTACATGTCAAGGCAAAGCTGGAACCTGCAGTCGTTCCGCCTCTTCCGAACGGCATGGCGATCCGGTTCACTTCCGCCCCGCCCGGAATCGCCCTTCCCGTCTTTCAGCGGGAATTCCCGTGGATTTGGACTTCATGGGTGAAGTCCCTTTTCCTTTTCACATTGACCTCATCCGTTTTTTTTCGTTACAGTAAGCCCCGATCGAGGATTTCCCCGTCGTGCACACCCTGGAATCCTCATGGGGCCTATCTCGTTCCGAAACGGACCGGAGTGGGGTTTCCGGAAATATACTGGACCGTATTCACTATGCAAATCACCCTATATCGGTATCTGATCAAAGAACAGATTGTGCCCCTGTGCGTCTGCCTCCTGGGAGTGAGCGTCATCCTTCTTACGGGACGGCTGCTCCAGTTGCTGCGCTACCTGTTCACTTCCTCCTTTTCGTTCGTGGATCTCGTGGAACTGATCGCCTACGCTCTCCCGAAACTGATGCTTTTCGCGTTCCCCATGGCCGCGCTGCTCGGGGTCCTGCTTGCCTTCGTGAGGTTGAACGGAGACAATGAGATCATTGCACTCCGCGCCGCAGGGATCAGTTTCTATCAGTTGCTGCCGCCGGTGGCGGTGCTGCTCCTGGCGGTCACTTTCGTATCTTTCGTAAACACGATTTACGTGATCCCGCCGGCCAGCATCGCTTTTGAATACAAGCTCAAGAACATGGCCAGGTCCAGCCTTCCGGTTCTGATGCGGGAAGGCACCTTCATTACGGCCATCCCAAAGCTCGTTTTCTTTTTCCAGTCGGTCAACCCCGGCGAACTGTCCGTTAAAGGAATTTTCGTCCAGGACCAGAGACAAGCCGACGTCCGCATGGCCATTGTCGCGGAGTACGGCCAGATCGCATATCAGCGTGACTTGAACCATTTAACGTTCAAACTGTCAAACGGAATCATCACGCGTGTGTCCGACGACCAGAAAAACGCGCAGGCCGTGGCGTTCAAGGCTTACGACCTGACGCTTTCCCTTGACGAACTACTCGGCACTTCGAGCAAGCCGTCCAAAAGCAAGCGGGAGATGACGCTTATGGAACTGTTTCAAAGCGTGAAGGGCAAATCCCGCGATGTCGGATATCACCTGGAATTCTACCAGCGGCTCGCCTTTCCCTCGAGTTGCCTGCTGCTGGGCCTGATAGGCGCCCCTTTGGGGGCCATTTCCCGCCAGCGCGGCCGCATGACCGGGATCACGATCGGATTGTGCGTATTTCTGCTCTATTACCTGATCCTTTCTGCCGGGAAAGGGCTCGGCGAGAACCACCTGATCCATCCCTTCATTGCGAGCTGGAGTCCGAATCTGCTGTGTGGGGCGGCCGCTGTCTACCTCTGGCGGAAGACCCACCTCGAAACGCCTTTCAGGCTTTTTGCTTATTTCCGGCGTCGAACGGATGGACTGGTCGGCTTTCTGAAAACATGCAGGCAAAGGAAGCCATGAAAATAATCCCCCGCTATATTCTCAGGCACTTTTTACCGATTTTTGTCCTGTCCCTTTCAGCATTTACGGGATTGTACCTGGTCATCGATTTTTTCGAAAAAATCGACAATATGCTCGAAAAGAACCTGTCGCTCGCGGACACCTGTTCGTATTTCCTGAACAAAACCCCTTTCATTGCCGCTCAGGGCATACCCGTGGCGGTCCTGCTCGCGGCCCTCATCACGCTCGGCATGCTGAAGCGCAACAGGGAACTGATCGCCCTTGAGGCCGCAGGGGTCAAGGACGATTTCCTATGTTGCCCCGATCGTTGTCGCCGCCCTTTTTATTTCGCTCATCCACCTCGGAGCCAACGAGACCGTTTCACGGACCATGAACCAGAAATCGCAGAAAATCTGGCAGGAACAGGTCCAGCACCGCAAGGCTCCGATCAGTTGGGGCGAGGAGAACGTGTGGTACCATGGCCAGGACGTGGTTTACCAGATTCGTCTGTACGACAAGAGGAGCCAGACACTTGAAAAGGTGTCCCTTTTCTACCTCGACGACCAGTTCCGACTGGTAGAAAGGCTGGATGCCAGGCGATTCCGTTGGGAAAACTCAAAATGGATCGCGGAGAACGGTTTGACCCTGAAATTCAACGAAACGGGTACGGAGCAACAATGGTTCGATGAAAAGACGCTGGAACTCCGGGAAACCCCAGCCGATTTTTCAGGCCTGGAAACCATCCCCGAGGAATTGGCATGGGCGGATCTGTACCACTATGCCCAAAAGATCCGGCAGGAAGGCTACAACGCCCTTCCTTATGAGGTGGATCTCCACCTGCGGATAGCCTTTCCGCTCACGACGCTCATTCTGGCCGTTCTGGGGATCATCATCGCGCTAAGGCAGGGGATGCACGGCGGAATCGCCCTCGGCGTGGGGATCGCGCTTCTGCTCGCATCACTTTTCTTCGCCGTGCAGCAGCTCGGCTGCGCCCTCGCAACCGCCGGAATCCTGCCTCCTCTGGTGGGGGTATGGGCCGGAAACGTGATTTTCACCGCCGTGGCGGTCTACCTCTGGCTCTCCAACCCGTCAACCTGACGGGAGTCGCCACACCCTTGTGCCAATGTGAAAGCGCAAGGGCCCCGGACTTCCCCTCCAACTCTCCCGTCGGAACCGAAAAACCCGGATATCCTTTTTTTGTGGAGTCCGAATCGCACGCACTCTGCCGTCGTCGGAACGCTCATTCAGGTCGGCAGGCGTGTCTCGAGAGCCATGGCGATCTTTTTCTTGAGTTCCGTCAAATCGAAACTTTTCACGACGTAAAAATCCGCGGCAATGGATTTCATATCCTCTTTGAACGTGTCATAGGCCGTGGACAGTATCACGGGAAGGTCATAAAAGCGGTTTCGGATATCCTGGAGGAGATCGAGGCCGTTGTAGTCGACCATCTTGATGTCGAGGATCACCAGATCGGGTTTTTCCACCTCGATCAGTTCGAGCAGCTTATACCCGCTCTCCGCGGTAATGACTTCGTAGCCCACCTCCTTCAGTTCTTCAGAGTAGAGCAGCCGAATGTGTTCTTCATCGTCGACCACCAGTATCCTCGGCATCATTTATTCTCCTTTTGAGTTGGATCTCATTCCCAAGCCTTCGCGAGATAAGGCTTGTTTTCTTCGAAAATCGTGCATTCACCCTCAACGTATTCTTCGGCCTGCTGCAAGGACATCCTTTCGGTTTTTTTGAAGAACGACAACACCTTGCCCATATAGAGGGGGAGCAGAGCATTCAGGAGCGTGGACCGTTCCGCGGCGTTCAGGCGGCGATAGTTCGTGGCGGTATCGAACAGAATCCTGGCCCAGGTCTGAGTGGGGAAGGAAAAATGCTGAAGGCCCAGGCTGCGGATCTCCTGAAGTTTCGGGAAAATCGTCGGATCATAAGTCTGCCGCCAAACCCCGTCGTATTTGTCGAACCCCTCGATAAAACGCTCATGCATCCGTGCCGCATTGATCTCGGCCGGCAGAGGCATTTCCACTTCCTGAACGTCCGTCTCGAAAAGAGCCGCGGGCTTGCTCCACTTCACCTGGCGCCAGAAATCGGCATAGACCACCATCAAATCGAAAACGGTGCCGAGCGCCTGATGAAAGAGCACATGCAGATGGGAATAGGGGTCTTTTACCCGGTGGTTCTTCGGGCAGCCCATGAAGGACTGGCATATGGGCATCCGCGCATTGAGAGCGATGTTCGTCATCCAGATATCGACGCCGAATTCCCGGACGGCGTCAGTCCAGACCGGTGAGTTCAGAAATGCATCGACCAGTTGGCCCTTGAAGCCGAAGTCGCCCGCGTTGGGCTGGCGAATCCTTCTTCCGTAAAGGCACCGGAGAAAGGGATAGATGAGAGAACTGGTGAGAGTGGCTTCATACTTATGGCGAACGTACAGGGGAACGCTGTATCCCGCCCCCCTCGCTATCGGCTCCCCGAGGTTTCTCACCCATTCCGGGGTGATGTTTTTTATGTCGGCTTCAACGACGACGATGATCCCTGCCTGCAGTTCACGGACCTTCTCGAAGAGAATGCGCAAGCTGTTCCCCTTGCCGCGCACGCCTTCCGCGGTGGACAGGTAAATCTTGGGAACCTCCCCCGGGGTGGCGAGGAAGGCCTCCCTGGTGCCGTCCGGCGAATGATTGTCGCAGTTGATGATGACACTGTTCAGGTTTCCGAAAGTACTTCTTCAACCCCTTTTCTACCTGCCGGGTGGTGTTTCCTATGTGTTCCACTTCACTGAAGGTAGGAATGCCGACCACGATATCGGCCTTGGTGATTTGTTGAGGGTTTTCTTCGTAAAATGCCATTTAACGCTCTCCTGGCCTACTTGCGTGGCGCCTCTTTGCTGCTCTTGAGATATTTGAAGACATCCGCATCCGTACTCAATATGAACGAGCTCTTGGTGTTGTTGAAATCGCGGTAGAGTTCCAGAGAACGGTAAAAGGCAAAAAAATCGGTGTTTTTTCCATAGGCATCGGCATAGATCTTCGTGGCTTCCGCGTCCGCCTTGCCCCTGATTTCCTGGGATTTACGGAAGGCTTCCGATGTGATCTTCGCCATCTCGCGTTCCATCTGGCCGAGAATAGCCGCCCGCTCACCCTCGCCTTCGGAACGGTATTGAGCCGCAATTCGCTTGCGCTCCGAAATCATGCGGTCGAAGACCTTCTTTTGCACCGATTCGACGTAATTGATCCGCTTGATGCGAATGTCGAGAAGCTCGATCCCGAATTCGGGAAGGAGCCGGCCCGCATCGGCAACCATCTCGCGGGTGATCTTCTCGCGGCCTTTCTGCAGATGGTCCGCCGTGGCACCGTAGCTGTATTGTTCCTCTCCCGCATCGGAGCGCTGAAAATCGGGGGACCCCCGCCTCGTTGAGCCTCTGCTTGGCTTCTTCCCATCCTTCACTTCTGACGAGTTCTATCAGCTCATTGTTCGAAACATAATCCCTTGCCACGGAGTCGATAATGCCGTCAAGGCGGCTCTGCGCCGTCACAATGGTTCCGGCCCGCTTAAGGAACAGCAGAGGATCCTTGATCCTCCACCGCGCGGTGATGTCCACCCAAATATATTTTTTGTCCCGCGTGGGAATCTGATTGGGATTCCCATCCCCATTTCATGATGCGTTTCTCGAAAAAATTCGCTTTCTGAAGTATGGGAACCTTGAAATAGAGTCCCGCCTGAGTGACGGGTTGCCCTATGGGCCTTCCCAGTTGGGTGATCACAACCTGTTCCGTTTCACTCACGATAAAAACGGAGTTCACCAGGATGATGGCCAGTATGACGGCTACTGCGGCCAGCGTGCGCGCGCCTCTTGAGATCATTGCGGATCCTTTTCGCAAGCGTCTATCGTCCGGACGCCATCTATTTTTTCTGTTCGCCCTCGGTTGCCTGTGCCTGCGGCTTGGCTGCCTGGGGCTTGCTCAGATCGAAAAGAGGCAGCATATTCCGCTGGTTCTCGTCGATAACGTACAGATGCTCCACGTGGTTGAGGAGTTCTCCCATCGTCTCTATGTACATGCGGCGCCGCGTCACTTCCGGGGCCTTCTCGTACTCGGCCAGGATATTGGCGAACCGCTGCACTTCCCCTGGCTCCGGTTGACCCGTTCCAGGGAATACCCTTCGGCCTGGGAAACGGCCTGCCGGGCCTCCCCCCATGGCTCTGGGGATTTTCTGGTTATAGGCCTGCTGCGCATCGTTGATCATGCGTTCACGTTCCTGCTGGGCTTCGTTGACTTCGTTGAAAGCGGCTTTGACCGCATCGGGAGGGTTTGCATTCTGAAGCTGGACGGTGACGATCTTGATGCCGGTCTGGTAGGTGTCCATGATGGCCTGGATCTCAGCTCTCGCCATGTCCGCGATGGAGGCCCGGCCGACCGTGAGGACATCATCCGAATAACGGTTCCCGACGATTCTGCGCACCACGGATTCCGATACATCGTCGAGTGTGGATTCCACATCCTCCACCCTGAACAGGTAGTCAACCGGGTTCTGGATTTTGTACTGCAGGCTCCACTGGAGATTCACCACGTTCAAATCCCCGCTCAGCATCACGGCTTCCTCTTCAAAGCCCTTTTCCGTGAACCGCGACCTCACGCCGGGCTGGACCGTCCGGTATCCGTACTCCCGCTGGAGCACCCGGCCGGTCAGGACTTTTCTCACCGTATCCACACCGAAGGGGACTTTAAAATGGAGTCCTGCGTCGGCCGTATGGCTGAACTTCCCGAATCTCTGCACCACCGCGGTTTCCTGGGGTTCCACGGTGTAGTATGAATTAAGCCCTATCACGATAAGGACGACTGCCAGGACAATTATCCATATCGGACCGCCGGAAAAGGAAGAGAAGTTGTACCTGTTTTTCAGGCGTACCAGGACCTCTTCCAAATCTTTCAGACCGTCCTGCCCCGGGGGTCTCCCTGGTGGGTTCTGCCAAACCATTTTGTCTCCTGTTCCGATGAGGCGGGTTCTTCACTTCGATTCAGCCGTTCCCGTCCGAACACGACCACGCTGGTCATAAACCGTCGGATCACGGCCAAAATCGGTCAATTCCTGCCCTTATGTATCCATTCGAAGCCGTAGGAAAAAAAGACGAGCAAACCGGAGATGATCACAATGGTGTGGTCGGGGGCATCGGGGAAAAATAAGCGGGTCAGCATAAACCCGAACACGATCCCCATTATAAGCCGAACGGCGAGCACCTTGAGGCGCACCCGTGTGAGCAAATCCCTCATCGGTCACCTGTCGCGGTTTCAGATTGAATTGTAAACCCTATGATCGTGAATTTGTACCATCTTCTTATTCCTGAAGCATCCTAATGAGACAAGGGGGTATTGTCAAGCTTATCCCCGCCCGCCGGGAGTATGCGTATAAGGGCCCTCGATCAGCTTAGTGGTTGCGTTTTTCCCCGTGTCGAGAGTATAAGAATCGAAGCAGCGCGAGTGCTGACGGGTACCCGTCTGAAGACTTCCCGGCATTCCCTTCATCCGTGAGAGGGAATATCGTCTGCGGATGTTTCCATTTTCACGCCCATCTATCCCGCAATCAAAGGGATATTGGCAGTTTTCGGAACGGACTCCCGCCGGGAAGGCCTCATGTTCCGGCCAGATCTCCGGCCCGAGCGCCAAATTACATTCGAAAGGGGCACCATGGAACGCATTATGATTGCAATGGACTGTGCGACGGGGTCCCTCAGGAGTGTCGATTACATCAGCCGCGTCCTGAAGGGGTCCGCTTTCACGCAGATCGTGTTGTTTTATGTTATCCCCGCGGTTTCACCCAATCTTCTGAAACGTGAGGAAGTGCAGCGGCTGGAAGGTTTGCACGAAAAAGACCCCGCCCTGAGCGGTTATTTCTGGAGGCATGAGGACGAGGAGCAAATGAACCGCACCTTCGATGAGGCCAGGTGTCTGCTCCTGCAGCACGACCTTTCCGACGCCCGGATCAGTACCCATTTCAGCGTGGAATCGGCGGAGATCGCGCAGGTGATACTGACTGAGGCAAAGAACCTCGGATGCTCGACGGTTGTGGTGGAGCGCAGGA
Organism: uncultured Syntrophobacter sp.; assembly: GCA_963663685.2. Lineage (GTDB taxonomy): Bacteria > Desulfobacterota > Syntrophobacteria > Syntrophobacterales > Syntrophobacteraceae > Syntrophobacter. Next base: position 311,137 of record CAXXDT010000010.1, on the reverse strand, counting down.
GACTGAGCAGGATGAAGGAGCTTTTGCTGGGGAGCGTTACCAGCACCCTGCTGAAACTGGCAAGAGGCGTTACCGTCTGGGTCGTCGATTATTGATGCAACGCACAGAGAAAAAGGAGTTCATCATGGCGAACCAATTTTTCAAAAACATCGCTTTTTGCACGGATTTTTCGGACAATGCGGACTTGGCGTTCCTCACGGCGAAGGAACTGGCTTCCCGATACGGGGCCACGCTCCACATCATCCATGTGATGGTGAACTTTTCTCTTGCCCCTCCCATCCATGCCACCTACATGCCCATAGAATACGATCCCAAATTCGTGGAACAGGTCACACAGGCCGCCAAGGGTTCGATACAGGAAAAATACGTCAATGAGCTTCCGGACGGCCTTCCATACAAGGTGCACCTGCTTTCGGGCTACGCGGCCACTGAAATAGTGAAGACCACCGAAAGCAAGGAAATCGACCTCATCGTCATGGGTTCTCACGGACTGACCGGCCTGGCACACGTGCTCTTCGGCAGCACTGCGGCCCGGGTCGTCCGCAGAGCGCCGTGCTCGGTCCTGACCGTTCGCCAGAAGAGGAAAGGTCCGCCCCAGGCTGAAGGGCTCTAACCACAGCGTCCGGGAGGAAACGCCGCTTCATGAATTTGCTGGTTACCGGCGCCGCCGGTTTCATCGGATATCACTTGGCGCTTCGTCTTCTCAGGGAAGGCAACTCGGTAGTCGCTGTGGACAACCTCAACGACTATTACGATGTTCGCCTGAAACGGGATCGGCTGCGGCAGCTTCAGGAGTTTCCGGGCTTCACGTTCCGAAGGCTCGATATCCAGAACACACCGCGGGTCGAAGAGGTCTTCAGAGCGCACTCCTTCGATGCGGTGGTGCACCTGGCCGCGCAGGCGGGTGTGCGGTATTCGCTCAACAACCCTTATTCATACGTGGAGAGCAACCTCACCGGCTTCGTGAACATGCTCGAAGGATGCCGGCACCACCAGGTAAAGCACCTTGTTTTCGCGTCTTCGAGTTCCGTCTACGGGGCAAATACCGTGATGCCGTTCTCGGTGCATCGGAGCGTCGACCATCCGGTGTCGCTTTATGCCGCCACCAAGAAGGCCAACGAACTGATGGCACATACCTACGCCCATCTGTTCTGCCTTCCCGTGACGGGCCTGCGGTTCTTCACCGTGTACGGCCCGTGGGGCAGGCCCGACATGGCGCTCTTCAAATTCACCCGGTCCATCCTGGCGGGGAAGCCCATCCAGGTTTTCAATTACGGGAAGATGCAGCGCGATTTCACCTACATAGACGATATCATCGAGGGGGTGATGCGAGTCATTGTGGCCCCGCCCTCGCCCAATCCGGAATGGCAACCCGAGGCTCCTGACCCGGCGTCCAGTTATGCGCCTTACAGGATCTACAACATCGGCAGCCACAGGCCCGTCGATCTCATGGAATTCATCTCAACCCTGGAAGAATACCTGGGAATGCGGGCGAAGAAGGAATTTCTACCCATGCAGCCCGGAGACGTTACCGCCACTTACGCCGATGTCGAAGATCTGGCTCGAGATTTCGGGTTCCGGCCGACCACGACGCTGAAAGAAGGCATCGCCCGATTCGTCGACTGGTACCTCGGCTACTACGGCATGCAGAGCCCCCGTTCCAAATCGAACGCCCCTTAAGTAACCCTTTATTTTTAAAGCATTTTTTATCACACCTGAAAAGAATAATTCTCCGTTTTCCCCCCTTATTTCAGCTTTGCACCCGCTGATTTGTGGTAAATTAACAGGTGTCGGGTCCGCCGATCCCCCCAACGGCGCAACACGAGTCGCCATGGAGGCAGAGGTTTCCGGCGGAGCGGTCGAGCATTGATTTCTTCTTTCATAACGCGAGTTGTCTCAACTTCGATTCAGAATGGAGGAGTGACATGTCCGAACAGGCCGCAGTCCTTGAAGTCACCAGACCGACCCCCGTCTTTAAGCGGTATGGCCTGGCCATCGCCCTGATAGCACTCATCGTCCTTCTGCTGCTCCCCGAGCCCGCGGGGCTTCCCGTGGCGGGCCATCGGATGCTGGCCCTGCTTGTATTTTCCGTCATCCTGTGGATGACCGAGGGAGTTTCGTACCCGGTAAGCGGCGTTATCATCGCCGCCCTGATGACCTTCCTCATAGGATTTGCTCCAAACCCCGATAAGGCCGGCACTCTGTACTCAACGAGCAAAGGCCTTGAGATGGCACTCGGCGGATTTGCAAATACCGCCTGGGCCCTCGTCGGGGCGGCGCTGTTCCTGTCGGCCGCCATGATGAAGACGGGGCTCGACAAACGAATCGCCCTCAAGGTCCTGTCGATCATCGGGGCAAAAACCAGTCACATATTGATGGGCGTTATCCTGGTCGGGTTCATCCTGAGCTTTTTCGTGCCCTCGACCACCGCCCGGGTGGCCTGTCTCGTTCCCATCGTAGGCGGCATCATCACCGCCTTCGGGGTGGACAAGCGGTCCCGGTTCGCCGCGGTGCTCATGATCGCCACCGCCCAGGCCGACAGCATCTGGAATGTCGGAATCAAAACGGCCGCGGCTCAAAACATGATCGCCGTAAACTTCATCAAGCAGATGCTCGGCTACGACATTTCCTGGCTCGAATGGTTCATAGCCGCCGCCCCGTACGCCATTGTCATGTCGGTCGTGCTGTATTTCGTGCTGCTCAAGCTGATGCCCCCGGAAGTAAAGGAAATCCCCGGCGGGCAGGAGATCGTCAGAAAAGAACTGGCCGCGCTGGGTCCCATGAGCGCACCCGAAAAGAAATTGCTCTGCATTTCGCTCGTGCTCCTCTTTTTCTGGGTCACGGAAAAGATACTCCACAACATCGACACCTCCTCCTCCACCCTCGTGGCAATCACCCTCATGATGGTACCCGGGTTCGGCATCATGACGTGGGAAGACGCCCAGCGCAGGATTTCCTGGGGAACACTCTTCCTTTTCGGAATAGGCATAAGCCTCGGCTCCGCCATTATCGCCACCAAGGCGGGCGCGTGGCTCGCCCACGCCATCGTTCCGTTTTTCGGGCTGAGTACGGCGCCCACGCTGGCCATCATACTCGTGCTCGCCGCGTTCCTCATCATCATCCATCTCGGTTTTGCCAGTGCAACCGCCCTCGCGTCCGCAATGATCCCCATCATGATCGAAGTGCTGAAGCAGGTCTCAACACCGGGGATCAACGTGATCGGCATGACCATGATCCTCCAATACGTGGTCAGCTTCGGCTTCATTCTACCGGTGAACGCTCCGCAGAACATGATCGCCTTCGGCACCAACACCTTCACCGCACCGCAATTCATCAAAACGGGGATCCCGCTCACCATTATCGCCTTCATACTGGTTGCTATCCTTTCGGCGACCTATTGGAAGTGGCTGGGTTTTGTGTGATCGAGGCGAACCCCTGTGGGCCGGGGTGGAAATACCGCCCCCGGCCTTTCCCCTTCACCGGAAAGCGCTGAAGATAAATTGCCTTCAAAAAAGTACAAATGATGTTTCTCAAGAAAGTGGTGAGCCGTGCATTGGAATCAATCCACCGCTCTTTTTGGGGATGCCGAGACTATCATCTTATATGAAACTTCATCAGGGCAAAAGCGTGCCCTGTCGTTCCGAGCTCGTTCTTTTCGAATGATGCGTCCGGCAGCGCAAGCTCCAAGTTTCATCCTCGTTCAAACCGCGTCCGAGGACGTGGCGGCTGGGGTTGAACGCACATCCGTATGAGGACATCCGCATGGAATACGATCCGCTCTTTTACCCGTACCCTTCCCGCCGCAGCATGGTTTTTTCCACGCGAGGAATGGTCGCGACGTCCCAACCCCTTGCTGCCCAGGCGGGGCTTGAGATGCTGAAAAGAGGCGGCAACGCCGTCGATGCAGCAGTCGCGGCCGCGGCATGCCTGACGGTGGTCGAACCGACCTCAAATGGCATCGGCAGCGACGCATTCGCCTTGATTTGGACCGGAGGCAGGCTGTGGGGGCTGAATTCCAGCGGCCCGGCGCCCATGAGCCTGTCGCTCGGGGCACTGGCAAAAGCGGGACACAGGGAAATGCCCCCATATGGAGTATGCCCCGTTACGGTGCCGGGGGCACCCGCCTGCTGGGCCGAACTCGCCCGGCGCTTCGGCAGGCTTCCCCTGACGGAAAGCATGAGCCCCGCCGTGGAGTACGCAGAAGCGGGTTTCCCGGTTTCTCCGATTGTTTCGGACCGATGGGAAGCCGCCCTCAAAATCTATCGCGCGCAAAGCGGGGACGAATTCAGTCATTGGTTCGGGATTTTCGCGCCACAGGGCCGGGCCCCTGCCGCGGGGGAAATATGGCGCTCCCCCGACCATGCGAAAACCTTGTCCGCGATTGCCGAAACAGGGGCTGAAGCCTTTTATCGAGGAGAGCTGTCGGAAAGGATCGGCGATTTTTTTCGCCGCTATTCGGGTTACCTCACGGCGGACGATCTGGCCGGATTCAGGCCCGGATGGGTCGAGCCCGTCAGAATCGACTACAGGGGATACGATGTCTGGGAAATCCCGCCCAACGGACACGGCATCGTCGCACTCATGGCCCTCAATATCCTGAAGGGCTTTGAATTCCGCGCAAAGGACACCGCGGAGACCTGTCACCTTCTGATCGAGGCCATCAAACTGGCTTTCGCGGACGGGTTGAAAACCATCACCGATATACGCCGCATGAAAGTCCCTGTGTCCGACCTCCTGTCCGACGCCTATGCCGCCGAACGCCGCAGCCTGATCGGCAGGAAGGCTCTCACGCCGCGGCCCGGCAGGCCCCACGGCGGCGGCACCGTCTACCTGGCCACCGCGGACGGGGAAGGAAACATGGTTTCCCTCATTCAAAGCAATTACCTGGGATTCGGCTCCGGCATGGTCGTCCCGGGCACCGGCATCGCACTCCACAACCGCGGGTTCTGCTTCTCTTCGGATCCCGGGCATGACAATTGCCTCGAACCCGGCAAAAAGCCCTATCACACCATTATTCCGGGATTTCTTACAAAAAACGGGAAGCCGGTCGGTCCCTTCGGCATGATGGGAGGGTTCATTCAACCCCAGGGCCATGTAATGATCGTAACGAACACCGTCGACTTCCACCTGAACCCGCAGGCGACACTCGACGCCCCGCGATTCCGCTGGAACGAGGGAAAGGCGGTTGAAGTGGAAGCTCAGTTTCCGCCGCACGTGGCCGAGGCGCTGGCGCGCATGGGCCATGACGTGAGGTACGGAGCGGTGGGCGATCGCGATTTCGGCCGCGGGCAAATCATCCGGCGGGATGAGAACGGTGTCCTGGCCGGTGGGAGCGAACCCCGCGCGGACGGCCAGGTCTGTGCCTGGTAACGCCTCCGCGCGGTTCAGGACCGATGGGCATCAACGGGGGACCGATACGGGCCATGCCCCCGGACTTGCGATGCCGTGAGGTTCACCACTGGTAAAACAAATCGAGGTCGTTCAACAACTCACACCCATCGGCCGTCACTCGGACCATGTTCTCGAGGCGGACCCCTCCGAAACCCGGGATGTATATTCCCGGCTCGACGGTCACCACCATGTTCTCTTCCAGGACGGTCGGGTTGTGCTGCCGCAAACCCGGACCCTCATGAACCGACAGGCCCACTCCGTGGCCCAGGCCGTGTCCGAAACGCTCGCCGTATCCCGCTCGCTGTATGACATCCCTGGCCGCACGGTCCGCTTCGGCAGTGTTCAGCCCCGCGCGGATAATATTCTGCGCGGTGAGCTGCGCTTCGCGCACGACGGCATAGATTTCCTTTAAACGAGCGCCAGGGCTTCCCGCGACCCAGGTGCGCGAGATGTCGGAACAATAATGATTGAGCTTTGAACCGATATCGAAAACCACGGGGTCTCCCTCGGAAATCCGCCTTTCGGTTGGCACTGCATGGGGAAGAGCGGCATTCGGCCCGCCGGCGACGATGGATGGGAAAGAGACGTTTTCCGCCCCTTCCTCCCTTATTCTTCGCTCGATTTCCCAGGCGATCTCCTTTTCCGTCCTTCCAGGCCGAAGCCCCTCCCAGACCTCGCACAGCACCTTTTCCGTCAGCCGCAGGGACGTCCTGATCCTGTCGGTTTCAAGCGGTTCTTTTATGATGCGAAGCCGTTCGACCATGCCGTCGAAACCGACGACTTCCGCTCCAGGCCGGCTTTGCTTCAACAGCCTCTCAACATCCCGGTATCGCTGATACGTCAGATAATCGCTCTCCACGCCGAGCCGCTCGATGTGGACCCCGCCGAAAAGATCGGGGAGCACCTGGGACAATCCCTGCCGGTACACCACCAGTGAATAACCGGCGGCTTCCCTGCCGGCCGCTTCTTCGTACCTCGGGTCCGTCAGCAGGTATTGTTCCTTCGGCGTAATGAGCAGATATCCCGAACTCTCGGTCAGTTGAAGGTCTTCGGCTTCATATCCGCTGAGGTAATACCGGTTTTCAGCGGCCGCGACCAGAAAGGCGTCGAGCAGATGTTCCTCCATCAGCTTCCGAAAACGAGTGAGCCTTGCCTCGAACATATTTTCAACCATGTCTTGCTCCTGTCATCCCTGGGATAGTTCTCATTCCGATCAATATAATCTCATTCTGGTTCCCATGCGAGCCCCCACGAAGATCGTCGCACCGCATCACGGCACGCCTTCGAAAACAGTCGAAAAAGGGTTTTGCATTTCGATTCCGAATGCTATGCTTTTAGCACATTCGCCGTAACATGATAAGTGAGTCCGGGGTCCCGTCGTTTTCAGGTTGAGACATCCGTCCGCCCCCCGCGGCCGGGCCCTCCAGGGGAAAACCATCCATTCCGTTTTATGTGGACATCCAGCGAGAGAAAGGGAATTTGCCGCAGCCGTGAGCGGGTTTGATAGTTCCATGGACAAAGACATCAGGGGAAGGAACCTGAAGGGGAAAACGGTGGCCCTTGAGACGCTGGGCTGCAAAGTGAACCAATACGAGTCTTCCTGTTTGCTTCAGGGCCTGTTGGAAGCCGGTTGCACGCAGGTTTCCTTCAGGCAGACCGCGGATATCTACATCGTCCATAGCTGTGCCGTTACCGCCAGGGCCGCCCTGCAGACCAGGCAACTCCTCAGGAGGGCAAGACGTCTGAACCCCGATGCCCTGGTCATCGTGGCGGGATGCGACGCCCAGATCGAGCCGGAACGCATCGTTCGGGAGCGGCTCGCAACCCACATCCTCGGAAGTGATGAAAAATTCGATCTCGTCCGCTGGATCGAAACTCCGGGCAGCTTTGAAAAACCCTGCACGGCCGTGTTCGATTCGGGATCGCTCAGCCGTTTCAACGGGCAGGCGGTTTCCCGGATGCATACGGGAAGGACCCGCGCCTTTCTCAAGATCCAGGACGGGTGCAACGCCTTCTGTTCCTACTGCATCGTGCCATACACACGGGGGAGAAGCAGAAGCCTTCCTTCAAGGAACGTCGTTTCCCGGATGGGCCGTTTTGTCGGGGAGGGATATCACGAAGTGGTGATCACCGGGATTCACCTCGGCCAGTGGGGGAGAGACCTGGAACCCCGAGAGGAGCTCTGGCGACTGCTGACGTCCTGTGCCGAAGATCCGGCGCCTCATCGGCTTCGGCTGAGTTCCCTCGAACCGCTCGAATGGAACCGTCAACTGATCGAAACCTTGTCTTCTTTGCCCTGCATATGCCCGCATTTCCATGTCCCGCTGCAGAGTGGGGACGACCAAGTGCTGAGGCGCATGAATCGACCGTACGGAGCCCGGCGGTACGAAGAAGTCATCCTCGAACTGCGGCGCCTGTTTCCCGACGCCGCCCTGGGCGCCGACGTCCTGGTGGGATTTCCCGGCGAAACGGAAGATCAGTTTCTGAATACCTTTCGGCTGGTAGAACGACTCCCGCTCACTTACCTGCACGTCTTTCCCTTTTCACCGCGTCCAGGGACCCCCGCGTCCGAACTGCCGGATCGGCTCGGCGAGGAAGAGATGAAAAGACGCACGGGCCTGCTGCAGCAGTTGAGCATCAGCAAGAAACGGCAATTCAGGGAGAGTTTCCTGGGCCGGACGGTTGAGGTTCTGGTGGAATCCCGGACCGGCTCCGGCCTGTGGCAGGGAACGACCCCCAACTACCTTCGGGTTCTCTTTCCGGCATCCGCCGCAGCATCTTCCGGTTCGCTCCTGAATTTGCGCCTGACCGGACTCACGGAAACGGCATTGATCGGCGAATATCCGCCTACCGGTTCGTGAACAGGAAAAAACCAGCCACCCGCGGCTCTGGAAGGTTCGTTTCCGAAAACGCCCGGATTTCTTCCGCGTAAACGTTCAGAATCGAATCGACGTAATCCATGACCGGGGAATTCCCGCTGCCCTCCACAGGCAGTGTCCGGACCCAGTCCACGATGATTTTCCTCAATGCGGCGGGCTGCACGAGAGGAAACAGGACCGGCCACCTGCTGATGGGAATCGGCTGTGGGGTCCACTCCCGGTTCAGCAGGAATTGACCTGCGGCGGTGAGGATCATGGCCCCCAGTGTGACGTCCGCAAGCCCCGGGATCTGGCTGTCGGGGAGGAGATCCTTTTCGATCGTGCCCGGCTGCGGCCGCAACGCCGCATAGGGAACGCTCAACCGCTCGATGGTCCGGACGAAGCGGCCCGCCCGCTTGAGATCCTCTCTCGTCCTTATGTAGTCTCCTTCTGAAGCCGAGGCGTTCCCCGGACGCCGTCTCAACAGCATGGGGGTTTTAGCGAGCAGCAATTCCGCCTGTTCCATCCACTCACGGTCCAGGCATTTGATTCCTTCCGGCCATTGCGACAGCCACCCGCTTCGCACGATCCTGTCGAATCGGGTGCGAACCCGGGCAATGCGCGCATGGGCCAGGCGAAACAAGTGTTCGAGATAGACACTCCCCAGGGCCCTCGTTGCGGTCTCACCATCTCCCGAGGCCACCAGTTCGAGCCCCAGATTGACGTACGCCGCAGCCTTGGCGACGGCATCGCGCAGGGCCGCGGGGCTCCCGGGTGAAAGCCGGTCCGCGACAACCACCTTGTTCGCCAGGGACGCCAGTTCGAATTGCAGCATGTGGAGGAGCGCGGGGTCTTCTATCGCCGCGAGCGTTTTCCCCAGGATTTCTCCTTCGGGGACCAGGGCCAGAGCAAAGGACGGCGCAGATGCATCCTCGCCGGTGGAGTCCGGGGTCTTTTCCACGGCAACGATCTCACCGGGGCTGATGGAACGATAGATCTCGAGGGCTTCGTAAAAGTCGGGGATGGAATCGTCTTCCAGCCGGGCCCGGTGAAAATGGTAGGCTTCTTCCTCCATGACGCTGTCGCCCCGCCAGATGACGTGATTCATCAATTCCCGGTAGAAGCCCTGATTGACGTCGAAAAGGAGGTTCAAGACCCGCGTCAGAAGCTCCTCGTACTGGGGATACAGCGTTTCCCAGAAGTAAACGTCATCCACGGTGTTCGGGGGCAATTGGTCCCGTGCTTCCATGGGATCGACGTCCTCCTCGGCGACGGCCACCCTTATCCATTTCTTGAAAAGGGCCACGAGTAATTCAAAATCGGCCGTGTACAGCCAGGCCAGAAGGTTGTGTTCGCTTGCCCTTTCAAGCCGTCCCAGCCAGGCGATGGCGTTTGAAGCCTGCAGGCCGTCTTTCTCCCACCATTCAAGGTCGAAGAGGTGATTCAGTTGCTCGACGTCCGCCAGTGCAAGAAACGGCAGCGAATCGTCGGGGCCGATTTCCTGAACCGAAAAATAAAAATCGTGCACTCCAAGGGCCGCTACAACCGACTTGGCGTCGGCCCGCCGGAGAATAAAGTCGAGGCGTTTCTTCACGGGCAGCATCATAAGGTGCCCAGCCAGTTCCCGTGGAGCCAGCTTCTCCAGTCGTTTTTCCTCCAGGTCCAATACTTCTGCCATACGATCTCCCTTTAGTGTCCGTCCGAAACCCATCGGCCCCGGAGACGCCCTTGTTCCCGCTCGACAGCCCGGGGCATCCGGCCGATGGGAGGCGACGAGACGGAGAGAACCCCGTTTCGTGGTCCCATGCTTCGAGTCCGTTCGTTCTCCCACGCCGGAGGGGGATGCCCCGAGACATTTTCCGGACGGATTCTATTTAACATTATTCTTCGGGCACGCGCTTATATTTCAGGAATCAGCGGGTTAGTCAAGCGGACCGGGATGCCCCCTCGCCCACGCATCTCATTCGTCAAAAAGATCTCCGGAGCATGTCGAACGGCCACGACCCTAATAGTTCGCCCGGATGCACAATTTGTTTCGAGTATAAGACCGGTTCTGCCGATTGGTAATAAGTATGCTACGAACAAGGCAGGGCTTTCCGGGGCATCCCCTTGCGCCGGGGATGGCAACGGTTTATAAGTAAGGGGTAATTCAGGTTTTTGCCGGCGGGGAGATTGGGACCCGAAAAGGGTCATACCGCGGCGCGGGTGTCTTCGGACCGCCGCCCCTGCTTCCGCCCCGAATCGATGGAACCATCGACGGGGGCCGAAAAGTCCCGAGATGCAATGTATGGAAAAGACCCACGCAAACAGGGAGAATGTGCCATGAAGCAACCGTTGCGTTTACTGGTAATTGTGCCCATGCTGCTCGGACTCCTCCTGGCAGCGCCTTTGTGGGCTGCCGATTCGCTTGCCCCCGCACCGGTTTCCCAGCAAGCGGAGGTGATGCACAACGCTCCTCCGGGAGAATTGATTTTGGTCGACATCTTCATTTTAAGGCCCGCCGGTTTTGTGGCAAGCCTTGTCGGCCTGGCGGGAAGTACCGTCGCCTATCCGTTCGCGGCAATGAGCAACAGCACCGACGTCGTCAGCAAGAAACTGGTTGAGGAACCTTTCGATTACACGTTCCGCCGCCCCGTGGGGCAGGTTGACTATTAGCCTGAACATGAAGGCCGAGGCCGCATACGCAGAATGGGCATGAAGGGAATGAAAATCGCTCTTACCGGAGGAATAGCTTCCGGCAAGAGCACCGTGGCACGGATGTTCGCAGGCCTCGGGGCTGATATCCTCGATGCCGACAGTGTGGCCCGCGACGCCGTGAAACCGAACTCCCCCGGCTGCAGGGCACTTTTCGAACTGCTGGGGGCGGAATACTTCGCCCCCGACGGGGAGCTCGACCGCCACAAGCTACGGGAACTCATCATCCGGGACGCCGGGGTCCGATCCCGTGTGAATGCCGCCCTTCATCCCGTTATTTTCGCCTGCATGGACAGGGAATGGGAACGCATCCGGGCCGCCGATCCGGATGCCGTGGTGATTTTTGATATTCCGCTGTTGTTCGAATCCGGTTCGGCGGGTTTCTTTGACACGATCATCCTCGTGTACGTGCCCGCAAAAGTTCAGGTCGACCGGCTCATGCAGAGGGACGGACTGACCCGGCCAGAAGCAGAGAACACCCTTACCATGCAACTCCCCATAGAATCCAAGAAAGCCCGCGCCCATTTCGTGATCGACAACAGCGCCGACATTGAATCCACCCGCCGACAGGTCCTGTCGCTCTGGAAAAAGATAAGCCCCACTGCCTGCGACTGATTCTGCCGCAGCGGTTCGACCGCCCTTTCTGAGACCGATGAAGAGCCCGAATTTCCTGGAGATTAAAGCGCCCGGGCTGGGCCATGACGAGGCGCCGCACGTGCGGGCCTGCGCTTGCGAAGTCTGACGGGGAGTCATCTCGCTAGCGGTCCGGGCGACACCCAATCCCTATAGGGCCAGCACCGAGCCGCTTTGCCGAGTGGTGCGCAGGCTTCATGCCGCCCACCCACCACTCAGCTTGCCACACGAGATAAGTCCCGAAAAAAGCTCCTGAACGAATATCCCACCTTCCGGAACGGTCCTACAGTTGCCGGTAAACTTCGATCTTGGTTTTGGCACGCTGTTCGCCAAGCCACGCATCCCATATCATGGCCTGTTTCTGATTCTCCAGCCGCTTCATGATGGCCGCACGTTCCTTGTCCGGCCCTCCTTCGGGAGCCTTCAAGCCGAGGAACTGACAGGCCATGAACCGGTTCCCCAGTTCGAGCGGTTTTTCGGGAAAGGGCTTATCGGTCGAGAGTCCGAAGACGGTGTTGAGAGCATCGCCGCGGAGCAGTTTCAGATCCTTGTCGGGTTCCTGGCGTGAAAACCAGTCGCTCTTTCGGACCGTCACGCCCATGGCGCCGGCCGCCGATTCCAGGTTGCTGCCCTTGACACTTTCCGCCAGCAATTCGGCGGCCTTTTCCTGTGCGAGGACCCGGGCTCGATCCGCCCGATAGTCTTTTGCCACCCGGTCTTTCACCGCATCGAAAGCCGGCACCTGGGGTCCCCGGATCTCTTTGACCTGGGCTATCACGTAGCCTTCGGGGGTATCCAGGATATCGCTGACATCCTGGTCCCGGAGAGTAAACAGTTTCTGCATGATTTCGGTATTGGGTGATTTCGAACCCGGCAGGGCGTCTTTTTCCGATACCCATACTCCTTCGCCGGTCACCGCGACATTCTGTTCCCCGGCCAATTTCTGCAGTTCCTTTTTGGCATAAACAACGTCGAGGAACTTTCGCGCCTTATCGAACGCTATGTCTCTTCCCTTCTGGCGTTTCAGCGCAGCTTCGATATCATTTCGCGCCTCTTCGAAAGATGTTGTCTTTTCGGGATGGACCTCTTCCACTTTTATGATGTGAAAACCGAAAGGCGTGCGCACCAGGTTGCTGATTTCCCCCGGTTTCAGCGCAAACACCGCTTCTTCGAATGCGGGCACCAACTGACCACGCGAAAAGGTCCCCAGATCCCCGCCTTTTGCAGCCGTGGCTTCATCCTGGGAATATTTCTTCGCCAGTTCAGCGAAGTCTTTGCCTTTTTTGGCCTCATCAAGGACACTCTGCGCCTGTGCACGCACCTTGGCGATCATGTCTTCCGGGACATCCTCCTTCACCGCGAAGAGGATGTGCCTCGCCCTCACCTCCGGCCCCCTGTGATATTCGGACCCATGGTCGGCGTAGTACTGGCGGGCTTCGTCCTCGGCAATCTTGACTTCGTTCAGGTAACTTTCAGGCTTGAACGTCACCATCAGGAACTGTCGCTTTTCCGGTTCCCTGTAGCGGTCCTGGTGTTCCTGGAAATATGACTGAGCATCCTTCTCATCAACCGTAACCTTGTCCTCAAAGGACTTGGGGTCGAACACGGCGTAGGCGAGCTGGATCATACTGTAGTTGAACCGGAAATCAGCCATCACTTCGTCGTCCGTAACGATCGCCTGCCGCCTGATGAATTCCTGGACCTTCTGTGCCGAAAGTTCCTGGCCGATCTGTTGTTCGAACGTCTCGGGCTTCATTCGATACTGCCGAAGAATTTCCTCGTAGCGCTGTTGATCAAACTGGCCGTCGGTCTGGAAAATGGGATAGCTGAGAACCCGCTGCTGAATCTCACTGGTACTGGCGGCAAGTCCCATTTCCCCCGCCGCCTTCTCCACGAGGTACGTGTTGATGAGCATGTCCATGACCTGCTGACGGAGCCCCAACCCTCGCACGAGGTCCTCTGAAAAGCCCTTGCCGAACTGCTTTCGATAGTTCTCCAGCAACTGATTGTAGGCGTTGTTGTACTCGATCACGCTGATGTAGTGATCGCCGATCCGGGCCATTTGCGTTTCCTGGCGGGACTTGTACGCATAGCCTCCCCAAAAGATGAAAACGAGCACTATCACGAAAAAAAGGGCCTTGATCAGCCAGGATTTGGACTGTTTCCTGAAAAGGCTTAACATGGGTTGGTCGTGCCTCCTCTCATGAGATCGGTTCTGTGTGACGCCGGACCAGAATGATATAGAACATCGCGCCCACAAAAGGGAAAGTGGACACGAACAGGAACCACACTATTTTTCTTCTGACGGTTGCAAAGCGGCGTTTCGGAATATCCAGTATCGCCCAAAACGTGGGAGCCAGGGGGAGACTGAGAATGACGATCAGCGTTATCATATCCAGAGGCATAGAGTACTCCTCGGTGCCGACTGAGTTACACGCTCCGGAGATCGTTTCGAACTTTTCCGGAAACCGTTCCCTGCCTTCCCTCCGTTCGACGGGCCAAAGCGAACCGTTCGCAAAAAATCTGCGAATTTCTGAGCGCCTGCACCCGTCCCCTCCCATCCGAAGGGCAGTATTCGAGTTTTCCGACCGTTGAACTCCCGCCCGTACTTTCCCGGCCGCCGGTCCGTCATCGGGCCGACCGTACGGGCCGTCACCGCCCGCGTTCAACTTTGAATGTCTCTATAAACTGTTGCGGTATTTGCTGCAAGGATTTCTTCAACCTACCGCCGGGATTGAAAACATTCCCGTGTGCTGAATAGGCGAAAGCCCGGGGGCAAACACGGAGGGGGGGCCGGAGCGGGTCATTCCCCTGCAAAATGGTGGGAACGGCGCTTTCACCGGCTAAAGCCGGCGGGTTGAAACGAAAGATACCGAGTTCCCGAAGCCCGGAAGGGATTCGGGAAGCCGAGCCCCCGCACACGAAACCGGAGGAATCTCAAGGCTCACCGTTCACGCTGGGCCTGGGCGGGATATCCGGCGGCAAGGTCCTTGAGAGCGGTTCGTACAGGTACACTTCCCACTTTTCGGCGGCCCCGAAAAGATACAGCTTGCTCAAAAGGGTGCCCGGAGCACAGCGGCACCGGCGAAGCTTGTCGTGAGGCATCGTCACGGTCCTCGTACGAAACCACCGGGTGTAGATCAGGTGCGTGGCGCTGGAGGTCATGACCATCAGAAGGGGCATGAATTTCGATACCCCGGGGACCCTCCAGGCAAAGACACGCCCCGCCCACAGCAGCCGCGCCCCGTCCGTTTCGACCTGGCATACGAGAGGCTCCAGGTGCGCAGGCAATGAATGGGACGACGTCCAGGCTTTTTCCCTCACAAACAGGCACTTGAACCTGAAAAAAAGAGAGGCGAACATCATCCTGATAGTCCTGAGAAACATCGGGAAGATGAAGAAAAGCACAACCAGAAGCGCCGCCATGAGGAAAAAAACGACCTTCGGATGAACCACGCTGAGGTAGGCGAGCAGGATGGCTGCGACATCCTCGCCAAGGCTTACGGCAATGTTGGAAAACGGCTCAGGACTGGCATTGATGATGAGGCGCGTCCCGCTTTTGGTGAGATGGGCCACCGATGCCAGACCGGCTCCGATCAGAAAAACCGGCACCTGCACTGCGGGAGGAGCGTTTTCGACAAGCAGGAGCGCCACGAAGGCCCCGCCAAGCGGGCGGATCAGTGTGTGGATAAAGTCCCACAGCGTGTCCACTCCGGGAATCTTGTCGGCGAAGAATTCCATGACGTACAGGAAAACGGCCACCAGTATCACGGCATCGTGAGAGAGCAAATGCCATCCCGGCGGCAGGCCCTGAACGATCTGCAGTTTCGTACAGATCCCGACCACCGCAACCGCGGCATACAAGTTGATCCCCGAAACGAACGACAACCCAAGAAGAGCACCGGCAACCGCAAGAAAATTCATAAATACACCCCGTATAATCCCACACCACGATCATTTTAGGATTTTGCGCGGAAATTGACAAGCTCCATGGCCGGAAAAGGCAATTTGACATGCTTTGCGGATATAAGATACAAGTATGGCTTTGGAAATTGCGGCCCATCACAAGAAGGTGTCGGCCTCATCGGTTCATTCCCTATCACTCGTGTTCAGGTTGAGTATCGTGGCAAAGACATTCATTTCAGAAATTCTACCGAATCAGGAAGTGGCGACGGCCTTCGTGGTGGCTGAAAAGCAGCTCAGAACAGCCCGCAACGGGACCAGTTTTCTTACATTGAAACTTATCGACAAAACAGGGGAGATTATGGGGCGGGTCTGGGAAAAAGCTGCTGAACTGTCCGATTCGATCCCCGTGAGAAGCGCGGTCTTCCTGCGCGGCCGCAGTGAAACTTACCGGGATGAGCTGCAGTTGAACATTCTGGAGGCCCACACGATGAAGACGAGCGATATCGAACCGGCGGATTTCCTGCCCGCGTCACCCGCGGACCCCGGTGCACTGCTGGACCGGCTCAAGGCACTCGCCTCCGGCGTGAAAGACAAGTCATGCAGCCTGGTGCTGAAAAGCCTGCTCAAGGATCGCGCCCTGCTGAACCGGTTCAGGACGGCTCCCGCCGCCAAGTCCATTCACCACGCATACCTCGGGGGATTGCTCGAACACACGACGGCCGTTGCGGAACTGGTCGTGGAAATCGCCAAACTCTATCCGTTTCTTGACCGGGACCTTTTGATCACCGGGGCCGTTCTCCATGACGTCGGGAAGGTCGACGAATTCGTCTACGATCTGTGCATCGATTATTCGGATGAGGGGCGGCTCCTCGGACATATGGCCATGGGGGTGAGTATCCTCGAGGAAAAATTGATGGGGCTGAAAGGGGTTGTCCCCGAAAAGGCGATGCTGCTCAAGCACCTGATTCTCAGCCACCACGGCGAAGCGGCGTTCGGAGCGGTCAAGGTTCCGATGACCCGCGAAGCTTTCGTCCTTCATTTCGCCGACGATCTTGACGCAAAGATGAATATGCTGACCCGGCTCATCTCCGAACCCAGGACCGAAAACGAAGCATGGACCGCCTACCAGCCCATTTTCGAGCGGTTCTTTTTCAAGGGGCGTACGCCCCGGGAGGCGACTCCGGGAGAAGCACCGGACGCGGAAGCGGACAAATGCGTTCAACTGAATTTATGGGGCGGGAAGGTTCCCGCCGGAAAACCGGAGGTCTGACTGCGGCGGCCCTTGAGCCGGACGCGGGGAGGATCGGGCAGGAAATCCGACCTCCGGGACCTCGATTTGGAGTTGATGCGGGAGAATTATGTCACTGAGTAAAATCCCAGGGCAGGAACGGACAAAACACCTGCTGAAGCAGATGGTGCTGCAGGGGAATGTCCCTCACGCCCTGCTCTTCACCGGCATGGCGGGAACTGGGAAACTGGCGGTCGCCCGGGAACTTTCCAAGGCGATCAATTGCCTTGACCCCAGGGATGGCGATTCCTGCGATGAATGCATTTCCTGCCGGAAAATAGACGGCGGAAACCATCCCGATGCGGTACTGGTCCAAAGCGACGGGACATTCATCAAGCTGGACCAGATCAGGGAACTGCGCGAACGGGTCCGCTTCCGGCCTTTCGAAGGAAAAATCAGGGCCATTATCATTCAGGATGCCCACAAGCTCAAGGAGGAAGCCGGCAACGCCCTGCTCAAGCTTCTCGAGGAACCGCCCGGGCACAACGTTTTCATGCTCACGGCGCTTGAACCCCAGATGCTCCTGCCGACCATCGTATCCCGCTGCTGCCACGTGCGCCTGCAGCCCATGGAAGACGCCTGGATTCAGCAACAACTGACGGAGTCTCTCCATGTGGAACCCGAGCTCGCCCGTGCTCTTGCCGCTCTTTCCGGCGGGAGCATCGAAACGGCGAGGCGGTTTGTCGAGAGCGATCAGCTCCAACACTGGAAAGACATCGTCGAAAGGCTGCAGGGCCTCGATCGGATGGATGTGCTCGATCTCTTTGTAATGACCGCCCAGTGGGCACAGAAAAAGGAAGACTTGGACCAGGATCTGGAATGCGTTAAACTGTGGGTAAGGGATCTCCTGCTGACCCGTTTGATCGGGGATTACAGCCGGGTATTCCAACAAGTTGCGACTGGTTCGGACACTGCGAGCGAGGTATCGACGGCGGATCTCTTCAAACTCTATGATCTGGTCGAGGAAGCGATAACGCGCCTGCGTCAAAATGCGAACAGGCAGCTCATCCTGGAAGGAGTCTGCTTGACGATAAAGGATGTCTTATATGGAAAAGGTTGTTGGCATTCGCTTTCGTAAGGGAGGGAAGATCTACCATTTCGACCCCGGAGAGTTTCCCCTGAAGAAAGGGGATTTCGTCATCGTGCATACCGAGCAGGGGATCGGCCTGGGAGAAGTGGGCGAAGGCCCCCACCCCAGGGACCCGAGAGTGCACCCCGCGGAGATCAAGAAGATTGATCGGCTCGCCCAGGAAGATGAAATCCAGACACACCGCAATAATCTCGAAGTCGAACGGGATGCAAGAGGCTATTGCCTCGAAAGAATCGCGGCGCATAATCTTGCCATGAATCTTGTCGATGTCGAATATTTCTACGACGGGACCAAAATCATCTTCTACTTCACCGCGGACGGCCGCGTCGATTTTCGGGAACTCCTGAAAGACCTCGTGAGAAGGCTGAGAACGCGGGTCGAGTTGAGGCAGATCGGCATCCGAAATCAGGCGAAGATGGTTGGCGGACTGGGAAATTGCGGCCGCCCTCTTTGCTGCGCTTCATTCCTCAAGAATTTTCATGCCGTTTCCATCAAGATGGCGAAGGAACAAAACCTGAGCCTCAATCCGACGAAAATCTCCGGGGCGTGCGGCCGCCTGATGTGTTGCCTGCAGTATGAATATGAGACCTATCGCGACCTCAAGAAAGACATGCCCAAGCTGGGGAAAAAGATTGAAATTCCCGAGGGGCGAGGCAAGGTGATCCGGCAGAACGTCATGGAACGGACCGTGGTCGTTCTCCTGGAAGACGGCAGAGAAATCGAGAAACACATGCAACCGCCCGCCGGCGATTCGTAACGGCGATGCCCTCGGTCCCTTTTCATTCCCGGCAGGCTGCACTGTCTTCCCGGCCGAAGCCGGTCGTCTGACCGCCGGGCGGCAGGACCCCTGGCAGGGCAACGGTTCCGTTCCCGGAACAACCTTGATTTCATCGTTTTGAAATCCGCCGCCGTTTCCCCCGCAGGGAAAGGGGGAAAGAGTAACCTACGGTATTTTTTGAATTATTCAGGAAAGGCATCTTAATGGATCGTTTCTATATCACAACCCCGATTTATTACGTGAACGCCGAACCGCACATCGGACATGCCTACACGACCATCGTGTGCGACGTCATGAACCGGTTTCATAAACTGATGGGATTCAAGACCTTTTTCCTTACCGGCACGGACGAACACGGCGATAAGATCGTCCAGGCGGCGGCGGCGGCGGGAACGGATCCGAAAACGTACGCGGATCGAATCAGCGGGATCTTCCGGGCAACCTGGCCGCGGTTGAACATCAGCAACGATCATTTCATCCGGACCACCGACCCCGAACACATACGGGTGGTACAGTATCTCCTGCAAAAGGTCTATGACGCGGGGGACATCTATTTCAGCACCTACAAGGGCCTCTATTGTGTGGGATGCGAACGTTTCTACACCGAACGGGAACTGGTGGACGGCAAGTGCCCGGACCACGACACGGCCCCTGTGGAGCGGGAAGAGGCAAACTATTTCTTCCGCATGAGCAAATACCAGGACTGGCTCATCAAGCATGTGGAAGCCAATCCCGATTTCATCAGGCCCGAGCGGTACCGGAACGAAGTCCTCGCATTCCTTCGGGACCCACTGGAAGATCTCTGCATCTCGCGGCCCAAGGAAAGGCTGAGTTGGGGAATTGAGCTTCCCTTCGACAATCGATACGTCACCTACGTCTGGTTCGATGCCCTCATCAACTACGCCTCCGCCCTCGGTTGCCCGGACGGACCGCTTTATAAGGAATTCTGGCCCGTCGTCCAGCACACGATTGCAAAGGACATCCTGAAGCCTCACGGCATCTACTGGCCGACCATCATAAAGGCCGCGGGGCTCCCCCTTTACCGGCATCTCAACGTGCACGGCTACTGGAAGATCAACGAAGGCAAGATGAGCAAGAGCCGCGGGACGGTTGTGAGGCCGCTCGATCTGATGCCCATCTACGGCCTCGATGCCTTCCGGTATTTTCTGCTCAGGGAAATGGTCTTCGGCCTCGATGCCAATTTCAGCGAGGAAGCCCTCGTCCAACGGTTGAACTCCGACCTGGCAAACGACCTGGGCAACCTCTTCAGCCGGACCCTTGCCATGACCATCAGGTTCCTGGACGGCAAAATACCGCCGTTCGGTTCGGAACCGAACGAAACCGACCTGGCCCTCAAGGCTTCCCTGGACGCCGCGGTGCGGCAGTTCGTCACCGAACTCCCCACTTTCGGCTTCCATAAAGCGCTCATCGCCATATGGGAATGCATCAACGCCGCGAACAAATATATCGACCACGTCGCGCCGTGGGGCCTTGCAAAGGATCAGGACCGGCACGAGCGCCTGAAAACCGTAATGAGGTTCCTCCTCGAACTGAACCGGTCGGTGGCCGTTCTGATAAGCCCGTTTATGCCCTCCACCGCCGAGAAGATGCTTTCGAGACTGGGAATATCCAAGCAGGCCCTCGATTTGAGGCTTGAGGAAGACGCCAGATGGGGCAGCCTGACCGAAGGGGCTGCGGTGGCCAAAGGGGATTCCCTCTTCCCGCGAGTGGACTTCAAGGAACCCCATCAGGCCAAAGCCTCGGCACCCGCGGTTGCACCCGAGGCCGGGCCCGGGCCGATTGAATTCGATGCCTTCAAAGACGTGGACCTGCGGACGGGGGTGGTAAAGCATGCCGAGAAGATCCCGAAGTCCAGCAAACTCCTGCGGCTGTTGGTGGATATCGGCGAAGAACGGCAGGTGGTGGCGGGAATCGCGCAGTTTTATTCCCCGGAAGACCTCATCGGCAAACAGGTCATCGTGGTGGCGAACCTCAAACCCGTCAAACTGATGGGCGTCGAATCACACGGAATGGTGCTGGCCGTCAAAGACGGCGACAAGCTCCAACTGCTTACGACCGATAAACCGGTAACGCCCGGCCAAAGGGTTTCATAGTCCGGGTCAGCCCCGATTCATCCAATTGAATTTTATCATATTATTTCAAATATCAGCAGTGGGTGGGCACGGCTTCAACGTGGCCGCCCACTGCCCGGTTCCGCGGAATTGCGCCGCGAGCGCCCCACAAAGCCGTGGTGCGGCGTAGGGGTGCGCAGAACTCCCTCCACTATCGTGAAAGACATCGTTTGCCGCCTTCCTGGACGCAATTGTTCACGATGCCCGCCTCACCCGCGAAGCATCGAAACGGGTATTTCTGGACTCTATTTTGCAGGTAACCCGATAGGTCTCAGAGGACGTCCGTTTTTCTCCATCGCGCGGCGAAGAAGCCGTCGATACCGTCCCTCTGGGGCCACGAGCGAAAGTACACGCCGTCCGACATGCCCATGCAGGCTCCGGGCAGCCAATCGCCCGCGGATTCCGGAACCCAGCCCGGGTGGGAAGCGGAGAACGACCCGGCCACGACTTCGTTTTCCTCGCGGAAAACCGTGCAGGTCGAATACACCAGTACGCCGCCGTTTTTGACAAAAAGGGCGGCCCGGTCGAGAAGTTCCTTCTGAATCCGGGAAAAGCGGTAAGGGTCTTTGGCCTGCCGCCTCCATTTTATATCGGGGTTTCGCCTGAGCGTCCCAAAGCCCGTGCAGGGTGCATCCAGCAGCACCCGGTCAAACGTCCCGAGCCCTTCGGCGGAAAGTTCCAGGATGTCCGCCGCGACGGGCTTCACGATCTTCACGCCCAGCCTTTCGGAGTTCTCGCGCAGGTCTTCGAGCTTCCAGGCAGACTTGTCGACGGATACGATTTCCCCCTCGTTGCGCATGAGCGCCCCCACGTGCATCGACTTGCCGCCAAAGCCGGCACAGAGGTCGAGAATCCGTTCACCCGCTTCCGGGGCGAGGACCTGAGTCACCGCCTGAGAGGCTTCATCCTGCACCTGGAACCAGCCGTCCCGGTAGATCGGAATTCCCGCAAGATCCTGGCGCAGCCCGGATATTCGCACCGCATGGTCGAAGTACTGCGACCTTTCGGTCCGGACCCCTTTGTCGGCCAGCCATTGAAAAACGGAATCGGGATCGGTCTTGAGCGCATTGACGCGCAGGGTGACGGGGGCAACCGTATTGCTTGCCGTGCAGAAGGCTTCGGTTTCCGCATAGCCGAGCTCGCCGATGAATTTATTGACGAACCAGAGCGGATAAGACAAGGCGACGGAAAGATACTCCGCCGGCTTCTCGGCAACCGGGGGCCATTCCCAATGACCCGAGCGCCTTATCGCCTCGCGGAGGATGGCATTCACGAACTTCACCAGGTAAGGGGGTTGCGTGCTGCGCGCGATTTTTACGGCCTCGTTCACGGCCGCGTGGTCGGGAATCCGGTCGAGCAGCAGGATCTGGTACAGGGCCAGCCGCAAAAGAATGCGTACCGGGTTGCTTATCCTGCCGGCACCGGTTCTGCTCAACCGGTCGATATGCCAGTCCAGGCGCCCCTGCCAGCGCAGGACCCCGTAGACCAGCTCGGTAAGGAGCGCCCTGTCTCTTTCCTCAAGCATCGAATGGCGGCCGAGCATGCCGCGGATGAGACGGTCGGGATGGGAAGCGTCTTTGTCGATGTGGAGCAGAATCTGGTAGGCCAATGTTCTGGCGTTGATCATTTTCCCGTCCGTCCTATGGCCGAAACTTCCCTCAGGACGGACTCAACGCGCTCCAGGGCGACCTCCGTGTTCAGGCAGGGACCGAACGGGCGCCGGTTGAATATTCCGTAAACCGGCAACGGAGTGGTGTCCTGAATGCCACTGGTAAGGTCCCGTTCGCACGCCACGGCAATGATCAGGTCGGGTCTTCTGTCAATGATGATACGGCGAGCGATGGTTCCCCCCGTCGCGACCGCGAGACTGACCCCGTACTTGGATGCAAGTTCGAGCAGGCCTTTGATGCAGCATTTCCCGCAGCGTTTGCAGTTTTCCGCCCGGTAAGTAACTTTGACGGTGCATTCCGAATTCTGAAGGCAATGAGGCATCAGCAGCAGGATATTCGTCGGGGGATGCCCATTCCTGCATTGAGCCAGGACCAGCTCATTGTTCACGGCAACAAAGGCGTGCTGGACCTCTTCCTTCCTGATCCCGACGATTTTGCCCACGGTGGTGAGGATGGGAAGGAGGACCTTCATGGCGACGCTACGGATTTTTCGCGAAAACGGGATATCGTGCCCTAGGGCGATCACAACAGCCAGGAGCACGACCCCCCCCAGGACCGCAGCCGCCAGTCCTCCGATCAGCACTGCCATAACGATGGGAAGGTCATGATGGATCCGGCTGAACCCGTAATAAGGAACGATATAGACGAGAGTGAGAAGCAAAGCGGACAGAACGCCGGCCAAGGCGATCAAACCGATGATTG
This sequence comes from uncultured Syntrophobacter sp., assembly GCA_963663685.2. Classification (GTDB taxonomy): domain Bacteria; phylum Desulfobacterota; class Syntrophobacteria; order Syntrophobacterales; family Syntrophobacteraceae; genus Syntrophobacter. Next base: position 287,995 of record CAXXDT010000010.1, on the reverse strand, counting down.
TCTTTTTCTCGGGCCTCGGGGCCCTTGTGCTGAATTCCGAAAAGTGCTGTTTCATGGCCTGCGATTCCATATCCGAACAGTCTACCCCAGCAGCGAGCCGGCCGGCATCAGGCGGCCTCTGACGAATTCCCCGGCGGACATGCGCCGTTGTCCTTCCATCTGCAGGTCGGCAATCGACAGGGCATTGCCGTCTCCCCCCAGTACGAGCAGCCCCCCCTGCCCTCCACCCAGCAATTCTCCCGGCTTCCCTTCCGATCGGACCCCCGGCAGGGAAGCGCGAAAACACTTCACCCGCTTCCCGCCAAGCATGAAAAAAGCCCCGGGCGACGGGTCGAAGGCACGAATCCGGTCAACGATCCGTCCGGCGGCGTGCGCCCATTCGAGTCGCAACTCGTCTTTCGTGATGGGAGGAGCACCACTCGCAAGCGCTTCATCCTGAGCTTTCGGGACTATTTCTTCAGACTTCCATCGCCTCAGCGTATCGACCAGCAGATCGGCCCCCAGGATCGAGAGCCGCTCGCGCAGTTCACCGAACGTTTCGGAGTCCCCGATGCATACCGCACTCCGGCACAGTACGGGACCCGTGTCCATCCCTGCGTCGAGCAGCATGATGCTGATACCGGTCTGCGTCTCCCCCGCGAGAAGCGCCCGCTGTATCGGGGCCGCTCCCCTGTACTTCGGCAGCAGCGATCCGTGAACATTTATGGCGCCGAGGGGATGCATGTCGAGAAGGGCCTGAGGGAGTATCTGGCCGTAAGCGACAACCGCAAGGCAATCCGCCCCGTGGCTGCGGATAAGTTCAAGCGCCTCCGGTTTCCTGATCCTGTCGGGCTGATAAACGGGAATACCCAAGGCTTCCGCTGCTTCCTTCACGGGGGGGGGCGTAAGTTTCTTCCCCCGCCCGCTCGGCCGGTCCGGCTGGGTAACCACGAGTGGAATCGTCGCCCCCGAAGCGGCCAGTTTCCGCAGAGACGGCACGGCAAAATCGGGGGTCCCCATGAAAACAAGGGTCGGCAGTTGATGAACTATTCCTGTGCCTCCTTCAGCCTTTTTTTCCATCTTCTTTTGAAAATATCCCGGGCGATGGCACTCATCTGGTCGATAAACAGCTTTCCGTCCAGATGGTCCATCTCATGCTGTAAAGCCACGGCCAGGAGGCCGTGGGCCTGGATTTCAACCATTTTCCCATCGCGGTCGAGCCCCCGAACGACAATGTCCTCGGCCCGCTTCACCTTGGCGAAATACTCCGGTACGCTCAGGCAGCCTTCCTCCCAGGTGATTTCTCCGTCAGCGGATACAAGCTCGGGATTGATGAGCGCGATGAGGCCGTGCTGATCCTCTGCCCTCTGAACGTCGACGACGATAACCCTGACCGGCTTTCCCACCTGGTTGCCGGCAAGGCCTACCCCGGGTGCTTCATACATGGTTTCAGCCATATCGTCTATCAGTTTCAGAATCCCCGCATCGATCTTTTCGACGCGCGCGGCTTTCTTCCGCAGCATGGGATCGGGGTAGATACAAATATCCAAAATAGCCATTATCCTTTCCCTTCGGAATAAAAACGGGCACCCCACCCGGAAGTGATCAAACCGGGAAACGAGAAACAAACGGCATCGGGATGCGCCCTGACATTATCAACCATTTTAATATATTGCGTTGCTCTTTTCAACCCGTATCGAACCGGGCCAACTTTCCCCCCCTGCAGGGCCCCATAGAATTAACTCCAGGGGTCTGTACCATATTTACACGGGTTTTTCCTCAAGGAATCGCATTCATAGTGAGCCGGCAAATTTAACGCTAATCGACTTGCCCTTTGCGGTCGAATACATAGGTGGGGAAGTGAAAAATACGGTCATGGAAATTTCGGAATTATTGGAGACAAGAGGTGGCAGTGAAAGTACTGCAGGCTTTAGACGGCGAGACAGGCGGCGCCGCGCCGCAGATCAGCATAATCATCCCTGCTTTCAATGAGGAAAACGCAGTGGCGCCGCTCATTGAGAAAATTCACTGCATCATGGGCAGTCAGGGCCGCAGTTACGAGATCCTCGTCATTGATGACGGATCGACCGATGAAACGTCGGCACGGGCGTCACGGATCGGTGCGAGAATCATCCGACACCCCTACAATATCGGGAACGGCGCCGCGGTCAAAACCGGGATTCGAAACAGCAGGGGGAAGGTCCTCGTGATGCTGGACGCCGACGGGCAACATCCTCCCGAGTACATCCCCGAACTCCTGAAGGGAGTGGAGACTTACCACATGGTGGTGGGAGCGCGCACGAAAACGTCGGAGACGAGGGCGCACAGAGATCTGGCCAATAAGCTTTACAACTGGTTTGCCACCTACGTCTGCGGCCGAAAGATCGAAGACCTCACGTCGGGGTTCAGGGCTGTCAGGGCTCATGTCGCCCGCGAGTTCGTCTCGCTGCTGCCCAACACCTTTTCGTACCCGACCACCATCACCCTCGCTACGGTGCGATCCGGCTACAGCCTCGCCTACATTCCCATCGCCGCGCCAAAGCGCGCAGGGACCGGCAGGAGCAAGATCAAGCTCGCCCGTGACGGTTCCCGCTTCCTTTTGATTATCTTCAAGATCGCCACCCTGTTTTCGCCGATGAAAATCTTCCTGCCCGCGAGTGCGGCTGCATTTCTCCTCGGCTTTGGATACGGCCTGGCCAAGGTGGTTCTGCTCCATGACCGATATGGCCCCACTTCAGCCCTGCTGATGACGATGGCCGCCCTGATATTCCTGATCGGCCTCGTGTCGGAACAGGTCACCCAGTCGCGATTCGATCAATGCACGCAATTCAACGGGCACGAGCAAATCCGCGAGGATGAAGCCATCCTTGAGGCTCGGCCGCGGCGTGCGGTGTTCGAGGCTTCCACGGACCCCGGAGGTTTTCCCCGGCGGGGCGCCTCAGCCGGTTGAACGGGCGGACACGAACAGGGCAAAAGCATCCACACTTGAGAATACCGTAACGGAATGAAACGACCGAGAATTCTCTTTTTGAGCCGTGCCTTCCCCCCCACCGTCGGAGGCATCGAAAACCAGAATTACCAGTTGTCCAGGTGGATGGCCGCATCGACCGATACCAGGATTATCGCCAACGGCCGGGGCAGGAGGTTTTTGCCCCTCTTTCTCCCCTGGGCTCTCTTCCGCACGCTGGTTCTCCTTAAGGACTTCGACGTGCTCCTCCTGGGCGACGGGGTCCTCGCGGTGGTCGGATGGGCAATGAAACTGGTTTATGCCAAACCGGTCATTTCGGTACTGCACGGCCTGGATGTGACCTATTCAAACCCGGTCTATCAGAAATTCTGGGTAGGGACATTCATGTCCAGACTCGACAGGTTCATCGCTGTAAGCAGCGAAACCGCGCGTCAGGCCATGGAAAAGGGAATACCCGGGCGGAAAATCGTGTCCATTCCAAACGGGATTACCACTGGCAGACCTCGTGAAAAGCATACCGGAGCAGAGTTGGAAGCCATCCTGGGGATGAAGCTTCACAACCGGAAAATAATGCTGAGCTGCGGGAGGCTCGTCAAACGGAAAGGTGTTGCCTGGTTTTGTCAAAATGTCATGCCGGAACTGACACCCGACATTCTTTATGTCGTTGCGGGGGACGGACCGGACCGGGAACGTATCGCAGGCATTGTCGCGCGGAAAGACCTTGCCTCCCGGGTCGTACTGCTGGGACAGGTCACTAATGAAGTGAGGGACATTCTGCTGAATACCTGCGATCTCTTCCTGCAGCCAAACATCAAAGTCCGGGGCGACGTGGAAGGATTCGGTCTCGCGGTGCTCGAAGCCGCATCCTGCGGAATGCCGGTGGTTGCGTCGGCCATTGAGGGGCTGCGGGATGCGGTAAAGGACGGAGAAAACGGCTTTCTCGTCGAATCTGCAAACCCCGGGGCGTGGACGGAGAAGATTTTGGAACTGCTGGGAAACGAGGAACAAAGAATCTCGTTCGGGAAAAAGGCACGAGAATTCGTTGTGCACAATTACGACTGGTCGGACATCGCGGGGCGCTATCTTCACGAAGTCAATGCCCTCGTGGCCGGATGAACAGACACGATGACAAAAGTTGAGCCACCCCTGGATTTCCACGGACCGACGACGGAGCCTGAACCGCAGTACGGCGGGTCCCGAAGGCAAGCCTTGTGCATAACCCTTATGACGGCCGCCGTCGTTCTGTTCGGCTTATCAAGGTTTCTGCACCTCGGGGCCGATTTCCCGGGTGGAATAACGTGGTCCGGGGTTCTCTATACCGATGAGGGCTGGTATTCAAACGCCGCGGTCCGCCACGTTCTCGATAACCGATGGTATGTACCCGGAGACTTCAATCCCATGGTCTTCATGCCCGTCTGGCACCTGATCCAGAGTGCGGTCTTTTCCGCATTCGGGATGAGCCTCGTCTCCGCAAGGGCCACGGCGGTTGTTTTTTCACTCTTGTCCCTGGTTTTGACGTTCCTGGTTGCACACAAGAACTCGGATACCTTCAGCTCCCTTCTCGCCGCACTTCTGCTGGCAACCAACTTCATTTATTTCGCCTACTCACGACTGGCCCTTTTGGAAGTGTGCATGACCGCGTTTGTCCTGCTGGCCCTCGCGGTAACCTATTTCAAAACCGTCCGTAGGGACTCTCTGGCCGTTTGCCTTTCCGCGGCAGTTTTTTCCGTGGCCGTGCTGACAAAGACGACGGCCGTTTTTGCCTTGCCCGCCGTGCTGTACATGGCCGGTACGCGACACGCGACCGCAGCGAAGCGCCTGCCGGCGGCACTGTTGTTCAGTGTCGTTTTCCTGGTGATCGTCGGCGGGTTTCACCTGACAACAGCACACCTGTTCCCCGAAGATTTCCATTACTTCAAAACAGTTAACATCAACGACAGGCTTTCTCCGGATTTATTGAGCATTCTTGCCGGCGTCGTTACTTCCTTCAGCAGAGCATCCTTCCTGGATCCGCTCATATACCCGGTAACCATGATCTGCGCACTGATCTTTTTGCTGTTTTCTCCGGATTTCCGCAACAACAGCCTGGTAAGAGCCATGATGCTCTGGCTGTGCGGGCATTTTGTGTTTTTGTCGATTACCTCTTATAATCCACCGCGTTATTATGTTCCGCTTATCATTCCGTTATTGATTCTATTTGCTCTTATATCAACTTCAATAAGAACACGGCTGCATCGTTGGATTCATATCACCTTCATCGTCGTAGTTTCATATTCCATAGCGATCAACGGATATGCAACCCTCGACTACCTCCGTCATCCCGACTATTCATTTATCAACATGGCGCATAGCATCAAAGAAATAACTGAAACCCGTGGTTCATGCGATGGGCATGTCCTTTTGGCCGGCGATCCTGCCAACTCGATAAGCATCGAGACCGGGCTGCCCTCCATCAGCGCGACCGTTGGAACACGGGACTTGAAATGGAAGCTCGAGGCTTACGGGCCCCGCTACTTCGTCTCACTGGGGATTGACGTCAATTCGCTCCGGGTAATCGGTGAATCTTATCGTATCGAACACGTCGCCGAATACGATGTCTTTGGCAATTATCTTCAGAATAAAAAGGTTCATCTTTTTGAGCTTCATGACAAAACATAACGGCCCCATGGGGTGAAACGACACAGGACAACCGCATGCCGCGCCCGGCGCGGCGTATCGCACAAAGCTTTTCAATGGGCCCGATGCCCGGCCCGGTTGTCATTGTCTCTACAAGACCGGATAAGACAACATTGCCGGTGGTTCTGCCGGACAAGGAAAGGAAATCGATGCTGGTGAGGACGGTATGCTTAATAAACAAGATGGCTCATTCATTCATCCCTCACGGGGTTCTCAGGGCTGTCGCCGATTTTCCAGGTGTGCTCAGGTTCAACGAACTCACCTTCGGCCGCGTTCAGGTGGGCGTCACGACCCCTGAAGGACAGACGATCAAGATGAATCCTCTTTTCCATGGGCATTTGTCCAGCACGGAAAAACTGCTGAATTACGAACCGGAAGTCAGAAAGACCATGGTTAAGCTCGTGAAACCGGGAATGACCGCTTACGACATCGGGGCCAATATCGGGGTATTCACCTTTTTGATGTCGTCGCTCGTCGGGAATTCGGGAAAAGTCTATGCCTTCGAACCGGAGATCAACAATTACAGGCATCTCTCAGATTCCGTCAAAGCGAATAAAGCAGGCAATATTGTCGCTTTGCAAATAGCCGCCGGGGAATCCAGCAAGGAGTCTTCCTTCGATAGAAGAGGAGGTTCATTCTCGGGAAGAATCATCGATTCGGACACTAAATATAAAGTTACCAGGAACATAGCGTCGGTAACAACGAAATCAGTAGACGACATTGTTGCGGACGGCATCGCAAAGCCTCCGGATTTCATCAAGATCGACGTAGAAGGTTATGAAGGGAAAGTCCTTCTCGGGATGAAGAACGTCCTTATGAACTTCAGTCCCATCATCCTATGCGAGGTCCACGCTCATCTGTCCGACCCGGCCGTGGTCGTCCACGAGGCTTTGAGCTCCGCGGGATATTCGATTTACGAACTGGAAGGTTTTCTCAACGGGTCGTTGTTCAGGCTTGAAACGCTGGAAAACGTGCCCAGGATAATTGCCGTAAAAGGAGAAAACCTCAACTAGAAATTTTATATCCGATTTCGGGCTGTTCTCAACAGTCCGCGACGGAAAACCCCTTCGTCAGGGCGCTGTCGGGACCATCTTCCCGAACGGTTGGGTTTGGAGAACAGGAATTGAAATACTCAGTGATCGTCCCCGTCTATAATGAACAGGATACGATACGATCGTGCCTGCTCTCCATCATAAATCAGCGCGGAGTAACACTCGGGCGGGATTATGAGATTCTGCTCGTGGACGACGGTTCCACGGACGGCACCATGGATCGTGCCAAAGGCCACCCCGTGCGAACCATAACGCTGCCCGAAAACCAAGGACGCATTGTCGCCCGCCTGACGGGTGCGAGGGAAGCCTCGGCGGACCGGCTCCTGTTCATCGATTCAAGGGTAACCATACCGGATGGCACGCTGTCCCTGCTCAGCCAGTTCGATTCATATCCCGCGGTGGTATGCGTATCCGAAAATGAGCAAAACCGGCCTCAGAAGGGATGGGAACTGGTCTTTTACCTGATCCGGAGAAAATACTACGGCAAAAAATACTACCCGCTTCAAACCGATGAACTGCTCATCACGAGGGAGAATTTCAAGAGAGCGCCCAAGGGAACCACGCTGCTCCTGATTGACAGAGAGCTTTTTCTGAGGCTCACTCCAACCCGAACCGGCAGGACTGTCAATGACGACACTCTCCTCCTGCAAAGGCTGGTTTTCTCGGAATCCGTCGACCTGCTCAGAACCGGAAAGATACGCTGCCGCTACCACCTGCGAACCGGTTTCAAAAAACTGTCGCGATGGCTGTTTGACCGTGGCACGCGGTTCGCCGATTTCTACCTGTCCCCCGGCGGTTACTATTTCTATCCCTTTCTTTTCAGCACGGCCGCCGTAACCTCCATCCTCACCTTCGGCCTGATATCGCCGTTCTCTTTCAGAGGGTTTCTCATTTTTGTCCTGCTCTGCGGCCTCATTTCTTACCTGGCCCTGGTGGTATTCCTGGTCGAATCCAAAAGAGATTTTCTCAGCGTCATTTTCAGGCTCCCGGTGCTCCTGGCGATATTCGGCGGCGGAGTTCTTCGATACTGGTGCAACCGGCTGTTCCGCTCGGATCGGCATAAAGCACCGATAGCGGAGCGGACACGACAGGCGGAATAGCCGCGCGTCGTTAACAGGGATTCAGGAAAAGCATTTGCAGGAAGTAATCTTGGCATGACTCACTGTAATCGCAAAAAGCTCATATCGTCCTGCGTGCTCATGTTCAGCATAATATTCTTAGGATATTATAGCGTCGGCCACCTTGGAGATTTTAAGCAGATAACAAGAATACCCATAACGTATGCGATTGCAATCTACGCATTATACATTCCGTTCCTGATCGTCAATGGCATTTTTCTGAAACTGACTACCATAGACTTCGGGATCAACATGAAGTTTCTTGAATATACTTCCATCTCGATCCTGACGACTTTCGGAAATATTTTCCTTCCTTTCAGGGCAGGCTTCGGCATCAGGGCCGTCTATCTGAGATCGAAGTATGGATTCGACTATACCTCATTTCTGGCCAGTATGGCCGGCAATTACATTGTCATTTTCAACCTGTCCTCTCTCATCGCTCTCGCGGCAACGGCCAAGATATATTGCGAACGCGGCTATTGGAATTCAACCTTAACCATCATACTTCTGGCCATTGCCCTGTTCACCCTGTACACGATCTTTTTCGCCCCGGAAAGCGCTGCCGTTGTACCGTTCAAGCCCGTCAGAGATCGCGCGGATTCAGTCCTGCAAGGCTGGTCCGTTATTCGGAAGTCGAAGAAGAACATCTTCTATTTGTTCTTGCTGTCACTGGTGAATCTGCTCCTCATGGCACTCATAACATCGCTTGAATTCAGCGCATTGGGAATAACCGACGTCACCGGCAGCCCGATCACTTTCCTCCAGTCGGTCTTTCTGGCCACACTCAGCAGCCTTTCTCTTCTCGTCGGCATCACCCCGGGTGCGCTCGGTGTAAGAGAAGGCATCCTCATGCTCACCTCTCAGTTCGTCAGCATTGCGCCCGCGCAAATGCTTGCCGTGTCCATTCTGGATCGCGCCATAAATTTTTCACTCCTGCTGATACTCTTTAAGTTCGCTTCCCGGTACCTGCATACCCTGCTCGGCCGCTCTCCGGAAGTCCGCGGTGACGGCCCCGGCACGATCGGCTATTGGATCGCCTGATGACAAGAAAATCCGTTCGCGAAATTATCGAAATGCCGAAGGGTACCGATCTTAAGAACGGAAGAGGCTGTCCGGAAACGGGCCCGTTGTCAGGCCGGCAACAACCTCAATCAGCGGGTGTGAAATGTCCACAGATTCATGTTCGGTGCCGTCACTTGTCATATTCAATGACAAATTTTGTCACGAGGCCCTTTAATCCGGCATGGAGTACACGGTTCCATCACTCCCCCTGATCGCGGGTTACCGAGCGAAATGCGGGTATTGAAGACTATCGCGGGGTCTTGATTCAGTCCATGCCGCTTAGGCATCCATCTTGCATCTTCAGGTAGGCAACGAAACGTTGCATACGCAATTCAAGATGATCATAAAGGACCGTTTGTAAAGAGGAGGGCAAATTCAGATCAACAGTGCTTTCGTGGATCGGCAACTTTTTCGGTGAATTCTAATAAGGAGAAAGCGACATGTTCATTAAGATGAAAGAAAGCAAAGGTTTTACTCTGGTTGAATTGATGATCGTCGTGGCCATTATCGGTATTCTGGCTGCAGTAGCCGTGCCCTTTTACCAGAAATACATTCAGAAGTCCCGCCTGACCGCCAAGGTGTTCCCCGGCATGCATGCCATCGAAACGAACCTCGGCAGTTTCTACAGTTTCCGCAGCACTTTCCCGGCCACCGACGCCACCTTCCAGCAGTTCGTGACGGATGCCGACACCAGTTGTTTCACCCCCGGTTGGTCGGGCACGAAGCTGACCATCACCCTGAACAAAAGCCCCGCATGCGCGGAACTCAAGAAGCTTGACGGCATGAGCATCACCGCGGTACCCAATGTAAGGACCAACAAGATCACCGGCTGGATACTCGGCGGCAACCTGGCGACTCAACTCGGTCTGGAAAACGAGAAGTAGCCTCCTGGATTCCGCCCGGGATCCTCAGCAATCGGAATGTCAAAAGAGGAAGTGCCATGCGGTTTGCATGCACTTCCTCTTTTCTATTTTCGCCGAAAAACCGACTGTAATAGTGGGCCGACGCCGAAGCTCCGGCCGCAGGTACCCGGAACATCCGTTCGAAACGGTCAAGAATCCGGAGGAGATGCCCGAACATAATGGAAGGGCTGATTCCATCCACCGGCTTCGAAGGGAGCTTTTCGGGCGGATGGGAGCACCGGCGACGGCGCGGCTCGAGAATCGTGGGTTTTTACAAAGGGGAATCCTTGAAACAAAGAATCGCGAAATACGGTCTCCTGCTTTTCCCTGCGCTGATGATCCTGTCCGCGTACTGCAACACCTTCTCGTCACCGCCCTACCTGGATGACTTCCACTCCTTTATCTATCAACAGCAGGTCTACATCCATGACTTTTCCCCTTCCAGCCTCATTTCCGTCTCCGGAACGGATTTCGGCTGGAAAAGATGGCTCCCCATGGTGACTTTCGCCATGAACCACAAGCTCTGGGGCGGACAACTGATTTTCTTTCACCTCACCAACATCGCCATTCACGTCCTGACGTTTCTGAGTGTCTTTCTCCTGGCATCCCACCTTCTCAGACCGTCCGAACCCTGGACCGGCCAGGTAGGCGGCAGATCCTCTTCCTTCTGGCTCGGCCTCTGTGCCGCGTCACTCTGGGCGCTCAACCCCGTGCAGACGAGTGCCGTGACGTATCTCGTACAGCGCATGGCTTCCATGCAGGCCCTTTTCTACGTGACCAGCGTGGGGCTTTACCTGAAAGGGCGTTTGGTCCGGCAGGCACACGGGCCCGCAGGAGCGTCGCTCGCGGCATACCTGGGTTCGCTTCTCGCCGCCGTCTGCGCCTTTCTTTCAAAGGAAAACGCGGCGACACTGCCGCTCATGATCCTGATCACCGAGATTTGGTTTTTTCAGCCGGATCTGCCTCTGCGACTCCGGCATCGCCTGCTCAAGACCCGTTGGCCTGCCCGTGTGGTGCTGGCACTTTGTGCCGCCGGATTCGTATACCTCGGCTCTTTCGCCATTCACGAATTCTCCAAAGGGTACGGCGTCAGGCACTTCACCATGGATGAGCGATTACTGACGGAAGCCCGTATCGTCGTCTGGTACATGTCCCTTCTGATCTGGCCCGCTCCGTCACGGCTCTCGATGGAACACGACGTGACCCTCTCGACTTCGTTCTTCTCCCCTCCATCGACGGCGGCTGCAATCCTCTTTCTCATCGTGCTCCTCTGGGGCGCCATTCACTTCAGGCGGAAGTCCCCGGTCATCACCTACGGACTCGTGTGGTTTTTTGCGAACCTCGCCATCGAATCAACCTTCATCCCACTGGAACTGATTTTCGAGCACAGGCTCTACCTGCCCTCAGCGGGCCTCTTCATTTCACTGGTCGCCGCCGTCGATCTGTTCTTTCGAAGGTCCTTTGCAAAAATGCCGGGCCGCGACCGCCTGGTCGTGATGTGCAGCCTGTTCATGATCGTTTCCTCCGCTTTTACCATGGCGACCTTTTACCGGAACCAGGCATGGGAAAACATCCTGACCATCCATCAGGAAGCGGCTGAGAAGGCCCCGAACAGCCCCCGGGCACATTCCAACCTGGCCAACGCCTATTTCCAGACCGAGCAGTACGACAAGGCCATCGAGAGCGCGGAGAAGTCCCTTTCGTTATCGCGGCACGGCTATGAATCCAACGCCGTCTCCATCAATGCCATCCTGATGTCTTTAATAAGACAGGGAGACCTGGACGCCGCCACGGAAAGGACGGAAGACCTGCTGCGGCAGTGCCCCAAGGACAGCGACGCGGATTCCATGCCGTTTCTTTTCACGAACCTCGCGGAGGCCTACCGCAGGAAGGGAATGCTGGAAAACGCCTACGCCGCGACCATGCGCGCCCTGTTCTTCGTTCAGCGGACGGACAACTCCAGGTTCAAGCGGGACAAGATCGCCTCCGCCCTCGGCTATGTTCTAGCGGATGCGAAGGCGGCGGGAGTCGACCTCAACGGCGACGGGAAACCCGATCCGGGAGACATGTCTCCTGAAACCTGGATTGCCACGGAGTTTTATCGCCAGAACGATGTGGAAATCGCCAAACAATTGTTGGCCGAAGCCCTTGCGGCCCATCCCGGCGACGCTGAAAGCCTCAGCCTCTCGAACCAGATCAGGGAGACGGAGGAAGCGAACCGGGAACAGCAGACCAGGTGGAGCTTCACGGCGAAGTACGTCCGGCATCCCTTCTCGGAATTCAACTTTTGCATGGCGATAGCATTTATTGTTCAAGAAAAACAGATGCCCGTGACGATTATGAAGGTGGGGGAAAAATTTCTCGACCACGCCGTGGGCCTCAGGCCGGACTCTACGGACGCCCATTTGCTCAGCGGCTGGTACCATTATCAGCAAAACGATGCGGAGGGCGCGGTGGCCGAAGCCGGGCGGGCCATCGAACTCGATCCCTCCAACGGCAAGGCATGGCTCGGACTGGGATTTTTCCAGATGAAAGCCGAACGCAGGGAAGAAGCTGCGGCTTCTTTCGACAGGGCGATGCAGCTTTATCCCGGTTATTCGCAACGACGGGTCGTATCCGACCTCATAGCCGATCTGAAACAGGGTCCGCAGGCCGAAGAGCCGGGAACAACCGAAACGAGGACTCAGGACAAAGCTCCGGGCCCTGCCGCGAAAAGCTCCACCCCGTCGTCATCGTGAACGCGGGCCGGCAGGCATCCTTCGCGGGGCACGGGAGTTGCCGGCTCCCGGGATTTCCAGCCCCTCCCCCGCACTTCGGTTCAGGGGAGGACGCTGCGAACCGGCGAACGCGGACCCGGTTTGGAAGATTCTCTCCCTCATTGGAGAGAGGTCGGGTGAGGGGCGATTCGCCCTGGTTTTCCTCCTCCCCCGATCTCTTACTCAACAAGAGGGAAGCTCTTTGAGCTCCACGACACACGAGAATTATTGAATGGATTAATGGCTCATGACATCAGCCGGCATGCATTCCGGGAACAGCATATGCATGGCATATGCAACAGTCGATCCCGATGCCGGCCGGGTCCACCCGGGAGTTGCTCGATGGATGTAAGTTATTTCAAACGAAGTAGAATTCGATCTGTGGCGGGGCTGGGTCTCATCTCCGCTTTCCTGCTCGTATTCCTGGTTTCCGGATCATTTGCCGCGGCGCCCTCCGACGGCCCTTCCCCACCCCAGCCTGAAATCGCCGCCCCCGATACTCCTTCGCCCGCCCAGCCACCGGCCGCGGAGAACCGGGCTGAAACACGGCAGGCCCCGTCCCAGGCGCCTCCCGCCGATCAGCCCGTTGCAGCCGCGCCAAATGTCCCGGCGGCTCCCGCCCAGGGGGCATCCCCCGGCCGTCGAGCCGACCGCGGCAGCAGGCCCCGCGGCGGTTCCCGAAGCGCCAGCGCCCAAAGCCGATGTCACCCCGTCTTGCCCTCCCGAGTACCTCCCCATCATGCAGCGGACCCTTGCCTCGCTCATGAAAGAGGACTTCTCCTATGCATCCAACAAGGTGGTGGACCCTTTCGTTCCCTTTATCCAGCCGACGATCGCTCCCCCGCAGGGATTGAGGTCGGTGGAATCGGATGAGGACGAACCGCCTCCTGAACCCCCCAAACCACTCACCCCTCTGCAGAAGATGAGTCTTACCGAAATCGAATCGGGTTTGAAGGCAATCACATGGGGCGATTACGGTCGAAGGGCCCTCATCGAGGATTCCGCCGGCAAGGGCTACATTGTCGCCGTCGGGACTCCGCTGGCCGACAGGAACGGAGTGGTCACCGAAATCTTCAACGATCGGTTGGTCGTTCACCAGGAAACATGGGACAGGAGAGCAAGGAAGATGATGCCCGAGGACTCGGTGGTAAAACTGAAAAAGAAGGAAGTAAAACCATAGCGGCACAACCTTCGCGGGCCGTGCCCCCTTCGGGCCGGCCCCCGCATTTTCCTCATCTCCCCTTCAAGAGCGATATGAAAAGCATGATTGCGCCGGTCGTAATGGCGCAGTCGGCGACGTTGAACGCCGGCCAGGAATAGGACCCGATATAGAACTGCAAAAAATCCACGACCTCCCCGATCCTCACACGGTCCGCGACATTCCCCAACGCCCCGCCCGCAATGAGCGCGTAGGCCGTTCTGGTCCACCGGTCTTCCTTCGCGACCTTGCTATAGGCGTAGATAATGACGGCCACCACGACCAGGGTCAGTACGATGAAAAAAACGCGACGCCATTGGGAACCCACGCCTGCGAGAAGGCTGAACGCACCGCCCGTGTTTCTCACGTGGATGAGGTTGAAAAAGCCGGCGATAACGGGGTGGCCGCTGTTGAGCGGCACAAGGCTCAGGATCGCGAATTTCGTCAACTGGTCGAGAACGATGATCGATCCGACAATCAGGAACAGAGGAATCATGGTGATCTTCCGCCTTCCTCGCGGGTTTGAATCCAAGTAATCTCAGCCATTATGCCCGGCATCGCCGGCGGTGGCATCCGGTCACTTCACGCCGGTAAGGACATCGTGGCACCGGTCGCACAGGGTCGGGTGGTCCGGGAACTGACCGACTTTTTTGGACCGTACCCAGCAGCGCTCACATTTCTCCGCGGAAGCCGGGACGACCTCTATGACAAGCCCCGGGATTTCCGGCGAGGCGGACCCGTTGACCAGTTCCGAAGCCGGTGCAAATGAAACCTGAGACACGATAAAAACGGCACGAAGCAGCCCTTCACGGCCGCGGAATTCTCCCTCCCATTCGGTCGGCAGGACCAGCTTCACTTCGGCGTCGAGCGGGTGGCCGATGGTTCTCGCCTGCCGCGCCCCTTCCAGCACTCGCGTCACCTCTCCCCGCAGAGCAAGAATCCTCTGCCATCGCTCGTTCAGAGCTTCGTCCATCTTCGCGGGATCGACCTCCGGAAAACTTGCCAGGTGAACGTTTTCCTCGGAATTGGCGGGTAGATACCACCACGCCTCATCCGCGGTGAAGGACAGGATGGGGGCCATGAGCCGCAGGAGAGCGCTCAGAATTTCATAAACCGCCGTCTGGGCCGACCGCCGCGCCTGACTGTCCGCCGACGAGCTGTACAGGCGGTCCTTCAGGATATCGAGGTAGAAGGAGCTGAGGTCCACGACGCAGTAATTGTGCAGGGCATGATACACCCGGTGGAACTCGAATCGCTCATATCCCTGCCTCACCCGCCGGATAAAATCCTGCAACTGGTGCAGCGCGAACCGGTCCAGTTCTTCCATCTGCGCGTAAGGGACCGAATCCTTGTGCGGATCGAAGTCGTGAAGGTTTCCGAGCATGTAACGACAGGTGTTCCGGACCCTCCGGTAGGCTTCGCTCAGCCGCTTCAGAATATCCGGGGAAATGCGCACGTCGTCCCGGTAGTCTTCCGCGGCAACCCAGAGGCGGAGCACCTCGGCGCCGTACTGGCGGATGATTTCCTCGGGGGCAATGACGTTTCCAAGGGACTTCGACATCTTGTAGCCCTGGCCGTCAACGACGAATCCGTGCGTGAGCACCCTCTTATAAGGGGCGGCATTCCGCGTGCCGACGGCGGTGAGGAGCGAGGAATGAAACCAGCCCCTGTGCTGATCGCTTCCTTCCAGGTAGAGATCGGCCGGAGAGCGCAGATACGGACGCGCTTCCAGCACGGCCGCGTGTGAAACCCCCGAATCGAACCATACGTCGAGGATGTCCTTTTCCTTGTCGAAATTCCGCCCCCCGCATCCGGCGCACCGCGCGTCGGGCGGCAGTAGTTCCTCGGTGGTCTTCTCGTACCAGGAATCGGCCCCTTCCTTTGCGAAGAGCGCCTCAACGCGATCGAACAGCTCCTTCGACGAGAGAATGGTCCCGCAGTCCCTGCATTTGAAAACGGATATGGGAACGCCCCACGAACGCTGCCTGGAGATACACCAGTCCGGCCGGTTCGCGATCATGTTGTGTATCCTGTCCCGTCCCCAGTTCGGAATCCATTCAACCCGGTCGATCCAGTCAAGGGCCTTCTTCCTGAGACCGTTTTTCTCCATCGAGATGAACCACTGTTCCGTTGCCCGAAAGATCACCGGTTTCTTACACCGCCAGCAATGGGGATAGCTGTGCGTGATCTTCTTCTCGAGAACGAGGCTTCCCGTTTCCTTGAGTTTCCCGATGACGGCACCGTTGGCGTCAAAAACGAACTGACCGGCAAAAAAGGCGACGTCGGGGGTAAAACGGCCGTCGTCGTCGACGGGGGAATAGACGTCCAGGCCGTACTCCAGCGCCATGTCGTAGTCTTCACGGCCATGGCCCGGGGCCGTGTGCACGCAACCCGTTCCGGCGTCGAGAGTGACGTGAGCCCCCAGGACCAGGACCGAATCGCGTTCGATGAACGGATGCTTCGCCTTAAGTCCTTCCAGCTCCTGCGCGTCGAACGCCCGGATGACGCGGTAATTCGTAATACCGAAGGCCTCCATGCAGTTTTCCAGCAGCCCCTCGGCCAGGATCCACACTTCTCCGTTCACCTCCACCGCGACATACTTGAAATCGGGATGGAGAGCGATGGCCAGGTTGGCCGGCAAGGTCCACGGAGTCGTGGTCCAGATGAGGACGAAGACTTTCTTCCCGGCCAGTTCCGGGAAAGCCGCCCGGGCGGCGTCGCTGAAAGGGAATTTCACATAGATCGAAGGCGACGTGTGATCGTGGTATTCGACTTCGGCCTCCGCGAGAGCGGTCCGGCAACTCGCACACCAGTAAATGGGTTTCCGGCTGCGAATGACCTCCCCTTCCTGAAAGAAGCGTCCGAGTTCACGGGCGATGCTCGCCTCGTAATCGTAAGACATCGTCAGGTAGGGGTTGTCCCATTCGCCCAGGACACCGAGCCTCTTGAACTCACTTCGCTGGATATCGATGAACCGCTTTGCATATTCCCGGCATTGCCTGCGAATTTCGACCTGGGACATGGATTGCTTCCGCTTTCCGAGTTCCTTGTCGACCATGTGTTCGATCGGCAACCCGTGGCAGTCCCAGCCCGGAACGTAAGGGGCATCGAACCCGGCCATCTGCCGGCTCTTGACGATCATGTCCTTGAGAATCTTGTTCATGGCCGTGCCCAGATGGATGTGCCCGTTGGCATAAGGGGGACCGTCATGGAGAATGTACTGCGGGCGGCCCTTGCTCTGCTCCCGCAATCGGTCGTAGAGCCTCATTTCGTCCCATTTCTCCAGGATCTCCGGTTCGCGTTTGGAGAGGTTCGCTTTCATCGGGAAATCGGTTTGAGGCAAATTCAATGAACTTTTGTAATCCATGATTCGGTTCTCCCCCAAAAAACATCAATGTGCCATTGCCAACCATGTTCAGCCACACGGCATGATCAAAGGAGCGGTCCGCCACCCGGCGGGTGAACCGCGATATATTCCGTATCGTGTTATACCAGGTTTTTGCTGCGATACCCTGGAAAACAGGGGAAATTTCTTAACACACCGTCAGGCCAAGTCAAGCAGATTAAAGGATAATCATTCCCCGGGAGCAATTCCGGGCGATCGGGCCGGGCCGCTCCGCCGCCGCTTCACCGAACAGAAGGGCCTCCCATCGCCCGAAGCGGTGGGAGGCCCTTAACAGTACGAAAAGCTACGGAAATACTTTCATCCGCCGCTTCGCGTTATCAATACATTCCGCCTCCGGGAGGCATGCCGCCCATAGCCGGGCCTGCACTGTGGTCCTTCTCCTTCGGGAGATCGGCCACCATGCACTCGGTGGTGAGCATCAGAGCGGACACGCTGGCCGCGTTGAGCAGGGCCGTACGGGTTACCTTGGTCGGGTCGATGACACCGGCTTCGATCAGGTCACGGTACTCGCCCGTGTCGGCGTCGTATCCGAAGGAACCCTGTTCGGTCTTGATCTTCTGTACGATCACGGATCCCTCTTCGCCGGCGTTGATGGCAATCTGGCGAGCGGGTTCTTCGAGAGCGCGTTTGACGATATTGAGACCGAGCTTTTCGTCGCCATCGAGGTTCAGTGCCTTCAGGGCCTCGATGCAGCGCAGGTAGGCCACTCCGCCTCCGGGAACGATGCCTTCTTCAACGGCTGCGCGCGTCGCGTTCAAGGCGTCTTCCACGCGGGCCTTCTTTTCCTTCATTTCCGTTTCGGTTGCAGCTCCGACACTGATCACCGCCACGCCGCCGACCAACTTGGCAAGGCGTTCCTGCAGCTTCTCCCTGTCGTAGTCGCTCGTGGTTTCTTCGATCTGGGTCCGAATCTGGCGGACACGGCCTTCGAGCGCCTTGCGGTCGCCGGCGCCGTCCACGATGGTCGTGTTGTCTTTATCGATGCGGATGGTCTTGGCTTTTCCAAGGTCGTTCAACCCGACGGATTCAAGCTTGATGCCCTTTTCTTCGCTGATCACCTGGCCGCCGGTGAGGATGGCGATGTCGTCCAGCATTGCTTTGCGCCGATCGCCGAAGCCGGGGGCCTTTACCGCACAAACCTGCAGGGTCCCGCGCAGCTTGTTCACCACCAATGTCGCAAGGGCCTCTCCTTCCACATCTTCGGCAATGATCAACAACGGCCGCCCCATCTTCGCGATTTGTTCGAGAACGGGCAGCAGGTCTTTCATGTTGCTGATTTTCTTTTCATTGATGAGAATCAGCGGCTCGTTGAGAAGTACTTCCATCTTTTCGGGATCGGTTACAAAATACGGTGAGATGTAACCGCGGTCGAACTGCATGCCTTCCACCACTTCCAGAGTGGTTTCCATGGCCTTGGCTTCCTCAACCGTGATGACGCCTTCCTTGCCGACTTTATTCATGGCTTCGGCAATGATGTTTCCGATGGTGGGATCGTTGTTGGCGGAAATGGTGCCGACCTGGGCGATTTCCTTCTGGTCCTTGGTGGGCTTGCTGATCTTCTTCAACTGTTCGATAACCGTCTGCACGGCTTTTTCGATTCCACGCTTGAGGCCCATGGGGTTTGCACCCGCCGCCACCAGCTTGGAACCTTCGTAGTAAATCGACTGAGCCAGAATCGTCGCGGTCGTGGTGCCGTCACCGGCGACGTCGCTCGTCTTGCTGGCCACTTCCTTCACCATCTGAGCGCCCATGTTCTCGAACTTGTCTTCCAGTTCGATTTCCTTGGCCACGGTCACACCGTCCTTGGTCACGGTCGGACCACCGAACGATTTTTCGATGACCACGTTGCGCCCTTTGGGCCCCAGTGTAACTTTCACCGCATCCGCAAGCGCGTTCACGCCCTTCAGCAGGGCTTCGCGGGCTTTCACATCATAAATCAACTGTTTCGCCATGAGGGTATCCTCCTTGGATTGGTATCTGTAATTGTTTTCGGTTCGTCCCGGAATTTCTTATTTGTCGACGATCGCGAGGATATCGTCTTCGCGCATGATGAGGAGTTCCTCTCCTTCCACCTTAATATCGGTGCCGGCATATTTGCCGAAGAGGACCTTATCCCCCGCCTTGACATCCAAAGGCCTCCTGGTACCGTCTTCCAGGACCTTGCCGTTTCCTACGGCCACGACTTCACCCTGAACAGGTTTCTCTTTGGCCGTATCAGGAATGATGATGCCCCCGGCCGTCTTTTCTTCTTCTTCGGTACGCTTCACAACGACACGATCATTGAGCGGTCTCAACTTCATTGTGCAACTCCTTTCGGTTACAGTGGATTCTGGGATCAACGGAACACGCGGTATCCCACAGGTTGGACTTCCTTGTTAGCACTCATCTTCAGTGAGTGCTTATAATCACTCGCTGGATTTTTGGCAAGAGGGAATCACGAAGCAAGGGGGAAAAAAAGACTGAACGTCGTGCCGGGCCGCTCCCGGTTGCAGATGATCTCGATGCGCCCTCCGGCCCTTTGCAGAAGCTGGTACACGATGCTGAGGCCGAGCCCGGTGCCCTGGCTCTTCGTGGTGAAAAAGGGTTCGAAAATCCTTGGACGCACTTCCTCGGGAATCCCGGCCCCGCTGTCCGTGATGTCGATTCTGGCCTCTCCAGATTGATCTCCGTTCACCATGTGCCGATCCACGGCAATCGTCAGATCGCCGCCGTCGGGCATGGCCTCCAGGGCATTCACAAAGAGGTTCCAGAGTATCTGCCGCAGGTGGTGCGGGTCCGTCCGGAACACGAGCGTCTGCGAAAACCGGGTGGTGACCCGGTGCACCGGTGATACGCGGCCCTGAGCGCGCAACAGCTCGATGATTTCCCGGACCAGGGGGCAGACGGACACGTTCTCGATCTTCTGGGAGTCCCGGGTGCCTTTCGCAAGCCAGAGGAAATCCTTCACCAGTTCATTGATCCGGTTGATCTCCCGGTGGATGATCCCCATGAGGCGTGACTGGCGGGATCCTTCGACCGACTCGTCCCGAAGCATCTGCACCGCCCCGCTCATCGCCGCCAGCGGGTTTTTGATTTCGTGAGCGATTTCGGCGGACACCTGACCCGCGACAACGAGGCGTTCCATCCTGCCCAGGTGTTCTTCCATTTCCTTGAGACGCGTGAGGTCCTGAAAAATGAATATCCAGCCCGACCAGTTGCCTTCCGCATCGTTGAGGACGGAAACCGTGTATCCCAGATAGAGACGCTCACCCGACGGTTTGTGATATTCGACTTCCTGCCGGTCTTCGGGACCTCGTCTCGTTTTTCGAAGCGCGGCCGGATCGCGCGGCCAGGCCGTGGGGTCGAGCGCCGGGAAGAAGGAATTGAACGGGCGGCCTTCGGCTTCTCCGGCCGGAAGCCCGAGTATCTCCCTGGCAAAATTGTTGCAAAAAAGGATCACCCCTTCGATGTCTATCGTCAGCAGGCCGCTCGTTATGCTGTGCACGATGTTGCGGTGCAGCATCTGCAGGTGGTGGAAGTCCTTGGCCTGCTCCATGATCTTCCGATTTGACTTGTAAAGCTCTTCGGCCAGGTACCCGCTCGGATAGGCAACGATATAGAACACGGCTATATTCATCAGCATGGCATGGAAATAGGTCCCGCTGTCGCTCAATTGAGTGGTTTCCGACACGATCTGCAGGGGGGATATCCATCCGAAGTATTGGGAATCGAGAAGCAGGCCGTAGAAGACGCTGCACATGGATGCGGCGAACAGACTGCCGCGGCGGTGCAGCAGTACGGCCGAGCTTATGATGACCGGCATGTATAGAAACGAAAAAAGGCTGTCCACCCCGCCAGAGAGATAGATGAGGAAACTCACGGCACCGACGTCGACAAAAGTCTGCGCGCACGCAAACCTTTTCAACCGCTTGATCCGCCCGAGGCTCAGAGCCGTCACGATGGTGAACATGAAGAGAATACAGGAAAAATAGTACAGGGGCTGAAGGTGGGCGGAGAGCAGTTCTTCCTGCCGCCTGCTCTGGACGATTATGGTCAGCAGCAGGAAAAAGATGCCGAGGAGCAGGCGGAACAACTGGACCCCCTGCAGGTTCCGCCTGAGCGTCGTCTCCTCGTTGGAATAGTTCTCGTTTATGCCGGCGTCGATCTGCAAATCATGACCCCCTTCCAACGACGTCGGCGATCTGAAAGATGGGCAGATACATCGCGACCAGCAACCCGCCGACGGTGATGCCCAGGAAGACGATCAGGAGGGGTTCGAGCATGGAGGTCAGCGCTTCGACGGCGACATCCACTTCTTCATCGTAAAAATCGGCGATCTTTCCGAGCATCGTGTCCAGGGCTCCCGTGGCTTCGCCGACCGCGATCATTTGGGTCACCATTGCGGGGAACACCTTGGTTTCACCGAGGGGCTCCGCAACGGGACGCCCCTCGGAAATGGCGGCCCGAGCGTCCCGTATCGCTTTTTCGATCACCATGTTCCCGGATGTGGCCGCTACGATTTCAAGGCCGTCGAGGATGGGTACGCCGCTTTGGAGCATGGTCCCGAGCGTTCTTGTAAAACGTGCTACGGCGACTTTTCGGATCAGATTCCCGAAAACCGGGGACATCAACATCAGCCGGTCGGTCAATTCCCTGCCCTTGTTGTTTTTCCTGAACTGCTTGAAACCGACCACGGCAAGGATCAGGCCCAGCAGCATCCAGTGGAAATAACTCTTCGCGAAATCGCTCATCTGCATCACCACGAGGGTCATGGTCGGCAGTTTTGCGCCGGCATCCTTAAACAACCCGGCAAAGACCGGAATGACATAGATGAGAATTACGGCGACGACGAGCAAGGCGATGGTCACCACTATGCCCGGATACGTCATCGCGCCTTTGACCTTCTTCTTCAGCTTCGCGGCTTTTTCAATATAGGCGGCGAGACGGTTCAGGATAACGTCAAGGATGCCTCCCACTTCTCCCGCCGCCACCAGATTCACGAACAGGTTATCGAATGCCTTGGGATGCTTTCGGATCGCGTCTGAAAGGGTCGATCCTTCTTCGACGTCTCTTTTGACCCGCCTGATGACCTTTTTGAACGCGGGGTTATCCTGCTGTTCGTTCAGGATCTCGAGGCATTGAACAAGGGGCAGGCCCGCATCGATCATCGTCGAAAACTGGCGCACGAAGATGACCAGGTCCCTTTCCTTTATTTTCCCCTGGAGGGCCGGAATATACTCGCTGATGTCCTTCGGCTTGGGCTTGATATTCCGGATGGTTATGTTTTTCTTGATGACCATCTGGCGGGCGAGAACCAGGTTGTCCGCCTCGAACTCCCCTTTCTGTTTTTTCCCACCGCGGTCAGTCCCGGACCAGATATAAACGGGCATGTCAGGCTCCTCGATCGGCTTCTTAAGCCAACGCGATGGTGATCGCCGATCACCGTCACGCACCACATTACCGTCAGTTTCCGAACGGGGCATTGAACAACGGAATCTCCGTCACTAAAACGCCGAGGAAATACCGAATCACCCCGAACTTCCGCCCGTTCGACGGGCCGTCAATCTTTAGTTGAAGACCTTATCACCTCTTCGACCGAAGTGATTCCGGCTTTGAGCTTGTTGATGCCGCTGCGCCTCAGGGTGAGCATCCCCAGCCGAATGGATTCCTTCTTGATTTCAGCGGCGGATGCTCCCATCAGGACGAGTTCCCGAATCTGCTCGTGCATGGGCATGACCTCGTAGAGGGCCATCCTGCCCCGGTAGCCCGTGTCGTTGCACACCGGGCAGCCCTTGCCCCGATAACAGACAAAAGTCCCCAGTTCGTCCTCCCGCACCCCGAGATCGAGCAGGGACTCCTGGGTCACCTCCTCCTCCTGTCGGCATTCGGTGCAGACCCTTCTCACGAGCCGCTGGGCCAGCACCAGGTTGACCGCCGATGAAACCAGGAAGGCTTCGACCCCCATATTTAATAGTCGGTTGATTGTGCTCGGAGCATCATTGGTATGAAGCGTGCTCAGCACGAGGTGACCGGTCAGGGCCGCTTTCACGGAGATTTCCGCCGTCTCGAAGTCCCGGATTTCACCGACCATGATGATGTCGGGGTCCTGACGCAGGAAAGCCCTCAGAGCAGAGGCAAAACTGAGCCCGATGCTGTCGTGGATCTGCACCTGGTTGATCCCCACCAGGTTGTACTCTACGGGGTCTTCCGCAGTCGAAATATTCTCGCTTGTCTTGTTCAGGTCAGACAAGGCGCTGTAAAGGGTGGTGGTTTTGCCGCTCCCCGTGGGCCCCGTCACCAGCACCATGCCGAACGGCAGGTAGATGGCCTCACGAAACGCCTTGTACTGCATCTCCTCGAACCCGAGCTTTGTCATGTCCAACTGCAGACCGGACTTGTCGAGAAGCCGCAGAACGACCTTTTCTCCGAACAATGTCGGGAGCACGGAAACACGGAAATCCATTTCGCGCCCCTTGGCCTTCAGCTTGATGCGGCCGTCCTGCGGGAGGCGCCTTTCAGCGATGTCGAGCCTCGCCATGATTTTCAGGCGGGATGTGATCGCGTTCTTCAACTGGAGAGGAGGCCTCATGATTTCATACAAAACGCCGTCTATCCGGAAACGCACCCTCAGCATCTTTTCGTAGGGCTCGATGTGGATATCGCTTGCCTGCTTGCGGATGGCGTCCATGAGGATGAGGTTGACCAGCTTGACCACCGGGGCCTGTTCAGCGGCATCCTCCAAGAAGGAAAGATCCATTTCCTCGTTGGATTCGATGAGGTCCACATCCACTTCGTCCTTGAGCATTCCGAGGACGTCTTCGAAGTTCTCTTCGCCCTGGTAATACTGCCCGAGGACTTTCTTGATCGCGATTTCGGAAGCGACGTGGACCTGGATGTTCTTGCGCGTGAGGAAGCGCATATCGTCGATGACGAACAGATTGCCGGGATCAGCCATGGCGACGTTCAGGGTATTGCCCATAAGCCCGAAGGGGACCGCCTGGTACTTCGTCGCAATGTCGGAAGGGATCATGCCGAAGATATCTTTGGGTATGGAAAGCTTCGCAAGGTTCACCTGAGGAACGCTGAACTGTCTCGCTATGAACTCAACCAGGACGTCTTCACTGATAAAGCCCAGTTTTATGAGGATCCCCCCGATTCGTTCCCCTGTCTGGCGTTGCTCTTCCAGAGCACGGTCAAGCTGACTTTCGTCGACCAACCCTTCCTGGAGGAGCAGTTCCCCGATCTTTTTCGCCACTGATTCACCCTCTCCAAAACACTGCTGTTGCCCGGACGTCAACCGGTTTCCTTCCGGAGACAATCCGATTCTCCTTCCTCTTTACGGAAGGTTGGGATTCGAGCCGTCCGAAAGGCCCATCCCCGCGCCGGCGGCGCTCCATCAGTTCCCACCCTGCGGATGCAGCCCCGAAAACAGCCTCCTGTTCGAACAGCCGACGGCTCGCAAAGCATCCGGGGTACCACGGAATGGTCCCGTGCCGGGGAAAGGCCGCACGGGCGGTTCAAACGGCTGTAAACTGGTGTGACGTCCCGCAAACAGACAGGCATACGGCCATTCGCGCGAGGCATCGAAGCATGAACGGCCACGAAGTGTTCGTCCTCCCATACCTCGGGGCGAACCGCTTTTCCTTAACCGTGCAAACTTGAGGCACCTCACACTAGTCTCTATAACGGTGATTTCGGCTTTATACTTTACTGTTTCGCGACGAAACCGGTCGAGGATGCGGGGACCTGAAATTCCGGGTTCCGGCAAGTGTATTCCCTTAAAAAAGCGGCTTAAAAACTCTTGACAGCCTTGAAATCCCGGATATCATTCTCTGCTGGCTTGGTTCCAGGAAAACCCTAATATTCAGCGAAAGCGGAGGTGCTTGTCATGATTTGTGAGAGTGTAAAGGCCGGCGCGGAATGTGCCTTCATGACCCGGTCAGGATGCGGCTACAATGGAGGCTTTTGCCACCCGGTCATTGAACAGTGCAATGGTTGCCAACGTTCCTCGGAATGGCCCACCGGAGTCTATTGCACCAGTTACCCCAATCCCGCCGTCAAGTGGAAGTCAAGCGCTTGCAACTTTGCAACCCATGCGAAGATCGAAGCGCAGAGTCAACAGAAAATCAACCCCCTTAAGGCATCTAAGCGTAACAACAAGAAGAAGTAAGACAGGTTGGCTCGTGGGAGCAGCCTCTGCGGGATCGCATATCCGGCATGATGTTGCTCTCACTCTCCGCCCGTGCACATCCCCCCGGAAGAGTGGATTCAGCGGCTTCCACCGCCCGCCTCGGGCACCCCTTCGCCCCCCCCGCCCCCGGCGCACTGCATCGATTCGTCGGCACCCCTGGCCGTTATCGCCGGTAATCGTTCTCTTCTTTTTATTTGACTTCTTCCGTCTCCCTCGTTATGGGATTAGATGAACTCAAACGTCGCCTTAATCCCTGTCATTTCAAACAGCAAGACTGAGGGTCCGTCGATTCCGCGATCGCGTCGTCTCCGGACAAGCGGCGACTCTCGCCATGAGGCTGAAAGAAAGGAATGCGTCAAAGTGGGACAGACACTCATTTTAACCGGGACTCAGGCCGCAGCCCTTGCGGCGAGGTTATGCCGCATCCAGGTCGCCGCGGCGTATCCCATCACTCCCCAATCCAAGATCCCGGAGGTGCTTTCCGAGTATGTGGAACGAGGAGAACTCCAGGCGGAAATCGTTCGGGTCGAAAGTGAACATTCCGCCATGGGGGTGTGTATCTCGGCATCCACCGTGGGGGCCAGGGTCTTCACCGCTACCGCGGCGAACGGACTGGCGTACATGCACGAACAACTTCACTGGGCGGCTGGCGCCCGCCTGCCCATCGTCATGCCGGTAACCAACAGGGGGATCGGCGCCCCGTGGACGATATTGAACGACATGCAGGACACCATCGCGCAGCGCGACACCGGATGGATGCAGTTCTACTGCATGAACAACCAGGAAGTGCTCGACCAGGTGATCCTGGCTTACAAGGTCGCCGAGCAGCTCATGATTCCCATCATGGTGTGCTTCGACGGCTTCAGGCTTTCGCATACCATGATGCCCGTGGACGTTCCGGCCGAGGAAGACGTCGATGCGTTTTTGCCTCCGTATCGGCCCCTGCACAATCTCGACCCCGACAAGCCGGTGAACATCAATCCGGTGGTCATGGCGGACCCGATGAAGGACCCGGACGGCGTCTTGTGCCCTGGCTATATGGGATTCAGGCATCGGCTCCAGGAAACCATGGAATCGGCACTGCCGCAAATCGCGCGTCACGGCAAGCTGTTCGGAGAAGCCTTCGGCAGGTCCTACGAGGACTGTCTCTACAGGTACCGGGCGGAAGACGCCGAGTTTCTTTTTGTCACGATGGGATCGCTCGCCAGCGAAGCCAGCGAAACCGTGGATATCCTGCGTGAGCGGGGAATCAAGGCCGGAGTGATCGGTGTCCGGGTCTACAGGCCGTTCCCGGCGGCAGCCCTTGCCGAGGCCGCCTCGAAGGCCCAAGGAGTGGCCGTCATCGAAAAAGCCATCAGCTACGGATACGAAGGCCCTCTGGCAACCGAGTTCAAAGCGGCTTTTTTTGGCCGAAATGCGCATCAACCCGTGGTGTACAATTACGTGGCCAGCCTGGGCGGCACGAATATCAAGCCGACGG
Organism: uncultured Syntrophobacter sp.; assembly: GCA_963663685.2. Taxonomy (GTDB): domain Bacteria; phylum Desulfobacterota; class Syntrophobacteria; order Syntrophobacterales; family Syntrophobacteraceae; genus Syntrophobacter. Next base: position 261,228 of record CAXXDT010000010.1, on the reverse strand, counting down.
ACCTGATCGGGCTCGCTGAAGAAACCATGGATGCGGTCGGGAAAAACTCCCGCCAGGGGACACCCCGCTGGCTGAATTACGGGGTCTGAACATGCGCTCGGCAAGCTGAAATTCGCGGGAGCATGAGGGAGGCCGCCGAATACCGGGCCCCAGCGGCTTCATCGACCGGAACCGACGACTTGGAAGCGGTCCCCCGTTGGGGAACTCCCCTGTTGGGCATTTCCCACCCGTTTTGCGGGCGCACAACCCCTTTTTCAACACCCTGCGGCACCGAGGGCCGGAAAGGATCGGAAATACGATTATGTCAGTCAATATTATGGAACTTCCCGAAAAGGAATTCATTCTGCCCGGCACTCGCGCCTGCGCAGGCTGCGCTCTGCCGATTGCCTACCGGTACATGTTGAAAGCGCTCGGTCCCAGGACCGTGGTGACCATTCCCGCGAGTTGTCTCACCGTGCTGCACGGCATGTACCCGAATACTCCCGTCGCCGTCAATACCCTCAACAACACGTTCGCCAGCACGGCGGCGTCGGCGTCCGGGCTGGTGGCGGGCCTCAAGGCCACGGGACGCGAAGACTACACCGTCGTGGCCATGGCCGGCGACGGCGGGACCTACGACATCGGGATCCAGGCATTGAGCGGGGCCGCGGAGCGGGAAACGGACTTCATATACGTCTGCTACGACAATGAAGCCTATATGAACACCGGGGTCCAGCGTTCGAGCGCCACGCCGAGCGGCGCGGTCACCACCACGACCCCCTTGGTGCCGAAGGAGCAGGTGAAAAAGGATTTCATGCGGATCATGGAAGCCCATAATCCCGCATATCTTGCGACCACTTCCGCCTCTTATCCCATCGATCTGTACGAAAAGTTCCTGAAGGCCAAGGCCATGAAAGGCACTCGGTTCATCCATATAGCCGCACCCTGCCCCGCCGGCTGGGGTTACCCGACCAAAGACACCGTAAAGATCGGACGGCTGGCGGTCGAATCCGCAATCGTCGTGTTGTATGAAGTGGAGCAGGGCGTTTTCAGACTTACCGGGAAGAGCCTGAGCATGGCAAAAAGCGGGCGGAAACGTTCCGTGGAGGAGTACCTCGAACTGCAGTCGCGGTTCCGCAAGATGAGCGACGCCCAAGCGGCGGACTTTCAACGGAAAATTGACGAATTATGGGAAGGGTATGTCAGGCGCGCGGGTCTCTGACGGGATGGTGAACAGGCGGAAGCCGCGTGGAGGGATGCGCCTCGCACATATCCCGTCATCCCGGCGAAAGCGGGGAGCCTTTGATGGAATCGGGAATTCGCCGATCGCGATCCGCTGATTTCATGCCGCAGCACATGGAAGGCCCCGATTCCTGTTCACGGCTTCGGGGTTCGGCGTCGCGAACGCCCGGAATCGACGACTCAAAGCGGCAGATCCGCGAATTCCCGCTTGAGAGACCGTGTCACAACCCGATTTCCCGTCCCCTGGTCATCGCGTTACCCGACCGGCCCGGGGTGGAAGCACGGGAAATGCAGTTATGACACGGTTTCTTGCGCGGGAACGATCGATTATGGGCTGGGTGCCGTCGCTCTATTCCCACCACTTGACAAGGCTGCTCCCCCAGGTAAGGCCGGCGCCGAAGGCTGCCATCACGATATAGTCACCCTTGGATACCCGTTTCTGCTGAACCACCGCTTCATACAGGCCGAGGGGAATCGTGGCGGACGTCGTGTTTGCGAAACGGTCGATGGTGACCACCACTTTGTCATGGTCGATCCCCATTCTTTTCGCGCACGCATCGACGATTCTGAGATTGGCCTGGTGCGAGACGAACAGGGATATGTCATCGCCGGTCAAATGGTTCTTTTCCAGAATTTCCAAGGAAACGTTGGCCATTTCGGTAACGGCCCTCTTGAACACATGCCTGCCCTCCTGGATGACATAATGTTCCTTGTTCCTGACGGTTTCAAGACTGGGAGGACGCCTGCTCCCGCCCGCTTTCATATGAAGCATGGACGCTCCGCTGCCGTCCATGTGCTGGATATAGTCCAACAGCCCATAGCCCGGCTCGGGGCATGGTTCCAGCAGCACCGCCCCCGCCGCGTCGCCGAAAAGCACGCAGGTATTGCGATCCGTGTAATCGAGAATACTGCTCATCACATCGCTTCCGATAACCAGGACCTTCTCGTGCCTTCCGGATTCAATGAGCTGAACCCCCGTTGTCATGGCAAATAGAAAGCCGGAACATCCCGCCGACAGGTCGAACCCCCACGCATGGCCGGCACCCAGGCCATCCTGAACGAGACAGGCCGTGGAAGGGAAAAACATATCAGGTGTAACGGTCGAAACAATGATGGCATCGACTTCGCCCGGTTCAACTCCAGCCCGATCCAGGCATTCCCGGGCGGCCCTTATGGCCATGTATGAACTGCCCAGCCCCGGCTCCAGAATGCGCCTTTCCCGAATACCCGTGCGTTCGAGAATCCACTCGTCGCTCGTGTTCACCATTTTCTCAAAATCTTGATTCGTTAGACGGCGTTCAGGCAAAAACCGTCCGACAGATTTTATATACGCGTTTCGAACAGGCATCTGAATTTCTCTCCCTTTACATCACTCCCTTGTAGTACCCGCCGTCAATCTGGATGGACGCCCCCGTGATATACCCGGCGCGCTCCGATGCGAGAAAGGTGACCACCGCGGCAAACTCCACGGGAGTGCCCATACGCCGCATCGGTATCTCAGATTCCCACCTCTTGACAACATCTCCGGGCATGGCACCTTCCTTCTCCGCCACAACCGTCGAAAGAGACTTCACGCGATCCGTCATCATATAGCCCGGACAGACATTATTCACGGTGATCCCGTGCTGTGCAAGTTCGTTGGACAAGGTTTTCGCCAGGCCGATCACACCCGATCGAACCGTGTTCGACAGGATCAATCCATCAATCGGCTGCTTCACCGCGAGTGAGGCCATGTTGACAATCCGGCCCCACTTTTTCTTGATCATCGTCGGAATGACTTCCCGCGCGAGAATGATTGAGCTCATGAGGTTCAGCCTGAAACCGGAAAGCCAGAGATCGTCCTCTATCTCAAGAAACGCCTTATTCGGTGGTCCTCCCGCGTTTGTCACGAGGATATCGACCGTTCCGTAATGTTCCAGTCCCTTCCGCACGAAGTTTGCCGCCTGCGCGGCATCGGACAGATCCGCCGGTATGCCGATGACCTCGGCCCCGGTCGCCGCGTGAATCTCTTCGACGGCGGCGGGTAGTTCCGGATTGTCTCGGGCGCAGATGGCAACCCTGGCCCCTTCTCTGCTCATTTCCATCGCGACGGCCTTGCCGAGCCCTCTGCTCGCCGCCGCAACGAATGCCACCTTTCCGCGTAAACCCAAGTCCACTGGAGCTCTCCTTTGGAGCAATATCGGCAACACGGAGGAAGCCTCCGGCTACGTTCTATTTCTCGTAGAGAGACCGCATCGCTTCGGTATAATCGCCATCCTTGCCGTAAATGAAAAACGGGGCGTCAATCCGAAGCCCCTCCCCGCCGCCTTTTCTGCATTCGAGGAACACCAGGCAGGCGGCCTCCGACGGAGAGGAATAGATGACGAAAAGCCGCTTCGGGTTGAAACCGGATTGCTGTGCCGCCGAAAAAAGCCTTCCCGCGCGTGAGGCCGGATAAATCACCGCCAGGCGTCCTCCTTCGGCCAGCAGGTACCGCGCGGCGACGAAGACGTCCTGAACGGACCCGGCTAACTCGTGCCGGGCAATCGCCCTCTGCTGGATAGGATTGACGCGCCCCGAATGCAGGCGCCGGTAGGGAGGGTTGCTGACGGCAAGGTCAAAAGACGCCGGCCCAAAATGGGATTCGATTTCTCTGAAGTCCAGTTCCTCGATGTTGATCCGGTCCGCGAACCCGTTGACTTCCACGTTTTTCCGAGCAAGCCGGGCGAGTTCCGGTTGAATTTCTATGCCGACCGCACTCCCGCCCTGTCCCCGATGGGCCAGGATAAGGGGCACGATGCCGCACCCCGTGCCAAGATCCACGATACGATCATGGGCACCGACCTTCAGGAGCCCTGCGAGCAGCACCGCATCGACCGAGAACCGGTAGCCCTTCTCCGCCTGATGTATGGTCAAATCGCCGCGGAAGAGAGCATCCGTAGTGAACCGGGGACCTTCCGCTACCAGACCGCCTCCTCGTCATGTTGCAAAGGATGGATCACCATCCCGCTTCCCACTTTGGGATAGAAGTAGGTCGATTTGTGGGGCATTGTCAGCCGGGCGCTGGCAACCGCCTCTACCTGCTCGATGCGGGTGGGATTCAGCAGAAAACCCGCCTCGTAATCCTCCGTCCTGACCGCTGCGATGGTGTCTCCCGGATCGTGCCTGAAGTGAATGTTGCCCTCATCCCCCAGAAACCGGTCTGAAAGCGCCAAAACATTGCGCAGAACCACATGATCCAGCACCACGACGTCAAGGTCCCTCAATTGGCCGGGAATATTGCGATCGGCCAGGCATGAAGAAATCCGATCCTTCTTCCCGGTCAAAAGGCAAAATGATTTTGCATTCTTCCGGTAGAATCCGATGGCGGTTTCCTTGTTCTTCCACCGGGCTTCAAGCTGCGCCTTCAGTTGTTCCGCTCCGGAAGCGTCCGCGTCGAAGCATTCCAGATCGAAATACTGACGCGCCTGGGCGGCAAAGGAATCGGGGTCCGGGAGTTGCACGTTTCTCAGCAGCCGGTGGGTCGGCAAGATGGTGAGCCCCTCCTGGTCGAGGTTGGACAGGTACATCATCACATATTCGAAGGGAGCGCAACGACTGGAATTCACATGCCGCTCCCTCTGAAGACGCCGGTAGTTCAACGCGGTTTCATACCGATGATGCCCGTCGGCAATGAAAACCGCCTTGTCCTGCAGGAGGTCTCTTACCTGCCGGTGAACATCCGGATCGGTGATTCGCCAGATCCGGTGCTCCATGTCGGTTCGGTCCCGGAACGACATTGCAGCAACGGGTTCCCGGGCGGCCCGCAGCAGCCGGTCCACGGTTTGGGCGGGATCGGAGTAGAGGCCGAAAATGGAGCTGAAATTGGCGTGGCATGCGAGCATGAGGCCAAGGCGTTCGTTCTTTATCGCCTTGAATGTCTTCTCGTGCGGCCGCACGTGACCCGAACTGAACTCCTCAAGCCGCATGATGCAGATGAAACCGTTGCGTGTGAGACGCTGCCGCGGAGAAAGCGGGTAATTGAGCTCATAATAATATATGGCTGGCTTGTCCTCGCGGATCAGGACCCCGTTTGACACCCATTCCCGCAGGAACCCGGCCGCCCGTGTATGAGCATTATTCCGTTCCGAATCGTCCGGTTCAGCCTTTCCGAGTTCCAGCCGCACCATGTTATACGGGCTTGTCCCGAGGAACAGTTCCTGCTCACTCGGGGAAATGACATCATAAGGGGGAATGACCACCTTCGAAAGCTCCGGCACCCTCGCCGGATTGTAGCGCAGCCCGCGAAATGGGGCGACAACTGCCATAGCCTGTCTTTCCTTTCTCCAAACGCACCCGGCCTCGGAGGCAAAACACCATCCCTCCTCATGTGGGTGCCCTGCACCCCATGAGAGCCTTTCTAGCTAACACAGCTTTGGACATTTGACAAGCGCGAGCCGTCCCCCGACGATTAAAGAAGGAAAGAGGCCCCGGCCGGTGAGGCATGCCCCGAAGGGTTGGAACCGGGAATCGGCATCCCGGCGGTTTGCATGTGCATAAGGAGCTATTCGTCCGCCGGCAGCGGATTGGCCATGATCATGGCCGAGAAATCGGCATACACGTCAAATGAAAGCGATGCGTCAGCCGCCTCATATGCCAGGTCCAACCACTTGGACGACGATTCGAGGACGGCCTGATCGCTGCTCGCAACAATGCACTCACCGTAATTCATTTCACGTTCCGGAACCGGCACCGTCAGGGCATCCCCTGTCAGTCCCCGCGACTTGAGGCGCCTGCGGTAGGCACTCGCCAGCAGACCGCTTTGGCTCATGGGAGCGTCAAACAGGAAGTCCACCCTCCCGGGCCTCAATCGCTCAATCAGACGAAAAATCATGTCGACGGCCAATTCGCTGGTTTCGGATAAACGGAACCCCGACGACAGCCCCGCCACATCCCGCAGAGCACCGTCATTGGCTTTGACCAGGGGACGCGCCAGGACCGCGCTTTCCACCGTTATCTGCACGTTGTGCCCATCCACCTGGAGCCACCGGTTTCTCAGGTCTCCCCCCGTGATTCTTTTGAAACGACGGCCGAGAGCGGCCGCCTGACCGAAGACACCGCGATGGAGCAGTTGTCTTTCCGCTGCGGTCAACCGGTATCGGTTCCCGACCCATTCGAGGGCAGCCTTACGAGGATAAAGCCGATTCTGGAAGAAGTAAAAATCACGAGCGGCCTGCACAATCACCCACTGCCGCTCATCGGTCGAAAAAGAAACAATTTCCGTCATGATCGTTTCAAAGTCGCCGGGCAAGCCTCGCGCGTCAGCGCAGGCCTTCGACGCTCCGCTCAACCTTTCTCGATTCAAAAGCAAGGACGGCCTGGGTCCGCAGGGCGTTTCTCGAGATTTTTCCGACCGCCGTCTTCGGTAGTGAATCCCGGAACTCAATCAGTCTCGGGACCTTGAACGGCGCGAGCCGCTCCCGGCAGAACCGCTTTATCTCGTCCTCCGTCATTGCTTCTCCGGGTCTCAGAACGATATAGGCCTTGACCACTTCACCACGTTGAGGGTCCGGGACTCCCACCGCAACGGCATCCATCACCTTCGGGTGTTCATAAAGCACCTCGTCGACCTCCCGGGGATAGATATTGTAGCCGTTGGATATGATCATGTCCTTCTTACGATCGATTATGTAGACGTACCCTTCGTCGTCCATTCTGGCAATGTCTCCCGTATGGAGCCACCCGTCACGAAGCACGTTCTCCGTCTCCTCGGGCTTCTTCCAGTAGGCGTTCATGACCTGGGGGCCCCTCACCACGAGCTCCCCCGCCTCGCCGACCGGGAGGTCCATGGTCCCGAATTCGAGGTCGACTATCTTGCAGTCGGTGTCCGGCAGGGCTATCCCTATGGAGCCCTCTTTCCGTTTCCCCTCAATGGGGTTTGCGTGGGTGACGGGACTCGCTTCCGACAGTCCGAAGCCCTCGACCATGATGCTTCCGGTCAGGCGTTCGAATTTTCGCAGGGCGTCGAGAGGCATGGGAGCGGAACCGGTCACGCAGAAGCGGATGGACGAAAGATCAAACGACTCCACCTTCGGATGTGCGTTGATGGCCGCATAAATGGTCGGGACACCCGGGAAAACGGTCGGTTTGTACTTTCTGAGCGTCCGGATGATCTCGTCGATATGAAACCGCGGCACCAGGATGGTGGTACTCCCGGAATAGATGGGCAGATTCATGGCGACGGTCATTCCGAAGGCATGAAAGAAAGGCAGAATGGCAAGAAACCGTTCCCTGCCGTGCTGCAGATCGGGGAACCAGGTTGCAAGCTGAATCACGTTGGACATGATGTTCCGGTGTGACAGCATGACCCCCTTGGAAACGCCCGTCGTTCCTCCGGTATACTGCAGGAGGGCGAGGTCGTCGAGCTTCACCGGGCAGGGAGGGGCCGGCGGCACGGTGTAACGAATCAGCCGGGAAAAGTTGAAGGTCGTCTTGTCGTCGTAGGGGACCGAGGTGAACAGCCTCTTGAACTTGGCTGCAATCGGGTAAAGGACCTTGAGATGGATCGGAAAATACTCTCTGATGCTGGTGACGACGACCTTTCGTATGGCAGTGCCCGGGATGACTTTCCGTGCTTTTGGAAAGAGGTGGTCCAAAACGATGAGGAATTCGGCTTCCGAGTCTTTCCACTGATATTCCAGTTCCCTTTCGACGTACAGAGGGTTGGTCATCACAACCACTCCGCCGACCCAGAGGACCGCATAATAAGCGATAACGGACTGGGGACAGTTCGGAAGCATGATCGCCGCCCTGGTCCCGGGCCTCATCCCCATGCGATAAAAAGCGGAGGCGAGTCTCTGGATGTGGTCCCATAATTCCCGATAGTGCAGCGTGGCACCGAAAAACATCGTGGCGACGTTTTCGGGAAATTTTCTCACACAGTTTTCGAGCAGCCGAGGAAGGCACTTGTCGGGATAACTCGCCGTGTGCGATACCCTGGGATCATAACTTTTGAACCACACTCGACTCATCTGCTTTTCCCTTTTTTTCGAAAGAGATCGACTCTCCACATAAACTAAAATTCCGAACCGGGTAATTCACCCCTCGATTCGGAATTTGTTTCATTCTCAAGAGCTGCTTATCTCCACCATCCTGCAAACCCCTTCCGGGAAAGCGGGAACAAAGGCGAAAAGGTCATCCGCAATTTCATGGCAGGTCTGTCTGATTGAGATTCGACGCGTACCGATCCCGACAGGCCCCTGGTCGGAAATCCGCCCGAGTGTGCCGACGGCGTTCCGAGTGTTTTCTCCTCACGGCCCCGCACCGTCGGAGTCAGAATAGCCGTCCGATCCCGTCATAAAAATAGCCTTCGGGACGTTCACGACGTCCCTTAGCATATGAACGTCGCCGGATTCAAGCAGAAATGAAATAACTGGGAAAAAGACTGAAAAATTGTCCCGATCGGATGAGAAGCCGACGCGTCGTGAGACGGAGGGCACAAGTCCGCCCTCTTCTCTTCGCATCAGGAGTCATGGCAAATTCGAGGATTATAAACCTGCGAACCGCGGCAATCCGATATCAGGACCCGGTGGTTCGTGTTCGTCAGGCTTGAGATTCCTCCGGGCGGCAATTCTGGCAGTATCCCTGAAGGACCACCTGTTGACGCAGCACCTGGAACCCGCTCTTTTCGGGGAGCGAATATTTGTGCTCCGCGACAAGAGCATCCGCATCCTGGATAGACTGGCACTCCAGGCAGACCAGGTGGTGATGCGGACCGGTCTTTGCATCGTAACGGGCCACTTCGGTTACCGGGCTGACCTTTTGAATCAGTCCGACTTCGTAAAATCGTTCCAGCGTCTTATAAACGGTGCCCAGAGAGATCATAGGAAAGCGCTTCTTCACCTGCTGGTAGATGATCTCAGCACTGGGATGCTCTTTCGTATGATACAAAGCCTGGTAAATCGCAAGTCGCTGGTAGGTTACCTGCAATCCATGGTCTCTTAAAGTCGCTATGAAATCTTTGTCGTTTTTCCCCTCCATGAATCAGTACCCCCTCTTTGGTGTGAAGACACGCATTGGAATCGTTCTTATATGCAGGACAATCCTGGGGCTATTTTATAAGAATCGTTAAGGTGCAGGCAAGCTTTTTCTTCGGAGAATCTGTATTTATCATATGGCGTGATGTTCCGTTTCCATGCCGCATGAGGCCTGGATGGACTTCAGATATACCATGAGCACCGAAATGGCCGCAGGGGTCATTCCCGGAATTCGGGACGCACGGCCCAGAGAGTCCGGACGGATCTCCGACAGTTTCTGCCGAATCTCGTTGGACAGCCCGGGGATTCCATCGTAGCTGAGACCATCGGGAATGTGCAGCAGTTCAAGCCGCCTGAACTTCGCGACCTCCGCCTCCTGCCGCCTCAGGTAACCTTCGTATTTACATTCGACCTCGACCTGTTCCCTGGTTTTTCGGGAAAGGGGTTCGGGTGGGGGTGCCAGGAGTTCGATGAACGTATAATCCAGTTCGGGCCTTTTGAGGAGTTTATCGAGCGCGACGGGTTCGTCGAGCGGGTTGGAGCCTTTTTCGGCAAGCACTTTGTTCGCGTACGGGGAGGGCCGCAGGTGGTTTCCCCTGAGCCTGTCCAATTCGGCCCGGATGGCCCCGCGCCTTTCCCGAAGTTCCCGGAGAGTGGCAGGTGAATGCAGGCCGAGTTCAAACCCCGTTTCCAGCAGCCTCAGATCGGCATTGTCTTCCCGCAGCAAAAGGCGGTATTCGGCGCGCGAGGTGAATATCCGGTAAGGCTCGTTGGTCCCGCGGGTCACCAGGTCATCGACAAGAACGGCCATGTAGGCCTGAGAGCGGTCCAGCACGAAAGGCGGCCTCTTCTGGACCTTCAGCGCGGCGTTGATTCCCGCCCACAGTCCTTGGGCGGCGGCTTCTTCGTATCCTGAAGTGCCGTTGATCTGGCCCGCGAGAAACAGCCCTTCGATCCGCTTGGTTTCCAGGGTGGCCCTGAGCTGGGTGGGCTGGATGTAGTCGTATTCGATGGCGTAAGCCGGTCGCACGACCTCGGCGTATTCCAGCCCCGGGATGGAGCGGATCAGTTCGAGCTGAACTTCATAAGGCAGGGAATTTCCCGTTCCGCTGGCATAGACCTCTTCGGTTTCCAGCCCTTCCGGTTCCAGGATGATCTGATGAAATTCCCGTTCCGGGAATTTCATCACCTTGTCTTCCAGAGAGGGGCAATACCGCGCCGAAACCCCCTGGATGGTCCCGTTGTACAAAGGAGACAAATGAATGTTGCGCCGCACGAGATCGTGAGTCAACTCACGGGTCCTCCCGATGTAACAGGCCACCTGGGGCAAGGATATCCCATCCGTGAACATCGAAAAGGGCCTTGGTTCCGGGTCCCCCTCCTGCCCCCGGAAACGGCTGTAGTCGATGCTCCGGCGGGAAAGCCTCGCAGGAGTCCCGGTTTTCATCCTGCCCACGGTAAAACCGAGGCCGGAGAGCTGGGCGGCGAGGGAATTGGACGCGAATTCACCGGCCCTTCCCGAAGGCAGGTGGCTGGAGCCGATGTGGATCAGCCCGTGCAGAAAAGTACCGGTAGCCAGGACCACCGCGGGCGCCTCGAAAAACACGCCCAATTGATCGACCACCCCCGAGATCCTGTTCCCCTCCACAGCGAGGGAATCAATGTGCGACTGCTTCAGATCGAGGTTTTCTTCCGATTCGAGGCGATGTTTCATGAGGTTCCGGTAGCGAGCTTTATCGTTCTGGGTGCGGGTGCCCCGAACGGCCGGGCCTTTCTTGGTGTTCAACCACCGGAACTGGATGGCCGTCTCGTCGGCGACCCGGCCCATTTCCCCGCCAAGGGCGTCTATTTCCTTTACCAGGTGCCCCTTCCCGATGCCCCCCACGGACGGCGAGCACGGCATATGTCCGACGGTCTCAAGGCAAATGGACAGGACAAGGGTGCGGCAACCCATCCTCGCGGCCGCAAGCGCGGCCTCGCAACCGGCGTGCCCGGCCCCGATAATGATCACATCATATTGATTCATCGACGTTTGCCCTTTGATCCCATGAAAAATCCTCATTGAAATGACATGCTTTTCAGGCTTTAATGCAGTGCCTATGATAGCATCTGAAAGCTCAAAGATCGAGAGCGGCGCTCAAATTCGAGCCCGGCATCCTGGAAACCCATTCACTCGGCAGGCTTGTTGAAGTGTCCACGGACCTCTTTCGCAGTTACAGTTCCTACCTGCGCGAACAGTTCGGTTGCCGCGTCCAGAAGATCACCATCGACGCGGGCCTGACGTGCCCTAACCGCGACGGGACGCTCGGCTTCGGGGGTTGTATCTACTGCAATGAGCGAGGTTCGGGAACGGGGGCCGCCGGCAAATCCATGTCCGTCACGGACCAGATCAGGGCCGGCAAGATCTCGCTTGCCAGGCGCTACAAGGCCGCGAGGTTTCTAGCCTATTTTCAGTCGTTCAGCAATACCTACGCGCCTCTTCCCATACTCGGGAAAATGTACTCGGAAGCGCTCTCCGACCCCGACGTTTGCGGGCGTCATCGTCGGTACCCGCCCGGACTGCGTGCCGGACGACGTGCTGGAATACCTGGGGGAACTTTCATCCCGGCATTCGGTATGGATGGAATACGGTCTTCAGTCGGCCAAAGATCGTACCCTCGAACTCATCAACCGGCGACACACGGTTCAAGCGTTTGCGGATGCGGTCCAAAGGACCCGCAGCCGGGGAATCCCGGTCTGCGCGCACGTCATTCTCGGCCTGCCGGGCGAGACCATCGAAGACATGCGGGACACGGCGCGGTTCGTCGCCCGCATGGACATTCAGGCGGTAAAGATTCATCTCCTGTACGTCGTCAGGGGAACGATCCTGGAAGAATGGCTCAGGGACGGCAGGTACTCATGTCTCAGCCGGGGGGAATACACGGCCGCAGTCGGCGAGTTCCTGAGCTTGCTTCCTCCGCACGTGATCATACAGCGGCTGACCGGAGACCCGCACCCCAATGAACTGGTCGCACCGTTGTGGGCACTCGAAAAGCAAAAAAACATCCAGGACATCCGACTTTACATGGAGAGTCGGAACATTCGCCAGGGGCAGGCCTTCGGCCGCTGAAAGGCTTTTCCGGCGATCTTTCTTGCAGCGCCCGCATTGACACGCCGGAGAGCGTCAGTTAAATACGTGTACAAGATCCTGGTCCGCGGGCACAAACATCTCATTATTCCAGTTTCGGGCTTCGTCGCGATGGAGATCGACTATGAACGAGCAAGGCACCGGGTTCATCGACCGGAAGACCCCCGGGAGGTCCCAGAAGGGTTTTACACTCATCGAGCTGCTGATCGTCATGATCATACTCGGACTTCTGGCGGCCCTCGTGGCTCCCAAAATGTTCCAGAAAGTGGGCAGCTCCAAGCAGAAGGCCACCAAGGCCCAGATCGCCATGCTCGGCACGGCCCTGGACGCTTTTCGGCTCGACGTGGGAAGGTATCCCACCACTGAAGAGGGACTCGATGCCCTGCAGAAGAACCCCGGTTTTGAAAAATGGGACGGTCCTTACCTGTCGAAAGACGTTCCCCTGGATCCGTGGGGGGAAGGCATACATCTACAGGTTCCCCGGAGAACACGCTGAATACGACCTCTATTCCCTCGGGGCCGACGGGCAGGAAGGTGGAGAAGGAGAAAACGCCGACGTTGTGAGCTGGAATTAGCCGCGTTCACATCCCTCCGCCCGCCGCAAGTGGTTCTCCCAATGTGCTTTTTCTTGACACGGCTTTTGAAACATGATTTTTATGAAAATTTGGGTTGAATAAGGGACTTGGGTTGGCGAGAGTGGCGGAACTGGTAGACGCACTGGACTTAGGATCCAGCCCTGCTCGCAGGATGGGGGTTCAATTCCCCCCTCTCGCACCAGACGGCTCACTTAGTTCTTAACATGATATCGCTTTCCGACAGAAAGGTGAAAAAGGTGGAAATGAACGTTTCCGTTGTCGATCTCAGTGAAAACCAAAAAAAGCTGCAGGTGGAAATCCCGGCTGAAAAAGTTCAGCAGGAAGTTGAGGAGAAGTATCGGGAAACCGCCCGAAAAGCACGGATCAAAGGTTTCCGGCCCGGCAAGGTACCTCGCGGCATCCTCAAATCCTATTACGGCAAGACAATAGAGCAAGAAGTTTCCTCCGGTTTCATCCAGGAAACCTTCCCGCAGGCGCTCCGTGAAAAAGACCTGAAACCCCTTGTCGAAGCGGATATCAGCGAAAGTCATTTCGAGGACAACGGTTCCTTCACCTATACCGCGATCATTGACGTCTGCCCGCCCTTCGAACTGGAAGGCTACCGCGGACTCGAAGTCGTCAGGCCCAAGGACGAATTCCGCGAAGAGCAGGTCGACCTTGAACTCCAGCACATCCGGGAGCAGCAGGCCGTTCTCCGCGCTCCGGAATCCGATCGACCGGCCCGGCAGGGGGATGTCGTCATGGTCGACTTCACCCCGTTCGTGGATGGGGCGGAGATCCCCAAAGGAGCAATGAAGGATTACATGGTCGAGATCGGCAGGGAAACGATCCACCCGGAATTCGATAAGAACCTGACCGGGCACAGTGCCGGTGACGTCCTGTCTTTCGAGGCGGATTATCCCGACGACGCACCCAATAAGGACATTGCCGGAAAGAAGGTCCGGTTCGAAGTGACCGTCCGGGACGTCAAGGAGAAAATCCTTCCCGAACTCAACGACGAATTCGCGCAGGCGGTCGAAAGCCGCTTCGACACCCTGGATGCGCTCAAACAGACCATCAGGGAACAGCTTCAACGGCGGCAAAAGGAAAAAATGGAGGCCGACATGCGTGAACAGGTCACGAACCGGCTTCTTGAAAAAGTAAAAATAGAACTCACACCGAAAGTCATTGAACGTGAAGTGGACCGGCTCATTGCCGGTCTGCGGCGCCAGTTCGAGGGCCAGGGGCTGAAGATCGACACATCCAGGTTCAACTCGCCCGGGATAAGGGCTGAATACAGGCCACAGGCGGAAAAGAACGTCCTGCAGCAGCTCATTTTCGAGAAAATTGCCGATCTCGAGAAAATTGAACTCACGGAAGACGAAACGGAGCAGGTTTTCAGAGACATAGCCCGCTTTGCCCGCACGGACGTTGCCACGGTCAAAGAGGAATACGGCGACAGCGCCCTGGTGGAACAGGCCAGGGAAAATAAAATTCAGGAAAAGGTCCTCGACTTCCTCAAGGAAGAGGCCCATTACACGGAAGCTTCGGAACAGGAAGAGAGTTCACCGTCAGGAGCCTAAATATTATGTCATTGATTCCAATAGTCATCGAGCAAAGCAGCAGGGGTGAGAGGGCTTTCGATATTTATTCGAGGCTTCTCAGGGACCGCATCATCTTTTTGGGAACGGCCATCAACGATGACGTCGCCAACGTGATTATTGCCCAGATGCTTTTTCTCGAGTCCGAAGACCCGGACAAGGACATCCACTTCTATATCAATTCTCCGGGAGGGGTGGTGACCGCCGGGCTGGCCATTTACGACACGATGCAATACATCAAGCCCGACGTCTCGACGCTCTGTATGGGGGCAGGCCGCAAGCATGGCCGCGGTGCTGCTCGCTGCGGGCGTCCGTGGAAAACGTTATGCCCTCCCCCACGTGCGCATCATGCTGCACCAGCCGATGGGCGGTTTCCAGGGCCAGGCGACCGACGTCGACATTCAGGCCAGGGAAATCCTGCGGTTGCGCGAGGAATTGAACCAGATCATCGTGAACCACACCGGAAGGCCCGTGGAGCAGATCCAGCACGACACGGACAGAGACTTTTATATGTCGGGGCTGCAGGCAAAGGAATACGGAATGGTGGACAACGTGATCTCGACAAGGGATGCCGTCACCGCCCTTTCCGCGACCTGAACACACCCAGAAACTCGAAACGGAACGTTTCCCCGGTCCCCGGGCACCCCCCGGGGATCGGGAAAGCAGATGAGATTCCCGGACCGGGATCGTCCGTCATCCGCTCAAAGGGGCATTTCCCGATCCGGCGCACCATCCGGCTCCGGTCCCCTCTGACATCGGGCATCGAAGCCCTCGGACCGGAAAGTCGCCTGCTCCCCACGACTTGGAGAATACCTGGACATCAGTCCCGAAATCACCATACCTCTTCGGACTTTCTCGGTAAAAGAGTTGATTTTTGCCTATTCTCGGGTTACGTCTGAGTGCCAGCGGGTGATCCGCTGATCCGTTTTTGAAGTAGCTAAAATAAGGCCCGATGGTTATAATAATCGCAAAACCGCGATCTGACGGTCTTAACACATTAATAAACTTATCGAATTGAATACCGCCGATGCATATTGTGGATCGGTGCCCTTCCATAAAAGCCAAGGAGGACTGAATGGCTAGGAAAAGAGACGACAGGGGCGGCGAACTGAGATGCTCGTTTTGTGGAAAGAGCCAGGATGAGGTGAAGAAACTGATCGCAGGGCCGACCGTTTACATTTGCGATGAATGCGTTGAACTGTGCAACGACATCATTGCAGAAGAATACGAAAGAGAAGAAGCGGCCCGGGCAACTCAGATTCCCAAACCTGCGGAGATTAAAGCCGTTCTCGATCAGTACGTCATCGGGCAGGAACGCGCCAAGAAGATCCTTTCCGTAGCCGTGCACAACCATTACAAACGAATCGAATTGAAGATCGACAAAAACGATGTCGAGCTTCAGAAAAGCAACATTCTTATGATCGGCCCCACCGGATCCGGGAAAACTTTGCTTGCGCAGACCCTTGCCCGGATCCTCAACGTACCGTTTACCATTGCGGACGCCACTACCCTGACCGAGGCCGGGTATGTGGGGGAAGACGTTGAAAACATCCTGGTGAGTCTTATCCAGGCGGCGGATTATGATATTGAAAAAGCCTCACGCGGCATTGTCTATATCGATGAAATCGACAAAATCGCGAAGAAATCCGACAGCCCGTCCATAACGCGGGACGTCTCGGGAGAAGGGGTCCAGCAGGCACTCCTCAAGATTCTCGAAGGGACCGTTGCCAATGTGCCCCCCAAGGGAGGGCGCAAACACCCGCAGCAGGAATTCATCAAGATCGATACGACGAATATCCTGTTCATCTGCGGCGGCGCCTTCAACTACCTGGAGCACATCATCCATTCCCGCGTGGGAGTCAAGGGAATGGGGTTCGGAGCCGAGATCCGGAGCAAGGAAGACAGGAGCATCGGAGAGGTGCTCATCAAGGTCCAGCCCGAAGACCTCCTGAAGTTCGGCATGATTCCCGAGTTCATCGGACGCCTCCCGGTCATCGCGACGCTCAATGAACTGACGGAAGATGAGCTGGTCAGCATCCTGACCGAACCGAAGAATGCTCTTGTCAAGCAGTACAAGAAGCTTTTCGACCTGGAAGACGTTCGCCTGCGTTTTTCGGATGGAGTGCTGAGGGCTATCGCGAAGGAGGCCATCAGGAGAAAATCGGGAGCCAGGGGACTGCGGTCCATCATGGAAAACATCATGCTGGATATCATGTACGACCTGCCGTCCCATCCCGAGATTCAGGAATGCATCATCAACGAAGATGTTTTGCTCAAGCAGGTTAAGCCGCTCCTGCTCTACAGAGGACAGAGTCAGGAATCGGCATGACGACGAAGGACCGATTCGTTTTTTCGGCGCTGTGCCGGGTCGCCGGAACAGAAGGAGGGGTTGATCCCCCGCCGGATTCGAACGGCAAGCGACGGAGCATGGAGTTCCGGAAAGAAGTCCTGACCTGACAAGCGAGTGCATGATCGATCGGTTCCGTTGATCGATTCATGCCGGTAACAGGGAGATCTGCTGATTTTATGTTTAAACTTACACGGAATAAAGACGATCAGACGGGTGCGTTGACATTTGCGTTGCCACTGCTGCCGCTGAGAGACATCGTTGTCTTTCCGTCCATGGTGGTACCTCTGTTCGTCGGCCGCGACAAATCAGTGAACGCACTCGACAAGGCCATGGCCGGCGACAAGAAGATTTTTCTGGCCGCGCAGACTAAGGCAAAAACGGACACTCCCGGGGAATCGGATATTTACCGCATGGGTACTGTTGCAAGTATCCTGCAGATTCTGAGGCTCCCGGACGGCACCGTGAAGGTGCTGGTCGAAGGGGATTCCCGTGCCCGCATTCTGAATTTTATCTCCCATCCGGACCATTTCCTGGTGAACCTTGAAGCCCTCGATGAAGCCGCTGAGGATTCAGTCGAGGTCGAGGCGCTCGTTCGGGGCGTGCGCTCTTCCTTTGAAGCCTATTCGAAGACCAATAAGAAGATCACCCAGGAAATACTGGATGCGGTGGCGGGCATTGACAGCCCGTCCAGGCTGGCCGACACGATAGCCGCCTATATGCCGTTTAAACTCGATGCAAAGCAGAAGCTTCTCGAGACCCTCGGGGTTTCCCAGCGATTGGAAAAGCTCTTCGGACACATAAGGGCCGAAATTGAAATCATTCAAACCGAAGAGCGGATCAAGGGACGGGTCAAGAAGCAGATGGAAAAGACCCAGCGCGAATACTATCTCAACGAGCAGATGCGCGCCATCCAGAAGGAAATGGGTGAGAAGGACGATTTCAAGTCTGAGATCGAAGACCTCGAGAGACGGATCAGGCGCAAAAAACTGAGCCAGGAAGCGGCGACAAAGGTTCGCGCCGAATTGAAGAAGCTGAAGCTCATGTCCCCCATGAGTGCCGAAGCCACCGTGGTCAGGAACTACATTGACTGGATTCTGTCCCTGCCATGGTTTGACAAGACCAAGGACAAGCTGGACATCGACGAATCCATCCGCATACTCGATGAGGATCATTACGGACTCGAGAAGCCGAAAGAAAGGATCATCGAGTTCCTGTCGGTCCAGGCCCTGGTGAGAAAGATCAAGGGGCCCATCCTGTGCTTCGTGGGACCACCGGGTGTCGGGAAGACGTCCCTCGCCCGTTCCATCGCCCGGGCTATGAATCGCCACTTCATCAGGCTGTCTCTCGGAGGCGTTCGGGACGAGGCGGAGATCCGCGGTCACAGGCGCACCTACATCGGGGCCATGCCCGGGAAAATCATTCAGTGCCTGAAGAAGATAAAGAGCAACAACCCCGTTTTCTGCCTGGATGAAATCGACAAAATGAGCATGGACTTCCGGGGCGACCCGTCCGCGGCGCTCCTCGAAGTGCTCGATCCGGAACAGAATTTTTGCTTTAACGACCACTACCTGGATCTCGATTACGATTTGTCCGAGGTGTTTTTCATCACCACGGCGAACAACCTGCACTCGATTCCGCCACCGCTCCAGGACCGCATGGAGATCATCCAGATCACCGGGTACACGGAACTGGATAAACTGAACATCGCCAAGAAATTCCTGGTGGCCAAGCAGTGCAAGGCAAACGGATTGTCCCTGGACAACGTCACGTTCCCCGATGAGCTGCTCCTGTACATGATTCGCCACTATACCAAGGAGGCCGGCGTCAGGAACCTGGAGCGGGAGATCGCCTCCATCTGCCGCAAGGTGGCCAAAGAAGTGGTCCAGCACGGTCCCGAGGCCCGGGTCGTCCTCACGGAGGAGATCGTTCAGGAGTACCTCGGAATTCCCAAATTCCGCTACGGCATGGCCGAAGAGAAAGACGAGATCGGTCTTGCCACCGGCTTGGCCTGGACGGAATTCGGAGGCGACATACTGGGGATCGAAACGGTCGTCATGCCGGGCAAGGGAAAAGTGCAGATCACCGGGAAACTGGGTGAAGTGATGCAGGAATCGGCGCAGGCCGCTCTCAGTTACGTTCGTTCGCGCGCGAAGCGCCTCGGCATCGAACCTGACTTCTACCAGAATGTCGACATCCACGTGCACGTGCCCGAAGGGGCCATCCCCAAGGATGGACCGTCCGCGGGCATCACCATGGCGACGTCCATCGTCTCGGCGCTGAGCCGCATCCCTGTGAGGAGCGACTTGGCAATGACCGGGGAAATCACCCTCAGGGGCCGCGTGCTGCCGATCGGGGGTCTCAAGGAAAAAATACTCGCCGCTCATCGGGCGATGATAAAAACGGTTCTCGTCCCCAAGGACAATGCCAAGGATCTCAAGGACATTCCGGAAAAGATCCTTGAGGAAATCGAGATCGAACTGGTCGAGCATATGGACGACGTGCTGTCGAAGGCGCTCGTCGTGACCGCCGACAAAGGACTTTTTGAAACCGAGGAAGGGGCCGCTCAGCAGCAGCCCGTTCTGTTCGATCCCAATAAGCCCCCGGCGGATGAGATCAGGGCCCATTGAGACGTTTTTCAAAAAAAGCGTTGACAGCAAAGGCTCTGTCGGATATACAGTTCTTCTCGTGTGCGCCGCAGGGTGGGGCCTCCTGCCTCAGGCAGATGTTTCAAGGGCGGGTAGCTCAGTCGGGAGAGCATCGGCCTTACAAGCCGGGGGTCACAGGTTCGAGCCCTGTTCCGCCTACCATGTAAACTTATCGGGGTCGTAGTTAAGCTGGTTATAACGCCGGCCTGTCACGTCGGAGGCCGTGGGTTCAAGTCCCATCGACCCCGCCAGTTTAGAAGAGGATCTGGCCAACCTGGCCAGGTCCTCTTTTCTTTTCCGGATACGAACCGATTGTCCTGTTCGAAGGGAGAAGACGACGTGAAACGCTTCAGGCACGGCTCAGCTTCTGCGTTCCGCATCCTGCTGGTCTCGTTGCTTCTCCTGTGGCAGGGAACTGGGCTGACACAGGAGGCGTCCGAGGATTTGCTCCCCGCGGAAGGCCTTTTCAGCCCGGACGAAATCGGAGCATGGTTCTCCTATCAGCACGTCACTCCATTCGGAGTTCACAAGTATTCTTTCGAAATTCTGATACCCAAGGGCTGGATTTCCGAACCGCTCGAAGCCTCTGAAGCGGACCTCGCCGGAACCGAAGCGGGCGAGGGAATGCTCGA
The DNA here is from genome assembly GCA_963663685.2 of uncultured Syntrophobacter sp. GTDB lineage: Bacteria > Desulfobacterota > Syntrophobacteria > Syntrophobacterales > Syntrophobacteraceae > Syntrophobacter. The sequence continues at coordinate 241,083 of CAXXDT010000010.1, read as the reverse complement.
AGCGGCTTCCTTTACCCCGGGAGCGGAAGACGAGAAAGACATCGTCATCGATATGCGCATCATGCGCGTTCCGAAACAGGTCAAACTGAAATACTGGATGGATCTTGTTTTGCCGAACCTGGATTGCCCGATCCTGGCCCGGCAAACCGGGGAACACAACGGCCGGGCAATGGAGGAAGCGCTCCTCAGGCGTGATTCGGAAAGCGGGGCCGTCCTGACGCGGTTTACGGCGTACCGGCGCGGGGATTACATCTTTGTGGTTGCCGGAACGGCGGCGGAGGACCAGTACCCGAAATACAAGCGCACCCTGGCTTTGACCGCGGCTTCCTTCGACTCGTCCGTGAAACGCTGAGTCTTTGTGACCCTCCGGTGGTTTTAACGGGCCGGGAAGGCCCATCACTCCGGTTTTTCGCCGGTGTCGGCGATGGCCCCCACCCCTTCCGTAATTCAAGCGCCCCGAACGGCCCCGTCGATGGGCGCTTCCGCACGTTCGGGCCGGAGGAACCACTATACGCCGGTCCCCCCGCACTTCCCTGCACTTTATTTTGCCTGGGCGCTCACCTTCTCCTGCAGCCGCCTCAGAAGACTGTCGAAGGATTCGCTGTTCAGAATGGATGCGAACTGTTGCCGGTAATTGTCGACCAGGCTGATTCCTTCAATGACCACGTCGTAGACTTTCCAGTCAGCACCTTTCGAACGCAGCCTGTAGTCGATCCGGACATCAGGATTGTTTCCGCTCACCGATCGGGTCTTAACCACGGCGTATTCGCCCTCGACCGTCTCCCGGTCGCAGACGATGCGCGTAGACGGCGTGGCGGCCTTCTCGATACGACTCACATAAGTGTTGAAAAGCAGGTCTCTGAAGAGCCCGACGAACTCCTGCTGCTTCTCCCTGCGCTGGTCCTTCCAGGGTCGTCCAAGCGCACGTTTGGCCATCTCATCAAAGTCGAAATATTCATCGACGATGTCGAAGATCTCGCTTCTGCGCTGCCGCAGGGCGGGACCTTCCCCTGAGAGGGAACTCTTGATGATCCGCAGCACGTGATCCGTACCGGATTGAATCACTTGGATAGGTGAAGGGGCGGTGGCAGCCGGCTGCGGCGAAATGAGGGAAACAACCAAAAGACCGGTGGCGGCAGCCAGGGACAAATTGAACAATCGATTTGCATGCATCCTATTTTTCCATTTTGAGGTTTGAGAAGGATCGGCGGGATCCCCCGCGGGGTTCCTGCTCGCCTTTCCCACAGTGTCCGGTTCATGAGACCCAAATCGCTCAGCGCTCGTACGGAGTCGGTTCAAGAAAGCGGCAAACGATATTTCTCAAAAGCGTGTGAAGCTACGCCCCCACGTGCGTTGGAATTCACCGTAAAACATGGTGAAGTATCTGGCAGATACGGCATTTTGATAATATATCGTGACTCTTTTCTTCCCTTTCGATTTCCGGAAAGATCAGAAAACAGACGAAAGGACCGTACGGGCCTGAGCCGGGATATACCGTAAACGGTAGAGAGGAATACCTGGTTCACCCTATTGCGATTCATGCGGGGTTGGGTATGATCTGCAAGCAGAGGGTTTCACACATTTATTAAGCCGGGCTCGGTTCCGTATACCGAGCCCGGCGCTTTTTTATGTGGGCAACCGTGGAACCGGCCTCTCTCCCTGCCCATGCGCCGAGGCCCAGGGCAGAGACGACGCCTTGATGAGCGCGCAACAGGACCCGAGGGCAAAAAGATGCAACGGCGGGGATAACGAAATCAGGCCGCCCATAACGGTCAATTCAGCCGGTAGGCCTTGTTGTCCCTGGAAAAGTCCATGGCGGACAGACCCGCGTTGAGGCGTATGTCCGTGTAGGCGTATTTTTCGAAAAGTTCCCCGTTTTCACTATAAAAACTCGCCCCCGTCGGAAGCATCCATTCCTTGTCGATGTGTATGACGAACCGGGATGCATAATACTGGTGCCCTGCACCCGAGGCCAACCGGCCTTCAGCGACGATGGACGGCCTCCCCAGGAAAACATCCTCGCCCAGTCGAACATCCTGTAGTTCACCCCGCTGCACCCCGGCATCGAGATCCCCCCTGAACTTCGAGAGCAGGAAACCGAATCCCGCCTCCGTGATGGGATGCCGATTCCCGGTCATGGCCAGGGAACCCCGAGGGTCGAGGGAAAACGCTTTAATCCCCAGGATGCCGCCCCGCCTTGCGATGAGCTTGTTACCGTTCTCGCCCTGCACGTAGAGGGCCTCGGTTCCCTTGAGAGGTTCCTGAATCCAATGCATGTAGATTTTGAACGGCTTCTGGAACTTCATCTGGATGGTTTCCTCATCCTGAAGTTTGCCCTGAACCCAAGTTCCTGCTTATGAAAGATGGTGACGTAATCGTTCACCTGGGAATAGGTCGCCTCCATCTGCGACAACAGAGAGAGCAGGGTCTCCTGCGGGCTTGAGGCGCCTGCCTGAAACGTCCAACCCCCGACGCACAAGATCGCCGGCAGGACAACGATTGCAATCCGGCGCAAATGAAGGCGGATGCTTTCTGATGAAAGATTAAAACGCATGGGAAATTCCTCTCTTCCGTATAATCCTGGTTCGGCCGACTAAGACAACGCCAGTCAACCGAATCGGCGGTCGATCGTTTCCAGATAAACCGGAAGCCCCGAGAACCGGGCCGGACACAACCTTCCCCGTGGTGGCGGTGTGTCAGCGGTTTCAAGCGGCAACATATTACAATCTAACTCATGATTATGAACCGGACCACCCCTGCCGACAAGAAGGAAAAGCAAAAGACGATCTGCAGTTTTTTTTTGCAATTCTCCTTTTTCTTCACGGTTCCATTTGCATGCTTGACGATTTCCACTAAAATGGAAGTGTCGTTGCCATCGGTTTCAAAGGGCTTCCATCAGTTCGGGAATGTTGGGGATATGCAATTCAGCCTGTGTGCACTGCAAGGACTGCAGCACCCCGTTGACAAGGAATGCATGGCCGAACCATGGGCACAACTCTGAAGTTTCTGGTAGACAGCGGACTCCTTTTGCCACCCGACCCGGCCGCTCCGGACAGGGAGGCGGACCGTGCCGTGGCCCTCGCGGAAGCGGCCAGACTCGCCGCGGAGTATCACCACAGACTGTACATACATCCGGCGGCGCGCCAGGAAATGCTTGCCGAAAAGCTCCCGGGAAGATCCGAACTTCACCGCTCCCTGCTTCGCCCGTATTCGGTTCTATCGCTTCCTCCCGACGTTCCCGCACAATTCGATTCGGTCTTCGGCACACCTCCGTCAGGGACAAGGGAGTGGATGAACATCCGGCTGGTCGCGGCCCTGGCCGCGGACGCGGTTGACTTTCTCATAAGTGCCGACCGGGACCTGCGCCGGAAGGCCAAACGTCTCGGGCTCGAAGAAAGAGTGGTCCTGACCGCGGAAGCGGCTTCAATGATCCGCGACCTTGAAGGGACGGGGGCGCAGGACCCCCCGATCATGGAAGAAGCCGGAGTGAGCGCACTCAACCCGGAAGATCCGATTTTCGATCCTGTCCGCGGGAACGGTCTGGATTTCAAATCATGCTTTGTCGAGGCTGAAAACGCAGACTGGCGCGCATGGATCTCACGCGATGGAGGGCACATGCTTGCGGCCTGCTGCATCGCCGCTGAGGATCGCATTCCTCCTCCTTCGTTGACCGGGAAGGTGCTTCAAATCCGTTTTTTTTGGAATATCCGGCTATCAAAACCCGACGTCTCTGAGTGAACTTCTGCTCAAGACCGTTTTGGACCATGCAACACGCAACCTGTACGATTGGGTCTGGTTCCACCAGGCCGAAGAAGATAAAGGCTGGGTTCCCGGGTTCCTGGAAGATTTCGGATTCGCGAAAACGGTGCGGCATGCGAACTTCGGCGGAGCATTGCTCGCCAAGCCCATGCGGCCCCGAGTCGAAGAACCCGGTCCGACTCATCCGCTCCAGTACCATATCCGGTATGGGCCTCACCATTTCAAAACCGACGATGCGGACTGTTTCATGATTCCGGTCCCCCCGAGATCGGCCGCCCACCTCTTCCCGGAATCCGAAGATCAAAGGTCCCTATTCCCAGCGGGAGGGCTTTCTTCCAGCGCCATCAGAAAGGCACACCTCTCTCAGGCTCAGACCACGACCATAACACCCGGAAGCATTTTGCTGTTCTACCGTTCCGGAGAAAGAAAAGGATTGGTCGCCCTGGGCATTGCCGAGAAAACGCTGATTTCCGATTCGTGCGGGGAAATCCTCCGCGCGATCGGGAGGCGAGCCATATACACGGTGGGAGAAGTGGAAGCGTTGTGCTCTCGACCCGTTCTTGCGGTTTCCTTCAGGCAGGCACGGATTTTTCGTCCTGAAATCCCGTTGTCGTGGCTTCTTGAACACGGAGTGCTCAGGTACGCGCCGCAATATCCGGTGAGGATTGAGCGCGAGGGGCTGGAAAAATTATTGAGGATTCTTTAAGTCACCGCCTCAGGAACGAAACGCGCCCGGCATCCGGAGATACCGGGCGCGGCCTTGATGTGTCCATTGCCCTGTTCCGTTGATTCTAGTCGTCGAAATCGATTATCATATCGGCTTCGTTGCCGCAAACCGTACACGTTCTGGTCTGCTTTTCTTTCTTTTTGATGATTCCGCCCTCGGGAACATCAACCATCTGACAGCTGATGGTCATTTCCGCCTCATTGCCGCACTTGTCGCATACGCAGACTTCCTTTTTCTCCGCCATGGTCTCATCTCCTATCGTATTGGAATTCAATTCATGTAAAAACAGTTCCAGTCTGCCGGAAACAGTTGAAACAAAGAAAGCTCTTCTTTCTCCCGCGTACTTCGACACATAGATAAGGTCTTTCTGACCAAGGACAAGGGAGCGGCACAAAAAAAAGAATCCAGTGGCTCCCGTCCGATGCTTTTTCAGCACAACGGTTGGGATTTACGTCAGAATTGCTGCTTTCCCCATCCGGCGAACAGGAATAGAATAGAAAGTGATTATTTCATAGGAAGTGACGCGGCCGGCGGCCCCAATTTCGCGCTTCTCCCCGTGTCTCCTCTGGAAACCCGACTGAAACGACTCTGCAGCCGTTGGAACCACCGCCGGAAAAACCCGGTCGCCTGCCCTTCCATCCGGCAAGGCGCAGGCCGACGTTCTTCTGTCCGGAACTTACCTTAACGCGGGAGGCAGACATGACCCCTGAAGACATGAGACAGAAAGCAATAGAGCTTTTCGGCAGGCGTTTCCATTGTAGCCAGGCGGTGCTGGCCGCCGGGCAGGAAAAGATGAACGCGGTGGACGAGCATGTTCTGAAGGCCCTGGGGGCTTTTGGCGGAGGCATCGCGGGAACGGGACGGACCTGCGGCGCATTGACCGGAGCTGTCGCCCTCATTTCAAGCCTGTTCAGCAGGGGAAATCTGAATGACAAGGAGGACCCGAGGATGTGGTCCATGAGCCTAAAGTTCCTGGAAAAATTTGAACAGCTCACCACATCTCACGGTGGAGTGGACTGCAGGATGATCTCAAGGGTCGATTGGCAAAATCGGGAAGAGGTAAAGGAATTCTACGGCAACCCCGAAAGCCGCAGGAAGATCTGCAGCCGTCTCGTAGGGGATGCCGCATATGCCCTGGGAGAACTCCTGGAGGGGGAAGGCCTCTCCTGACAACGCGCTCGGCCGCTTCCGGGGGAATTCCCGGGCGAGGCCGGCAACGTAAATCCAGGGAAAACTCTACTCGCAACGGCACACCGTCCGCAACGCAAAATCCCCCCGTACTCCTCTCCTTTCGAAAAGGGGCAGGGGGGATTCGATCCGTCACTGCGGCATTGCGGAACAGTTTTTATCGGAGCGTCAGCAACTGAATCCTTCCGCCCCGGTTTCCCGCACTCCGTTCAGCCTCATCGCCTCTCCCACGCGGAGAAAGACGATGGTAAGTATCCAAATCCGGCCGGGCTACCAGCCTCTTTTTCGTCCGCCACCACCACCGCCGCCGCCGCCGTAACCACCGCCGCCGCCGCTGCCGCCGCGTCCTCCGCCGTAGCCACCCCGGCCGCCGCCGCCGCTACGAGGACCGCTGTGTCCGCGTTCCTCTTTCTGCTTGGCTTCATTGACCGTAAGGGGCCGTCCATTCAATTCTTTACCGTTCAATTCGGCTATGGCCTTCTGGCCCTCTTCCCTCGAAGCCATCTCAACAAAGCCAAACCCTCGCGACCGGCCGGTATCACGGTCTTCCACGATGGTCACCGATTCGACGTTTCCGACTTTTGCGAACAATTCTTTCAATTCTTCGGTTGAAGTCTGAAACGACAGATTACCGACGTACAGTTTCATTGCCATAATAAGGAGTCCTCTCCGCTGTGAAATCACACAAGAAGCTCGAACTGAAAAATCTTCGGCAAACGGCCGGAAGTCCGCGTTCGACGCCCCACACCCTACGCAAAAGCCAATACCTGACCGCTCCCGAATTATCCCCGGCACAGCTACCTCTTTGTTCATGCGGAGCGTGCGGCTGCTGATATACGAGAGAAGCGTATTATACCATTCTAAAGTCATCTCTTTCCATTTGCAAGAAGCTTATGCGGATTCCTTGGCGAAGAAAAACACAGAAGTCGAATTTCCGCAGACAGTCCGGATTTGCGGGTGCCCCTGCCCGGGGAACGGCAGAGGCGGCCTCGAAATGGCGATCGCATGGTCCCATCCGGACGACCGGCCCCGCGATCCGAACGCGCTTCGGGTATGGCCGGGAAAATCCTTCCGGGAAAACAACATTGAAAACAAAGTTGGAACAATGGGAGAAGCATGAAGGGGCTGCGGCATGCCCGCCGCAGCCCCTCGACATTCTGGAGGCGGCAAGCGGATTCGAACCGCTGAATTACGGTTTTGCAGACCGCTCCCTTACCACTTGGGTATGCCGCCAGTATGTGACCCGCTTTTTTTAGATGAAATGGATTCCCCTGTCAAGGAAAGAAGTGCCGCCGGCATTCAACGGCACCGCGTGCCGGATGGGCTTACCGATCCTTCCGGCCGCGGCGGCGTTCATTATCTACGGAAAGCGGACAATCCGGCATAAGTCGCCGAATCACCGAGTTCTTCCTCGATCCTCAGCAACTGGTTGTATTTGCCAACGCGTTCGCTCCTCGACAGCGACCCCGTTTTGATCTGACCGCTTCCGACCGCGACCGCGAGATCGGCTATGGTGGTGTCTTCCGTCTCTCCCGAGCGGTGGGATATCACCGCGGTGTAGCCCGCCTTGTAGGCCATGGTGATCGCCTGGAGCGTCTCGGTCACGGTCCCGATCTGATTCAATTTGATCAGGATCGAATTCCCGATCCCTTCGGCGATGCCTTTGGCGAGGAGCTTCGTGCTGGTGACGAAGATATCGTCCCCGATGAGTTGGATCCTCCCGCCAAGCTTCCGGGTGAGCACCTTCCAGCCCTCCCAGTCGCCCTCGGCCAGGCCGTCTTCGAGAGAAACGAGGGGGAAAGCGATCGCAGAGCCTCTCGTAGTATTCGACCATCTCCTCGGAGCTTTTCTGCGGTTTCTTTTCGGCGGCCATGCGATAGGCCCCCTTGTCATGGAACTCGCTCGCCGCCGAATCAAGCGCGATAAAAACGTCCTTCCCCGGCTTGTAGCCCGCGGCCTCGATCGCCTGCACGATCATTTCCATCGCTTCTTCGTTGGACTGCAGGTTGGGTGCGAAACCGCCCTCATCGCCCACGGAGGTGTTCAAGCCCTTGGACTTCAAAACCTTTTTCAGGTTGTGGAAAACCTCCGCCCCCATTCTCAAGGCTTCCCTGAAAGTGGGCGCACCGGCCGGAGCGATCAGGAATTCCTGGATATCGAGATTGTTGTCCGCATGGGCGCCGCCGTTCAGAACGTTCATCAGCGGAACGGGCAGGATATAGGCGTTAGCCCCCCCGAGGTACCGGTAAAGGGGCAGTTCCGATTCCGCGGCCGCGGCCTTGGCCACCGCCATGCTGACCGCCAGGATGGCGTTCGCCCCGAGCCTGCTCTTGTTTTCCGTGCCGTCGAGGTCGATCATGGTCCGGTCCAACCCTACCTGGTCCGTTGCCTCGAATCCGACGATTTTCGGTGCTATTTCCTCGTTGACATTTTCAACCGCCTGTAGCACTCCTTTGCCGAGATAACGGGCGGGGTCCCCGTCTCTGAGTTCCAGCGCTTCCCTGGAACCCGTGGATGCCCCTGAGGGAACGGCTGCCACAGCCGAGTAGCCGCTTTCGAGAAGAATTTCGGCTTCAACCGTGGGGTTACCCCGTGAATCGAGGATTTCTCTGGCTTTTACCGACAGTATTTCACTCATGTCTGCGTTGCCTCCTTCGGACAAGCTGATTGGAAGAGACTGCTGGTTATCGTTCTGATAAGCGCTTATGCTTACCGCGGGAATGCGGATTTAATCCGCCTGCCCGATCAAAGGGTCTTGACCCATTCAGATTCGTGCCATAAAAATAGGGAATTTGGCCTAAGGAATCAACAGAAAGAAAGGAAATTTTATGGGATCCACACTGACAGCGGGCGACTTGCGCAAAGGTTTGAAAATTGAGATCGACGGCGAGCCGTATATCATAGTCGATTTTGAATTTTCCAAGCCCGGCAAGGGGCAGGCCCTTTACCGGTGCCGCCTGAAGAACATGATCACCGGTTCCCAGTTCGACCGCACATACCGTTCCGGGGACAAGTTTCAGAGCGCCGACCTGGAAGAGCAGGACATGCAGTTTCTGTACAAACAGGGCGACAGCTACCACTTCATGAACACCACCAGCTACGAGCAAATCGAGCTTTCCGCGGCTCAGGCCGGAGAAGCCACCAACTTTCTCATCGATAACCTCGTGGTGAGCATGCTTCTTTTTCAGGGCCGGCCCATCGGGATCAACCTGCCGAATTTCGTCGAACTCAAGGTTGTCAGGTCCGACCCGGGGATAAAAGGCGATACGGCCGCCGGTGCCACGAAACCCGCCACCATGGAAACCGGATACATCATCCAGGTCCCCCTGTTCATCGAAGAAGGGGAGATCCTCAAAATAGACACCCGAACGGGAACGTACGTGGAAAGAGTCAAAGCGTAGCGCACATGACGGAACGGGACATCTTATCGGCCAAACGCCCTTTCCTGGAAATCCGGTACCGCACGATGGAGGGCATCAGGTCCTTTTTCCGTGAGGAAGGCTTTACCGAAATCCGGACTCCGCTGCTGACCACCGCACCTGCGCCGGAATCCAATATCGAGGCGGTCCCGGCCGACGGGAGGCGTTTTCTGATCACCAGTCCGGAGCTGTACATGAAGCGGCTCCTGGCTGCCGGATACGACAGGATTTTCCAGTTAACCCCGGTTTTTCGAAGCGGGGAAAGAGGCAGGCTGCACCATCCGGAATTCACCCTTCTCGAATGGTACCGTTTGCGGTCAACCCACAAGGACCTTCAGAGGGACTGTCAAAAGCTCCTGAGGAGCCTCGCGAAAGGCCTCGGCATCACGCAGGGACCGTCTTACCGCGGGCGACGCCTTGATCCTGCCGCTGAATGGCGGAGCATCACGGTTCGGGAGGCGTTTCTTCTCCACGCGGGATGGGACCCTGTTGCGGCGCCGAATGAGGAACGCTTCGATCAGGATCTGGTGGAAAAGGTGGAACCCGGGCTCGGTTTTCCATCCCCGTGCTTCCTTGAGGAATATCCTGCAAACCAGGCCGCTCTGGCCCGCCTGAAAGAATCGGACCCAACGGTGGCTGAACGCTTCGAACTGTACTGGGCGGGGGTTGAGCTCGCAAACGGCTTCACGGAACTGACCGATGCGGCTGAGCAGCGAGCCCGCTTCAACATGGTGCTCGAAAACCGCCGCCGGGCCGGACTTCCCCCCTACCCGCTGCCGGAAGCCTTTCTCGAAAGTGTGGAACACCTTCCGCCCTGCGCCGGAATAGCCCTCGGTGTCGACCGGCTCGTCATGCTTTTCTCCGGCGCGGATTCCATAGACCAGGTGGTAGCGTTTCACCCCGAACTGGCGTGACGGGATCCCGACTGCGTCTGCACGGCCGTCATTTCACCTCATGAAAGATCATGCTGGCAAAGGTCACAAATGAACCGTACCCGTCGACCACCGCATGGTCGTGGTTGAGCAGCCTTCCGCGGGCATAGCCCTCGAGCGCCCGGGCCAGCACGTACAGCGGCGCCGCTCCGCAGACGTTTCTCGCGTTCCCGTCGAGAGCGATCTTCCGCATGAATTCTTCCGCATCGCATTTTCCCAGGTCCCCGATCAATTCCAGGTCTGATGCCATGTGGTCGCGAACCGTTGACTCATCGGGTTGAAAGCCGCCCCCGTAGCGGGGACCGACGTGAGCGAAGTCGACGCTGGCGATGATCCCGGCGGAACGCTCACGGACCAGTTTGCCCAGGAGCCCCGCAAAGTGGTCGATGGTGTCGCGCGACGTTCGGAGATGCTCATGGGAAAACGAGCAAAGCAGAGGAACGATTTTCGCCCCCGGTTGAAGGTAGGACAGAAAAATGGCCTGAAACTCCACGGTATGCTCTTCGTGATGAAAATACTCACCCGCACGGACGTCTGTCCGGGCGGCGTCCCTCAGGAACTCACAGGAATCTCTGTCACAGGCGACGATTCCCAGGGGGGTTTCGAAATCCTTACTGGTCAGGGCAAAGAAATTTTCCAGGGGTGCGTGCCCCGTTCCCAGGACGATCCAGGTCCCGGGGCTGACCGCGTCCCCTGCTGCCTTGTAGGCATGGGCAAAGCATCGCCCGCCCGCACGGATATCGATGTGGGGGGCCACCAGCCCTACCGCGCGCCGATCGTCCGCCTGAGTTCGTGGCATCCCCGGACCGCCATTTTCTTCGGCAAAAAACGCACCCAACTCCAACCTCAGCCGCTCAGGGTCCTGCGGATAGGCCTGGCCCGCATGGCGCATCCTTCGCACGGGATCGCTCTCGTATCGGGCCGTCACGGCGGCCGCGTGTTCGGCGAACCTCTCGTTGTCGAGGAACAAATGCTCGTCGAGTGCACGCAGAATACCTTCCAGGTGCTCCATGAACAGCAACTGCCCCGTCAGGCGCATGTAAAAAGCCTGGAGGTCGAGCAGGGAGTTTTCTCCGTCCATCAGGGCAAGCATACGGGCCACGGGCTGCGACAGGAGCAGGCAGTCGGAACAATAGCCCCTCCGGTCACGCAGCAGGACCACCTGCCCCCCACGGTGCTCAACCGGCATCATTTCCAGGCCGTAACGCAGCTTTGGAAATTCCATGTCTTCTCCCCTTTGCTTCTTGTCTTTCCCGAAACGGGAAAACCTCCAGCGCGACTCCCGGTCGGATTCAGATAAACTATTTCTAATTACAAAGAAAATCCCCCGAAAACCCGGGACCCCGTTGACTCCGTTCATGCGCTGTGTTAGTAGAGGAAAGTTCTGGACCATAACCACCGGTATATTTTTATTCCGCTGTGCTGCAAGGATAAACAACCTCTATGAGCCTTCGAAATATCTTGATCTTCGCTGCTGTCTGCCTTTGCGGATGTACGCAGATGAAGCCTTATCAGACGGCCCCGACGTTGGAATCGAACCCGGCGCCGGTCCGTCCTGAGTCCGGCTACCGGGCAGACCTCTACTATGACTACCTGCTCGCCCAGTATTATGTGAACAACAAGGAAATAGACAAGGCCGTTGACGCTTACAGGGAGGCCTTGAAAAAGGACCCTCATTCGCCGATGCTGCTGACGGAACTGGCCATGATCTATATCCGCCAGGGCAAAATCGATTCCGCTCTGAAACTCGCTGAAGACGCCACCACTTTCAACCAGGACTACGAACCGGCCTTCATGCTGCTCGGACAGCTTTATGCCGGGATCGGCGAAAACGCAAAGGCGATCGACTGTTACAACCGGGTCATCCAGATAAACCCGACCAACGAAGATGCCTACCTGCTCGAGGGTGCGCTTTTCGCCCAGGAGAAACGCTACGACGAGGCCATGGAAGCCTTCGACCGGTTGAGGAGCCTCCTGCCGGACAATCCGATAGCACTTTACTACAAAGCCAGGGTATTTCTGGATATGAAATATTACCGCCAGGCCGAAAACCTGTACCAGGAAGTGCTGACTATGGACCCATCCTTCGAAAACGCACTCCTTGACTTGGCCTACCTGTACGAAATGACCGACCGTTTCAGCGACGCGGAGAACACTTACCTGCAGATCCTCGCTTCCAGCCCGGGCAACATCAATGCCCGCACGCGGATAGGGAACCTTTACATGCGCCAGAATCGCTCGGATGAGGCACTGGAACAGTTCAACCAGCTCCTGAAGCTCAACAGGAAAGACCTCGAAACCCGTCTCAAGGTCGGGGTCATCTATCTTCAGCAAAAAGATTACGAAGAAGCCATCAAGGCGTTCACATTCCTTCTGAAGGAAGAACCCCAGTACGACCAGGCCCTGTATTACCTTGCCAGCACCTACGAAGAGAAGCAGGACACGGAGCAGGCGATCCGTAATTTTCGCCTGGTTGCACGTACCAGCCCTCTCTGGGCGGCGGCTCAAACACGCCTGGCGCTGATCTTCACCAAGCAAAAAGACTACCCCGCTGGCATCCAGGTCCTTAAAGACGCGATCACCGCGCAGCCGGATGTTTCGGATCTCTACCTCTATCTTGCGATGGTCTATGAGGAACTCAAGCAATACGATGACGGCCTGCAAGCCCTGGAAAAGGGCCTCGAACTGGCTCCCAAGGACGTCGAACTGCTTTTCCGCAAGGGTATTTTACTGGATAAGGCCAACCGCAGGGACGAAGCCATCAAAGTCATGCAAGAGGTACTGCAGATTGAACCGCAGAACGCCAATGCCCTGAATTATGTCGGGTACACATATGCCGAAATGGGGATCCACCTCGTCGAAGCCCGGCAGATGGTCAAGACGGCGCTGGACGTCTCGCCCGATGACGGTTATATCATGGACAGTCTGGCCTGGGTGTATTTCAAGATGGGGCAGAACAAGAAAGCCCTGGAAACCATCCTGGAAGCCGTCCGGCGCGTTCCTGAAGACCCGGTGATCCAGGAGCACCTCGGTGACATCTACCAGAGCCTGGGCAATAAGGGCAAGGCCGTTGAAGCCTACCAGAAGGCACTGGGTTACAATCATACGGAACCTGAAAAGATTCAGGAAAAGCTCAAACAACTCCGCTAGATTCTTTCCCGGCAGCCGAGCCCCCGTGCGGGTGCGGCTTGTTCGAGGTCAGGATGGCCGCGAAGAACAGGGTCACGATGAACTCTTCCCGTATCCTCCCGATATTTATGGGATTCATGCTCTTTTTCCTCCAGGGATGCCCGCATCCACCCGCTCCGGTTGAGCTTCCCAAACCGGTGTCCTTCGAGGACGCCATCACGAAACTGCACGCGAGGTCGGGCTACTGGAAGAACTACCAGGCAAAACTCCGCATTCGCGCGGAAGGGACCAGGGGGAAGCTGCGGTTTCAGGCCATCGCCCTTGCCAACCTTCCGGGCGAGGTTCGATTTGAAGCGTTCAGTCTCCTCGGCCAGACCGTAGCCCTTTTCATCCACAACAGGGACAGGTCGAGCCTCTGGATACCTTCCGAAAAAGTCATCTTCACGGCCCAACAGCCCGAAACACTGATCGAATATTTTCTGGGGGTTTCCGTATCCGCTGAAACCCTGGCTTACAGCCTCGCGGGAGTTGTCCCGTCGGACCGGGCGGCGGGGCTCAAACCTCAGCCCGTCCCCAACGGCTGGACGATCTTTTCCGGTGCACAGGAGCCGGACCGGGGATTCACGTGGGAATTCACCGCGCAGCCCCCGGCGCTCAAAGCCATTGCCGTGAAGGAAAGCCGCGGGGATTATCGCATCGAGTATGATCCTCCGGTCGGCCTCAACCCTCAGGACATTCCGGGAAAGATACGGTACCAATCGTCCCAGTGGCACATGGATGTCAGCGTGGAGCAGGTCTCTCCTTCCCCCGGATTTGAGGCTTCCGCTTTCACACAGCCTGTTCCGGCCGGTGTCCGCGAGGTCAACCTGGATCTGCTCAAATGAAGGAAGACCCTCTTCCTGAAAAACGCTTCATCATCGATGTCATGCTGGGCAACCTGGCCAAGTGGCTGCGGATTCTCGGCTTCGACAGCCGGTGTATCCGCCTGGAAAGTCGGGAGCAGGTGGTCGGTTTCGCTCGAGAAGGCTTCCTGATCGTCACACGGCAGCGCCGCTGGTGCGCATTTGAAAATGTTTTCTGCCCGGGTTCGAACGATCCAGGCGAACAGCTCCGAGAACTGATCTCTCACATCCCGGTTGATCCCTGCGAATTTCGTCTTTTGCGCCTCTGCATCCGTTGCAACCTCCTCCTCGATGCGCTTCCCAGGGATGAAGCTTTTGGCCTGGTTCCCGACTACGTCTATGAAACGAACACCGTGTTTCACCGCTGTCCGGGTTGCGGGAGGGTGTTCTGGGCGGGCAGTCACCCGAAGCGGATAATGGACCGTTTGCGGAAAATCTTGAATTGACGCGGCCGACCGTGCCGCATTTGAGGGAAACACAAACAGAGGACATATTCCAAGGGAGTTTCGGACATGTTTGGAAGACTTGGCTGCATGAGTTTTCAGTGTGCTCGGATCGTTATCCTGTGGGCGACTAAGTTTATCAGAACCCGCTTTCAGAAATGCAAGAAATGCTGCGCGCGGAAGAAGCTGGACCAGGCGCAAGCCCGGCTTGGGGCCGAAATCTTCTCCCTGTACAAGAACGAACAGACCGACTGGCCGAACGCCGCCCTCGTGCCCCAGTACCTCAAGGCCATAGAGGCCGCGGAGCTGGAGGTTTTCCAACTCGATGACGCACTCGACCGGATCAACGCGGATTACCTGAAGAAGAAGCAGGAAATCCGGGAGAAGTGCCCGACGTCAAAGGAATAACCGAACCGCCGTCACGAAAGGCACGCGGGAATGAGCGCCGCTCATTCCTGCCGGTTTTTCCCCGCTCACGGGCCGGCACATTCCGACGGATCACCCTGGATCTTATCCAGGGCGTGCGGCAGGGCCGGAAGGAGAATCTTCAGGTTCTCAACCGCTCCGCGGGGGCTGCCCGGAAGATTGACGATCAGCGTCACACCGCGGATGCCGACCACGGCCCTCGATATCATTGCGTGGGGGGTCTTGAGCATGCTCGCGGCGCGCATCGCCTCCGCCATGCCCGGGACCTCCCGGTCAATCACCGCAAGCGTCGCCTCCGGCGTAACGTCACGCGGGGAAACCCCCGTTCCTCCGGTGGTCACGATCAGGGCCACCTTCCTTTCGTCGGAGCAGTCGATGAGCGCTCGCGAGATGTCCTCGCGCTCGTCCGGAACGATCACATGATGCACCACCTCGAGCCCGGCATCGCGCAGGAGATCGCCCAGGGCTTTCCCCGACGCGTCTTCCCTCTCACCCCTGGCACCGCGATCGCTTGCCGTGACGATAGCCGCGGTTCGGCAAAAAACATGTCCGGACCGGTCCGATTCCATGATTTCATTTACCTCCCGAATCCTCTCTCGTGAGCCGCCTGGCAGCCTGTGCCACTCCAATGGGGACCCCTTTGCTCTTGCCTATCTGCTTCAGATCGTGAGCGACGAGCGTCTGGAGGATTTTCGTGGCCGTGGGCAGGGGACACTTGGGATTCGTCGCCAGTGCAAGCCGGATGGGGTAGGTCTTCATCCATTCGCGGTTGCCCGCGATTCTTCTCAGCACTTCCTCGTCCATATTGCGGCTGTTGGCAATTGAATTGACTTCGCCTTCCGTAATTCGCGGATTGTTGATGATGGCCACCTGAACGAGCCGGTTCACATCTTTGATGAGCAGCCCCCGAGCCTCCTTGTCCCCGGTCATGGCGAGCTTGATTCTCTCGCTGATCTTCATCCTCTGGACTCTCTGGAGCAGCGACTGAACCGCGGCCCCGGCTTCTTCATCGTCTCCGCGCCCGCCCTTTTCATCCCGGTAGCGCATCGCGTCCATGAGGAGATATTCCCAGGGCTTGCTTATACCCTCGGGCTGGCTTTCATCCGGCGGAAGCGAGGCAAACTCCCCCTCCTCCGCAAGCAGGATCTCATAAAAGGCCTCTTCCCCCTGGAGTTTTCCAAAAACCGCCTGGTAGACCTGCCCGGAATTGACATATATCTTCCCGCTCTTGCCCTGGAATTTTACTTCGAGCACCCTGGCGTTCCGGGCCATGCAGGCAAGCTGCACAAGGTCGGCGAGCTGGATTCCCGAGATTCGACCGGCAAAGGCCTGAGGGTGCTGAGGCGAACCCGCACCCTCAGAGGAAGCCTCGATGCGATACCGCATGGCTTCTATGAGCAGGTATTCCCAGGATCGCTTGATGGACGCGGTGATATCGCCGCGATTGGACGGCACGGCTTCGAAATCGCCGCATTCCCATCTGAGGATTTGACAGAAGGCTTCCTCACCCCGGATGGGGCCGATTTCCGAATGGATGATTTGGCCGGCGTTTGCGTAGATGGTGCCGGAATCGGGACCGGATCGGACACGAACGGACTGGTTCATCTGTGAGAGACAGATCACTTGCGTCAGGTCAGCCAGCGCTATGTGATCGAATGTGCCCGAGAACCTGCGGGCAGCAGTCTGATCCTGGTCCATTCCTCAGCCTTGGTAAAAGCGCAACGAGCTGATTCAAAAACTCCTGAAGCTTCAGCAGGTTCTGATTGTTGCGGGATTCTTCGATACCGGGCAATTGCCCCCCGCCGGATGCCTGACCCGGCGGGGAACCCCGAAGCACGGCTATTTTTCTTCCGCTTTCGCCGCCTCGACAATCTTTTCCTGCAACTGGCCCGGCACCTCCTCGTAATGAGAGAATTTCATGGTGAACATTCCTCTGCCGGCGGTCATGGAACGGAGGTCAGGGGCATATTTGAGCACCTCCGACAGCGGCACATTGGCGCGGAGGATTTGTCTCTTACCCTTGCTCTCCATCCCGAGCACCCTGCCCCGCCTGGAATTGAGATCGCCGATGATATCACCCATACAATCGTCGGGAACGGTGATTTCCATCAGCATTATCGGTTCGAGCAGCGTCGGCTTCGCTTCCAGTACGGCTTTTTTGAAGGCCATCGAACCGGCGATTTTAAACGCCATTTCAGAAGAATCCACCGGATGGAAGGAACCGTCCACGAGATCTACCTTAAAGTCCACGACGGGAAATCCTGCCATGGGACCATCCGACAGGGCTTCGGCGATGCCCTTTTCCACGGCCGGGATATATTGCCTGGGGATCACCCCTCCAACGATCTTGTCATAGAAGTGGAAGCCTTCTCCCTTGGGCAGAGGTTCCATTTCAATCCAGCAGTCTCCGTACTGGCCGCGACCGCCCGATTGCTTCTTGTATTTTCCCTGGACCCGGGCCTTCCCCTTGATGGTTTCCTTGTAGGACACCTTGGGCAGCCGCAGATTGACTTCAACCCCGAACTTGCGCTTCAGCTTGTCGACCGTGGCTTCTATATGGATCTCGCCCATTCCGGACAGGATCATTTCCCGCGTTTCGTCGTTTCGTTCAAGCTTGAGGGTGAGGTCTTCCTCCATGAGCCGCGACAGGGACGAGAAGATCTTTTCCTCATCGCCCTTGCTCTTGGGTTCGACGGCCAGGGAATAGATCGCTGGCGGTAGTTCCACCGGAGCGAAAATAATCGGGTCTTTCTCCGAACAGAGGGTATCCTGAGTGGTGGTCTCCTTCAGCTTGGCCACCGCGACAATGTCTCCGGGCCCCGCGTTCTGAATGGGTTCCTGAGTCTTCCCCTTCAGCCTCAGGAGCTGTCCGAAGCGCTCTTTGGTTTCCTTGGTGGAATTGTACACCGTCGAATCGGGTCCCAGGGTTCCCGAATATATGCGCATTACGGAAAGCCGCCCCGCATAGGGATCGCTGATGGTTTTGATAACCAGAGCACTGAAAGGAGCGGCGGGATCCGGTTCCCGGCTCACTTCCGCCCCGCCTCGAGGACCTTTCCCCGTCCGTGGTTCCCGGTCGGCGGGCGACGGCAGGCAGTCGACAACGAGATCGAGCAGCGGCTGAATGCCTATGTTCGCCGTGCCCGACCCGCAGGCAACGGGAATGAGGGTACCCGAAATCACCGCACCGCGAAGAGCGTTTTTCACCTCGTCAAGCGACAGCTCGCCCGCCTCGAGATACTTTTCCAGCAGATCATCGTTGGATTCGGCCACCCTCTCGACCAACTCCTCCCGGAACTGGGCAACCTCGTCGGCAAGTTCCGCAGGCATTTCAGTCGTCTCGAACTGGCCGCTTTCCCCATGGCCGTACACATACGCCTTCTGATTCAGCACGTCCACGACCCCTGCGAAACTCTCGGCACTGCCGATCGGGATTTGAATGGGCACGCACGATTTCCCGAAATTAGCGCGGATATCGTCCACCGTCTTGGAAAAGTCGGCGCGTTCACGGTCCATCTTGCTGATGAAAATAAGTCGCGGCAGATTGAATTCATCGGCGAATTCCCACACCTTTTCCGTCTGCACCCTCACGCCGTCGACCGCATCCGCCAGGACCAGAACGGCATCGGCACCCTGCATGGATGTCTTGGTCTCCGCGATGAAATTGAAATCCCCGGGGGTATCGATGATCGTAATCTGATGCTTTTTCCAGGAAAGAGTATTGAAAGCCGAGCTGATCGTAATCTTTCGCTTTCCCTCTTCGGGCTCGTAATCCATGATGGAGGTGTTGTCATCCACCTTGCCGAGACGGGTGGTAACTCCCCCGTCAAAGAGCATGGCTTCTGCAACCGAGGTTTTTCCTGCACCACCGTGGGAAATGATAGCGAAAGTACGGATACCAGCAACATCCTCTCTCATGTCTTTTCCTTTCTTCAATCCATACACCCCGGAAGGCCGGGATCAGATCCGCGAAAGATTCTCCCGCAAGAGAAGTGTGAACTCAGATGGGAATACCGAACGGCTGCGCGATGCTGAGGAATCTCTTAACGAACTTATCAGGCGAAGAAGAACCTGGCGGTCGGGGAATTTTGCGAGCCTCCTCATACTCCCCCGGATGCCCTCATTACCGTTCAATATTCTGAAATCGTGGAGAAATCCAAAGACTGGAAAATAGGTCAAATTTCGCTCCAAAGTCAAGTGAATTTCTCCTGGCAGCTCCTCCCGTTCCCGGCCCGGCAGGAGATTCTGAGACTTTCACTTTAATTTTTCGGACACGTATGTTACTGATCTTGTTTCCTGCGATGTGCTCGTAGAGCGGCATTTATTCCGAAATTTCAGGATTTGCGCGCTCATCGCGGAGACAGGGCCCGGAATTTCCACGGTCACCGGCGGTTCCGGGCGATGGGCCGAGAGACCTTTGCAGTGTAACACGTCCGGGCAAAAGGGGACGACGGATAAAGCGACAATGGATGCATCTCCTACCTGGCAGGAAGCCATGGAACTTTTCCTTGCGCATCTCAGGCACGAACGAGGCCTGAGCCCGGAGACGCTGCGGGCCTACGCAAGCGACCTGGCCCAGTTCCGGCAGTATCTCGGGACCGTCCCGGACGCCGAAGATCAGAATCTCTCACGGATCACTTCCGACGTCGTCAGGGGATTCCTTGCCTCGATGCACAAGGACTTGAAGAAAACCAGCAGGGCAAGGAAGCTGTCCACTATACGGTCCTTTTACCATTTCCTGAACGAACGGGACATCGTGCGCGACAATCCGGCCGCTTTGGTGGGTTATCCCAAACTGGGCCTTAAGATTCCCTCTTTCCTGGGAGTTGACGACGTTTTCCACTTCCTGGATTCTCTGAGTGCCGCGGGCAGGTGCGAAGGCGCATCGTGGAGGCGATGCCGGAACTGGGCATTGTTCGAATGCATGTATTCGACCGGGGTTCGGGTGAGCGAACTGGCGGGCCTCACCGAGGCCGATGTCGATTTCGATCAGGGAATGATCCGGGTCCTGGGCAAAGGCAGCAAGGAGCGCATTGTTCCGATCGGGAGCAAGGCGATGGAATCGCTGCACATCTACCTCGCCGCCCGGGATATCCAGTTTCCGGAGGCCGGACCGATGGGCACCGCGCTTTTCCGCAATGCACGGGGCGGAAGGCTGACGACCAGGTCCGTTCACAGGCTCCTCAGAATGGAACTGCGGCGGTGCGGACTGTGGCAGCACCTCAGCCCCCACGGGCTCAGGCACACTTTTGCAACTCATCTGTTGAATTCGGGGGCCGATTTACGGTCCATACAGGAAATGCTGGGCCACTCGAACCTGTCGACGACTCAGAGGTACACACACGTTCAGATGGACCAGATCATGAAGATATACGATGCGGCACACCCGAGAGGCCGGAAAGAACATCCCGGACGATAAGTGACTATCTCTCAGGTGTGCGGACGATTTGCCGAAATTTCAAAAACGGGGGGAAGCACCGGCCCCGGGGGAATTAAATGGACATGCCCAACACTGTTATCATGCATGGTACGACCATCCTGGCAATCAAACGGGGTGAAGAGGTAATCATGGCGGGCGACGGCCAGGTCACCATGGGCGACACCGTCGTAAAGCATCAGGCAAAGAAGGTACGCAAGATGTACCACAATAGTATTCTTTCAGGCTTTGCCGGATCCACCGCGGACGCCTTCACTCTTTTCGAAAAGCTCGAGGCCAAGCTGGAACAATACAACGGCAACCTGAAGCGGGCGTCGGTGGAACTTGCCAAGGACTGGCGGATGGACAGAGCCCTCAGGCGGCTGGAAGCGCTCCTCATCGCCGCCGACAAGAACGACTGCTTTATCCTGAGCGGGACCGGCGACGTGATCGAACCCGACGACGGCGTCGCCGGGGTGGGTTCCGGGTCCGCTTATGCGCTGGCAGCCGCCCGGGCGTTGCTCAAACACTCTCAGCTCTCTATCCGGGAAATCGCCGAGGAAGCGATGAACATCGCCGCGTCCATCTGCATTTATACCAATAGGGAATTTACTTTCGAGGAGTTGTAACCGCCATGCAGCAACCTTTGACCCCTGCGGATATCGTCAGGGAACTGGACAAATACATCATCGGGCAGCGCGACGCCAAGAGAATGGTAGCCATCGCTCTCAGGAACCGCTGGCGGCGCCAGCAGGTGCCGGAGCATCTCAGGGATGAAATCGCTCCGAAGAATATCATTATGATCGGGCCGACCGGCGTGGGCAAAACGGAAATCGCCCGCCGGCTGGCAAGGCTTGCACAATCTCCTTTTCTCAAGATCGAAGCCAGTAAATTCACCGAAGTTGGCTACGTGGGCCGGGACGTCGAATCGATGATAAGGGACATCACCGAACTCGCGGTCAGCATGGTCAGAACCGAAGAAATGGAACTGGTGAAGCTCAAGGCAGAGGAAATCGCCGAGGAAAAGCTCCTCGACGTGCTGCTTCCGCCGAAGCGGCAGCAGCAGGAGGCCAAGGAGCAGGAGCAGGAACTTTTGCCGGCGCCCGAAGGCGTGAGGACCGCACAGCAGGAAACCGAACAGGCGGACTCGACGCGGGACAAGCTTCGGAAGCTGCTCCGCAAGGGAGCGCTGGACGACCGCTATGTCGAGCTTGACGTTCCGGACCGCAATTTCCCGATGATAGAGGTTTTCTCCGGAGCGGGCATGGAAGACATGGACATCAACCTGCGGGACATGCTCGGATCGATGCTTCCGCGGCGAACCAAGCGCCGCAAGGTCAAGATACCCGAGGCTAAGGAAATCCTGATCCAGGAGGAATCGCAGCGTTTGGTCGACATGGAGAAAGTGATCAAGTCGGCCATCGAGCGGGTTGAACATTCGGGCATCATCTTCCTCGACGAGATCGACAAGATTGCCGGGCGCGAAAGCGGCGGGAGAGGCCCCGACGTATCCCGCGAGGGCGTCCAGAGGGACCTGCTGCCCATCGTGGAAGGGTCGACCGTTACGACCAAGTACGGCATGGTCAAGACCGACCACATCCTGTTCATCGCCTCGGGGGCATTCCATATCTCGAAGCCCTCGGACCTCATACCGGAACTCCAGGGTAGATTTCCCATCAGGGTGGAACTGACGTCCCTGTCCAAGGAAGACTTCATCCGGATCCTCAAGGAGCCGGAAAATGCGCTCATCGCGCAGTACGAATCGCTGCTGGCCACCGAAGAAGTGGAATTGACCTTTGACGACGAAGCCATTGAGGAAATCGCGGGCATCGCCTACCAGGTGAATTCGAGGACCGAGAACATCGGAGCCAGAAGGTTGCACACGATCATGGAGAAGCTTCTTTCCGACATCTCGTTCAATGCTCCGGACCTCAAGGGCCAGAAAATTCCGATCACGAGGGAATACGTCAGGAAGACGCTCCAGGACATCATAAGAGACGAGGACCTTAGCCGGTACATTCTATGAGCGAGCATCCCTTGAGACAAGTTGGAGAAATGGTGGAAAGAGCGAAGGTCCTGGTTGAAGCTCTGCCCTACATACGCCGGTTCTATCAGAAGACAGTCGTCATCAAGTACGGCGGGCATGCAATGGTGGCCGAGGACCTCAAGGAGAGTTTCGCCCGGGACATCGTTCTGATGAAATACATCGGGATGAACCCCGTGGTGGTCCACGGGGGAGGCCCTCAGATCGGGCAGATGCTCGACCGGATCGGGAAGAAAAGCGATTTCTTCGCCGGCATGCGCGTGACGGACGCCGATACGATGGACATCGTCGAAATGGTGCTCGCCGGCAAGGTGAACAAGGAAATCGTGTCCCTCATCAACCGACACGGAGGCCAGGCCCTGGGGCTGAGCGGCAAGGACGGGAACCTCATAGAGGCCCGCAAGCTCCAGATATACCGGTCCAAGGGTAATGACCAGCCCCCCGAGATCATCGACATCGGTCTTGTGGGCGAAGTGAACCGGATCAATGTGGGGATTCTGCATTCCCTTGAGAAAAGCAATCTCATCCCCGTCATTGCTCCCGTGGGCGCCGGCGAAAAGGGTGAAACTTACAATATCAATGCCGACACGGTTGCGGGGCATATCGCGGGCGCATTACAGGCTGCCAAGCTGGTTCTCATGACCGACGTGGAAGGGATCCTGAATTCAAAGGGCGAACTCATTTCCAGCCTGACCATCGCGGAAACTGAAGCAGCCCTCAGGGACGGGACCTTGAGCGGTGGAATGATTCCCAAGGTCCAGTGCGCCACCGACGCACTCCAGTCGGGGGTCGACAAGGTCCATATCATCGACGGACGCGTGCCTCACGCCATACTGCTTGAAATGTTCACGGATGCGGGGATCGGGACGGAGATGATCCGGTACAGGCCCGAACACGAAGAACAGTAAACACCTCGGAGGGAATCAGCGAACGCCCGCCGCCGCGGTCGTTCCCCCTCCCGGGATTTCGGCGCCCCTCCTTTCCGGGGCTGACTCAGAGGAGCTTGTTGATGGAGAATATCATGTTGGGTTGTAAAGAGCACATCTGCGACAGTTATGCCCGGCTTCCGGTCGCCATCGTGCGGGGAAAGGGATGCAGGCTCTGGGATGACCGGGGAAAGGAATATCTCGACTTTCTTGCCGGAATTGCCGTGTGCGCCCTCGGCCACTGCCACCATGAAGTGTCCCGTGTCCTTTGCGAGCAGGCGGACATACTGGTGCATGTTTCGAACATTTTTTATACCCGCCCCCAGGTCGAGCTGGCGGCAGAATTGACACGCCTTTCTTTTGCGGATAAGGTATTTTTCTCCAACAGCGGCGCCGAAGCAAATGAAGCGGCAATCAAGATTGCCAGGAAATACAGCCGGGACCAGTACGGTCCGGGGCGTTTCCATATCATCACTATGAAAAACTCCTTTCACGGCCGAACGATGGCTACACTTTCCGCCACCGGCCAGGAAAAGGTGCACAAGGGTTTCGAGCCGCTGGTGGAAGGTTTTTCATACGTGGATTTCGATTCCATACCGGCCGTTGAGGAAGCCATCACGGAACACACGTGCGCGGTTATGGTTGAACCCGTACTGGGCGAAGGGGGGATCTGTTTCCCCGCCGAAGGCTATCTCAACGGACTGAAAAAACTGTGCGAAAAGCATGACCTGCTGCTCATCTTCGATGAAGTCCAGACGGGGATGGGGCGCACGGGCACCTTGTTCGCCCACCAGCACGACGGAGTCACCCCCGATATTGCGACTTTGGCGAAAGCGCTCGCCAACGGCCTGCCTGTCGGGGCGATGCTCGCGACCGACCGGGTGGCGAAAGCATTCGGTCCCGGGACTCATGCCAGTACTTTCGGCGGCACTCCGCTGGTGACTGCCGTGGCGTTGCGGGTCCTGCAGATCATTTCCAGTCCGGCCTTTCTCGAACGCGTCCGGGAGATCGGCCGATATTTCATGGATCGCCTGGCGGA
This sequence comes from uncultured Syntrophobacter sp., assembly GCA_963663685.2. Classification (GTDB taxonomy): domain Bacteria; phylum Desulfobacterota; class Syntrophobacteria; order Syntrophobacterales; family Syntrophobacteraceae; genus Syntrophobacter. The sequence goes on along the minus strand of CAXXDT010000010.1, from coordinate 216,733 downwards.
CCTGCAGTCACGCCATTCGGTCGTTAAAGCGGTGCGGGGCAGAGGCTTACTCATCGGGATGGAACTGGACGGGCCGGGCAAGGATATTGTTCTTAAGTTGCTCGAACGCGGTTTCATCATCAATTGCACCCACGAAACGGTGCTCCGATTCGTTCCGCCGCTGATCGTCACGGAGCGGGAGATCGATCTTCTGATCGAGGCTCTGGACGAGGTTCTGAAGGAGGAGTCGGCATGAAACGAGACCTGCTGTCCCTCAGGAACCTGACCGCCGAGGAAATCACCGGCCTCATTTCCGGTGCCCGTAAAATGAAGAAAGACTGGGCGGAAGGCACCCTGAAACCCTCACTGGCGAACAAGGTCGTGGGCCTGATATTCGTCAAGCCTTCCACGCGCACGCGGGTTTCTTTCGAGGCCGGCCTGTACCGTCTCGGGGCGCGGTGCGTGTTCATGACCGAAAAGGACACTCAGATTTCAAGGCACGAACCGACGGCCGATACGGCCCGGGTGCTTTCCCGATACCTGGACGCCATCGTCATCAGGACATTCTCTCAGGACGATGTGGCCGAACTGGCGCGTTATGCGTCGATCCCTGTCATCAACGGTCTCACCGACCGGTTTCATCCCTGCCAGGTTCTTGCGGACCTCATGACCATCGAGGAAAGGCGGGGCACACTCGCCGATCTGCAGGTGGCCTGGATCGGGGACGGCAACAATGTGGCCAATTCCTGGATCAATGCGGCGGCACGCCTGGGCTTCAAGCTCTTTCTCGCATGTCCGCCCGGCTACCGCCCCGCCGCCGACGTCGTCGACTGGGCAAAGGCACAGGGGAAGGGAGAAATCGTCATCGTAGACGATCCCATGGGAGCCGTCGCCTCGGCCGATGTGCTTTATACCGACGTGTGGGCGAGCATGGGTCAGGAAGAAGAGGCGGAGGCCCGCCGCGCAGTTTTCCGCCCTTACCAGATCAATGAAAAGCTCGTGGCGGCGGCCCCGCCGCACGCCATCGTTCTGCATTGCCTCCCGGCGCATCGCGGTGAGGAAATCACGGACGGAGTCTTGGAAGGCCCGCAATCCGCCGTTTTCGATGAGGCGGAGAACCGGCTGCACATACAGATGGCCCTGCTCGACTGGCTTTTGAACGGGCACGGGGCCGCGTAGCGGCCGCCCTTCCCTTCTGTGGGTTGAGGCGCAACGGACTTGCAAAGGTCCCATTTGTTCAAGCATCTTTACAGGAGACAGTTAGAACTCATGGACGTTAAAAAAGTTGTTCTCGCGTATTCGGGCGGACTGGATACTTCAATCATTTTGAAGTGGTTGATCGAAACCTATAAGTGCGAGGTTGTCACCTTCTCCGCGGACCTCGGACAGGGGGAGGAACTCGACGGCCTGGAGGCGAAAGCGCTCGCCACGGGAGCGGTAAAGGCGAGGATCGTCGATCTGAGGGAAGAGTTCGTTCGGGACTATGTTTTCCCGGCCTTCCGGGCCAATGCCATTTACGAAGGCCAGTACCTGCTTGGGACCTCCATTGCCCGTCCCCTGATCGCGCGGCGGCAGATCCTCGTGGCCGCCGAAGAGGGGGCCGATGCGGTGAGCCATGGGGCGACGGGAAAGGGGAATGATCAGGTGCGGTTCGAACTCGCCTATATCGCGCTCAATCCCGACATCAAAATAGTCGCCCCGTGGAGGGAGTGGGACCTTAAATCACGGAATGCCCTGGTCAGGTTTGCCCAAAAGCATGGGATCCCCGTCCCGGTCACCAAGGAAAAACCGTACAGCAGTGATCGCAATCTCCTGCACATCAGCTTCGAGGGAGGCGTCCTCGAAGACCCTTGGCACGAACCGGACCCCGGGATGTTCACGCTCACCGTCAGCCCGGAGGACGCTCCCGATCAGCCGGAATACATCGAAATAGACATCGAGAAGGGAGACCCGACGGCCGTGAACGGCGAACGGCTCAGCCCGGCTGCCCTGCTGCACCGGCTCAATCTGCTGGGGGGGAAACACGGCATAGGGCGGGTCGATCTGGTTGAAAACCGTTTCGTCGGTATGAAGTCACGCGGAGTCTACGAGACCCCGGGAGGGACCATCATGCGCATCGCCCACCAGGCGGTGGAATCGGTCACCCTGGACCGCGAGGTCATGTTTGTGCGGGATTCTCTCATTCCCCAATATTCCCGCCTGATTTACAACGGGTTCTGGTTCTCCCCGGAAATGCGCCTGCTCCAGAACACCATGGACCTCGCTCAGGAACACGTCTACGGCACGGCGCGCCTCAAGCTGTATAAGGGAACATGCACCGTGGTAGGACGCAAGTCGAACCGCTCGCTGTACCAGCCGAGCTTTGCGACTTTCGAGGAAGACAACGTCTACCGGCAGGATGATGCCACCGGGTTTATAAGGCTCAACGGCTTGCGGCTCCGGATACAATCCCTTGTCGCAAAGAATTTGGAATAGTCGCGGCTCACCCCAGGAGAATCAGTGTATGACGGAGAAGCTTTGGCAGGGCCGCTTCGAGCAGCCGACAAACAGGCAGGTTGAAGACTACACCGCTTCCATTCATTTCGACAGCAGGTTGTACCGATACGACATCGAAGGGAGTATCGCCCACTGCAGGATGCTCGGGGAATGCAAAATCATTTCACACGACGAAGCGTCTCTGATCGTCCAGGCCCTGGGAGAGATACTCCGCGAGATTGAACGCGGCAAGGTGCAGTTGGATTCATCCAATGAAGACATCCATATGGCTGTCGAACGACAGTTGATGCAGAAAATCGGGGAAGTCGGAGGGAAGCTCCACACGGCGAGAAGCAGGAACGATCAGATAGCGCTCGATATGCGTCTTTACATGCGGGATGTGCTGCAGCAGTGCCGTGCTTCACTGATCGACGTGCAGAAAGCCCTTCTGACCGCCGCGGAACAGAACCTCGGGGTCATCATGCCCGGGTTCACCCATCTGCAGCACGCTCAACCGATCCTGCTGTCCCACCACCTGATGGCCTACCAGGAAATGTTCGAACGCGATCACGAGCGGTTCCGGGATTGCTTCGGGCGAACCAACGTGCTGCCGCTCGGAAGCGCGGCCATTGCGGGAACGACCTTCCCCATCGACATGGAATGGACCGCCAGGTATCTGAATTTTCCCCGGGTCACGACTAACAGCATCGATGCCGTGAGTGACAGGGATTACCTGGTCGAATTCGCCGCCGCGTCGTCGATGCTCATGGTGCATGTCAGCCGCATGGCTGAAGAACTCATCCTGTGGTCCTCGACGGAATTTTCTTTCATCGAGATCAGTGATGCCTTCTGTACGGGGTCGAGCATCATGCCCCAGAAAAAGAACCCCGACGTTCCCGAACTTATGCGGGGCAAGTCGGCCCGCGTTTTCGGAAATCTCATGTCTCTTCTCACCCTCACCAAGGGTCTTCCTCTCGCCTACAACCGTGACCTCCAGGAAGACAAGGAACCCGTCTTCGACACGGCGGACACCGTTATCAGCACACTGCGTCTTCTTGCCAGGTTGATTCCGGAAATCCGGTTCAACCGTGAAAGGATGTACTCCATGGCGGGACAGGGATTCACCCTGGCGACGGATCTGGCGGACTACCTGGTGCGGAAGGGGATTCCTTTTCGCAAGGCCCATAACATCGTCGGGCAGATTGTTCACCATTGCATCGAAAACCATAAGCAATTGGGAGAATGCACCCTGGAAGAACTCAAGACTTTCCACAAGGCGTTCGACCCGGATGTCTTCCCTTTTCTTGAAATTCCCAGTGCCGTGGACCAGAGGGTTTCGTCCGGTGGCACCGCCACTTCCCGGGTCAGGGAAGCCTTGACCCGGGCCCGGGCCGCTTTGGAAGCCAAAGAACAGGCTTTGAGATCATGATCCCTATTCTGGATAATGACTTATGAATATGCAGAGCCGTCGAATCATGCGATCCCATCTTTGCTTGGCCGGAATGATTTCTATCCTTGTTTTCGGACTGCTATTGACGGGCTGTGGGAAAAAGTCTTTCCCGAAACCGGCTTCCGTTGAGACCCCTCCCGAGGTCCGAGACCTTAGAGTTCAGGTTCGCGCCAAGGGAGTCGAACTCACCTGGACCATTCCCGATCAACTGCGGACCACGTCAAAAAACAACAAGTACCGGTTCAACATCCTCAGGTCGGAACTGCTTTGGAATAACCGGAACTGCCTGGACTGCCCGGGTACCATTCAACAGGAGCTTCAGCTGATCGATCCCGCCTATCCCGACCAGGCGATAGCGCAGGACAACAGGCTTTCCTGGACTGACCCGGCGGTTTCCGTCCAGCACGCCTACCGGTACCAGGTCCTGGTACAGGACAAGAACGGGCGCCCCGTAACCCACTCAAATCCGGCGATAGCCAAGGTTTTCCCTCCCCCCGGCCCCATCACGAACCTCATGACCGTTCCGGGACCACAGGGAATCCTGATCCAGTGGAAGCCGCCGACCAAGGACGCCCAGGGACAGGCAATGCACGGCGACCTTCAGTTCCTGGTCGAAAGATTCTCGCCCAACAAGACGTGGGAGAAGGTCTCTGCCGTTCCCGTCAAGGCGAACAATTTTCTGGACCAGGGCATTGCCGCCGAGAATACATACGGGTACCGGGTGACCTCGATGCTCATGTTCGAGGAAACGCCCATCATCGGTGAGACTTCCACAACCAGCCAGGCCAAGGCGCCGGAAGCCCTTCCCCCTCCTCCGCCCAACACCGTGTGGGCAATTCCGTCCAAGGGCGCCGTTGAAGTCCAGTGGACGGAGAGCGAGGCAAAAGTGAGCGGGTACTACGTTTATCGCCGGGAAGGAAAAGAGATCATCCGGTTGACGGCAAACCCGGTCCTGCATCCGCCGTATGTCGACCAGTCCGTGAAACCGAACGCCGTATATTTCTACGCGGTTTCATCCGTCAGCCTTCAACCCGATCACCGGGAGGGTTTGCTGTCCAAATGGGCGGAAATCCGCAGCCTGGCGTTTGAAAAGTAATAATGCGGGCCCTTGCTCCAACGGAAAAGCGCCCGCCTGACAGGGGATGTTTTCATGCACCATTTTCATTATCAAAACGATGAATTGTATTGCGAAGAGGTCCCGCTCCGGTCCATCGCCGTTCACGTCGGGACCCCGTGTTATGTCTACAGCCACGCGACGCTGCAGCACCATTTTACGGTATTCGACCATTCGTTTTCGAGCGTTCCGCACCTGACCTGCTTTTCGGTCAAGGCCAACTCCAACGTCGCCATGCTTCGCCTCTTCGCCTCCCTCGGGGGAGGGGTCGATATCGTGTCGGGCGGCGAACTCTTCCGTGCGCGCAAAGCCGGCGTTCCCTCCGAAAAGATCGTGTATTCAGGCGTCGGGAAAACCGTCGATGAGATCGATTACGCGCTCCGCGAAAACATCCTGATGTTCAACATCGAATCCACCCAGGAGCTTGAAGCGATCAATTCGCGTGCCGCTCTCTCCGGCCGAAAAGCCAGGATTGCGCTTCGGGTCAACCCTGACGTCGATCCCAACACGCACCCTTACATTTCCACCGGAATGAAAAAGAACAAGTTCGGCATTGAAATAGAAAGCGCCATTAAAGCTTACCAGAGGGCCAAAAGCCTGGACAACGTGGAAATCATGGGGATCGATTGTCACATAGGCAGCCAGTTGACCGATGTCACTCCCTTCGTGGATGCTCTGAAACGGCTGCGCCTGTTGATCGACAAGCTCGGTACGCTCGGAATTCCCATCCGGTATGTAGACCTGGGCGGAGGACTCGGCATCGTCTACGATCGGGAAGTCCCTCCCCAGCCTCACGAGTACGCCGAGGCCATTCTGCGTGAATTGAAGGGACTCCCCTGCAGCTTGATTTTCGAACCGGGGCGCGTTATCGTTGGTAACGCCGGGATTCTTATGGCAAAGGTGCTCTATACCAAGAAGAGTCCGGCCAAGAACTTCGTCATCACCGATGCGGCCATGAACGATTTGATTCGCCCGAGCCTGTATGGTTCGTACCATCAGATTCAGCCCCTGGAGAAAAAGAGCCGGGAGACCCAGATGGTTGACGTGGTCGGCCCCATCTGCGAATCCGGGGACTTTCTGGCCAGGGACCGCGGCCTCCCGATGGTTCAACCCGGGGATGTCCTGGCGGTGATGAGCGCAGGGGCTTACGGGTTCACCATGTCTTCCAACTACAACTCGAGGCCTCGGGCGCCGGAGGTCCTCGTCAAAGGCGACCAGTACTACGTCATCCGGAGACGGGAAACCTGGGAAGACCTGATTCAGTGTGAATCCGTGCCCGATTTTCTGGACCCGAGGTAGGCAGCTCATCGGCGCGTCGCGGAACGAACCGGGGATGGCCGTGGGACCGGCTCGTGAACACACAGGCGGATACTGGCCCGATTTTGTCTCCGAGACACACATGCAGCAACCAACGAATTCCTTCACGGCCCGCCCAATCATGATTGGAGATTTTTCCAATGACTTCAGCAGGTGAAAAGATTCGCTTCTTCAAGATGAGCGGAAGCGGCAACGACTTTATCGTGATCGACAACCGGACCGAACGGTTGAGCGTCGAGCAGGGGCGTACCCTCGCACGACTGGCATGCAGGAGAAAAGTTTCCGTCGGGGCCGACGGGCTTATCATGATTCAAAACGACCCGGAAGTGGATTTCAAGTGGGTCTTTTTCAACGCCGACGGCAGCGACGCGGAAATGTGCGGCAACGGGGCCAGATGTGCCGCACGTTTTGTCCATCTCAACGGGATCGTACGAAAAACCCGGATGGCTTTCCGGACCCTCGCCGGTATCATCGAGGCCGAACTGAAGGAACCGCGCGTTAAAATCCGAATGACACCCCCTCACGGCCTCCAGCTTGATTTTCGTCTCGATGCGGCGGGGCGGTCGTTTGACCTGCACTTCATAAATTCAGGCGTTCCCCACGCCGCCTGTTTCCTTGACGGCAAAGAAGCCCTCGAACAGGCGGACATATTCAACTGGGGCCGTGCTCTGCGAAATCATCCACGGTTTCAGCCCGCCGGGGCCAACGCCAATTTTGCCTATGTGCTGGACCGCCGTCACATTTCAATTCGGACCTACGAACGGGGGGTCGAAGCGGAGACCCTGGCATGCGGAACGGGGTCCATCGCCGTTGCCCTCATCGCCGCCGCCAGGCATCTGGTGGAATCCCCCGTCGAATTGTTGACCAGGGGCGGCGAAGCGCTGACCGTCTATTTTGACAACCCACCCGCGGAAGGCCCCGTGGAATTTCATGAGGTTTTTTTGGAGGGCGAAGCCAGGGTGGTATACGATGCTGAATTATGGGAAGACACATTAAGGGAATAGGGAGGAACTCATGTTTCAGGGCGCGTTGGTGGCAATTGTGACACCATTCAAAGCCGGCCGGGTGGATGAAGAAGCGTTTCGGCAATTGATCGAATTCCAGATTGCCAACGGGACAAATGGAATTGCCCCCTGTGGAACGACCGGCGAATCGGCAACACTGACCTATCAGGAGCACGAACGGATCATCGAAATCACCGTGGAGCAGGTCAACAAGCGCGTTCCCGTTATCGCGGGGACGGGATCCAACAACACGGAAGAGGCCATTCGCCTGACGAAACACGCCAAAAATGCCGGGGCCGACGGGGCCCTCCTGATCAGCCCTTACTACAACAAACCAACCCAGGAGGGGCTCTTCCGCCATTACGAAAAGGTGGCGAAGTCCGTGGACATCCCTCTGGTGGTTTACAATATTCAGAGCCGCACCGCCGTCAATATCGAACCGGAAACCCTCGCCCGGCTCGCGAAAATCGATAACATCGTGGCCGTGAAGGAAGCATCGAACAGCATGAAGCAGATCACGGACATCATCGCGCTCTGCGGCGACGATTTGGCCGTGCTGTCCGGCGAAGACTACATCACGTTTCCGCTCCTGTGCGTCGGAGGCAAGGGCGTCATTTCCGTGGTGTCGAACATTGCACCGCGGGATACATCCGATATGTGCAAGCTGTTCTTTGAAGGGAAATTCGAGGAGGCGCAAAAGCTTTATTACCGGCTGCTGCCCATTTGCCATGCGGTCTTTTTCGAAACAAATCCGGTCCCGGTAAAGACCGCTCTGGCCATGATGAAGAAGATCGGCAGCGATGAAGTGCGCCTGCCGCTGGCACCCATGTCCGAAACGAACCGCGAACGGTTGCGCAAGGAACTGCAGGCGTACGGCCTCGTGTAGACCCCCGCGCCGGGGGGCCTTTACGGGAGGGAATGAAGCCCGGCAGGAACGGACCACGGGTCCCCGGTTTCGCGGGTATGGCGCAACACGGCTGCGCGGAAGAGAATGCGCTTTGTCTGCTCCCTTTTGAGCATCGTCAACCGCGATTCCGGAAAACGGAATGCGGTCGTCTGTGCAAGGAGAATCGAATGGTTCGTGCGGCAGTGGCCGGCATCGCCGGCCGAATGGGTTCAAGGCTTGCCCAGTTGATTCGTGAAACCGAAGGGATCGAGCTGGCGGGGGCTTTTGAACGTGCCGGTCACCCCGCAGTGGGGAAAGAAATCTCGGAGCTTATCGGCGGTTCTCCGACGGGGCTTCGCGTGGCGGGAACCATTGGAGACGTGCTCGATTCGTCCGACGTGGTCCTTGATTTCACGGTGGCATCCGCATCTCTTGAGCACCTGCGTTGCGCGGCGGCGGCGAAAAAAGCCATGGTCATCGGGTCGACGGGCTTTACGGCCGACCAGACACGGGAAGCCGCCCTACTTGCCGCTCAGGTCCCGTGTGTGATTGCACCCAATATGAGCATGGGAGTGAACGTCCTTTTCAAGGCGGTCGGCGATCTGGCGAGGCTCCTCGGCGACGATTACGACGTCGAGATTATCGAAGCCCATCACCGCTTCAAGAAAGACGCTCCCAGCGGAACGGCGATGAAGCTTGCCCAGGTGGCCGCGAAATCACTCCATCGGGACCTCGACGAAGTCGGCGTCTATGCACGGCACGGTCTCATCGGTGAACGCACCGGGCGGGAGATCGGGATCCAGACGATTCGGGGTGGAGACATCGTCGGAGAACACACGGTTATTTTTGCGGGCATGGGAGAACGGATCGAAATCACCCATCGCGCCCAAAGCCGGGACAATTTCGCGAGGGGGGCCCTCAGGGCGGCGCTTTGGGTCTGCAGGCAGCCGGCCGGCCTCTACGGCATGGAACACGTGCTCGGCATCCAATGAAACTCTATCAACTCTTTTCCATTTTCGGCCGATTGTTCAGGCAAGGCATGTACGGCGGGAATGGGGCGAACCGTTAATTCTCGCACGCGAAGACGCGGAGGCAGCGCATGGCATTCATAAAGGCAGAGAGACTCAAACTTCTTCCTCCTTATCTATTTCAGGAAATTGACCGGCTGAAGGCCGAATTGATAGCAAAGGGCGTGGATGTGATCAACCTGGGAGTCGGAGATCCCGACCTACCTACACCTCCGCATATCATTAAAGAGCTGGGCATCTCGGCCCAGGACCCGGCAAATCATCAGTACCCGTCGTATTCGGGGATGAACAATTTCAAGGTGAGCGTCGCGGGCTGGTACAAACGGCGCTTCGGTGTGGAACTGGACCCCGGGAGCGAAGTCCTTACCCTGATCGGTTCCAAGGAAGGTCTCGCACACCTGCCCCTCGCCTGTATCAATCCGGGAGACCTCGCCCTGGTGCCGACCCCGGCATATCCGGTGTACCAGGTTGCCACCATGTTTGCGGGAGGCGAATCCTATCTGATGCCACTGGTACGGGAAAACGATTTTCTCCCGGATCTCGATGCCATCCCCTCCGATGTGGCCCGCCGGGCAAAGATCATGTTCATCAATTACCCCAACAATCCCACGGGAGCTACCGCAGAGAAGGGTTTCTTCGCGAAAGTCATTGAGTTTGCCCGGGAATACGATGTCATCATTTGCCATGACGCCGCCTATACGGAGATGGCCTTCGACGGCTACCGTCCGTTGAGCTTTCTGGAACTCCCGGGGGCAAAGGAAATCGGCATCGAAGTGCATTCCCTGTCCAAGACATACAACATGACGGGCTGGAGACTCGGTTTCGCCGTCGGGAACGCAAATATCCTCGACGGGTTGGGCCAGGTCAAAAGCAATATCGACTCGGGGGCCTTCAACGCCGTTCAGTGGGCGGGCATTACCGCACTCGAAGGAGATCAGGGCTGTGTTCGCGAAATGCAGCAGATCTACCAGGAACGACGTGACGCCATGCTCGACGGACTGCGGCACGTCGGTTTGCACCCCGCCGTTCCCAAGGCCACTTTTTACATATGGTGCCCGACCCCGCCCGGTTATTCTTCAAAAGCGTTCACCTCTCTGCTTTTAAAGGAAGCCGGAATCGTGACGACACCCGGCAGCGGCTTCGGAGAACCGGGCGAGGGATATGTCCGCATCGCGCTTACGGTTTCCAAGGAACGCATTCAGGAAGCGTCCGCGCGGATCGCAAAGCTTTCCTTTTAGCGGTGTGCCCGCTTTCCGGCCCCGCACCCTGCATTTCTGTTCGGGCGCGCGATAGACAGCGGTACAGGGGGAACAAGGTGGCTCAAGGTGTACGGAAACCCGAAAGCAGTGAATGTCCTTCGGGAAACCTCTCTCTCACGCCGGAAGACGTCTTCATCGGTTTCGGAAGCAACCAGGGAGATTCACTGGAAACCTGCAGGGACGCCATCGAGGTCCTGAGGTCCCATCCCCGGATCGAGATTATAAGGGTTTCCTCCTTTTACAGGAGCAAACCCGTGGGGCCGGTCGAGCAGGACTGGTTCATCAATGGGGTCCTCCTGTGCAGAAGCTCGCTTGAACCCGGAGAATTGCTCCGGGTCCTGCACGAGGTTGAGGACCGGTTCGGAAGGAAACGCGCGCTACGGTGGGGACCGCGCACGCTGGATCTCGATATGCTGGCCTATGGCGCCCGCAGAATTTCGGCGGCAGACCTCACGGTTCCGCATCCGAGGCTTCATGAGCGCCTGTTCGTTCTGGCACCCCTGGCGGAAATCGCCGCTGGCTGGTCCCACCCAGAAACGGGCTTGACCGTTGAAGAGCTGCTGAGAAACGCAGCGTTGGAAGCCCCTGACCAGGAAATTGAAAAATTGGGAATGAATCCATGGGCCGTATTCTTTTATTTGCAATCCTGATTTTTTTGGGATATCTGGTCGTTAAAAGCCTCGGAGCTTCGCTGCTCAAACGCGGTGGCAGGGACGGCGACGAAGGACGCTCCGACAGTGCGGAACTCATCCAGGACCCGCAGTGCGGTATATTCTTTCTGAAACAGCACGGAATCCAGGCCAGGATCGGCGGCCAAACTATCAGCTTCTGCAGCAAAGCATGCCGTGACAAGTACCTCGATACCCATAGCCCCCGATGAGGAGGGGAGGACAGGAGAAACGGGATGAAGTTTTTCATCGATACGGCAAATCTTGAGGAAATCAAAGAAGCGCACAGTCTGGGGATCCTGGACGGTGTCACAACGAATCCTTCGCTCATATCCAAGGAAGGCATACACACCCGGGAGGATTTTGAACGACACATCAAGACGATCTGTGAAATGGTGCAGGTTCCCGTCAACGCCGAGGTAGTGAGTACGGCTTGGGAAGACATGGTCCGCGAAGGGAAGGCCCTGGCAAAAATCGATTCCCATGTCGTTGTCAAGATTCCCATGACCACCGAAGGGCTAAAAGCCGTTCGGCAACTGGCCGAAGAGGGGATCGACACGAACGTGACCCTCATTTTTTCCCCCTTGCAGGCGCTCATGGCCGCCAAGGCCGGCGCTGCCTATGTAAGCCCTTTCGTCGGCCGGCTGGATGACATTTCAACGGAAGGAATGAACCTGGTCGAAGAGATTCTCGAGATTTTCTCCAATTATCTTTTCGAGACCGAACTCATCGTCGCGAGCGTGCGAAGCCCCATTCACGTCCTGACGGCTGCCAAGCTGGGGGCCGATATAGCGACGATTCCCTTCAAGGTGATCGACCAGTTGGCCCATCATCCGCTGACGGACTTGGGAGTGGAGAAATTCCTGAAGGACTGGGAAAAAGTCGACAAGCTGAAGTCCTAGCATACGGCGTCGCCGAACGCGGTGTCATCCCGCCCCGCCCTCTGCGGGGGGGCAAAGGCGCAAACCTTGAAGCGCTCCACAAGCGGCCCCGCCGTCATGGCCGGGATCGAACGGCCGGGGGGCAGCTCCGGAATTTACCGGGTGAAGTATCCGGGGGTCTGTTTAGAGAATGCCCCCCGTGCGCGTAAGGTCTGTTCTTTCTTGTTTGCGGGAGACGTCTCAGCGCCAAAGGGAGATAGTATGAAGAACCCGGGAAATCGACGCCTGAAATCTTTTTTATGTGCCTGGATTCTGTGCTGCCTGCTGGTACTTGTCCCCTGGTATTCCCATGCGGAAATTTACAAATATGTGGATAAGGACGGGGTCATCCATTTCACCAACGTTCCCACTCAATCGGAGTCAAAGGCCGTTTCCCTGCCGCCGCCCACGGAGGCCAATTTCAACCGTTTTTTTCCCACCCGCACGTTCCTTTCCTCCTGCAATCCGGCAAACCAGAACTATTTCGATCCGGAGATCAGGATGGCTTGTCAAAGACACGGGTTGGATTACAACCTCGTGAAGGCGGTGATACGGGCCGAATCCGCTTTCGACCCGTCGGCGGTTTCACCCAAAGGCGCCATGGGGCTGATGCAGCTCATGCCGGGCACATCGCGGGACCTCGGAGTCATGAATCCCTTCGACCCCAACCAGAACCTCGACGCTGGGGTCCGGTACCTCAAGCTCCTCCTGAACCGCTTCAACAACAACGTGAGGCATGCTCTTGCGGCGTATAATGCCGGTCCCGAAAACGTCGAAAAGTACGGGGGCATTCCTCCCTTCGATGAGACTCAGGTCTACGTCCAGCGCGTGCTGGACTACTACTCCCGCTACCGCCAGTAAAGGCCGGGGTTCATCCGGTGCCCTCCCCGCCGGAATCCGCCGGTATTCAGGAGGGGAAAAGTTTCGGGAAATGCCTCCACACGTAACGGCCCCCCGTCTTTTGCCCTTTAAATGATCCTTTATTTGGGTTACTAATGATTCAGCGTTGTTGGCTTGCATTCCCCCTCGATCGCCATGCTGTTCGGAGCGCGGGTTTGAGAGGCGGGGTGGCATATTGTTTTTTGACACCGAGCCCATCAGTTGCCATATGAGAGATGACGATTTTCGGGCAGGCCTTGACAAGGGACCAATCCTCCTGCAAAAGCACTCTACGGTCGTGATGAACAGAAGCGAGTTTTCGAGGCAGAGCCTTACGAATTTGCCCAACCTGCTGACTTATCTCAGGGTGGCATCGATCCCCGTTATCGTGGTCCTCCTGAATCCGCCCGCTTCGGCCGAGTCTCTGAACGCCGCCGCGATCCTCTTCATCCTGGCATCCATAACCGATTACCTGGACGGCATCCTTGCACGGCGACACAACCTGGTCACATCCATGGGGAAGCTGCTCGATCCGCTGGCGGACAAACTGCTCACTTCCGCGGTCCTCATCATGCTCATCACCCAGGGGAAAGTCGAGGCATGGCTCGTATTCCTGATCATAGGAAGAGAAATCACCGTCACGGGCCTTCGGTCCATCGCCGCAAGCCACGGCCTCATCCTGAACGCAAGCCGTATGGGAAAAAACAAGATGATCTCCCAGACCATTGCGCTCATTTTCCTGCTCCCCAGCATCCCCAATGCCTCATGGCTGCTCGACAAACTGGGGATCATTTTCCTGTGGATTTCCGTTATCCTGAGCTACTGGTCCGCAAAGGATTATTTCACTCATTTTTACCGGGAAGCAAAGAAGCACAGCCAGGCATAGAGACGACAGCGGAAGTGAATGGCGAGTGAACTGAAGTCGCGGCACTCATGTGTCACCGGCAGGGGGCATCGCGGTGCGGCGCCTCAGATCCACGAACAGGGGGCCGAACCCTTCTTCAAAGCTTTTGCAAGCAGTGACAGAAACTGTGTCCTGGGGATTTCCCGTGCCCCGAGCCGCTGGAGATGAGCGGTGGTCAGCTGGCAGTCGATCAGTTCATACTGCATGCTGCGCAGCAGGTCGACGAGGTGAACGAGAGCCACCTTGGAAGCGTCCGTCATCGCGCAGAACATGGACTCCCCGAAAAATATCCGCCCGAGCGCCACTCCGTAGAGGCCACCAACCAGTTCCCCTTCGTGCCAGCTTTCCACCGAATGCGCATAACCCATCTGGTGCAGGCGATAGTAGGCTTCGATCATTTCGGGTACAATCCAGGTGCCCTCCCCGTTCGCCCTCCTGATTTGCCCGCACCGCCGAATGACTTCCAGAAAGGCAGCGTCGAAGGTCACCTTGAAGACGTTTCGCCTCAGCACGCGCCGCAGGCTGTGGGACACCTTCAATTCATCGGGCATGAGGATACAGCGCGGGTTGGGAGACCACCACAAGATGGGGCTTTGCTCCGAGTACCAGGGGAATATGCCCTGCCGGTAGGCTAGAAGGAGCCGCTCGGAGGAAAGATCCCCTCCGACGGCCAACAGCCCGTCCGGCTCGGCGAAATAGGTCGGTGGGAAGATGAGCTCATCTGTCAGACGAAAAACCGGCATATCAGGGCTCGGATCATTCCGGAAGACTGCTCACGGGCGCATCGGGAAAGCCAAAAATGAGGTTCGATGTTTTCAGGGTCGCCTCGTCGTCGGGAACGGCATCCTCCGGCCTGCAAATCCGGACTCTGCCGCCGTGCATGAGCCTGCCGAAGAGGATTTCGTCGGCCAGCACGTCTTTGATCTCCACCTGGATCAGCCTCGCCAGGGGGCGCGCTCCGAAAGTGGCGTCGTAACCTTTCTCCGCCAGCCAGAGTCGCGCCGCGGGACTGAGTTCCATATTGATCCGTCTTTCGCCCAACTGTGCTTCCATTTCCCGTACGAACTTGTCGACAATCCGCTCCATAATCCCCGTGGAAAGACCGCCAAACGCGATGATCCCGTCCAGGCGGTTTCTGAACTCGGGGCTGAAGAGGTTCTCTATCGCTTTCATGCCCTTGGCGGTCCGATTGTCCGATCCGCCCCCACTCCCGAAACCGATGGAGGACATGCTCATTTCCCGGGCCCCGGCATTGGAGGTCATCAGAAGGATCGTGTTTCGGAAATCGGCTTTCTTGCCGTTGTTGTCCGTCAGTGTGGCGTGGTCCATGACCTGGAGCAGGATGCTGAAGAGGTCCGGGTGGGCCTTCTCAATCTCGTCAAGGAGCAGCACCGTATAAGGCTGTTTGCGGATGGCGTCGGTCAGGAGCCCCCCCTGATCGAACCCGATATATCCCGGAGGCGCTCCGATGAGCCGCGCGACCGTGTGTTTTTCCATGTATTCGCTCATATCGAAACGAAGGAAGTTCACCCCGAGAATAGCGGCCAACTGCTTCGCCACTTCGGTTTTCCCAACTCCTGTCGGCCCGATGAGCAGGAAAGAACCGATAGGCTTTTCAGGGACCCTCAGCCCCGCCCTGGAACGCTTGATTGCCTTCACCAGGACATCGATAGGTTCGTTCTGTCCGAAAACCTGCTCCTTCAACTGCTGGTCCAGGTTCCGCAGCCGCAGTTGATCCGACGAGGAAACGCTGCGAGGCGGAATCTTGGCGATACGGGCCACCACCTGTTCGATATCCTTCGGCCCGACCACCCGCCGAAGTCGCCGGTCTTTCTTGAGGCGCAGACTGGCTCCGGCCTCATCGATCACGTCGATGGCCTTATCCGGAAGGTAGCGGTCGTTGATGTGGCGTCCCGCAAGCTCGGCGGCAACCTTCAATGCCGCGTCCGTGTAGCGGATGCCGTGATGCTTCTCGTAGTAGATTTTCAGGCCTTGAAGGATCTGGTACGTTTCGTCGACCGACGGTTCCCTGATCTCGACCTTCTGGAAACGGCGGCTCAATGCCCGGTCTTTTTCAAAGTGGTTCTTGTATTCTTCATACGTCGTCGAACCGATGCACCTCAACCCACCCGTGACCAGAACCGGCTTAAGGATGTTGGATGCATCCATGGAGCCGCCGCTGGTGGCACCGGCCCCCACGACCGTGTGGATCTCGTCGATGAAAAGGATCGCGCCGTCGATCTTCCGGATCTCCTGGATCACGCCCTTGAGCCGGGCTTCAAAATCCCCGCGGAACTTGGTCCCCGCCAGCAGAGCGCCCATGTCCAGAGTGAAGATTTGGACGTTCAGGAAGGATTCAGGCACCTCTTTCTGATGAATTCTGAGCGCAAGACCTTCGGCGATGGCGGTTTTGCCCACTCCGGGGTCCCCCACGAAGATCGGGTTGTTCTTCGTGCGACGCCCGAGTATCTGAAGCGTCCTCAGGATTTCGTCTTCACGGCCGATCAGGGGATCAATCAGACCCTGAGCCGCCTTCTGCATGAGATTCACGGTGAATTTCTCGAGCGCGGTACCCCTCTGCGGTCCGGGATATTCCTCCGGGGACTCACCGGGTGCGGCGCCGCTTTCGGACTCTTCGTCCTCCTCCCGTTCGCCGACCTTGGAGATCCCGTGAGAAATGTAACTCAGAACATCCAGTCGCGTGATCCCCTGGGACTTCAGGAAGTACACCGCATAAGAATTCTCCTCATAGAACATGGACGCGAGAATGTCCCCTGAATCCACTTCCTTCTTTTCGGCGCCAGACACGTGCATCAACGCTCTCTGCAAAACACGCTGAACGCTCATGGTCTGGATCGGGTCCTGTTCGATGCCCTCGGGAAGTCTTTCGGCGCGAGAATCAAAGAACTTGTCCAGGCGCCTTTTCAGATCGTTCAAATCGGCGCCGCAATGGTACAGAATGCGCCTCCCCGTGACATCGTGCAGCATCGCATACAGCACGTGTTCCAGGGTAAAAAACTCATGGCGCCTCAGTTTGGCTTCCTTGATCGCCGCGGACAGTGTAATTTCAAGGTCTCTGTTGATCATTTACGCTTCTTCCATGCTGCACTGCAGTGGGTATCCGTTCTTTCTCGCAAGGTGGTGCACGAGTTCGACTTTTGTTTCCGCCACTTCAGCCGTAAAGATACCGCACACCCCGGTCCCGCTCTTGTGCACGCGAAGCATGATCTGAGCGGCCTCCGCCGGGGGTTTATGAAAAACATCCTGAAGAATTTCGACTACGAACTCCATTGTAGTATAATCATCATTGTGAAGCAGAACTTTATACATCGGGGGTTCATCGAGGTCTTCTTCCGTTCTGCTCTCGAGATCCTCCCGAAATTCCGGATGACGGTCACTCATTCCGGTTCCTCCCTTTTTTCTGCGATATTAATTATATAATAGATCTGCTTCAAAGCTTTCTCCAATAGTAAAGAATAAGTTTTTCCACCCAAGTGTCAAGCGAGCTCTTGGTTCACGCGAGTTTACGGATAAGGAGGCGATGTGGCGGGAAACAGTTTCGGTAGGCTTTTCAGCATTACGACCTGGGGTGAATCCCACGGTCCGGCGCTCGGGGTGGTCATCGACGGTTGCCCTCCCGGGATTCCCCTGACGGTCGAAGACATCCGGGGCGACCTCGAACGGCGAAGACCCGGGAAGCGGCTCACCTCCCCGCGCCGGGAACCGGACGAGGTGGAAATCCTATCGGGGGTCTTCCGCGATGTCACCACGGGCACCCCTATAAGCCTCGTCATTTTCAACCGGGACGTCAGGAGTTCGGATTACAGCGAACTTGCGGACGTCTACCGGCCCGGGCATGGGGATAGGACCTACCAGCAGAAGTACGGTCTGAGGGACTGGCGGGGGGGCGGCAGAAGTTCGGCAAGAGAAACGGCGGCACGCGTCGCGGCGGGGGCCGTGGCCCGTAAGTTTCTTGCCGGGCTGGGCGTCACGGTCAAGGCCATGACGCTGGCCTTCGGAGGAATCCGGTGCGGCAGCGTCGATCCGGACCGGATCGACTCCAACCCCTTCTTCTGCCCGGACGCGCAAACCGCAGTTGCCATGGAACAGCGCCTCACGGAACTCAGGCAGTCAGGAGATTCGGCGGGAGGGATCGTAGAGGTTCGCGCGCAGGGCTGCCCGCCGGGGCTGGGAGAACCCGTTTTCGACAGGCTGGATGCACGCCTCGCTGCGGCCCTCATGTCCATAGGGGCCGTCAAGGGAGTCGAAATCGGAGACGGCTTTCGCGCCGCGGACATGCTCGGAAGCGAGCACAATGACCCACCGCTTCCCGAGGGCTACGCCGCCAACCACGCCGGCGGCATCCTGGCCGGGATTTCCACGGGAATGGACATTGTCGCCCGTGTGGCCGTAAAACCTATTCCGTCCATCGCTCTGTCCCAGCAGACGGTCAATACCAAGGGCGAACCCGTCACCATCGCCATAAAGGGCCGCCACGACGTTTCGGCCATTCCACGAATCGTACCGGTCTGCGAAGCGATGGTTCTGCTCGTTCTCGCCGACTTCATGCTCCATCCCGCTCTGGGAAGGGGCTTCGCCCCGGGCCCGGGAAGGTAAGGCGAATCCCCCTGGGGACGGGAACGCTCCCGAGCCCGGCGCTCGGGATTGGAAGTGCCCGGAACGCGAAGTCTCACGCAACACCGGCCCACCGCCATGTTTCGTTCACTGGTTTTTCGTCGCACCGTTGAGGGAGACTTCTCCGGCTGCGCACAAAAACGGGAGAAAACCAAAGGTGCCGGATTCGTTTCGTTGTCGATCCGCCCCCCGGCCTCAGATTTTCAATTCCAGGCTGCGGACCATCCCATCGGCGAAACCAATGATAAACTCTCTTTGTGCGGGCGTGGCGTAAGCGATGCAACTGCACCGGAGGACCTGACGGCTCCGAACGAGCAGTTCAAAATCCACCTGCTCCCGCGAAAGATTGACGGCAAAGTAGAAGGGACGGCAGCTTCCGTGTTCTTTCTGCACTCCGGCATAGAGCTCCTCGGGAACCTCAACCCAATAAAGGCCTTCCATGGCGGTACTCTCCGAGTGTCCCTCAAGAAAGCCCCGGATTCGTTCATAGTCGGAACCGCGCAACTGGTCGATCACGTACTGTTTCATGTCGCCCCTATCCTCGTGAATGGTTTCGAGTAAGGCTTCACCGCGTCCCCCCCGGCGATTCATGCAAATCCCCGGTTGGACCTTGCCGGGACACAGGAACGCGTCTTCATGCAAACCCGCCGTTCACTCCGATATTCTGACCGGTGATCCACGCGGCCTCGTCACCGGCGAGGAAAACCACCACCCTCGCAATGTCCTCGGGTTCGCCGATCCGGCCCAGCGCGGCCGCGGCGGCAAGCCTTTCGATGGTTTCGGGGGTTTTGCCCATACTGAACAACTCGGTGTTCGTGGGCCCGGGAAGGATTGAATTGACCGTTATGCCACGCGCGCCTGCTTCCTTGGCAAAAACCCGCGTGAGCTGTTCGACGGCCGCTTTTGTGGCGGCGTAGACACCATAGGTAGGGAGCAGGAGTCTCGTTACGGACGAAGAAAAATTGATGATTCGCCCACCGTCACTCAGCCGGGTTGCAGCCTCCCTCAGTGCAAGGAATACCCCCTTGACGTTCACGCCGAAGAGGTGGTCGAATTCTTCCTCCGTCGTTTCCTTGATGGGCTTGTATACGATCACTCCTGCATTGTTCACCAGAATATCCACCTTGCCGTAATGTTCTATGGCGGTCGTGAATAGCCCGGAAACGTCTTCCGCGTTGCTCACGTCGGCCCGGGTGGCAATCGCGGTGCCGCCGAAAGACAGGATTTCCTTGACGAGTTCTTCGGCCGCCTCACGATTGATCGCATAGTTGACCACAACCTTGGCGCCCATGTTTGCAAGATGCAGAGCGATGGAGTGTCCTATGCCCCTGGAACTCCCCGTGACAATAGCTACTTTCCCCTCAAATTTGTTCATAAAATCCTCCAAAACAGTCCACAACCTGCCGCGCCTGATCGAGGCGGGGAGAAGCCCCTCATAACCTCCCCGCACCGCCGGGTAGTCGAATCACGAACCACGGGGTTCGAATTGCGCCGCAGGATTCCCGGAACCTAAAGGCACTCTATTCCAAGGACAGCATAATTTTCAATGAAGAATACAAGCTGCCGCCTACGGATAAAACATTCAATAAGAGGACCGCGGTATTGCCCCCATGCCTTTCATGGTTGTACAATGCACTCACCTTGCAGCGGCATTTCGGCGGAGCGGGCTCCGAAGGGCACCGGGCAGGGATTCGCGGACTTCATCGCGACTGACCGGGCACGGATGGCTCCGCCACTTTCGCTGCCCTCACAGGCGGCAGGCCTCCGCCCTAAAAGCCGGGGAGGACCCGGCTGCGGCTAGACATGGATTCATGGAATTATCCGTTGAGATAAACAAGAGGCTGGTTTCCCGGGACAGGCACTTCGAGCTGAATGCCCGTTTTTCGTCCGATCGGCAGTTCACCGTGATCTACGGGCCTTCCGGTTCGGGGAAAACCTTAACCCTGCAGTCCATAGCAGGCCTGATCGCCCCGGATTCCGGTCGAATCTCTCTTGACGGACGGACCTTTTTCGATTCCACGCGCCAGACAAACGTCCCGGCGCGTGAACGGCGCATCGGCTACGTCTTTCAGGACTATGCCCTGTTTCCTCATCTGAACGTGATGCAGAACGTCGGGTTCGGACTTAGAAAAACCTGGCAGCCCCGATTGTCAGCGACCGACAGCAGGAGGGTGCGGGATTACCTGTCCCTTTTTGAAATCCCCCAGTTGGAAAAGAGCTTCCCTCACCAGCTTTCCGGCGGGCAGCGACAGCGGGTGGCCCTGGCCCGCGCTCTGGTGGGAAACCCCGACCTCTTGCTCCTGGACGAACCTTTTTCCGCTCTCGACCCGGTCCTGAGGGTCAAAATGCGCCAAAGCGTCCATGACATCATGAAGCGCTTCGATCTGCCCGTCCTCATGATCACCCACGATCCTCAGGACATAGAGGCATTCGCCGATGTCCTCGTGATCTATGAAGCCGGGAAGGTCCTCGCGGTGCGGCCTTACGACGGTTCAGGAGACCGCCCGTTGACCAGGTGCGCTTCACCCTCATCGGAGGCATCCCACCTGCTCGATCCGTCTCGGGATCAAGCGGAAAGCTGATTGTCGCGACTGCGATTCCCTGTCGTCTCCGAGCACCCGCATCCCCGTTCGGCGAAAAGCGCGGCTATGGGAAAGTGCTTTTGTCGGCTTCCCCGCATTTACTAATTCAAAGGGGCCACACGGCACGAATGGTAGCCTCCTCACCATTGGCGGAGCTGATGTAGAAAGACCCACCCGATACTTCCGTTCTCTCCCTCGTTCCCGTAAGCCCAAGGCCTCACGTGCTGACGTTTTTGCCACAGCCGTTTTCGAGTCGCATCCCACCCCTTTTCCAAGCCGTCTCCAAAACAGGCCAAAAGAACAAAGAATGGCATCCAGTGCCGGCATCCGGGCACTTCAGTCCTTGCATGCTTGAATATGGCGGGAAGCATAGTTAACTTGGCGGCAGTGTACCTCACATTATCCGGCAATTCTGGTCGCGCCGGCAACACAGCATGGCTTTACGCCGGCATCCGTGGCCTTACCGTTTTACGCAGACTCAAATGTCCTGACGGCCTCCTGCCGTAAAAAGGAGACAAACAGATGAGCGTAAACCGACGTTCAGTTCTGAAAGCCGGCGCCCTGTTGGGCGGCGTCCTTGGCACGGGAGGTCTTCTGTCCGGCGGAGACATCTCCGCCGGCCCGGGAGACGGTGCCGCGAGCCTGCCCGTATTCGATCATGTCAAACCCGAGCCTGGTGAAGACGTGCTGATCCGCATGCAGCGGGACCTGGTTCGTGCCATGAACAAGCCCATGGAACAGCGGCGATGGGGAATGCTCATCGATACGCGTAAATGCGTGGGATGCCATGCCTGCAACGTGGGCTGCGTCATGGAGAACAAGCTCCCTCCCGGGGTGGTTTACCGGCCCGTGATCGACCTCGAATTCGGAAGCTATCCGAACGTCGGCCGCAGGTTTCTGGCACGCCCTTGTTTGCAATGCGACAATCCCCCGTGCGTCCCGGTCTGCCCCGTTGACGCCACGTGGAAGCGCGCCGACGGTATAGTTGTCATCGATTATAACGTCTGCATCGGGTGCCGTTACTGCATCACCGCATGCCCGTACCAGGCACGGACCTTCGACTTCGGGGAACATTGGAGCGATAACGCCGCATCCGGGAAAGACGGCGGTCTCGCACTGGAGTCGGGCCGGAAATACGAACAGGAACCCGCCTTTGAATACGGGGGCACGTGGCACCGCAGCGAGGCCATCATTCCCGGAAGTCCGGTAGGCAACGCCCGCAAGTGCACATTCTGTGCGCACCGGCTCGAACACCTTCAGTTGCCCATGTGCGTGACAACCTGCATCGGGCGGGCGACCCTCTTCGGGGATACCAATGACCCGATGTCTCTCGTTTCCCGGCAGGCAGCGCGAAACAACGCAGTCGTCTTGAAGGGAGAACTCGGTACGGTCCCCAAGGTCGTTTACCTGATCTGAAGCGAGGGAGGTCACCATGTCAGAGTCGTCTTCTGCAACCGTGCATCCGGCCGGCCGTACGCCGTTGTTGTGGGTCCTGTGGATACTATGGAGCCTTGCGGCGCTCATCGGCTGTTTCGGTCTTTACCAGCGGCTTATCCACGGCGGCCAGGCCGCGAATTTCACCAGCTATGTCCCATGGGGTCTCTGGGTTGCGGGCTACATCTACTTCAGCGGGCTGTCCGCGGGAGCGTTCCTGTTGTCGGCCACCGCTTATGCATTCAAGGTCCGGGCGCTCGAACCCGTGGGCCCTGTGTGCCTTTTCACCGCGGTCGTCACACTCCCCATGGGCCTGCTGACCATCTGGCTCGACCTCGGCCACCTGGAAAGATTTTACATGGTCTTCTCCCGCCCGCAGCCGCAATCCATGATGGCCTGGATCGTGTGGCTCTACACGGCGTACCTTATCGTGCTCATCGCGATGCTCACGCTGTCCGTCAGGAGTGCCCTGCCCGCCAGGGACCCGGCGCTAGCGGCCAAAGACCAGGCGATGCTCCGCGTCCTCGGCATCCTGGGCATACCCGTGGTGATCGGGTTTGCGGGCGGAGTGGGGGCCCTGTTCGGGACCGTTGCGGCTCGTGAGTTTTGGCACACTTCATTGCTCCCCGTGTTTTTCCTGGTCGGGGCTTTGACGACGGGAACGGCGCTGGTTACCGCGATCGTTTCCTGGTGCCCGCCTTCCCGCGATGCCGCATGGAAGGATCGAGTGGTCCTCCTCGGCCGAATCGTGCTCACCCTGGTCATCATCGAATTGATCTTCGAGTGGAGTGAGTTTTCGATTCCGGCCTGGTACCAAATCGGCCCGGGTTACGAAATCGTCAGGTACATCCTGACGGGACCGTACTGGTACGGTTTTTGGCTGGTTCACATCCTGATGGGCGTCATCGTGCCGATTCTGCTCCTGGTCAAAACACGCAGGCCCGCAATCATCGGCCTGGCCGCGGCTCTGGTGGCGATCTCCTTTTTCGCCGTGCGTTTGAACCTGGTGATTCCCGGGCTGGCCGCGCCCGAATTCCGCGGGCTTGCTGAGGCATACACCGATCCCATAGGCGGTAAGCTCGCTTTTGCGTACATGCCGACATGGTTCGAATGGCAGGTGCTTTTGGGCGTCATTGCCGTCGGCGCGGCCCTTTGGTTTGCAGGAGCGCGGCTGCTCCCGCGCGGTTTTTGGGGTTCCTCTCAATCCGACGAGGTGGGCTCATGAGCCAGGGACATGGGACACGCAAAGTAAATCGACGGTTTTTCCTCAACGCCTGCGCCGCGTTGGCCGGCGGGGCGGCCCTGGGCGCACTGGGCTGCCAGGACCGCGGTCAGCAGGCCGTGTACGGATCGACGCACAGCCCCTATCCGCTCGGCGAGGCTGAGAACGTCATCCACACCTGCTGCCTGCAGTGCAACACCCAGTGCACACTCAAGGTCAAGTTCCAGGACGGACTGGTGGCCAAGATCGACGGCAACCCTTACAGCCCGGTCACCGTCATGCCCCAGCTGCCCTACGAAACACCGCCGACGGAGGCCGTAGCCGTTGACGGGGCAATTTGCCCGAAGGGCCAATCGGGAGTCCAAACCCTGTACGATCCCTATCGCCTGCGCAAGGTCCTCAAACGCGCAGGGCCTCGAGGGTCGAACCAATGGCAGAGCATTGCCTTCGAGCAGGCCATCGAGGAGATCTGCCGGGGGGGCAGGCTGTTTGCCGGTATCGGAGAAGAACGCACCGTGCCGGGGTTTAAGGATGTGGCTGCCCTGAGGGACCCCGGCCTGGCCAAAAGCCTTGCGGCCGACGTCGACGCCGTCCGCAGGGGCGAGATGACGGTGGAAGCCTTCAAGGAGAAGAACGCCTCTCACCTCGACGTGCTCATCGACCCCGATCACCCCGACCTCGGCCCGCTGAACAACCAGTTCGTTCTGCAAGGCGGGCGTATCAGCCCGGATCGCGACGCGATCACCAAACGCTTCACCTTCGGGGCCCTCGGGTCGGTGAACTGGTATGGGCACACGACCATCTGCGAGCAGGCCCATCATGTGGCCTTCATGTATTCCCTGGCCCAATGGCAGGAGAACAACGGCAAGTTCTCATGGGCCAAGGGTCCGAACCACATGAAGCCCGATTATACCCGGGCGGAATTCGTGATCTTTTGGGGTACCGGCTTCAACGAGGCGAACTTCGGGCCCACTCCCATGAGCCCCCGTGTATCCCAGGCCATTGTCGACCACAACTTAAAGATCGCCGTTATCGACCCCCGGCTTTCAAAAAGCGCGGCCAAAGGCTGGTGGATTCCCATCCACCCGAACGGGAACCTGGCCCTCGCCATGGCCATGACTCAATGGATCATTGCCAACAAGCGCTATGACGAAGCTTTTCTACGGAACGCAAACAAGGCCGCGGCCAACGCGGGCGGAGAAAAGAGCTGGACCGACGCCGTGTGGCTGGTGAACGTCAAGACCGGCAAATTCCTCCGAGCCTCCGAGGCGGGCGTCGGCGCGGCCGACCAGTTCGTGGCGATGGTGAATGGAGCGCCGGTGGCAGTGGACCCGTCGGATACCAAAACACCGGTGGTGGGCGAGCTGGACGTGGCTGCAAGCCTCGGTGGAACCGACGTCGCCTCGAGTTTCAGACTGCTCAAAGAGGCCGCTGAAGCCAAGAGTATCGCGGAATACGCAAAAATCGCGGGATTGGAAGTCGATCAGATCGAGGAACTGGCAAGGGAATTCACCAGCCACGGGAAAAAATCGGCCATCGACTTTTACCGCGGTCCGATCAAAACGACCTCCGGCTACTATGCGGCTCAAGCCATTATCATCCTCAACTTTCTCATCGGCAACGTGGACCATATCGGCGGACTCATGAAAGGGGGCGGAGCCTGGGACGGCATGGGCGGCAAACCGGGCCAGCCGTACCCACTGGCGAAGCTTCATCCGAACGCGCTCACGCAATTCGGCATCAAGCTCACACGCGAAAGCTCCGGTCCCTACGAGACGAGCACGTTCTTCAAGCGCGACGGTTACCCGGCCAAGCGGCCCTGGTTCCCGTTCACCGACGACGTGTACCAGGAAGTCATCCCGGCCGCCTGCGCGGGCTATCCCTACTCCATCAAGATATTGTGGCTGCATTACGGCACTCCGGTCCTGGCCACCCCCGCCGGGCATCTCCAGATCAAGATGCTCCAGGACATGCAGAAGATCCCGCTTTTTATCGCCACGGACGTCGTGATCGGCGAAACGAGCATGTACGCCGACTACATTTTCCCGGACCTGTCTTACCTGGAACGGTGGTCAAACCCTCTGGGTACCAGCCCCGTCGTCCTCACTCAGATCAGCAAATTCAGGCAGCCCGCCGCCGCTCCGATCCCCGAGATCGTCACCATTGACGGGGAAGAGATGCCCATCGGCATCGAAGCGACCATGATCGCACTGGCTAAAAAGCTTGGGTTGTCCGGGTTCGGCAAAGATGCCTTCGGACCGGATCAACCCCTCAACCGGACGGAGGAGTTCCACCTGAAAATGATCGCCAATCTCGCCGCGGGCGATAAGCCGGGCAACGAGGCACCGGAGGCCGGGGAGGCGGAAATGGAACTGTTTCGCAAGGCCAGGCGCCATTTGCCCAAAGCGGTTTTTGACGAAGGGAAATGGCAGGCCGCGGTCGGGCCGTCCTGGCCGCGCGTGGTCTATCTGCTCAACCGGGGGGGACGGTTCGAGGGTCCGTCGTGGGCCTATGAAGGGGCCTTCGCTAAACATCCGTGGGCAAGCCAGTTGCACCTTTACGTCGAACCCGTCGGGATGGGAATGCACTCCGTCCAAGGGAAACGGCTTTCAGGCGTACCGGTGTACGGGGCACAGGAATCCCTGGACGGAACCCCTTTGGACTTCCCGCCCGATTTCGACCTGGAACTGATCACCTACAAGGACATCCATGGCGGCCAATCCAGAACCTTCGGCAACTACGTGGGGCAGATGTCGATCATGCAGGAAAATTTCGTGTACATAAACACCGACGACGCGAAGCGCATGGGACTCGCCGACGGCGACATCGTGCGGCTTGAGAGCCCCGGTTTCAAGGGAGACATCGATTTGGGTCCAAGGCAGGCGCCGACACGGGTCGAAGGCAAGATCCGGGCGACACAGGGGCTCCGGCCCGGCGTGGCAAGCGTTTCATGGCATTACGGGCACTGGGCCTACGGCTCCCGAGGCGTCGAGATCGACGGCCTGCAGATTCCCGGAGAGCCCGCACGCGCCAGGGGCCTCGTACCCAACCCCGCGATGGCCGTTGACGGGTACCTCAAAGACGTATGCCTGACAGACCCCATCGCCGGCGACAGCGCCTTCACCGGCACCCGCGTGAAGCTGATCAAAATCGCTTCGGCAAGAGAGCCCTTCGTGCCTCAATCCGCATGGGTCCCGGCCGGGTGGGCACCACGCTGATCCCGACCGGCTTAACCCCGGTTCGGTTCAGGCGCGCAGGACGGCTCAACGGGTTCGGAGCCCTTCCCTAACGGAGGGACGCGGCGCTCGACTTCAGTGCGGCATCTTTCGGGCACGGGAAGAGATCCCACCGATCAACGCAGCGTTCGGGGCCGCCAAATTATCGGCGGCCCCGGGCCATTCGCGTCGCCTCGGGACGCCGCCTCAACCACCAGATGGCGAGCGGTCCCGGAAGCGCACCCAGGCCGAGGCTCATCCACGCCAGCCCCCAGCCCAGCCCTTCCGACGCGGGCGCACAGCTTCTCACCAGGTCGATCACCACCCCGAATACCCACGGACTCACGGCCCCCGCGCCAAACCCCATCACCGAGCGCACGGCATAGGCGGCGCCTATGTGTCGAGGTTCGACCAGTTCGGTGAGCGCGGTTGAGTAGATCGAAGAATCCGCAATGGAAGTGAGATTGTAGCAGGAGGCCGTCAGGAAGAGGACCGCCACCGGCCAACCGATCATCCAGCCGAACGTGAAAGAGAAGGCCAGGCTGATGCAGGAGAAGATCAGCATGGTGAGCGACCGCCCCCAGCGATCCGACAGGGTCCCTCCGACAAGACTGCCGACCATGCTCGTGAGGTAGGTAAGGCCTGAAAGCAGCACGCCGAGCCCGGCCGCCGCACGCGCGTCAAGCGCTCCGGCCGCCCGCACCGAGGCCGCCAGATACGCGGGCAACCACGCCCACATGCCAAGCAGTTCCCAGCAATGAAAGGTGTAGGCCGACATCGACAGGACGGCGGGTTTGTTTTTCAGTACCGCGGGTATCGTTCGCCACACCTGCCGGCCGCCGGGCACGGCATCATAGACAACATTGAGCGTATCGCGAAGGGTCCAGAGGGAGAGCACAAAACCAACCGTGGGCAGACTGCAGGCCACCCAGAAAGACAGCCGCCAGCCGCCGACGGGAAAGAGCTGACTCGATATCACCAGCGACAGTGCGTAGCCCAGGGACCCGGCGGCAAGGTAGAAGCCCATGGCCCGGCCCCGGGTCGCGGGCGAAAAACGCTCGGCGACGAGGGTGAGACCCGGCGTGTAGGAACCGCCGGAGCACAATCCCGCAAGCCCGTACAATATCGCCCCGGATAAGAAATTTGATGCGAAACCCGCAAAGACGAAAGCGCTTATGCTTGCGGCAACGGCGCTGTACAGATAAGCCCGTTTGGCTCCGAACCGGTCACCGAGCAATCCCACCGTGAACAGCGAAATCAGGTAGCCGATATGCCAGGCGGATTGAACCATTCCGGCCTCGGCGGCGGACATTGACCAGTCGACCCTCAGGAGCGGCATGGCGGCCGAGTAGACCGTGAAAATGAGACTGAAGGCCATCCGTGCGCTGCAAAGGAGAGCGAGCCAGCGAAGGTCGCCGGTGGACGAACCGTATGTTCCCTGTGGCCTCAATGGGCGCCTGCCTCTTCATTGTGTTCCGCCGGTTTCCGCAAACACAGCGGCGTCCCCGTGGAAGTTCAGTTCATCGGCCTCTCGAAAGGCCGTTCACGCGGGAGGTTCCCGATCACCGGCACTCAGCGGCCGTTGCAACGATACACTGTCGACCCAGCGGCCGAACTTGAACCCAACGGAACGAAGCACCCCGGCCGGGAAAAACCCCAGGGCCTCGTGCAGGTTGAGGGACGCGTGATTTTCAGAATCGCCGATGACCGCGATCATCTGGCGGAACCCTCTTCGCCCGCAATCATCGATGAGAGCTTCCATGAGCCGCCGTCCGATCCCCTGCCCGACGCAGTCGGAACGGACATACACCGAGTTTTCCACCGTGTAACGGTATGCGGGACGTGTCCGATAAGGCCCCGCATAGGCATAGCCGGTCACCTCTCCATCCCGTTCCGCAAGCAGGTAAGGAAATCCTTTTTCCACCCTGTTCCGCCATCTGCGCTCCATTTCCACGGCGTCCGGCGGTTCGATTTCGAAAGTGGCGAGAGAGTGAAGGACGTAATGTGCGTAAATCCGTGTTACGGACGGAATGTCCTCGGCCAGGCATTCGCGAACCACCCCAATAAAAGCGTTCACTTGGATCTCCATTTCAATCCGGGACCATGATTCCCAAAATAACCCGTCGAGGATACAGCCGATCGGCACTGAAAATCAAATTTATTGATCTTGCCACCGCGCCTGAATCGCCGGCGTGCCATCGCCCCGCACGCATGGTCCCGATGGCGTTGATACTGGGTTGTGTTCAAGATGATAATTCTGACATCCCCCAAAAGCACGGGGAAAGGATTCCCCTCCCTCGGGGTTTCAGCCTCGCGCGCCAACGCGTGGGGCCGAACGCTCGGCGTTCCCGGCAACTGCCCCACCGAACGGGGAGCGCTGTTGGAAATCACCGAGGATCTGGGATTGGGGTTTGGGTTGTCGGAAATTATGGTGAGGGTTCTACAGGACGGAAATCCCCCGGTCTCCGGAAGACCGGGTTATCGAAGGGGACATTTGCGGCGCGGCCGGCATCGGCAGAGCTTTACGGCACTCCCCACCAACCGCCGCCCATGGGCTGGAATCCCTTTTGCCGGGCCAGTACATCGAGGTGCAGCAATCCGAGACCGGCAATTTCTACGACGGGTTCCTTCACCATGTTTCTCAGATCGATCTCGGCCACGTATTTCTTGCAGTGGAGGCAGAGGCTGAGCCGTTCATACTCACGCCCTTCAACGAACAGCAACTCCATCCGGTCCGCCTCCGGGGTTTCGCAGCACGGGCACGCCAACCGCACGAAACGCCATTCATTGGAGCAAAAGCCGCAACGGAGCCATCGTTGACCTTCCTTCCCCTTGAGGAGACTCAATTCCGGAAGCGAGCCGCAGATCGGGCAGTATCCCCGGTTCCAGGGCAGGTTTTCTATGGGTGTTCCCAGTGCCTTGCTCCGCCGTGCGATGAAGGGCCTGGCGATCTGGAACAGGGCGAATTTTACCGCTTCCGGGTCGAGTGCCGTTTTCGGCGGAATTTGCCGCGCATCTTTTTCGCTCCTTCCCAAAACCGCACCCGAAAATCCGTCGGGTTCGAAACTCCCGTCGAGTATCAGCGACAGGAGATTCCCCAGCGTTTCGGCGATTGCCGGGAAGCCTTTCATCATCGGCGGGATGAGCCGTTCGGCCCCTGATTTCCAGTTTTCTCCAATAGCGATGAGTTGCTCTCTGCCCGCAAGCGGGACACCCTGGGCAAACCTTTCCTTGTCCGGGGCATCGATTCCTTCGCCGCCAGGGACGGGAAGCTCCGCTCCCAGGCGCGCCTGTTCCACGAGCAGCCCCCGAAAAGCATCGAGAATCCCTTCGAGGTGCCCCCCGGACTTTTTCATCCGGTCAAGTTCCTGTTCAATTCTTTCCGCCGCTTTTTCGGGCGGAATTCTGTCGGTCATTCCCTTACCCCCGCGTTTTCTTCAAGATAAAACCGCTTCGTCATCCGAGGACCCGTTCGCAGCGTACTTCAGAGGATGCAGCCGTCGGCCGCGTTTAGCCGGACATCCCGGTATGATGCCCCCCTCACCGGGAGATCCTTCCGCTTGGACCCGAAAAGATCCGGGTCCAAGCGGGAAGAACACCCCGGCAGGAGGCATGCCGATTTCAAAACCGGTTCAGGCTACCGCATGATCGTGATATTTTTTCGGATCGTCCGTCACGATGTAGATGACCCGCACCTCATCCGGGTTCAGCGCCATTGCCTTGGGGTAGCTCTTTTTGAGCTCCTCCACCCGTTTTTTCACTTTTTCCACGATAACGTCCCTGTCCCCGAATGCCATGGCCCCAGTGGGGCAGGATTGCACGCACGCGGGGACCCGGTTGTTCGTGATCCTGTCGAGGCACATGGTGCACTTGAAGAGCACCTTGCTCTTGGGGTCCTGCCTCGGAATGTTGTAGGGGCAGGCACCCTTCACCTCATCGAACGGGGCCTCCTTCGACTCACTCCCGAAGGTTACGGCCCCGGTTTCTTCATTGCGAACCGCCCCGTTGGGTGCATACCCGCCGATGATGTCCACGCAGGGAGGTTCGAGGCAATGCCTGCACTGCTCGGAGAAAAAGTACCAGTACGGTTTCCCGTTCTCCTTGATGCCTTCCGAAAACCGGACCAGTTTCCACGTTTCGGCGGAAACGTCCTGGGGGTTCTGATAGGTCCCGAGCTGTTTCGTCTTGGTGCCGGGCAAGCCGTTCCATTGTTTGCATGCCACCTGACATCCGCGGCACGCGGAACACCTGGAAGTATCGACCATTATGGATTTTCCACCAGCCATGTCTCGCTCCTCCTAAACCTTGGTCACGTTGACCATGAAGGCTTTGTATTCCGGGGTCCCGGTATTGGCGTCACCGACCGTTGGGGTCAGTAGATTGCCGCTGTCGCCGCAATCCTTTGGGAAAAGCCAACCGTAGTTGAAGGTCAGTCCGACCTGATGAAGGGTCTGCCCCCCAACCTTGAACGGGCGAAAACGCGTGGTCACCATGGCTACGCATTCCACCTTCCCGCGCGGCGATTCCACTCTGACGGTTTCCCCGTTCTTGATCCCGCGAAGTTCAGCCAGTTCCCTGCTGATTTCGACATAAGCCTGGGGCTGAGCTTCGGTAAGCCATGACTGCCACCTGGTCTCGCTTCCCGTGCACCAGTGTTCGGTGGAGGTGTACGTTGTGCAGACGAGCGGAAATTTCGGATCGCACGAGGCGACCCTGTCGCATTCCTTCGTGAAAATCTTGATGGCCGGGTTGCTCATTTGCGACGACATGAGGTTTTTCTGCAGCGGGCCTTCCAGCGGTTCGTAGTGTTCGGGGAAAGGCCCTTCCACCATGCCCGGCCCAAACAGGGAACTGACCCCGTCCGGCTTCATGATGAACGGCAGCTTGCCTTTTTCCTTGTCGCTGAGCGGCGGCCACGGACCGTCGGGAATGTCTCCGACCCATTTACCGTCGGTCCATTTCAGAAGCGGCCGGCTCGGATCGTAGGGCTGCCCGTTGGAATCGACTGATGCCCTGTTATAGATGATGCGACGGTTTACCGGCCATGCCCACCCCCATTCGGGAAAGAGACCGAGCCCCGTCGGATCTTCCTTCTTCCGGCGTGCGATAAGGTTGGTCCCATCCTGGGTAAAACTGCCCGAATGGATCCAGATGCCCGAGGAGGTCTTCCCGTCGGCCTGGAGATAACTGAACCCGGGAACGCATTCTCCTTTCTTGAAGGCCTTGTCCCCGATGGTGATGTCCTCGAGGAAATAGCCGTTCATTGTCTTGGCAACCGCAACCGAATCGTACATCCCCTTTGCGTCCGCATAATTCCAGGACAGGTTGACGATGGGATCGGGGAAGGTTCCCTTTTCCTTCTTGTAGAGTCCCTTCAGCTTCACCACCAGCCGGTAAAGGATATCGCCGAAGGAGAGAGCGTCTCCCGGCGGATTCGCAGCCACGTATTTCCACTGGAGCCACCGTCCGCTGTTGCTCATACTCCCGGCTTTTTCCACATTTGCGGCACACGGCAGCAGGAAAACCTCCGTCTTGATCTTTTTCGGGTCTACGCCGGGGGCCTTCCAGAACGACGGGGTCTCATTGTCGAAAATGTTCGCATGCACCATCCAGTCAAGCTTGGCGAAAGCCTGCCTGATTTTGGTCGAATTGGGAATGCTGCAGGCAGGGTTCTGGCCGACGCATGTGAATCCTTTTATCTTTCCTTCATACATTTTATCGAACATGGTCAGCAGGGTGGCATCCTGCCCGTCATCCAGTTTGGGCACATATGAATATGCAAAATCGTTTTCCTTCACGGCCTTGTCGCCATACCAGGCCTTGAGGAGGCTCACCATGTACTTGGGCGTGTTCTGATACCAGTTCGCCGATTGAGGTTCGCCGGTTTTGGGCGTATTCTTCGCCAGGTATTCATCCAGCGTGGCCAGGGAAGCCGCCGGCGCCTTGAGATAACCGGGAAGAATGTGCGACAGGATGGCCTGGTCCGTCGATCCCTGGACATTGGGTTCACCGCGCAGGGCATTCACGCCTCCCCCGGCGATGCCGATGTTGCCGAGCAGAAGCTGAACGATGGCCATGGTCCTGATGTTCTGAGACCCCACCGTGTGCTGCGTCCACCCCAGAGCGTAGAGGATCGTCCCCGCCTTGTCCCTGGCCCCCGTCGCCGAATACATTTCGTAAACGGCCTTCAGGTCTTCCTCGGGCGTTCCCGTGATCGAGGATACCTTCGCGAGGTCGTAGCGGGAATAATGGGCCTTCAACATCTGGAAAACGCACTGCGGGTTCTGCAGGGTCGGGTCCTTTTCCGGAATCCCCTTCGCATCCAGCTTGATGGTCCACGTGGACTTGTCATACTTTCTGGCGTTCGGGTCATAGCCTGAGAACAGGCCGTCGTTGAACCCGTACTTCTCGTTCACGATAAATGAAGCGTTGGTGTAGTTCTTGACGTACTCGTCGAACCACTTGTTGTTGTCGATGATGTATTTGATCATACCGCCCAGAAAGGCGATGTCCGTACCGGACCGGAGCGAAGCGTGGAAATCGGACAGGGCCGAAGTCCGTGTAAATCGGGGATCCACGTGGATGATTTTCGCCCCTCTCTCTTCTTTTGCACGCAAGACCCACTTGAAGGAGATCGGGTGGTTTTCCGCGGCATTGCTGCCCATGATGAGAACGCAATCGCTGTTTCTTATATCGATGTAATGATTGGTCATTGAACCGCGTCCGAACGACTCTCCCAGAGCCGCTACACTGGGACCGTGTCAGACGCGCGCCTGATGATCCAGGTAGACGAGGCCGAGCGACCTCATGGCGGTGGTGATCATCCAGCATTCTTCATTGTCAAGCTTGGAACTGCCCATGTGAGCGATGGACTCGAGGCGGTTGACCACCTGTCCCTTGGCGTTCTTGACCATGAATTCCTTGTCCCTTACCGCCTTGATGTTCTTTGCGATCCTGGTCAGGGCCCAGTCCCAGGACTTCACTTCCCATTTGTCGCCGCCGGGCCTCCGGTAGAGCACCCTTGTCAAACGATGTTCGTTGTTTGCCGACATCTGGAACGTGGCGGCCCCCTTGGCACACAGGGCCCCTTCACTTATGGGGTGGTCCGGGTCGCCTTCGATGTTGATGATCTTTCCCGTCTTCGTATCCGTGCTGCAGATCAACCCGCAGGTCACGGAACAGTAATAGCACAGCGAATAGCTTTGCTTCGCACTCTTCACCCTGTCGATCTTGCTGAGTTCCTCCGCATAGGCCACCACGGGGCGCATATCCAGTCCGAGGGACGACAAGGCTAGTCCCGCACCCGCAGTGGTTGAAATGAAAAGGAATTCCCGGCGTGTGATTCCCATCTGCTTCCCCTCCTCTTCTGTAAGCCTCGAAAGAATCCTTTTTCTTCCAATGCATCCGGGCCTCAAATGCAGGGGCCGAGCCCCCTGCTCAAAGCCGGTTTCAGATCGACATTAGAGCTATTATTCAATGATTGCAATATGTTACTTTAAGCATATGAAGGCATGTATAAAGCGGGTCGGATGGTCAGGGAACGAGGATTCGCTCCGGACGGGTGTAGATACTCATGCTGCATTCTCTCAGGAAGCCGATCAGCGTGATGTTGAGCCTCTCGGCCATTTCGACGGCCATACTGGTCGGGGCCGACAGGCCGCAGAGGATTTCCAGGCCCAGGACCGCGGCTTTCTGGACCATTTCGAAGCTGAGCCTCGATGAAACGATCGCGAGGAAGGCGTCTTCGGTTTTTGCTTCCTGGACCAGGCGCCCGATGACCTTGTCGAGGGCATTGTGCCTTCCTATGTCTTCGGAAGAGGCCAGGAGTCTTTTTCCGGTATCGAAAAGCGACGCCGAATGGGTCGAACCGGTGACAGGGAACACGGTCTGCCCGGCTTCGAACCGCTGCCTGAACTCCAGTATGTCGCACACGGTGGTCGTGTGGAACTTTCTCACCACGGAGAGTTCGCCGTAGATCTCATCGGCCCTGCTCTTCCCGCAAAGGCCGCAACTGGATTTGCTGAGGTATTCCTTTCGCGCATCGGGCCAGACTTTCCCCCATTCCCGGTCCCTTTTGAGATACACCAGCACGCGTTGCTCACCGGAGAGCTTTTCACAGTGCTTCACGGAGAGGAGATCATCCCGGGAGTCGATGATCCCCTCGGTAAAGCAGAAACCCGTCACCAGATTGATGTCATCCCCCGGCAGGCGCATCGTGATGGCATAAGGGGAATCGTCCACGTAAATTTCAAGAAGCTCCTCCACCGCCAGCGCATATTCGGTGATGAAAATATCGTCGTCTTTGAACCTGGACGTCTTGTGCCTCATGACTTGCATCGGAAAAGCCTTTCAGCTAACACATGATTTCGAGCAGGGTGTCCATCTGGGATGCGGACATCGACAGCGCGATCAGGAACTGCAGGACTTTCCGGGACGAATTCTCCCCGTAGCATTTGATTACCCACGGAAATATTTCCTTCGCCTTCTCCAGCGCATCTTTCTCGATTTCATTGAACCATCGGAGGTACGTGTTCTTGAGCAGCGCCCCGAACTCGGTGAGACGATGCCCTTCCCTCCGGCTGCCTTTTTGGTGGACGAGCTTCATTCCGAGCAGTTCTTCCGTCTTTTTGATCTTGCCCCACGCGGCCCGGTATGACATGCCCATGTCCACCGCAGCCTTTCTGAGCGACCCGTGCTCCTCGATCTTTGCGAGCAGCAGCGCCCGGCCCGCCCCGAAAAACATGCCGTCGTCCGTTTCGAGCCAAATGTGCAATCTCATTACAGGCTCCCGCCTCCTCACGGGCTCTTTCACCGGAGAGTCCCCTGGAAGCTGGCCCACAGCCTGAACACAATGCCTTCTTTTCGTCGCTGGTGTCATGCGTCACCTTCTTTCTCGGGAACGGTCCGTTCATCCGCCGAACGGACACTTGGGAAAGGTGCACACCTTGCATTCCAGGCAAAGAGAACCATGCCCGAGTTTCGCAAGGTCCCGCCTGGTGATTTCCAACCCCGCAAGCCGCCGGGGCAACAACCGATCGAAGCTGGTGGTTTTAAAGTAGAGAGCACATGCAGGGACCCCCATCACCTGCACGGAACCGATCCGGGCCAGCAGAATCATGGCACCGGGCAGAACGGGGGCACCGTAAAGCATGTCGGACGCGCCCGCATCCAGCAATCCCAGGCGCGTGACATCATCCGGGTCCACGGACAGCCCCGCAGTCGTCACCAGGAGGTCGATGCCATTTTCGATGAGTCCCTTTATGCCGTCCCGGATCGCCTGCCGTTCATCGGGAACGATTGTGCTTCTCACGACCTCACAGCCCAGCGCCTCAACCTTGGCGCTGATGATCGGGATGAACCTGTCTTCCACGATCCCCTCAAAGACTTCACTGCCCGTAACCAGGATTCCCACCCGGGCCCTGCGGATGGGAAGAACGCTGAAGAGGGGGCCGTCCCGGAGTACGGTCATGGCCTCGCGGAAGTCTTCACGCGGCAGAAAGAGCGGGATCGCTCTCGTCCCGGCAAGCACCCTGCCGGAATTCACCACGGAATAGGACTTCCTGCAGGCGCATATGACCCCGGCAACCATGTTGAACCGCTCCAGTCGTTCGACATCCGCCGTGAAAAGCCCATCCCGCGCCGCGCTGAGATTGATTTTACCTTCCTTGGGAGGCGCGGCGAGGCCCACCCCTTCGCCGGCCATGGCCCCGGCCAGGACCCGGGCGGCTTCATCCTCGTGGACCCACTCGTCGAACTGCCGGCCCTCTTCCTCGACATAGACCCTCCTCCGCCCCATCTGTTGCAGCCGGCACAGGTCTCCTGCAGAGATTTGCTGCCCCCGGGTGAATACGGCTTCCTTGCTTTTCCCCGGGATGATCATGGTCATGTCGTGCAGGGTTTTCATGCCCACGGCTTCACCGACGGGCACCACTTTCAACGGAGGCCCGTCCCGTGTTTCGTCCCGGTCGACCGGTCCTTTGCGCTGCAGCTCATACGGCGCTTCCC
Source organism: uncultured Syntrophobacter sp. (assembly GCA_963663685.2). Classification (GTDB taxonomy): domain Bacteria; phylum Desulfobacterota; class Syntrophobacteria; order Syntrophobacterales; family Syntrophobacteraceae; genus Syntrophobacter. The sequence continues at coordinate 179,757 of CAXXDT010000010.1, read as the reverse complement.
CCTGGCATGCCCTGCAGATCGCCCCGTCCCGGGCAGGGTACGGTTCACCGCACAGCGGACAGTTGCCGATGCCCCCCTTGCCCTGTTTCTTGAGGTAGCTCGAACGGATTCGAACCGGTTCCACGCTCAGTACGCCGGTCCCGGCCCGTCGAATCTCATCGAGCAGCGTTTCCAGGTCCTGTTCGGCCTTGGATTTCAGTTTGAAGAGCCATGCTTCCAGCTCCGGCCAGGCGTGGAGCTTTTTAGGGTCAACGAACACCCGCGTACCTTCACCGCTGTACTTGTCGTACAGGCTCAAGGCATAGCGCCCCATATTGAGGACCTTCAGCCAGCCGTTTCCGATGGTGCACGGCGTCAAGAGCTGGATGGCGTCGGGCAGACAGCTTCTCGTTTCGGAAACGGCCTCGAAGAGCACCCCCTCGGGAATGTCGTTTTTGGCCAGTTCCACCATGAACCCGCCCAGGATGACCCCCGGGGCGGTCGCCCCGTGGAATGACTTCACCAGGCCCAGATATTCTTCATATGAATAGCCACCGATTTTCATGTTTTCACTTTTTCCCGAAATCAAGTTCCAACGGTTTCCTCAACACCCGCAAGCATTCATTTTCCCATGCCCCGCCTTCGCATAGCCCCGCGCGCGCTTGTCCGCTGCCGGTCTTCGCGGTGCCCCGGCCCCTGTACGCTCCTCCGGGAATCACGGACACGTGCGTGGCTCGTTTTAGTGAATTATTTCACAATGTCTTTCGCATACTCCTTTGCCTTCATTATGCAAAAGTCCCATATATCAAACGGAAACGGCACTTTCACACAAACAATATCCGCCCCCCCAAAAAAACCGGGGGGGCAATAGCCCTTTCAAAATCACTCAATATGTTAGGATAGGTATATGCCTATTCGAGTATAGAAGGGCATTTTTCAATGTCAAGCAAATCTTCGCGGAGGGGCACAAAAACGCCGCAGGCCAAGCCGGAATACCCGGCCGCATTCCGGCCTCGAGAGCCGTTCCGTGCCCTTATACAACCATGGTCCCACTTTTTCATTCTATCATGCTTGACATAATGGGAAAAATGTGCCACGTTAGCTTCACAATCAGCTTAACATTCTGTTCCTTTCTCAGCAATTGGGCCTTCGGGCCCAATTGTTTTTTGGGTCTCAGGGACCGGAATCACCGCATGCAGCCGGTTTCAGGCCCGATCCCAGGGTGCCAGCACCGTTTTCCGGCAGATTTGTTCCCCGAAAATTTCCTCGATGGTCCCGGACTTCAGAATCTTCCCCCCGTGCAGAACGGACACACGCGATGCAATGTAGGGGATTTCGTTGTAGTCGTGAGTGACAAACAGCGTGGTCATGTTCATGTCCGTGAGGATTCGGCCCAATTCATTGAGGAGTACGATGCGGGTGGGATAGTCGAGCGAGGCGAAGGGCTCATCGAGAAAGAGAACTTCGGGTTCCAGGGCAAACGCCCGCGCAAGGCTGGTCCGCTGGGCTTCACCCCCCGAGAGCTGGCGTGCTTTACGCTCCGCGAGGTGCCCCACACCAAACCGGTCGAGCCATGTCGCCGCCCGCCGCCGGGCGTCCGGGCCGGATATCCCTCTCAGGCGGAGGGCGATCAGCAGGTTGCGCCAGACCGTCGTATCCAGCAGCAGGGCATCCTGAAAAACCAGGGCCATGCGGCGCCTTGCCTGAAGAATGCTGCTCTTCTCGACGGGCTTTCCCTCAAAACGGACGATCCCGCCCGTCGGTTTCTGGAGCAGGGCAAGGGTCAACAGAAGACTGGACTTTCCCGATCCATTGGGCCCGACGAGCGCAAGGATTTCACCCCTTTCGAGCACGAATTCGGCAATGTCGAAGATGGGCCTGCCGGACAGTTCAAGCCGCAGGTTTTCCGCTGAAATCAACGGCTCCGTCATCACCTGCCCCGCTGCTGGAGGTGGCTGAGGGTGGCCATGATGAGGAAGGTCAGCACCAGCAGAATAATGCTGAGGGCCGTCGCCAGATCGAATTTGCCCTTGGACACTTCCAGTACCGTCGCCGTCGTGAGGACCCGCGTATAGCCGCGCACGTTTCCGCCCACCATCATGGAAGCCCCCACCTCGCTGATGACCCCTCCGAAACCCGCGATCACCGCGGCGAAGATCCCGAGCCTCGCTTCCCACAGCAGCAGGAACAGGTACTGCACACGGGTGGCCCCAAGCGACAGGATCTGCAGGCGGAGCTTCGGATTGATGGATTGAATGGCGGCCACAGTAAAGCCGGCGACGATCGGGGACGCGATGACCGCCTGGGCGACGATCATGGCCGTGGGCGTATAAATCAGCCCAAGGGAACCCAGGGGACCGTACCGGGTGAGGCACAGCCAGGTTGCGAGACCGACCACCACCGGCGGAAGCCCCATCCCGAAGTTCACGAGACTGACGAGGAACCCTCTTCCGGGAAAGCGGGTGAGGGCGAGCATGGTTCCGAAAGGCAGCCCGATCAGGACGCTGATGAGCGTCGCGACTCCGGAAACCTGAAGCGTCCGCAGAGTGATGCTGATGACGTCCGGGTCCAGGGTGATCAGCAGTCTTGCCGCTTCAAGGATACCGGCGAAGATAACGTTCAAAGCCGTCCTCCGTGCGAGTGCCCGCCGTCGTACCTACAGTTGTTTTCCGGCATCGGGGAAGAAAAGCGGCTGGCCGAATTTGTCCTTGCCGAATTCCCCGATGAGCTTCTGCGTTTCCGGGGCGATCATGAATTCCACGAATGCCTTGGCCCCTTCGGCATTGACCTTGCCGTATTTTTGAGGGTTGACCTGCATTACATGATAGATGTTGAGCAAAGCCTTGTCCCCTTCGGAGAGGATCCGGAGTTTGACATTGCCCTTCTGGGCCAGGTAAGTTCCCCGATCCGTGAGAGTGTATCCCTGCTTGTCCGAGGCCATGAGCAAGGTCGCCCCCATGCCCTGACCGGATTCCTGGTACCACTTCCCGGCCGGTTTCATTTCCGCCTTCTTCCAGATGGACAGTTCCTCCTTATGGGTCCCGGAATCGTCGCCACGGGAAATGAAGAAAACTTCCTTGGCAGCAATGGCTTTCAGCGCATCCACACTGGATTTCCCCTTGATCCCCGCCGGATCGGATTCAGGGCCCACGATCACGAAATCGTTGTGCATGACAAGCTGGTAATTGATGCCGACCCCGCTATCCACCAGTTTCTTTTCCGATTCAGGGGCATGAACGAGCAGGACGTCCACCTCGCCCTTTTCGCCCATGGCCAGGGCCTGTCCGGTCCCGGCCGAAATGGTCTTCACCCGGTAGCCCGTCGCCTTCTCGAATTTCGGGATCAGAAAATCGAGCAGACCCGTATCCACCGTGGAGGTCGTCGTCGCGAGGATAAGGTCTTTGTTGGCAGGTTCGGCGCAGTCGGCGTTCCGGATCCCGGGCATTCCGAGACAGATGAACGACAACAGGACCGCCGCGGCAAAAAAAGGCAGAGCTTTCTTCATGTTTCATCTCCTGTGATAAAAAATGTCCCGATACGAGAACCCGGCCGGAACAGCGAAACGACAGACGGGGGCCACGCGGCGTGCGCCAGCGCCGGAATAAGGACCGGACCGGCGGAAGCGGACGCCGCTCGCACAACGGAATTTCCAATTAAGCAACAAAAACACCCTGCGTCAAACTGATTTTCGCGCCGACCCCGGCGTTGACTTCCGCCGCTTCAGGCAGTCTTCGCAGATTCCGTCCAGGCGGATCTCGACCCGTTGAATTTTGGCCGGATACGACTTGGCAATCGATCGAAGGTCAATCTTGACAGCCGCCGGATCCAGGCATTCCATGCGTCCGCATTCACCGCAGAAGAAATGGGAATGTTCGGGATGATTGGGGCCGGGCGCCAGCCCGTACCTGAAAGACCGGTCCCCGGAGCTGAGCCGTTCGATCACGCCTCTTTCCACCAGCAGGTCGAGCACCCGGTAGACCGTGACCCGGTTTATGGAATGGGATGCCCTGAGTTTGAGGAAGATTTCCTGATGACTCACCGGAGACGGACTGTTTCCGATGATTTCAAGGACCATCAGCCTGTGAGAGGTAACGTTTATGCCGGACCGGACGAGAAGTTCGGAGTAATCGCACTGCTGGCACACGGCTGACTCCTTTCCGTATTATGGTGATTCCGGTTTCGGCAAACCGGGGGAAAGCCGATCAAAGTACGCACGGGAATTGAGGCCGGACGCCGGTGCCTGAGAACTTCCTCCACGGACCGGTCGCGGCCCCTGGGCCGTGCGGCCTGGGACTCGGGGTCCATTATGCAACGATGTTGCCCGGAACCTCAAGGAATATCCTGCCGCGAGCGCCGCGGTCCCCTGCTTCTCCCACAAGGTCCGCCCGGGGGACACGGTGCCGCCCTGTTCCTCCGCTCGGGGCCGACTTTTATTGACATCGACCCTTTTGCCTTCTATACAGGAGTGCATGCCCGCATGATATCCACGCGGGCATGCAAGCTTTTCATCCCCGCACCCGGGTCCTCTGAGCGTGCCGAAGTCGATTGACGGAAGAAACAAAAATACCGACCCATATTGACACACCCTTGCGGGATGGTGAGTATATTCAAGCTGAGATTCAGTCGATGCGGAGGCAAATGAAACCGGACTTTAGTGACGATATTCTTACGCTCCTGAGGCATGTCCATATCAACATGCCATACAAGGTGCTGCCTCAGTACAGGGAAATGACCAGGCGTTATCGATTCAACCTGGAAATGGGATTCGACGCCGCTGACCTGGACCGTGTACCGCGTGGCGAGTTTCGCGCCGTAGCGGCCCGGCTCGAAAAGAATCATTGCAGAATAAGCCTGCACGGTCCCTTTTGGGACTTGTGCAGCGGCAGCGTGGACCCCCTTATCCGGCAGGTAACCAACATCAGGTTTCGGCAGTTGTTCGATATCATGGATATCTTCCGGCCCCTGCAGGTGGTTTGCCATACCGGGTGGGACCCCAGCCATCATCGCGGCCACCGTGACGAATGGCTGGAACACGGCCTGAAGTTCTGGGAACCCATGGTCGAGAGGGCGTCCAAAATGAAAATCCCCCTGCTCCTGGAAAATGTCTGGGACTATGGGCCCGAGGTGCTCGCCGAACTGTTCCGGCGGATCGATTCCCCTTTCCTGGGTTTCTGCCTGGATGTGGGCCACCAGCACAGCTTTTCGAAAACGCCTCTTCACGAATGGCTGGAAGCGCTTTGCGGCAGACTGATGGAGATCCACCTTCACGACAATGACGGCTCAGGGGACGCTCATCTTCCGGTCGGCCACGGCACCTTCGATTTCAGGTTATTGTTCGATTTTTTGCGGGAGCGGCAGCGAACTCCCCTCTTGACTCTTGAACCTCATTTGGAAGAACATCTTTTTCAGAGCCTTTCGGGTTTGCAAGAGGTCCTGACTGCCTGCGGGTCGTTTCAGCCCGGACAGTCTTTCGCATGGGAGCCCCCCGTCCCTTCATCGGAAGGCGGAAATGCGGGCTGATGCTGTGAAACACCAACGGGCCGCACGGCAGAACGCGGTCCCGGGCATGTGATTGAACCCTTGAACGAGGAGGGATAGGGAAATGGCCGTAGCAGAAGTCACCATCGTTCCGCTGGGAGTCCCGGGTACGAGCCTGAGTTCCCACGTGGCAAGAGTGCTGAAAGTGTTGAAGGAAAGCTCTCTCAAATATGAATTGACAGGAATGGGAACGATCATCACGGGGGACGTCGATGAGATTCTGGCCGTGGTGAAGCGAATGCATGAACATTGCTTCAATGAAGAAGTGAGCCGGGTTATGACCCAGATAAGGATCGATGACCGCAGGGACCGCAAGGGCACTCCCGAGCAGAAGATACGGTCCGTCATGCAGAAGCTGAAGGAATAGCACACTTATAGAATGACCCCGGAGGGAGTCGTGGCGACAAAAGAACTTGTGGAATACCTGGTGAAATCTCTTGCGGACCATCCCGAAGAAGTGGTTCTGGAAGAACGCGAGGAAGAAGACACCATCGTCATGGAACTCAAGATTTCGCAGGAAGATCTTGGGAAGATTATCGGAAAGAACGGGAACACCATCAACGCGATTCGGACGGTGGTCCAGACGGCCGCGTCGAGTTCCAAAAAGAAGGCGCGCCTGGACGTGGTGAGCTAGCGGGTTGAGTCCATGATTCGCCCGGCAATGTTCGGTGTCGTTCCGAGCGTCAGAGCGGAATTGTTTCACGCGCGAAAAACAACCCGGTCAATTACCGCACACTTTTTGCCGCGCCGCAGGACGCCGTTTCCGCCCGAGCGGGAACCGAGGTTCCTGACCATTCAAACGAGGGTGCAAAGGCGGGCTCCGGCTTCCGCGGGGGGACCGGAAAGCAGGCCGAATCGAGATGGTTTCACGCGCAGGTTCTGCGATCGGACCACCTTCGGACCCGGATTCAAGCCATACCTTACATGGCAGCGGCGGGCGAGGGACCGGCACCCGAATGCGGTATGATTCCCGTGCGACGACCGGTCCCGTTCTTCACATGCGTGGGCACGGCTTGCAAGTGCGGCCGGCGCAACTTAACTATACGTAAACATGAAAATGATGTTGAAAGCGGTTCGTTCTGTTTCTGACCCCAGACGATAGACTGCCTACGACAGGGAAATCATTAGGAAAAAGAGGAGCAGACACCATGCCAAAACATTTCCCGGAACTTTCAGTGAAGGAACTAAGAGAGTATATCGAACCGGAGACACTTCCTTTTGAATCCACTGCCTCCCTGGAAGGGCAGGAAGACAGGGTGGTCGGCCAGGAAAGGGCCATCGATGCCATCCAGTTCGGAATGGGGATGAAGGTGAGCGGGTACAACATCTTCATCGCGGGTCCCGCCAAGGCCGGGATGACGTACATGGCGAAATCCTTCATCGAGGAACAGGCGAAGAAGGAACCCACCCCGCCCGACTGGTGCTACGTTTTCAACTTCAAGGAACAGGATAAACCAAAGTGCCTGAAAGTATCCCCCGGCCGGGGCAAGCAGCTCAAGAAGGACCTCAACGAGTTCATCGACACCCTGCAGGCAAAGATCCCCGAGGTCTTCGACAGCGACGACTACCGCGCCAAGGAAAGCGAAGTTCACCAGGCCTTTGAAAAACAGCGCAGGGAATACATCGATGAGCTGTCCGAACAGGCGAAGGAACAAGGGTTCATTCTTCAGTTTTCCCAGGTGGGCATGGTGATCATTCCCTCGAACAAGGAGGGAGAGCCCATGACGCAGGAGGACCTCCGGCACCTGAGCGAAGAGGAAAGACTCGCGCTGAGGGAGAAGAGCGACGAACTGCACGAAAAGATGAAAGAGGCGATAAAGCAGATCCGCGAGGCCGAAAACGAGTTCAAGGACAAGCACACCAAGCTCGACAATGAAATCGCTCTCTTCGTCGTCGGCCAGCTCATGGACACCTACGAGGAAAAATACCAGGACGACGAGCAGGTGCTCGAACACCTGAAGATGATCCAGGAAGACATCCTCGAAAACATCGAGGACTTCAAGAAGAAACCGGAGCCGGGAGCGCAACAGCAGGGGCAGCCGGCGACGCCCTTCCCCATGCCGGCCCGTGAAACGGCGTTCCGCAAATACGACGTAAACGTGCTGATCGACAACTCGGAGACACAGGGGGCACCCGTTATCATCGAATCCAACCCGGCCTACCCGAACATATTCGGGTCCATCGAACGCCAGGCATGGTTCGGTGCCCTGTTCACCGATCACACCATGATCAAACCCGGGGCGCTCCACAAGGCCAACGGCGGTTACCTGGTCATGAAGGCCCTGGATTTGCTGAAATGGTACATCTCCTATGAAGCCCTGAAACGGGCGCTTCGCGACCAGGAGATCCGAATCGAGGACCTCGGGGAACTCTACGGCATGTTCAGCACGCGCACCATACGCCCCGAGCCGATCCCGCTCACCGTGAAGATCGTTCTCACGGGCGACCCGTACATCTACCAGTTGCTCTACACCTACGACGATCGTTTCCAGAAGCTCTTCAAGGTGAAGGCGCACATGGACGACCAGATGGACAGGAGCATGGGCAAGATACTCGACTGTTCCAAGATGATGAGCCGCTACTGCGTGGAGCACAAGCTGCGCCATCTCGACCGGACAGGCGTGTCGAGAGTGATCGAATACAGCATCGAACTCACGGAAGACCGGGACAAGCTGTCGCTGGAACTGGGCAGCGTCGGGGACCTGCTCAAGGAATCCGATTACTTCGCCGGTCTCGACAATTCCGAACTCATCAAGCGCGAACACGTGGAACAGGCGATCAAGAAGCGGATCTACCGTTCCAACCTCGTGGAAGAGCGCATCAAGGAACTGACCGTCAAGGATATCTTCTGGGTCGACACGGACGGGGCCAAGGTCGGACAGGTGAACGGGCTGTCGGTGCTCATGACGGGGGACCACGTATTCGGGAAACCCAACCGGATCACCGCCGCGGTATCCGTCGGACGGGACGGGATGGTGTCCATCGACCGGGAATCCAAGATGAGCGGCAACACCCACACCAAGGGACTCATGATCCTCTCCAGCATCCTGAGGGACCGGTTCGCCCACAACAAGCCCATTTCGCTCAGCGCGTCCCTGTGCTTCGAGCAGAGCTACGGCATGGTGGATGGAGACAGCGCGTCGAGTACGGAGTTGTACGTGCTGCTGAGCGCCATTGCCGAGGTGCCCATCAACCAGGGCATAGCGGTCACGGGGTCGGTCAGCCAGAGAGGCGAGATCCAGCCCATCGGAGGAGTCAACTACAAGATCAAGGGCTTCTTCGACATTTGCAATCACAAGGGCCTCACCGGTAAACAGGGCGTCGTCATTCCGTCCAAGAACGTCCGCAACCTCATGCTGGACCAGGAAGTGATCGACGCGGTAAAGGAAGGGAAGTTTCACATTTGGCCGGTTTCGACCATCGAGGAAGGCGTGGAACTCCTGACGGGAATGGAAGCGGGCGCGCTGCAGCCGGACGGGACCTACCCCGAAGGCACGTTGTTCCGAAAGGTCGATGACCGGTTGAAGGAACTTGCCGAAATCGTTCGCGCCTTCGGCAAGGACTCGGACAACAATAAGAAACCCGAAGAAGAGGAACAGGGCGGCTGCAGCGGCGGCTGCCCGAGCGGCGAATAAAACAGCCGGATCGGGCTTCGACTGACCGATCCCCTTAACGCTCCGAGAGGCCGGCGTCCATACACGGACACCGGCCTCTTTCTTTTGAATGCATTTAATACCGGGTTGCGCTTAAAATAATGTTCTCATCACCCTACCCTCAAAAAGAACGGAGCACATTATGCACAGGACAAAATCTTTAGCCATTGTCGGTGATTTCAATTCCGGTTCCCGGGCTCATGCCGCGACCAACAACGCCATCGAACATTGTTCGGCGGCCCTCGATCTGCCGATCGAGCATCGTTGGATCGGCACCGGGGAGGTGTCGAGGCCCGAGGGCATCAAGCAATTGGAAAAGTTCAGCGGCATCTGGATCGCTCCCGGCAGTCCTTACCGGAACATGGAAGGGGCGCTGTCCGCGATTCGCCTGGCGCGGGAACGAGGGATCCCGTTGTTTGGCACCTGCGGAGGCTTTCAGCATATCATCCTGGAGTACGCGAGGCACGTCCTGGGCTTTGCCGACGCTGAACATGAGGAAAGCGCCCCTCAGGCTTCGCGGTTGTTCATCTCCCGGTTGGCCTGTTCACTGGCCGGGCGCGAGATGAACATTACCTTCCAGCCCGATTCACTCGTTGCCCGTGCTTACGGACGGACCACCGCCTTGGAACAGTACCTCTGCAGCTTCGGCGTCAACCCCGACTATGTGGACACTTTGCGTTCGGGTGCCCTGCGGGTTGTCGGATCGGACGACGAAGGCATAGTACGGGTAGTCGAACTGGCCGGGCATCCGTTCTTCGTGGGCACGTTGTTCGTGCCGCAGATGAGTTCGACGCGGGAGGTTCCCCACCCGCTCATTACGGAATTCATCAAGGCCTGCTCACGTGAACATGAGGCCTGACCGGGCGAGACGGCCGACGACTCAGTGACTTTGCGGTCGCGGAGCGAAGGTCCGACGGATCATCGCTCCCGACTCCGGACCCGGCCCACGGTTTCATGTCCTCCGCCCGCTCCGGGCCGATCGGCACGGCAGGCCGCGATGCCGGAGTGGCTCTTGCCCGGTGGACGTTTCCCTTTTCACCGTTCAACTCACGAGTTTCGGGTACATCCACGCGCCGATGAGGACCAGGACCGCCGTGACCGCCAGCAACACCCCCATGTCGAATCCAATGCCGAAGACGTTCGTCCCTCCGACCAGCATCAGGGCCCGTAATGCATCCACTTCATACGTCAACGGGTTCAGGTGCGAAATCACCTGGAGCCATCCGGGCATGATCGAAATGGGGTAGATGGCATTGCTTGCAAAAAAGAGCGGCATGGACAACACCTGCCCGATGCCCATGAAGCGCTCACGCGTCTTGACCACGCACGCGATGACCAGGGAAAGCGTGGAGAACAGGGCGGCGCCGAAAATTACGACGGCCAGCACACCCGCCATGGCGACGGGGTTCCAGTTTATCTTTACGCTCAGCAGGAGCGCCAGCACGTAGATGATGACCACCTGCGACAGGGCGCGCACCCCTGCCGAGAGCGCCTTGCCCAGCACCAGTGCGGCACGCGGGGTGGGGCTGGCCAGGAGTTTGTGAACAATCCCCAGGTCACGTTCCCAGATGACGGCAATACCATAGAAAATGGCAATGAAAAGAACGCTCTGCGCGAGGATGCCGGGGGCCATGAAATCGATGTAACCGAGGTCTCCCGTGGGAATGGCCCTTGTCCTGCCGAAAACCTGCCCGAACACCAGCAACCAAAGCGCGGGTTGTATGGCCCGCGTCATGAGTTCGGTCGGGTCGTGGCGCAGCTTGCGCACTTCCAGTTCGGCTATAACGAGCGTCTTGGCTGCAAAACCGGCCACGGCCCTCAGCGGGTGGGCCCGGGAAGGCGTTGCCCTGTCAACCGAGCCGTCTTGCGGTACGCCTTGTCCTTGATGTTTCACGGTAGCCACCTCCGGATTCGAGTGCATCGCCCGCGTAATGGACGAACACGTCGTCCAGTGTTGTCCCGTTTCCACCCAGCGAGGCCTTGAGTTCCCCCGGGGTGCCTATGGCGGCCACACGGCCTACATACATGATGGCCACCCGGCTGCAGATGCTGTCGGCTTCTTCCATGAAGTGGGTCGTCAGGAAAATCGTCGTACCGTAATCGCGCCGCAATTGGTCGATGTGGTCCCACACGGCCCTGCGCGCCACGGGGTCCAGTCCCACGGTCGGCTCGTCGAGGAACAGGACGCGCGGCCTGTGCAGCATGGATTGAGCGATCTCCAGCCGCCGGATCATCCCGCCCGAGTATTCGCGCACCAGTTGATGCAGTGCTTCGGACAGGCCCATGAAAGCCAGGGCATCACGGATCCTGGTTTCCCTCTCGCCACGCGGAATATCGTAGAGTTTAGCGAAGATCAGGAGGTTCTCATAGCCGGTGAGCGAACCGTCTGCGGAAACGAGCTGAGGAACATAGCCGATAACCCGCCGAACGGCGCGCGGGTGATGGGCGATGTCGAAGCCAGCCACGCACGCGTTGCCCGAGGTTCGCGGCAGCAGGGTGGTGAGCATCTTGATCGTGGTCGTCTTGCCGGCGCCGTTGGGACCGAGCAATCCGAACACCTCCCCGGCTCCAACGGAAATGGTCAATGCGTCCACGGCGGTGTTCCCGTTAAATCGCCGCGTCAGCGCCTCCGTTTGCAAAACACACATGGGACTAACCCTTCTTCATGCTTTTCGCTTCGAGGCCCAATACAAAGAGCGGACCCAGGGCCTGCATTGCTGTTGCGATGTTGCAGCGATCCGGTGCCGAAAGCGTCGCCAGCCGTTCGGCCAGATGAGACCGGGTGACCTCGTAGGCGGATTCCATCGCCGTCCGCCCGAGTTCCGTGAGGTCCAGCATCACGCGGCGGCGGTCGCCGGGGGCCGTCCTGCGTGTCACCAGGTCCCTGGAAAGCAACCCCTCGATCATTTTGGACATGGAGGGCAATGTGAGGCCGATATGCTCCGCGGCATCGGAGAGCGACGCCCCCGCATGACGATTCAGAAAAATCAGCACCCGGAACTGCGGCACCGAAAGATCGGAATCTCGAGAACCTCGCATCTCCATGCGGATCGCCCGCATGACCTTTGGAACGACCTCCAGCACCTCACGGGCACACTCATCAGGGGAAACATGCATAGTTGCACCTTCTAATAGTTAGACAATCTAATTGTATGCTCCGCCGAGCGATGCTTCAACCGAAAAAATGAGCATTGCCAGTCCGATCCCCATGTACAGACGTCACGGTCGCTACGATCCCGTTATGGTTTACCGCCCGGTATTTTCGTCATATCCGTTGGGTCCATCTCGGCAGATCGCATTGGGGGGTATCTTTCGTCAGGATCGTGATACCCCCGCCCATTTTTGCACCCCAACCAGAAGCTATTTGGGCAAATGGATCAGAAAGAGATTGACATGCTCCGTTCTTCCCCGTTGTTGGTTGGCAGCCACAAGAATATCAGGGGACAAAATGTCATATGTTCCAATACCCCCTGTCAAAATGTCATGGTATCTTCGTTTTTGGCTCCAGAACCGCAGGAAAGAACTTGACATGCTCGGGTGTCCGCATAAAATGCGGCATGTCTTCAGGGAATACGTGAGGATACAGGGTAGTCCTTATTCTGGGGGCTTTTATCTCTTACGCATATTCCGATGAATAGTTCCGGGGGAGGACGGGAGGTTTTCTCCCGGATCGGCATCAAGGATGCGGCCGGTGTCCGCCGTTGGCGGCTATCGGCTTACCGCAGTGGAATTCACAACGCTTTTGCCGGTTCCCTTTTCCAAAGGCGAAGGAACACGATGCAACGGCCGGACGGCCGGGGACGGTTCGTTATGAAATTCTGGAGAGTTCCTCTTGATGCGGGGTTGATCGCTGTTTCCAGGGGTATTGTTCACATTCTGGAAGACCGGTGCAAGGGGTGCGGTTTTTGCGTGGAGTATTGCCCGAGGGATGTCCTGGAGATGTCGGCACGATACAACGTCAAGGGGTATCATCCGCCGCGGGCGAAAAAACCCGACGCCTGTGTAAACTGCCATTACTGCGAGACCATCTGTCCCGATTTCGCCATCTTTTCGGTCGAAGTCCGGGAAGATTCTCCGGTGTCCGACCCGGCCTGAGCGGACAATAGGCAGGTTCGGGATAACCCGTTTCCGTCAAAGAATGAGCGAATGAAACCAGCAATCCTTTCAGGAGAACACTTTATCACGGGAGACATCGCCTGCGCGGAAGGCGCGCTCGCGGCGGGCTGCCGTTTTTTCGCGGGCTATCCCATCACTCCGGCAACCGAAATCGCCGAGCGCATGGCGGGGAGGCTCCCCGAGATCGGCGGCACATTCATCCAGATGGAAGACGAGATTGCGGCCATGGCGGCGATCCTCGGCGCATCCAACGCCGGAGTGAAGAGCATGACCGCGACGTCCGGGCCGGGGTTCAGCCTCATGATGGAAAACCTGGGGCTCGGAATCTGCACCGAAACCCCCTGCGTGGTGGTGGACGTTCAGCGGGCGGGCCCCTCCACCGGGCTGCCCACACTCGGGGCCCAGGGAGACATGATGCAGGCGCGCTGGGGGTCCCACGGGCATTACGAGATCATCGCCCTGGCCCCGGCTTCCCCCCAGGAACTCTTCCAGCAGACGATCACCGCGTTCAACCTCAGCGAAACCTACCGTCTGCCGGTCCTGGTCATGACCGATGAAGTCATGGGGCACCTCAGCGAACGGGTGATCATTCCGGAGGAATCCGCCGTCAGGACCAGGTCAAGGCCTAAGCCCAGGGGAAGAAAAGACCGGTTCAGGCCCTTTCAACCCGGTCCCAATGGAGTGGCCCCCATGGCCGTCGCCGGGGAAGGATACGGGGTGCACGTCACGGGGCTGACCCACGATGAACGGGGCTACCCCTGTATGAATCCGGAGATCCAGGCGGAAATGATCGAACGGCTCACCTCGAAGATCCGCAGAAACCTCGATAAGATCGTCCAGGTCGAAAGCTACCGGCTGGATGACGCTGAGATTGCCGTCATCTCCTACGGCGTATCGGCCCGGAGCAGCATGGCAGCCATAGACGAGGTGCGGCGGGAAGGCATCCGGGCAGGCCTCTTCAGGCTGGTCACCGTCTGGCCCTTCCCTGAGGACCAGGTTCGGGAACTGGCCGGCCGCATGCGCGGACTCGTGACCGTCGAAATCAACCTCGGGCAGATCCATCTCGAGGTGCAGCGATGTTCGGCCGGGATGGCCCCGTCCGTCCTGGTGGGGCACGCCGGAGGCACGGTCATTCCTCCCGAGCGGGTGCTGGAGGCCGTCCGCGAGATGAAGGGATCGTTGGGCTGACGGCCTGGAGATATCCAGGCCCGGGGCCGGAGATTTTTCCTTACGTGGAACGAGGGTCCCCGTATCGCAACGGCAACGGTGCCGGAGAAACGACAACCGTTTCTCCACGTTCCCGAGACGATGCAATTTTTCTCACCGAAGCCGGTCCACCATCACGGACACAGCCGGTGCGCGGCCCGGCGGGACAATGCGGCAGGCCTGAAGCGGGCTTAAAGGATTCATCATGGAAAAAGTCAAATCACGCGATGAGCATCCGTTGGACGGCCTCCTGCGCACGGACCGGATTCCTCACATATGGTGCCCGGGCTGCGGCATCGGAACCGCCTTCTCCTCGTCCATGGTCGCCATACAGGCGAGCGGCATCGACCTCACCAAGACCGTCATGGTCTCGGGAATCGGTTGTACGGGCCGTGGGGCCGGCTACACGAAACTCGACTCCTACCATACCACTCACGGCAGGGCGATCCCCTTTGCCACCGGGATGAAGCTCGCCAACCCGGAACTGAACGTCGTCGTCTTCAGCGGCGACGGGGACCTCTTCGCCATCGGAGGCAACCATTTCATCCATGCGGCCCGCCGCAACGTGGACCTCACCGTCATCTGCGTGAACAACCTCAACTACGGCATGACGGGAGGCCAGGCCGCCGCGACAACGCCGTGCATGGCAAAAACCACCACGACCCCCATGGGAAACCCCGAGCCGCCGTTCAATCTGCCGCTGCTCGCCTATGCATCCGGGGCGAGCTACGTGGCGAGGTGGACGATCCTTCACACCAGGGACCTCACGAAGTCCATCGAAGAGGCCCTGACGAGGAACGGCTTCTCTTTCATCGAGGTGCTCGCCCCCTGCCCCACCGGTTACGGGCGGCGCAACCGCGAGAGCCCCCTGGATTCACTCAAGATTTACCAGGAACGAACGATCACGAGAAACGGGGCGAACCCCGCCGAGGTGATGCTCGACACCAACAAAGGCATCACCCTGGGCAAATTCGTCGACGTGGAAAAACCGACCTTCGCAGAGTCTTACGACAGGATCTGCCGCCCGGCCGCCCCCCAGGGCACGGAGACCGAGGCGCTTTAACGGTCCGTTCCGCGGGAAAAACGGCGGGCGACGTTCCGGAGGTAGAGATTACGATGTTTTCGGATGGCCCTTTTTACGGACCATTGCTTCACACGTGAGGGAAACGGAGGATGGGAATACCATGACCGGCAAATCGACGGCTTCCGGCCGAAAAGAAATCATCATCACCGGTTTCGGAGGACAGGGCATCGTCCTCGCCGGGCAGATCCTCGGGAAGGCCGCGAGTCTTCTCGACCGCAAGGAAAGCACTCTGACCCAGTCCTACGGCCCCGAGGCTCGCGGAGGCGCGTGCAGCGCCCAGGTGATCATTTCCGGCGGGACGATTCATTATCCCTATGTGCGCAACGCGGACATTTTGATCTGTATGTCCCAGGGAGGCTTTGAGAAGTACGCGGAAGCAGTCGACCCCCGGTCGGTTCTGATCGTCGACCAGGACCTGGTCAATCCGCGGGAAGTGGAGTGCGAGGATGTGTTCGCCGTTCCCGCCACCCGCCTCGCCGAGGAAATGGGCAAGAAGATGATGGCCAATATCGTTATGCTCGGTTTCTTCACCGCCGTGAGCAACCTGGTTTCCGCCGATTCCGTCCGTGATACGGTTCGCGACGTGGTGCCCAGGGGCACGGAAGAGTTGAACGTCGCGGCGTTCAACAAGGGCCACGAATTCGGAATCGCCACCCTGAAGGGGCGCCAGAAAAAGGCCGAAGGGAAAAAGGGAGCCAGGTGATGCGAAGCGAAAAAGACCGCCTTCACCGGGTCCTGGTCATCGGAGCCACCCCCGCCGGGATTGTTGCGACGAACAAACTGGGCGAAATGGGGATACCGGTCACGCTGATCGATCGGGACCCCGACCTCAATGAAAAGCTCGCAAGAGACGAATGGCGTCTCGCGTCGGGTCTGCTCCTCAGCTACGCCCACCGTCCCGGGCTTCTGCGCATCCTCCGCAACCAGAGGATCCGCTGCATCCTCCCCGGAGAAATCCTGTCCCTCAAGCACACTCCCCAGGGATTTTCGGCCCGGTACAGGCAAACGGCGACCTACGTGGACCCCGACCGCTGCACACTGTGCGGCCGGTGCGCCGAGGTCTGCCCCGCTCCGGGGGTGAACGGAACCAGGCCGATCCACTTCAACGGCAGGCAGAGCCTCCCGGGACGGCCGTTCATCGACAAGCGGCGTCGGCCCCTCTGCCAGGAAAACTGCCCGCTGGGAGTGAACGTCCAGGGGTACATGGCCCTTGCACGCGCCGGCAGATTTGCGGACGCTCTGGAGCTGATCCGACGGGACAACGTGCTGCCCGGGATATGCGGGCGAATCTGCACGCATCCCTGCGAGGCCGCATGCCGCCGGGGCGAACTGGACGAGCCCCTCGCCATAAGGGACGTCAAGCGTTTCGTTGCCGACCACGAGGGCCCGGCGCTTCACCTTTTGCCCCCCCACAGGAGCGAACGGCCTCAGAAAGTCGCCGTCATCGGTTCCGGACCCGCCGGGCTTGCCGCTGCGGCGGATCTGGCACGACAGGGTTATCCGGTAACCGTTTTTGAAAAGGAAAGCGTACAAGGAGGACTCCTGCGCCACGGGATAGGACCCTACCGCCTGCCCCGGGAGATACTCGACCGGGAAACGGCCCGCATCGAGCAAATGGGAGTCACTTTCAGGACTTCGGCATGCATCGATCTTCCCGGCGATTTGGACGGCCTCAGGAAGGATTACGCCGCGATCATTCTGACCACCGGTTCACGGACCGACCGCAAGCTGGGCGTTCCCGGCGAAGACATGGAAGGGGTCGAGGGCTGCCTGGCGTTTCTCAGGCGCTTTTACACGGGGGCGATTAAAGGGCTCCCCGAAAACCTTTGCGTCATCGGAGACGGCAGTTCGGCAATCGATACGGCAAGGGCCTGCGTCCGGTTCGGAGCACGCGTGACGATCCTGTCCTGGTTCCCCGAGGCGATGATCCCCGCCGACCCCGATGAAGTGAGGGCGGCCCGTGAGGAGGGCGTTTCCCTCATAACCAATGCCAAGGTGGCGGAATTCATCGGTTCGGCAGGCAGACTGCGGAAATTGCGATGCGTCGTGACCCAGCCGGGACATCCCGACGAAAAGGGAATTCCCTGGCCGGTGCCGGTCCCCGGGAGGGAACCGTTCGAATTGGAATTCGACCGGGCGATCGTCGCCATCGGGCAGATCGGGAACGCGTCGAAGACCATCGAGGGCATCGAGGTGACCCCGGGTGATTTTATCGCCATCGACGGCGACTGCCGGACGAGTTTCCCGGACGTCTATGCCGCGGGAGACGCCGTAACGGGGCCGACTTCGGTCGTGAAGGCAATGGCCTCGGGCCGTGAAGCGGCGGCGGCCGTTCATCGCCGTTTTCTCCGGGAACCTCATCACGTTTCACTTCCACGAAGGCCCGGCGACCGGGACTTCCCGGAAATCGCCCCCGATGTTCCTTCCCTTGCCCGTGTAAGGATGCCGGAGCGGCAGCTGGCGGCCAGAACGCATTCGTTTTCCGAAGTGGCCCTGGGGCTCAGTGAAAGCCAGACCGGTTCGGAAGCCGCAAGGTGCCTCCAGTGCGGGGTCTGCTCCGAATGCCTGCAGTGCGTCAAGCACTGCATTTCATTCGACACCATACGGCACGACGAGGAATGCCCGGAGGAAACCGAACATGCCGGCGTGGTGATCATCGCCGACCCGGAGGCCGCTCCGGCGGTCAAGGGAGAGGACGTTCTGCGGGCGTACAGCACGAAGACGACCCGGGAAGACGTCTATTCAATGATGCTTCGCGGTTTTGCGGCGGCAGCCGATGCCATGATCCTGCTCGGTGGTAATTCCCAGAGAATGCGGGGCCACGGTCTTTCCTTCACTCCGCCCGATCCCCAGCTTTCCCCCGAACTGCGCATCGGCGTCTTCGTATGCCGGTGCAACGACGCCTTCGGCTGGCTTCCCGAACTGAGCCGCTACGTGGCGGACCTCCAGGGCAAGTCCGCCATCGAACACGCCGAGGTGATGGCTTCGGCCTGTTCGCCCGAAGGTTCCGGCTCCATCCTGAAGACCATACGGGAGAAGGGGCTGACCCGCATCGTTTTGGCTTCCTGCGTCTGCTGCCCTCTCGACTACGTCTGCAGCGCGTGCACGGACCAGCGAAGCAGGCTGAAGAGCGCCCTTTTCCACGGAACCGGCGTCACCCGGGCCATGGCCGAGACCTGCAACCTGAGAGGCGAGGTACTGCGGTTGCTCAAGGAAGACCCCGCTTCCACCGAAAAGCGTTTCACCCGGGCTGCTGGAACGATCGATCGGAAGGGTCAAAATGCTCAAGACGCTTCCCACCCCCGCCCGTCCGTACAATTTCACCACGGCCGTGATCGGAGACGGCGAAGCGTCTTTCAAGAGCGCCCTGACGCTCGCCCAGACCGGAATGGAAGTGTTTCTTTTCGGAACGCCTGAGAACTCCCTTGCCGATCATCCCGACCATCCCAACATCCACGCTTTCGGCAATTCGTCGGTTTCAAGCCTCAGGGGAACCGTCGGCAACTTCCGGCTGATCGTCGATATGAATGGAACCCGGCAGGAGTTCCAGGTTGGGGCGGTCATTTTCGGCGAAGAATCACGCAAGCGGATTCCCTATGTGCCGATGCCGGAACTTCCGGCCCACCCCGTCGTCTCATCCATGCAGAAACGGGGGGCGGTCGGAACACCTTACTTCTTTCCCGGGGCCACATCCATTCCGGGCCTGTTTATAGCCAATCCACCTGGCATCAAGGCTTCGGAAAGAACCAAAGGGACTTCGGCCGCGATTCTGGCGGCTTCGGTCATGCCCCGCAGTCCCAGGCAGAACAAGGGTTACGTGGTGTCCATCGACCAGGCCAGGTGCCGCGGGTGCGGCCGATGCTTCCAGGCCTGCCCTTTCCAGGCCATCAGTTTTCGGAAAAATTCGATCGGGGGATCTTACGCACTCGTGGACGAAGCCCTCTGCAAAGGGTGCGGCAACTGCATCTCCCGCTGCCCGACCAACGCGGCGGACAGCCCCTATCGGGACCGTCTTTACCTGGAACGGATGGTGGAGGAGATCCTGTATTGACGGAGCCACACGGCATCGAAAAGGTCCGGGAAAAGCGCAATCCCGATTCAGGATTCGTTAAAACCGTCCTGCAGGCAAATGGACGACGCCGGGCCGTTTGGATTTACGCCTTAGACGAGATGAGCGGGAAATGGACGATTTAAAGATCATTTTATTCATCTGCAACTGGGGGCCTCACGCGGCCTTTCAGACGTTGCAGGACAGCGGTGCACGGATTCCCAATGAAGTGCACATGATAAGGATCCCCTGCACCGGGCGGATCAGCAAGACGCTCCTTTTCAGGGCAATGGAAAAGAGCGCGGACGGGGTTGCCCTGGTCGGTTGTTCGGCAGGGTCCTGCCGCTACGGCACCGGTACGGTCGCCGCGGAACGGAACGTCGAAGGAGCGCGTGGAATGCTTGAACTGCTCGGGATCGGGAAAGAACGCCTGCGCCTTGCCACTTTTCTGCCCGAGGAATCCGACGCGTTCCTTGAATTCATGACCCGCTTCCACGAAGACATCCGGGCGATGGGCAAGAGCCCGGTTTTATCCGGTCAGAAAAGTGAACCGGTTCCCGACGCCGGGAGCGAGGTGCCCGGACTTCTGAAAAGCCACGACATCTACGCCTGCCAGGACTGCGGAAAATGTTCTTCCGCCTGCCCCGTGGCTCTGTCGGGCAAGCCGTTTTCCCCGAGGGCCATGGCAAGTTCGATCATCGGCGGGGCATGGAACACTCCTGCCGTCGTGAACGACGTCTGGTCATGCCTCACCTGCGGCCTGTGCTACGACCGGTGCCCGTCGGCGGTCGACTTTCCGGCCTTCATCCGTGACATGCGGCACCTCCAGAAGGCCTCGGAAAAGGGCAACCATGAAGCCCACGAAGGTTTCTTCCAGTCGCTCATGCGCACGATGACCTCCCCGGACCTCAGGTTCCGGCGCTGGGACTGGCTGCCCGAAGACGTCCGCACCGACCCGGAAAGCAAGACCTTGTTTTTCGGCGGCTGCGCGCCGTATTTCGACGTGTTCTTCAAATACAATTTCTCCCTTCGGACGTCCGATATTCTCGCCGACGGTCTGCGCCTTCTCAACTTCTTCGACATCGTGCCGGCGCTTCTGCCGGATGAACGATGCTGCGGGCACGATCTTCTGTGGTCCGGCGACCGGGAAAACTTCCTGCGGCTCGCCCGGTTGAACGTCGAAGCCATCGAGAAGCTGGGGATCCGGGAAGTGGTGACCGCATGTCCCGAGTGCTATAGGACGCTGGCCCACGACTACCCGCTCCACGGTATTCCGGTAAATTTCGCCGTGACGCACATCTTCGATCTCGCGGAAAGGGAAATCGGGAAGGGGGCAGTGGGGTTCGAGAAGCTGGACCGCAGGTTCACCTTTCAGGACCCGTGCAGACTGTCGCGCATGGAAGGCAAAGCGGCCCTGCCGCGGAAATTGATCGGACGCATGAAACCGGATCAGTTCCGGGAAATGCGGGACACGGGCATTTCGGCCCTGTGCTGCGGAAACTGCGCCTGGACGGGATGCGACAGTTACACCAAGGCGCTGCAGGTAAAGCGCCTTCGGCAGGCCAGGGAAACCGGAAGCGATCTGCTCGTCACGGCGTGTCCCAAGTGCCAGATCCATTTGAAGTGCGCCATGGAAGACCCCTTCAACGGGAAGGAAATCGGCATGGAGGTCATGGACCTTACGAGTATCATGGCCCGGACCATCCGATGGGAATGACCGGCGGGCTCCGGTAAACAGGGAAGCTCGATCGTCGACTGGGCAAATCAATGACACCATTACTCGAAGAGATGCTGTGATGAACGATACAGAGAAAATGAACCCTCGCCCCCGAATCGGCGTTTACGTCTGCCACTGCGGATTGAACATCGCCCGAACCGTGGACTGCCGCAAGGTGGCCGAAGCCGCCGCCGCAATGGAAGACGTGGTCGTTGCCAGGGACGTCGCCTACGCGTGTTCGGAACCGGGTCAGCAGGGCATTCGGGAAGACATCGCCGACCACCACCTCGACCGGATCGTCGTGGCTTCCTGCTCCCCGCGGCTTCACGAACCCACCTTCCGGGAGATGGTCCGATCGGCGGGGATCAATCCGTACCTGCTCGAAATGGCCAACATCCGGGAACACTGCAGTTGGGTGCACATGGACCAATCCGAAGCGGCGACGGAAAAGGCCGTCGATCTGACGGAAATGGCCGTCGCACGCGTCCGCGGCCTTCAGCCCCTTTATCCGGAAAGGGTCCCGCTGCACAAGAAGACCCTGGTGATCGGCGGCGGTGTGGCGGGCATTCAGGCCGCACTCGATCTCGCCGACAACGGATACGACGTCGTCCTGGTGGAAAAGAGGCCGTCCATCGGCGGTATCATGGCACAGCTCGACAAGACCTTCCCCACCATGGACTGTTCCATCTGAATACTCGGTCCGAAAATGACGGATGCCGGTCGGCATCCCCGGATCAAGCTTCACACGATGAGTGAAGTGGTGGACGTCAAGGGTTACGTGGGCAACTTCGAGGTCAGGATTCTGAAGAAGGCCCGCTACGTTTCCGAGAAGGACTGCACCGCGTGCGGTGAGTGCGCCAAGGTATGCCCCGTGGTTCGCCCCGACGAATTCAACCTGGGCCTCTCTTCCCGCAAAGCGGTCTATGCGCCTTTCCCTCAGGCCGTACCGTCGGCGTACGTGGTCAACGTCAAGGAATGCCTCGGGCATAACCCCGTTGTCTGCGCCAAATGCGTCGAGGCCTGCGAAAAGGGCTGTATCAATTTCCATATGTCCGATGAGGAATTCACCGAGAACGTGGGAACCATCGTGGTCGCGACGGGCATGGAGCCTTACGATCCCACGGAGATGGACGAATACGGCTACACGCGGTTTGAAAACGTACTGACGAGCCTCGAGTTCGAACGGCTCGTGAATGCGGGAGGCCCCACCGGAGGCGAAGTGGTGAGGCCCAACGACCGGAAGCGCCCGAGGTCGGTCGGTTTCATCCAGTGTGTGGGGTCCCGTTCGGCAAGAAAGGGCAGTTCCTACTGTTCCAACGTCTGCTGCATGAACACGGTGAAGAGTACCCTGGTCCTGCGGGAACACTACCCGGACATGGAGGTCAAGGTCTTCTACATCGACATCCGCGCCTTCGGGAAGGGCTTCGAGGACCTGTACAGGAGAAGCCGGAGACTCGGTGTTCACTACATCCGGGGCCTTCCCGGAAACATCGAACAAACCCCGGACGGCAGCATGAAGCTCGCGGTGGAAAATGCCGGGACCGGCGCCGTGGAATTCCACGACCTGGACATGCTGGTGCTCGCCATCGGGATGAAGCCGCCCGGGGAGATTCGCAAGTTGCAGGAAATGCTGGGGCTTCAGCTCACTTCGGACGGGTTCTTTCTCGAAGCTCACCCCAAGCTTCAACCCGTGGACGCGGCGACGCGGGGAATCTTCTACGCCGGGTGCGCCGAAGGCCCGAAGGACATCAAGGAAAGTGTCACCCAGGCATCGGCCGCCGCCGCAAGGGCGATCCGCCTGATGCACCGAGGGGAAATCCTCACCGAACCGATCACCGCCGAGATCGATGCGGAGCGCTGCAAGGGCTGCGGCAAATGCGCGGAAGTGTGCCCATACAATGCCATTTCCGTCGATTCCAAAAAGAAGTCGCCCGCCGTGGTGAACACGGCCGCATGCGCAGGCTGCGGCACCTGTGCTGCGGAATGCCCCTTCGGGGCCGTCACCATGCACCATTACACGGACGGCCAGATCCTGTCCCAGGTGGACACCCTGCTCTCCCGCAATGCGAGCGGCAAAATCCTTGCGTTCGCGTGCAACTGGTGTTCCTACGCGGGGGCCGACTACGCGGGGGTGTCGCGGTTCCAATACCCGCCCAACGTGCGACTGATCCGGACCATGTGTTCAGCCCGTGTGGATGAATCGTTCATATGGCATGGCTTCGCCGAAGGAGCGCCCGTCATATTGGTGAGCGGCTGTCACATCGGGGACTGCCACTACATCAACGCCAATCTGCAAACGGAAAAACGGGTGGAGAGAGTCCGGAAGAAGATGGCCAGGCTGGGCATCCGTCCCGAGCGGCTTCGGCTCGAATGGATCAGTGCGGCGGAGGGATCGCGCTTCGCCGGCGTTATGAGGGAACTGGAGGAACTGCGAAGGGGAGTCAGCGCTGAAGAGATCGCGGAGACCGTGAGAATCCTTTCGCAGCCCTGAATGAACCATGGGGGCCGCCCCCTCCCGGGTCTTACCGCAGGGGGAGGCCGCTGGGGAATCTTTCCACGGTTCGTTAAAAGCATTTTGAGCGCAACTCAGCATGAACTGGCGGGCACAATAAAGCAGCCTCCACCCTACATCCTGCCGCAAAATGCAGGTCGGAGGATTCCCCGGCCGGGCTTGTCCGGCCCGGCACATCCTTCCACGGCGGACAGGACAAAAAGAGCCGGGGCGTTACGGCCCCGGCTCGGTATTATCGGTACTGAGGTGCTATCACTACAGCGGAACAAAACGAACGATCCGTCTATTCCCAGGCGCCGTCGTCCTTGAGGAACCGGTCGATATCGGCTGCGGCGCGTTTGCCCGCGCCCATCGCGCTGATCACCGTTGCGGCCCCGGTGACCACATCGCCGCCCGCCCAGACGCCTTTCAGCTTGGTGCGCCCGGTTGAGTCGCTCGCCACGACGGTCTCATTGGCGTTGCGTTCGAGACCCTCCGCATCGACGAATACCAGCGGGTTGGGGCTCGTTCCGAGGGCCATAACGACCTGATCAACTTCAATTTCAAACTCGGAGCCTTCAATGGGAACGGGACGGCGGCGGCCGGACTGGTCCGGTTCGCCCAGTTGCATGCGGATGCAGCGTATGGCCCGCACGTTCCCTTTTTCATCGCCGAGGATGGCCACGGGATTGGTCAGGAAGTCGAAGATCACGCCTTCTTCCTTAGCGTGCTCCACTTCTTCGCGCCGTGCCGGGACTTCTTCCGGCGACCGCCGGTAGACGATGTGGACTTCCCCGGTGGCCCCGGTCCCCGGTTCGGCATGCTGTACCTGGAGACGCAAGGCGCAGCGCGCGGAATCCATGGCCACGTTTCCTGCGCCGATCACCGCCACCTTCCTCCCCACCTTCACCGGAGTATCGAATTCAGGGAAGCGATAGCCTTTCATGAGGTTCACACGGGTGAGGAACTCATTGGCGGACATCACTCCGTTGAGGTTGATTCCCGGAATGCGCATGAAGGTCGGCAAGCCGGCGCCGGTGCCGAGGAAAATGGCATCGAACTGTTCCTTGAGTTCACTCAGGGTGAGTATGCGTCCGATCACGTAGTTGCAAAGGATCTCGATTCCCAGCGCTTTCGCGGCGGTTTCGATTTCGTTCCGGATGACAGCCTTCGGCAGACGAAACTCGGGAATGCCGTAAACCAGCACACCGCCCGGCGTATGGAGCGATTCGAAAATCGTGACGGCGTGGCCCTTCCGACCGAGGTCAACCGCGCAGGTGATCCCCGACGGACCCGAGCCGACAATGGCGACTTTCTTCCCGGTCGATGGCGCCCGGGTCACCTCATGCGTCTTACCGGCCAGTTCGAAGTCGCCGACATAGCGTTCCATACGACCGATGGCAACCGGCTGGCCTTTCTTGCCGAGAATGCAGCGGGATTCACACTGGACTTCCTGCGGGCACACGCGGCCGCAAATGGCCGGCAGATTGTTCTTGTCCATCATGATCTCAACCGCTTCGGCCATTTTTCCTTCGTGAATCGCGCGGATGAATTCCGGGATGTTCACCCCCACGGGACAGCCTTCCACGCAATGAGGCTCCTTGCACTGAAGGCATCGCTCCGCTTCCTTGCGGGCCATTTCGAGAGTAAACCCCAGGGCGACCTCATCGAAGTTCTGCACGCGATCTTCAGCTTTCTGAATCGGCATGTCCTGTCGGGAAATCTTCATCCGTTCCTTCTTTGTCAGCTCAGCCATGTTATCGAACTCCTTCCGACACCGCACGATCCAGGTTGCATCGATGGCCGGGGCCATGCGACGCCTTGTTTCGCCACAGTTCAATCGCTTTCTGCTCTTCCGGCCGGTAAAACTGCAAACGGGACAAAAGGCTGTTCCAGTCGACCTTGTGGCCGTCGAATTCCGGGCCGTTGACACAAACGAACTCGGCCCCGCCTCCCAGCATGGAAACACGGCACCCGCCGCACATTCCCGTACCGTCCACCATTATGGTGTTGAGGCTGACGACCGTCGGCACGTTGAACGGTTTGGTCGTGGCACAGATGAACTTCATCATGATGGCCGGCCCGATCGCCCAGGCCTTTTTGACCTCTCCGGGGCGCGCTTCGAGGATTTCTTTCAGCGGCACGGTGACCAGTGCTTTTCGCCCGTGGGAGCCGTCATCGGTCGTCACGATCAGTTGGCTGGACACGGCCCGCATTTTATCTTCCCATAGGAGTAAATCCTTCGTGCGTGCTCCGATGATGGAAATGACCTCGTTTCCGGCTTCCTTCAGTGCCCGTGCAATCGGATAGACCGGTGCAATTCCGACCCCACCGCCCACACACACAACGGTTCCATAGTTTTCGATTTCAGTCGGGTGCCCCAGGGGGCCGACAATCGCCTTGAAGCAATCCCCCACCTCCATGGTGCCCATTTGGGTGGTAGACTTCCCCACCTCCTGAAAAATCATCGTCAGGGTTCCGGCCTGCCGGTCGAAGTCGGCAATGGTGAGCGGAATACGTTCACTGTGATCGTCCATCAGGACAATGATAAACTGTCCTGCTTTGGCTTTCCGAGCGATTTGAGGCGCTTCCACGACCAACAGTTTGGTCACGTCGCTCAGAATGTGTTTTTCCAGGATCTTGTACATTCCCTCTCCCTTCTTAATGCAGTTTATAGAATGGGCCAACCGGTGCTTCCTGATACCAAACTTGACGCCAACATTCAACCCTCGCGCCTCACCTTTGCGTCACCCTTTGCCCCCGCCCCGGCCGGGGCCGACGCTGCCGGTTTCCCGGAACCGCCCTCAGGGCAAAGGCCCGGAACCTTGAGTGCGAAACGCATGATTTCGCTTTTGGAACAGCACGTTACAAAATTATCGAGGGGCAGTTCCCCATGGTTCCGCATTGCCGCCCATTCTATCGGAAACAATCCATTCCACAGTATAACCATCTAATATCAAACAATAAATACTCAAGAAGTCTTCAGAAGGACCGAAACGCGATTCCGAGCGCCGGTCGGCATCTCAAATAACTTACTGTTATTATAACTGTTACTTAATTTATCGCCACGAAACCATCGGATGTAAGTGATACCCGGTTGCCTTCAAGCAAGCGGCCGACGATGCCTCTCGAAAGAACGGGGGCTGCGTCCCTCCCTCCCCGCCACGCCGCACCGCGGCCTTGTATGGCCCCGGTGCAGCCGCGCCCCACCTCCCCGGGGAGGGAGGCGCGGCGGATGTCGAGGCTATCTCCTGGTGGCAATCCCGTACCGGACTTTTCGCTTTTTCCTTACCCATAATCGGTTGAAGACAAGAAACAGGCCCGAGCTCCGCCTTTTCCGCAAAAGTGTGTGCCCGTCGCCGGCACACGGGGGCAAAAGGGGAATCGGGCCCTGCCGTTTTACTCATTGCAACGGAATATGACCGGGCGGCACCGAAGACCGGCGCCGCCCGATCGAACTCAGTACAACCCGACTTTGGTTTCGCTCAGGCTGATGAATATATTCTTCTTCTGGGTGTAGTGTTCGAGCATCATCTTATGGTTCTCGCGGCCGATGCCCGACTTCTTGTAACCGCCGAAAGGTGCGTGGGCCGGCAGGTTGTTGTAGTTGTTGACCCACATGCGCCCCGTTTCAACCGCCATGGCCACTCTGAAAGCACGGTTTATATCCCTGGTCCACACCGCTCCTCCCAGGCCGTACTCACTGTCATTGGCCATTTTTATCACTTGCTGTTCATCCTTGAACTTGATGATGCAGACCACGGGGCCGAAGATCTCTTCCTGCGCCACCCGCATCTTGTTTTCGACCTCTGTGAGAATGGTCGGCATCATGAAACAGCCTTTTTCCAGGCCCCTGTCAGTGATCCTTTTTCCGCCGGTGGCGACCCTTGCACCCTCTCCCTTGCCGATCTCGACATAGGAAAGGATCTTGTTCAACTGGTCCTCATTGACCTGGGAACCCATCTGTGTGTCAGGGTTCCACGGGATGCCGACCTTCACCCTGTTGAACGCCTTGACCGCTTCCTCTACGAACCGATCGTAGATGTCTTCATGCACAAACGCCCTCGATCCGGCACAGCAGACCTGCCCCTGGTTGAACAGGATGCCGATTTCCAGCCCTTCGATCGCCTTTTCCCACGGGGCATCGGGGAAATAGATGTTGGCCGACTTGCCCCCGAGTTCAAGGGTTGCCGGGATGAGTTTTTGAGCGGCGGCTTCGGAGATCGTGTATCCCACATCGGTCGACCCGGTGAAAGCCAGTTTTCGAAAGCCTTCGTGCCCAAGGATGTAGTTCCCGGCCGTGGAGCCCTTCCCCGTAATGACATTGACCACTCCCGGAGGCAGCACTTCACCCATCAGTTTGGCCAGTTCCAGGAGGCTCAACGATGTCGCCGAGGATGGCTTGATGACCACGCAATTCCCGGCGGCCAGGGCGGGGGCGATTTTCCAGCAGGCCATGAGGAGCGGGAAGTTCCAGGGAATGATCTGTCCCACGACCCCTAGAGGTTCTTTCAGGATAATGCTCAACGTGTCCTTGTCGATCATGACGGCCTGGCCTTCCTCCGTCCTGATCGCACTGGCGAAGTAACGAAAATGATCGGAACCGAGCGGCAAATCGATGGCGGCGGTTTCCCGGATGGGTTTCCCGTTGTCCAGCGTCTCCACCATGGCCAGTTTCTCAGTGTTGGCATCGATCAGATCGGCAATCTTCAACAACATGCGGGAGCGTTCCTGAGGGCTGACTTTCTTCCAGCTTTCAAAGGCTTTCCAGGAAGCCGATACCGCCAGATCCACATCCTCCTTGGAGGCGTCGACGCAGGTGGCCAGCAATTCCCCGTTGGCGGGGTTAAAGGCCTTGAATGTCTTTCCTCCCTTGCCGTTGGTCCATTGACCGTTGATGAATAGTCCATAGCTCTGATCAACTGTTCCTGCCATTTTGCTCTCCTCTGCAATAGCATGTTTCGTTGCGAACACATGGAACGGAATTTCCTAAATATATCAATTGTGACATTTTCGTCCGGCGAGTCAACGGGGGAAAAGAAAATTCCATAAATGGGGAAAAGGCCGAAAGACAGCCCTTCAGCCTCAGGAAATATGAAGGCGCACCTTTGGGACAGGCCAGACGCGGCAGGACCGATCGTCGGGCAATGAAGCGACGGACATCGACCCTCGTCGTTTGGGCATTCTCACGCAGGGGGACAGGATTGCACCGAAGAACAAATCGTTCCCAGGCCTTTTTCGACGATGCAAAGACTAGCGGCTATCGTCTCGAACGCAGATCAGTATCAGCCTTCCGAATGGTTCCCGACGGCGTTGCCGGCATGGTCGAAGAAGGCGATTCCTTTCTGGGACGCGCTGTCCTGGAACACGTGCAGCAGGCGGCCGTCCGTACACGAGGGAACGTGGATCACATGGACCACGTCTTCGAAACGCGCGAACTCGGGGGCGAGACTTGACAGCAAATTGGGGGATTGGACCAGGAATTCCTGCGAAAACAGGTCCTCGGGCTGGTCCGGATAGATCACGACTGGAACGATTTCAGCCTCCACGAGATCGTTGAAGAAATGAGTCCCGCAGGACGCCTCGGGCGTCAGGCCCTTCTCTTCGAAGGCGATTTCCCCCAGTATCAGGGTATGATTGATGTCCGCGTATCCGACCCGCACCCCGAGATTGATGTCATTGCTGCCCCACCGGCCGGGCCCCAGGAGGGCATATCGTTTATCGCCGAGAGCGATGTTCATGCTGCCGACCGCCCTCCCCACTGCGATCTTCTCGTCGTGTTCCCCAATGCGCCCGTAGGCCTTCGGGTCGACATAGACGATGTATTCGATGTTTCGGACAATCGCGCTCGCCAGGCAAAGCGTGTTCATGAAAAGCGTTCGTTCCGGCGGGACATTGATCGGAAGACTCACTTTACCGCCTTCTCTCACGGTGAGCGTGCGACATTGGAGAATGTACAACTTGTCGTCGTCCCAGGCGAATTCGATATCCACGGGATTCCCGTAAGCGGTTTCGAGTTTTTTCAGGACCTTTCGCAACAGCCCGGCCACGGGGGTTCGAGTGAGGAAGTTTTCGAAGGTCAGGCAGGACCGGTCGGGATCGATCCCGCTTTCCCTGAACAGCGGCGCGGCAAGATGTCCCTCAACGTTCGCCGAGACGGCGTAGAAGAAATCCGGATCGTCAATTTCACGAAGGAGCGTCGTCGTCGGGACCGTTTCGAGGCGCCTCGTCCTCAGGTTGATCACATCCACCATTTTCTGGGAATATTTCATGACCTGTTCCGCGCCGATTTCCGGCCGCAGCAGGGGATGGCTCAAAGGGATCATGCGCGGATAATCCTGGCCCACACGGTCCACGGCCCGGGTCCCCAGGCCGAAGACCAGCCTCACCAGGCCGTCTTCCTTCCTGATGCGGGGCGTCCACCGGCACGGGTTGTAGGAGAAGGCCACTCCCCCCCCAAAGGGGAAAAAGTAGTCTCCGAACCTCCGGCCCACGACTTTCTGAACGAGCACTCCCATCTGTTCGTCAAAATCGAGCAGGTTATGATCGCGGCGGTAAAGGATGGGCGAAGGGCCGTAGCAACTCATGTGGACCTGTTTCAACCCCCACACGAATTCCGTCAGCCTCGTCTCCAAATCGCCCTGGTTGGCGAGGAAGATCGACTCATATTTCCCGGAAAAGGCATGACCGAAGTTGTCCTCGAGCAGGCTCGAAGATCTCAGGATAAGCGGGCATTCGCCGATTTTTTCCAGGAAATCCCGAAAGTCGTCCATCATTTCCGAAGGAAACGATGCTTTGCGGAACAACTGCGCAATGCTCTTGTATTCCTCTTCGATGGTCTGCCGTGTCTTGTATTTCTGGCTGTGGAACTGATACAGGCCGTTGTGGTCGATGAATTCGGCGAAAATGCCCGAATTGAAATAATACGAATCCGGTATGGTTACGTATTTTTCCAGGTCCGGATCGCGCTTTTGCAGCTTCGGCAGAACGATCTTATAGGCGAGGAGCATGCCCGCGGCCTTGCCCCCGATCTTGCCGGGCCGCCGTCGGCTGGTGTGGATGCGGTCCACCATTTCGTCGATGTCACGAATCGTGAGATGATGTTTGCCGATCCCGATGAACGGCAACTGGTTCGAGATGAAGCGGTCGATGAGGATGACCCGCACCCCTTCGGCTTCGTTCGGGGAAATGTAGAGGTCCCCCTGGGGAATGTCGCAGAATTCCCGGAGCGCCTGGGTTATTTTTTTCGTGTTCGAACGTTCTTCGTTCACCACTTTCTGAAGGACGCGAAAACGGTCCCGTTTTCTGGCGAGATTGACATGGGCGTCCACTTCGTCGGGCCCGAAACTGCCGGCAAACAGGAGATCGATCAGGGAATTCCGGCAGGACCGGACGGTTTTGTGGTCCGCCGTCTTTCCTTCCTGCAGCACAAGCCCTCTGGCCTTCTCTTCCAGTTCCTCCGGCGTGATGATGCCTCTGTCCACCAGGGCACTCACGAATATGTCCCGCATTTCATCGATGAGCCTGGGGTATCGCACCATTTTCCGGTACAGGTAGTAGGTCTTGACCAGGCCGTCCAAGGTATCGGAAAGGTTTTCCGGTTCAGGTTGTTGGGGCATGATCCGCGCTCTCGAGTAAAAGTTGATGTTGACGACGCGTGAATGAAACGGCCTGCTACACCTGCAAATTCGGGCAAAAAATACTTAAAAGACTTCTTATGACCCGTCGAAACTTCAGGAGGTCCTCCCACGTTTCGATGTAAGTCCCTTTGCGGGCCGGCGGCCAGAGACCGACTGCCTTCAGCGATTCGAACTGCTCGGGGCTCACCCTGGCACTGCTCTGGTTCAGGTGGAGGCGCAGCCGGTGGTCGAGGGCCCTTACCGCTTCGAATACTTTTCTGATCTCTTTCGATCTGCCCGAACATTCGGGAATGTCTTCCAGGAATTCACCCATGGCCGTTCGCACGGAACTCGCCCTGGTCATCGGACTGCCGTAGCCTTTGACCAGGAGGTTCCCCTGGATGAGAAATTCAAGGTCGACCAAGCCGCCCATGCCCAGTTTGAGGTCGATCAGATCGGGCTTTTCATCCGTACGCTCTTTCTGCATGCGGTGCCTCAGGTGGCACACTCTCTGCCACACCTCCCGAGGGTCCTTCTCCGTGTAGCAGATCTCGAGGGCTTTGTCTTCGAGCCAAAACCCGAGTTGACGGTCGCCCGCGACATGCCTCAACCTCAGGAGTGCCTGCAATTCCCATATGTCCGCCTCCTTGAGGTAATATTCCAGCCATGCGTTCTGTGTGGTGATGAGCGGGCCGAAAGTCCCCGTGGGGCGGAGTCGTGCATCCACCGGGTACCCCGGGCCATCTTCAAGGGGAGTGCTGAGCATTTGCATGAAACGCTGGATCAGGCCGATCACGTTCCCCGGGATCTGGTCCTCGGGTTCTCCCGGTTGCGGCTGATACACAAAAACGAGATCCAGGTCGGAAAGGTAACTCATTTCGCGGCTGCCGAGCTTTCCCATCGCCAGGACGGCAAGCGGGAGGTCAGGGAGCAGGTCGAGATTGGTCTTGATGTGCTCGAACGTGGTGTCAATCACGAAATCGGCGAGATCAGTCAGTTGTCGTTCGACGGAGGCATAATCCAGTTCCCCCTTCAAATCGGCGAGAGCGAGCTGGACGGTTCGTTCGTTTTTCAGTCTTCTGATCCATTCCAGGCCTTCCTCATAACCCCTGGCGCCTTCGAGCACGTGGAGGGACGCCTCCTTCCACTCAAGCGTACCCGGGCAGGCTCCCCCGGCGAGCGATATGCCCTCGGCCAGGCCCGGATGATGCACCAGGAGGTCGGCGATCATTTCACTTTTCGCGATTCCTTCACACAGGCTCTTGAACCAACCGTCCGTGGAATCAAACACCTTGATGAGCCCGGGCCTTTTGGCGGCATGGCCGAAATAGCGTTCGAGGCGCTGAAGGACCTTCTCCGCCAGTTGTCTGTCCTGAAGGCGGGAATACTGCCCGAGGACGTCGAATACGGTTTCACGCGCCGCCGCAGGGACTTCTCTCAGGGAATTCTGAAGGCGGCCGAGCGATTCCGCAGAAAAGACATCGAGGGGCCCGGCGACACTCACGCTTTCGTGCGCCGCCCTCCCCCCTTCGCCGCGGCCGTCATCCCGGTCGCTCGAATGAAACATTTCCATAAAGTGACGGTGAACGGTTGCACAACAATCGGCCAGTTTTTCGCCGAAGGCTTTTTCGTCGGCGTCGAAGCCAAGAGCGGTCGCAAGTCTCACTCGAGCTTCCGGAGACTGGGGAATTCTCTGGGTCTGGCGGTTCTGGTCCAGTTGCGCCCAATGTTCCACGCGCCGCAGGAAACCGTAGCACCCCTTCAACTCGTCCACGACGCCCGGCGATAAGAGCTTGAGGCCCCGCAGACATTCCAGGCATCGGAGCGTGTTCGGTTCGTCGAGTTCCGGGTGGCGTCCGCCATAGACGAGTTGCAAGGACTGAACGACGAACTCGATCTCCCTGATTCCGCCGACCCCGAGTTTGACATTGAAGCGGCGGACGCCAAGCCCCAGGCGCACCGCTTCCGCATGGATGCGGTCCCTCATGTCACGAAGTTCGTCGAGGGCCTGAAAATCGAGGAATCTTCTGAAGACAAAAGGCCTGATCTGCTGGAGAAAAGCCATTCCGGTGGATCGGGCTCCCGCGACCGGCCTCGCTTTCAACAGCATCTGCCGCTCCCACGCACGGCCGTGCAGCAGGTAGTGTTCGGCGGCGGCTTCCGCGGACGGAATCAACTGGCCCTCTTTCCCCAGGGGCCTCAGCCGGACATCCACCAGGAACACACGATCCCCTTTGATCCTATCGGCCATGAGTTTGGTGAGCGCGCGGCAGAGTCGATCGAGCAGCATGAGCGATTCGTGTGTCTGCTCCGCATTTGAGTTCCTGGGGGAGCACAGGAAGATGAGGTCCACGTCCGAAACGTAATTCAGTTCCTGGCCGCCGAGTTTTCCCAACCCCATAATGATGGTTTCAAAATCTTCCCTCACCCCCTGCCACACGCCCGGGTCGATGTCACCGGTCCACCACGATGGATGATCGGACAACAGTTCGAGCCCCACCTGGAGCGACACCGAGGCCAGATCGCTCAACTGCGACGTGGTTTCCACGAGGTCCGCCAGTCCGAGGAGGTCTCTTGCGCCGATGCGGAGGAAGTGCCTCTGTTTGAATTCCCGGAAGCATTGCGAGAGCTGTTCCAGGCCGGCGGCCTGACGGGTGGTCTGCCGAAGATCGCTGTACAGCCCGGTCAGGGGATAGCGGCGGTAGAGATTTTTCTGAGGCCATAGCCAATCGTTGAAGTCGGGGCGGTTGCGCAGGAGAATAGCGAGGTATTGTGACGATTCCGTGATCCGTTCAATTTCACCCATTTCGGCAGCAGTCCCCCAGTCGTTTGATTCCGTCCTCCGGGCATTCCCGCGGATGGTATTTTTTACTTTATCATAGTATATGCTTCCGATAAAAGATGACAGCCGCTTCGTGGGGCCGAATGTCTCCGCCGGCCATACAGCCGTTCATGGAGTCGGACGGAGAAGGAAAGAGGCCCCGCGAAGCTCGAATTCGGAAGCATGACCTGTCGAAAGGACACTCGATGAGGATTGTGGGCATCATCCCCGCCCGATACCGATCCAGCCGTTTTCCGGGAAAACCGCTGGCGGACATACTCGGCAAACCGATGATCCGGCACGTGTACGAACGCTCCGAAAAAACGCCCCTTCTGGACCGGCTCGTGGTTGCGACCGACGACGATAGAATCGCCCGGGTCGTGAGGGGCTTCGGCGGGGAATCCGTTTCGACTTCACCCGATCATTCGAGCGGGACCGACCGTCTCGCCGAAGCGTCCCGGCACATGGGGCTTGCAGACGAGGACATCGTGGTAAACATCCAGGGAGACGAACCGCTCGTGAGCCCTCAGATGATTCAAATCCTCGCCGAAGCCATCACCCGTTCGGCGGAATCGGACATGGCGACCCTCGCCTTCGGCAGTACGAACCGGACGGACTATGAGAACCCGAACGTGGTCAAGGTGGTGGTGGATTCCACGGGCCGTGCCCTCTATTTTACACGGTCTCCGGTCCCGTTCTGCAGAGAAAACCCGGGGCGTTCCGTCCCCTTTCTGAAACACCTGGGATTTTACGCCTATCGCAATTCCTTCCTGCAGACCTTCACTGGACTTTCTCCGGGCAGGCTGGAACAGACGGAAAAACTGGAACAGCTTCGCGCCCTGGAACACGGATACCGGATCCAGGTAGCTCTTTCCCCGTGCGATACCCTGAGTGTGGATACTCCGGAAGACTTGGCGGAAGTTATCGAAGCGGTCCGAAAACGGGAAATGCTCCCTTGATTCGTTGCGTTCGCGCTACGGCCCGCGAGGACCGCATGCCAAAAGGATGCGGCGGCGAATGAATTCGGTTGCCATCTTGCCGCGAATCGTTAAAATTGACTGGATCTTCCTCCGGACTTTGGCTGAATCCCTGCAGTGCACGCAAAAGGGCAGCTCAACGCCTTCAAGCCTGCCTGATATGAGGCAAAAGCGCCATTCTCTTCCTGCTCACGGCGGACCACACTCGGCGGGCAGCCGCGGGTCCGGAGGCTGCCCTGACGCCGCTTGGCCCCAGTTCCGAGCGGTCCCGGACACACGATCGGCCGGAAGGGCGGGCGCACCGAATCGGATCGGCAACAAAGAGGTACAATCATGATATCTCCATGGAAGAGGACCAGAGCGACGCTCCTTCTCGAAGACGGGACCGTTTTCCGGGGCTATGCCTTTGCAGGCCTTGGGAAGGCTCTGGGCGAGGTGGTCTTCAACACGAGCATGACCGGTTACCAGGAAGTGCTGACGGACCCGTCGTACAAGGGCCAGATCGTCACGATGACCTACCCTCTTACGGGCACCTACGGCATCAACGACGAGGACATGGAATCGCTGGCCGTTCAGGTTGAAGGCTTCATCGTTAAAGAATACCAGGAATTCGCGAGCAACTGGCGGAGCACCAGAAGCCTCGAGGATTTTCTTAATGAGTACAACAAAATAGGCATAGAGGGCATCGATACGCGCGCACTCACCCGCCACCTCAGAGTCATCGGCGCGATGCGAGGCATCATCTCTACGGAAACGGACGACGTGAAGGTGCTCATGGACCAGTTGCAGGCGTTCCCCGGGTTGAACGGAATCGACCTGGTAAAGGATGTAACCTGCGACCGGCCTTACCTCTGGAAGAACGGAAGGCCCCACGTTCTCGATAAACCGCAGTGGATGGAAGACGAACCCGGCTTCCGGGTCGCGGCGATCGATTGCGGCGTAAAATTCAATATCCTGAGAAAGCTCACGGAGGCGGGGTGTCAGGTGATGGTTTTCCCGGCACATGCCACCGCCGAAGAAATCCTGGCGAGCAATCCGGACGGCATTTTCCTTTCCAACGGACCGGGAGACCCCGCCGCGGTCGTCTACGTCGTCGACACGGTCAAAAAACTGCTCGGCGAAAAGCCCGTTTTCGGTATCTGCCTCGGCCACCAGATCGTGGGTCTTGCCATGGGAGGCCGGACATTCAAACTCAAATTCGGGCACCGCGGCGCCAACCAGCCGGTAAAGGACATCACGACCGGGAAAGTGGAAATCACGGCTCAGAACCACGGCTTTTGCGTCGACCCCGAATCGCTCCGCGACGTTCCCGTACGGCTGACTCACGTGAACCTGAACGACAACACGCTGGAGGGCATGGAACATACCCGGGTCCCGGCGTTCTGTGTGCAATATCATCCGGAAGCTTCCCCCGGGCCGCATGACGCTTCGTATCTTTTTGACCGTTTCATCCGGCTCATGCGCGACTTCTCCGGTGCGAAGGAAGCCCGCCCTCTTTCCGGAAGCTCATGACATTTCTGGTACCCGCCACTCCAGGCGCTCATGATTTTATGCCTT
Organism: uncultured Syntrophobacter sp.; assembly: GCA_963663685.2. Taxonomy (GTDB): domain Bacteria; phylum Desulfobacterota; class Syntrophobacteria; order Syntrophobacterales; family Syntrophobacteraceae; genus Syntrophobacter. Next base: position 142,951 of record CAXXDT010000010.1, on the reverse strand, counting down.
CGATATTTCCAAAACCAGTCCAGCCGCATTTAAGCGCTTAAGGGGGAAACAGGAGCCCATGCCCAAACGCACCGACATCAAGAAGATACTCATCATCGGATCGGGCCCGATCATCATCAGCCAGGCCTGCGAATTCGATTATTCCGGGACCCAGGCTTGCAAGGCACTCCGCGAGGAAAACTACGAAATCGTGCTGATCAACAGCAACCCCGCGACCATCATGACCGATCCCGAGACGGCTGACCACACCTATATCGAACCGATCACCCCCGAAGCCGTGGCAAAGGTGATCGAACGCGAACGGCCCGACGCTCTCCTGCCGACCCTCGGCGGACAGACTGCCCTCAACGTCGCGGTGAAAGTCGCCGAAATGGGGGTCCTGGAACGTTACAACGTCGATATGATCGGGGCGAGCGTTGACGTCATCAAAAAGGCCGAAGACAGGAAACTGTTCCGGGAAGCCATGAAGCGCATCGGCCTCCGCGTGCCGGAAAGCGGCATCGCGTCCTCCATGTCCGAGGTGGAAGCCATTTCCCAGAAGATCGGATATCCCATCATCATCCGACCTTCTTTCACCCTGGGAGGCACCGGGGCGGGCGTCGCATACAACCGGGAAGAACTCCTCGAACTCGCACAGGCCGGCCTGGACGCCAGCCTTATACACGCGGTGATGCTTGAACAGTCCGTGCTAGGCTGGAAGGAATTCGAGCTCGAAGTCATGCGCGACTACATGGACAATGTGGTCATCATCTGTTCCATCGAGAACATGGACGCCATGGGAGTGCACACGGGCGATTCGATCACCGTGGCCCCTGCTCAGACCCTGACCGATCGGGAATACCAGAAGATGAGGGACGCTTCCATTGCCATCCTGCGGGAAGTGGGCGTGGAGACGGGCGGGTCCAACGTTCAGTTCGCCATCAACCCGGAAAACGGGGAGATGGTGGTGATCGAGATGAATCCCCGGGTGTCCCGTTCGTCCGCGCTCGCATCCAAGGCAACCGGCTTTCCCATCGCCAAGATCGCGGCCAAGCTCGCCGTGGGTTATTCCCTGGACGAAATAGCCAACGACATCACCCGGGAAACCAAGGCATCCTTTGAGCCCACCATCGATTACTGCGTCGTCAAGGTACCGAGGTTCACCTTCGAAAAGTTCCCGAAGACGGAGGACATTCTTACCATCTCCATGAAGTCGGTCGGGGAGACCATGGCCATCGGCCGAACCTTCAAGGAATCCCTCCAGAAGGCCATCCGGTCCCTGGAAATCGGCCGGTTCGGCTTCGGAGACCCTCCCGCCGACGCCGACGCGGAATACATAGAGCAGTTGAAACAGAAGCTGCGCCGCCCCAATTCGAAGCGGCTCTTCCAGATCGGGGAAGCCCTCAAGCTCGGGATATCGGTGGATGAACTCCATCAGCTCACCTACATCGATCCCTGGTTTCTGCACCACATCAAACAGGTGCTTCTGCTCGAAGACGAAATCCGCGGGAATGCTTCCAGCCCCGGCTTTCTGGACGATCCGCAGCAACTGCGTTTCGCCAAGTCGTGGGGCTTTTCGGATGTCCGTCTTGCCGAACTGAGCGGGACCGACGAAGAAACGATCCGCCAGAAGCGCATTCTCCACGGGATTCACCCCGTGTACAAACTGGTGGACACCTGCGCGGCGGAGTTCGAAGCCTACACCCCCTACTACTATTCGACCTACGAAAAGGAAAACGAGGCCCGGCCTTCGGACCGTCCCAAGGTGGTGATCCTCGGAGGAGGCCCGAACCGGATCGGTCAGGGCATCGAATTCGACTACTGCTGCGTGCATGCTTCCTTCTCGCTCCGGGAGGAAAACCATGAGTCCATCATGGTGAATTCCAATCCGGAGACGGTTTCAACGGACTACGATACGTCCGACAAGCTCTATTTTGAACCGCTGACCCGGGAAGACGTCCTCCATATTCTCGAGGTGGAAAAACCCAAGGGCATGATCGTGCAGTTCGGCGGTCAGACGCCGCTCAACCTGGCCGTTCCGCTGGAAAAGGCCGGCGCCAAAATCCTGGGCACGTCCCCCGACGCCATCGATCTGGCCGAAGACCGGAAACGCTTTCAGCAACTCATCAAGAAGCTGAACCTCCTGCAGCCCAGAAACGCGACCGCCTTCACCTGTGAAGAAGCCCTCAAGGCCGCCGAAATCATCGGCTACCCCGTGGTTGTGCGCCCGTCTTATGTACTGGGCGGAAGGGCCATGGAGATCGTCTACGACGGACCGATGCTGGAAGCCTTTATGAAAACGGCGGTGCATGTATCACCCGGGCATCCCATTCTCATCGATCAATTCCTGGAAGACGCGATGGAAATCGATGTGGACGCCATCAGCGACGGGGAAATCACCGTGGTGGGCGGGATCATGGAACACATCGAACAGGCCGGAATCCATTCGGGAGACAGCGCCTGCGTGCTGCCCCCCATAAACATCTCCCGGGAAATCCAGCAGGAAATCCGGCGACAAACCAAGCTCCTGGCGAAGGAACTCGGAGTCGTCGGACTGATGAACATCCAGTTCGCCCTTCAAAAGGAAAGAATCTTCATTCTTGAAGTGAATCCGCGCGCATCCCGGACCATTCCGTTCGTGAGCAAGGCCATCGGTTTCCCCTTGGCAAAGCTCGCCACCAAGGTTATGCTCGGAAAATCGTTGAAAGATCTCGGATTTGACAGAGAAGTGGAGCCTAATTACATCTGCGTTAAGGAAGCTGTTTTTCCATTTTCGCGATTCCCCGACGTTGATATTTTGCTCGGCCCCGAGATGAAATCTACGGGCGAAGTCATGGGCATAGGTTATAATTTCGGCATCGCCTTTGCCAAGGCACAGGCGGCGGCGGGTTATGAACTCCCCAAAGGGGGCACTGTTTTTGTCAGTGTGTACGATCACGATAAGCCGGGGGTCCTGCCCATCGCTCGAAAGTTCAAGGACATGGGCTTCCAATTGATCGCCACGTCCGGAACCGCCGCTTTTCTGAACGGCAACGGAATCGGGACGAAAACGGTTTTCAAGTTGAAAGAAAGCCGCCCCCACGTGGTCGACCTCATCAAGAACGGAGACGTGCAACTGGTGATCAACACCAGCATGGGAAAGAAAACGACTTCCGATTCTTATGAAATCAGGCGGACGACACTCGTGTACAACGTACCGTACACGACCACGATCGCCGGAGCGAAGGCCCTGGCGGAAGCGGTGAGCGAACTCCAGAGGGGTGACTGGGGCGTGAAAACCCTTCAGGAATATCATAGCGGGAAATGAGTTACGAGGATTACGGCAGTGGTGGTGATGAACGACCAGAATCGAATGAAAAGACCGTCGGCACACGCTGATACTATCTTTACCGGCGCGCTTGCCGACCACGGACCTTACACCGGGAAAATGTTCTCTCGGCCGCGGCGGAGGCAAGCGCAATCATGACCGATTACCCGATCCTCACTGACACGCAATCTCGGATCATCCCCTATCCCTTTATTCCCCTCAAACGGGAAGAATGCGGCATATTCGGGGTCTACGGCAATTCCGACGCGTCCAAGCTGACCTATTTCGGCCTGTACGCGCTCCAGCACCGCGGACAGGAAAGCGCAGGAATCGCCGTGGCCGACGGCTGCCAGATCAGCGAATACAAGCACATGGGGCTGGTTCATGACGTTTTCAGCGAAGAAAGGCTGAAGACCCTCGAAGGGCACCTTGCCATCGGCCACGTGCGGTATTCCACCACCGGCTCCTCGCTTCTGGCCAACGCGCAGCCCTTTGTCATGTATCACGGCAATTCGTATTACGCGATCGCGCACAACGGCAACATCGTCAATGCTTACAGGCTGCGCAGCGAGTTGGAAAACCAGGGGGCCATTTTCCAGTCCACCATGGACACGGAAATCGTCATGCACCTCATGGCTAAAAACCTCGTCTATGGTCTCGAAGAAGCCCTCATCCAGGCGCTGTCCCGGATAGAGGGGGCCTATTCCCTGGTTTTGTGCACCAAGGACAAACTCATCGGGATCCGTGACCCGCGGGGATTCAGGCCTCTTTGCCTCGGCGAGAAAAACGGGACCTACTTTCTCGCTTCGGAAACCTGTGCCCTTGACCTGATTGAAGCCAATTATGTACGGGACCTCGATCCGGGGGAAATCCTCATCATCGATCAGAACGGGCTACGTTCCCTTCACCCGTTTCCAAAGGCGAGGCCGGCGCTTTGTATTTTTGAGTTCATCTATTTCGCGAGGCCGGACAGCAACATCTTCTCGGACAACGTATACATGTTCCGGAAAAGGCTGGGGCGCCTCATGGCCCGCGAAAACAGTTCCCTTTCCGCGGATTTTGTCATGCCTTTCCCGGATTCCGGCAATTATGCGGCGCTGGGATTTGCGGAGGCATCCCGGATTCCGATGGAGATGGGCGTCATCAGGAACCATTACGTCGGCCGCACCTTCATTCAGCCGAGCCAGGCAATGCGGGACTTTGCGGTCCGCGTAAAGCTGAATCCCGTGAAAGAACTGCTCAGGAATAAGAGCGTCATTCTGATCGAAGATTCCATCATTCGCGGCACGACCACGAAGACCCGGATCAAAGCCTTGCGACAGGCGGGGGCCAAGGACATCCATATGCTCGTGAGCTGCCCTCCTCACCGCCATCCGTGCCCTTACGGCATAGATTTTTCAACCAAGGGGGAACTCATCGCCGCCTCGCATTCCGTCGAGGAAATCCGGAATTTTATCGGTCTGGATTCCTTGAATTATCTGAGTCTCGACGGGCTCCTGGAGGGCGCCGGGGCATCTGGCGGGGATCACCCCTTCTGCCTCGCATGTTTTACCGGGAACTACCCCGTGGCTTTCGAAGAACAGGTTCGAAAAGACTGTTTTGAACAGCACGCACGCTGAAAAGGGAATTCATCGATCGATATGACCGGGAAGATGATAAAGCAACGCACGGGAGACCCCGAAGAGGAGTCATTGATGACTCCCCGTACAAGGGTTACCGGTCCGGGTGAGAGGCATTTCACCCGGGAAGAAATCCTTCGCATCGCCAGAGAAGTCCTTCGAATAGAAGCGGACGGGATATCGCATCTCGTCGAGTGCATCAACGACGATTTCGCCGTCGCCGTGCAGTGGATTTATGAATCGACGGGAAGGGTCATCGTCACCGGCATCGGCAAGTCGGGAATCGTCGGCCGGAAAATCGTCGCGACCCTGAGCAGCACGGGGACCGCCGCTTTTTTTGTCCATCCCGTTGAAGCCATGCATGGGGACCTCGGCATGGTGCGGCGTGAAGACATCATCCTGGCCTTGTCCAACAGCGGAGAAACCGACGAACTCAACGCGATCGTTCCGAGCCTCAAGAACCTCGGGACACGGATCATCGCCTTCACGGGCAACACCAAATCCACACTGGCTCACTTCAGTGACCTGGCCGTTTACGCAGGGGTCCCCAAAGAGGCCTGCCCTCCCCTCGGATTCGTCCCCACGGCCAGTACTACGGCCCTTCTTGCCATGGGAGACGCTCTGGCCGTTGCGCTGATCGAACTCCGCGACTTTCAGGCAGGCGACTTTCATCGCTACCATCCCGGAGGCCACCTGGGAAAGCGCCTCAGTGTTCCTCTCCGTGAGGTTATGCACCAGGGCTGCGAAATACCGATGGTGACCGGGGATACACCCGTTCCGGACGCGTTGAGCGAAATGAGCCGCAAGGGCCTCGGGGCCACTCTCATCGCCGATGACACGGGAAAACTGCTCGGAATTTTCACCGATGGGGACCTGAGGAGGGCTCTGAACAAATACGGGGACTTGGGTGAAAGACTCATCGGCGAAGTGATGACGCCCAACCCCAGTCATATCGGAACCTGCTGCTCCGTAGCGGAGGCACTCGAACTGATGGAAAAACACCTGATTACGGTTCTGCCCGTCGTGGACGAGGACTGCAATCTGGCCGGCATACTCCATCTTCACGACCTCCTGGGAAAGGGCAAGATCTGGTTCACCCGCTGACCCATCGCTTTCTTCCCTCCATGGGCATCCCGGCAATCCTCCGGACATTGAGCACCGCCGAAGCCCCCCCGTTCTGACGGGAGCGGCATCCCGCAGCTGTTTATTCCGAATACTGAGGGATTCCTTGACATTGCCCGGATTAATATGGATCATATAAGATTGGATCGAATTTCAGCGCCCGAGGACAACTGACTCATGTACAGCCAGTTTCTGTATATCATTATCGCCCTTCTCCTGTTCTCCATGCAGCAGCCCGGCAAGGTGGCATCCCTGTCCCCCGTCGCGACGGGACTCTTCGGCCTTGCGATCTTCGGTTTTTTCGTGCTCACCTGCCGCTGGGCATTTCAGAGGCTGAAAGTTGCTACCCTTTTCGGTACGTCCCAGACATCCCTGTCATTCAGATATCAGCGCCTGTATTCCTGGTTTTCCATCATGGCCCTGGTGTGCCTCGGGTTTGACGTGTATGTTCTGAACATCAAGTACTACCTGCAGGATCTGCCGGGATTCGAAGAATCTCTGACCTTCTCGGGCATCATCGGCGTAGCCCTTTACTTTACGCACCTCCTCGTGATCTGGCTGTGCAGCCACCCGGTGCATCAACTCATGCACCGGTCCAGCATCTCCCTGGCAGCCTTCCTCAAGGCCCATTTCACTTTCAGTTCAGCCCTGCTGCTCCCATGGGTGTTGATCTCTGTCGTCTACGACGTAATCCTTTATGCAAAGCCCGTCCCGTATCTCGACACCAGCGTGGGGCAGGTCGTCACCATGGGGACGCTTCTCGCCGTGGTAATGCTTTTCGCCCCCTGGCTGATGGTCCGCATGTGGGGATGCGAGACCATCCCTGCCGGTCCGGTCCGGTCCGAACTCGAACAGTTCTGCAGGCATCATCGTTTCAGGGTCGGAGACCTCATGCTCTGGCCTCTTTTCGGCGGGGAAATGCTCACGGCCGGAATCGTCGGTATTCTTCCCCAACTGCGCTACATCCTGATCACCCGTGGCCTCCTGTCCCTTTTGACCATCGACGAGCTGAAGGCTGTGGTCGCTCATGAGATGGGCCATATCCGCCGCTTTCATCTGCTGTTCTACTTCCTGTTTTTCATCTGCTATTCCGCGGTGGTTTACTCGGTGAACGATCTCCTCCTCCTCCTGCTCCTCAGGCAGGACATATTCATGGGATGGGCCATGGCCACGGACAACTTTCACCTGACCCTCTTTTCCCTGGTCTACAGCACCCCCATCATCGTGCTCCTGGTGGTCTATTTTCGATTCATCTTCGGTTTTTTTCTGCGAAGCAGTGAAAGACAGGCGGACATTTACGCCATGCGTCTGATCGGTGATCCCTCGGGCCTGATTTCCTCGCTCGGCAAGATCGCAATGTTCAGCGGACAAATCGAAGATCTACCCAGTTGGCATCACTACAGCATCCGGCAGCGCATCGATTTCCTGCGGGCTTCCCACCTGGACGGCAACCTGATAAACCGCCACGACCGAAGGTTGTACGGTTGGGCGTTGGTTTTCATGATTGCGGTGCTCGCCCTCTTCGCCGTCAACACCACGGTGTCCAATACGACCACGGTGAAGCAATGGCGCACCGACCTGGAAATGAGTTCCATCGAACACAGCCTGCGACTGGAACCCGGGAATCCCGGCCTTCTCGCCGCCTACGGAGGCATGCTCCTTGACGCCCACCGGATCCGTGAAGCCGAATCCACCCTGCGAAAGGCCCTTGCACTCGCCCCCGACAATGCCCGGATCCTGAACAACCTGGCCTGGCTCTACGCAACCTCCCCGCCGCCGTTCCTCAACCCCGGCGTCGCGCTGGAACTGGCTTCGAAAGCCGTGCAGATCGATCCCGACCCGAGCATTATGGATACCCTGGCGGAATCCCAGTACGTGAACGGACATTACCAGGAGGCCATCGACACCATCGAAGCGGCAATGGTGAAAAGGCCGAAGAACCAGCGGAGCTATTTCGTGAAGCAAAAGGCGAAATTCGAGAAAGCCCTTCAGTGGAGCCTTCAGCGAGCCCGTTAGGCCCTTCCGCCCGGTTTCGGCATCCGCCAATGAAGTCTCCCGGTGAACCCGTGCAATGATTCCTCAGGACTTGTCCGTAATCAATGGATTGTACTATCGGACCATCAGAGGGGCAGCCCGGATGCCCGTTATCCGGGCGCGGAGCACAAGAGGCTTCCGTGCTTAAGGATAAGCCCTTGCCCCAAGCATGATTAAACAGCACTCTTCGCGGTCGAGCCTTGAGGGCCGATGACGGGACTTCGGCCTCACGCATGGCCTGGTCCGTCAGAAGCGAAGCACCGGCTTGATGGTGGTTCCGTCATGAGAATCCCGTATGGCGTCGTTGATTCCCGAGGCGGGATATTCCCGAATCAGCCGGTCGAAAGGGAACCGGCCTTCCCTGTAGCATCGGATCATGAAGGGAATGAACTTCTGGGGATCGCTGTCGCCCGCGACACTGTAAATCATCGTCTGGTGAGGATCGGGTGATTTCGGAACGACCGGTTCAGTTTCATCGTCGGCGGAAACGGCGAGGAGCGACGCCTTGCCCCTTGGGCCCAGGCACCTCATGGCCTGATCGATCACCCGTGAAACCCCGGTCGTTTCAACCACGTGATCCACGGCTCCGGCCAGTTCCCTGAGCCGCGTCAGGACATTTTCGTTCCGGCCGTTCATCGCGAAACCCGCCCCGAGTTCACGGGCCAATTCCAGGCGGGACGGCACGACGTCAACGGCGACGATCGGTGCCGCTCCGGCCAGGCGCGCGGCCATCACCGCCGCAAGGCCGACGGTTCCCGCGCCGAAGACCACGACCGATTCACCCGCCCGGGGTTTCAGTTCGTTCAGGACCGTGCCGGCCCCCGCCTGCATGCCGCATCCGAGAGCGGCATACGGGGCGAGTTCGTCATCGCTCGCGGCATCCACCGGAATCACGTTCCGCCCACGGGTGAGCGCAAAAGGGGCAAATGAGGACTGGCCGAAAAAAGAGCTTCCCAACGGCTTCCCCGCGGCGTCATGGATGGTCGGGGAACCGTCCGCCCGCGCGCCGCCGAAGTTCAGGTCGTCGAACGCCATGCAGCGGGACGGATGGCCCGCCAGGCATTCGGAACATTCCCCGCAGGAACTGAATGAAAGCACGACCCTGTCCCCCGGACGAACCCGAACGACGTCCCTGCCCACGGTTTCCACGACCCCCGCGCCCTCGTGACCGAACACCGACGGAAACCGCTGCCCCAGCAACCCGTCGCGCGCGGCGATATCGGTGTGACAGATGCCGCAGGCTTTGATACGGACGAGAATCTCGTCCGGCCGCGGATCGTCGATTTCAACGTCTTCAAAGGTAAAGGCCCCGCCGCGTTTGTGCACCACGGCGGCACGCGTTCGAACGGTCATGACCGGCTGCTCCTTTTGAGATGGATAAGATCGTGCCGAGGTTTCGCACTTTCGTATAAGACCGCCGCAGTCTCCTGCAGCGGCTCAATGATTTAAAACGAAGGCCGTGCCCGCGTTTGTCGCTTCCCGTCGGGTCTGTGGGCCTGGCGCCGGGCTCTCGACAAAAAGATATCTTGCCCGGATGATAGCCTCAAACTATGTTAAATGGTAACCGTAAAGAAGAAATCCCGGAGGAAAAAGAAGGCCGGACGAGGGGCGGGAAACCTCGGCGATCGGCGGTTTGGTCTTAACAGCCCGTCCGGGGAGCGGGACTTTGCTGCCCCCCTGGGCTCTTTCCGTATCCTGCGGCGCCACAGGGCTCACGAAGAATTGAAACACGCGGGATGAACGGCGGCAGCGTGCGGCCGTCCGGCCCCTTGACGAAGGCACTTTCCCCACCCGAGTGCCGTACGAGTGAACCGCAATGATAGAAGTGATGGAAGGCATATCGATCCCCGATGAGGAACTCAGGTTCACTGCATCGCTCAGCAGCGGTCCTGGGGGCCAGAACGTCAACAAAGTGAGCTCGCGGATTACTTTGTGGTTCGATGTGGTGAATTCCCCGAGCCTCTCCCCGGAGCAAAAGCAACGCATTGTGAGTCGCCTCGCGAGCCGCGTTTCCAAGGAGGGGGTCCTCCGTGTCTCATCCCAGCAGAGCCGCAGCCAACTGACCAACCGCGACATCGCCGTCGAGCGGTTCACCGAACTGCTGCGCACTGTTTTGAAGGATACTCCGCCCAGGAAAAAGACGCGCATCAAGTGGGGGGCCAAGCTCAGACGCCTGGAGGAGAAAAAGCAGCATGGCATCCTGAAGCGCGGCCGATCGAAAAAAGTCCCCACTGATGATTGAGCTGTCCGAAGACGGACTAGTGTGGAGGGGGGCAGACCCTCGCAATTGACAATCCCGGTTTTCCCAGGATTTCCATGAGCGATTCCGTGAACCTTTTGTTACGCTCAATCGTCGTTCGGGTCTCTTGCTCGATCGCCACGATCCCGGTTCTGACCCGCTTCAAGCAGATGCAGCGAGAAAGTCCCGTCCGACTTTTGAAGATATCCTTTTATCCGTTCCCCCTTGAGGTTGCATGATAAAATTCCCCGGGACATTCGATCAGCAGTCTCGGACCGCCGATTCCTCCTTCGATTCCACTGGAATTTGCAGCGGGTAGCCCGGATACTCGCTATCCGGGCCAGATTCACTCCCTGGTCAGGGAATGAATCTGGCAGATGCCACTGGCCTGAAGTGTAATGCGCCCCTGGATGGTCCTTCCATCGACCGATCGCGCAGGAAGACGAGCGATGCATCCGGCGTGATACCGGCTTTAAATGGTTTGGAAACCGGGCATCCGGCTTTTGCCCTGCCGGCGAGCGTTTCGTGCCTCGCTTGTCTACGCCTTGAAGAACCTGAGCAATTCCTCGTTGACCTGGTGTTTGAGTGTCGTGCACATGCCGTGCGGCGCGCCCGGATAAATTTTCAACGTGGCGCCCTTGACGATCTTGGACGAGAGAAGTGCCGAAGCGCCGATCGGCACGATCTGGTCGTCGTCGCCGTGCAGGATCAGGGTCGGCACGTCGATTTTCCTGAGATCCTCGGTCAGATCCGTCTCGGAAAAGGCCTTGATGCAGAAGTACGAGGCGGGAAAGCCGGCCATCATCCCCTGGAGCCAGAATGACTCGCGCACCCCTTCCGAAATCTTTGCGCCCGGCCTGTTGTAGCCGTAGAACGGCATGCTGAGATCCTTCCAGAACTGGGAGCGGTCGGCGAGAACGTTGGCGCGCAGCTGATCGAATGCCTCGATCGGCAAGCCACCGGGATTGGCGGCCGTTTTCAACATCAGCGGTGGGATCCCGCCGATCAGCACGGCCTTGGCCACACGCTTCGTGCCGTAACGGCCGATATAACGGGCGACTTCGCCACCGCCGGTGGAGTGACCGACGTGAATCGCGTTCGTCAGTTTAAGCGTTTCGACGAGCGCCGCGAGATCGTCGGCATAAGTGTCCATGTCATTGCCGTTCCAGGGTTGACTCGATCGGCCATGGCCACGGCGGTCATGGGCGATGCAGCGATATCCGTGGGTGCACAGGAACATCATCTGATCTTCCCATGCGTCCGCGCTCAGCGGCCAGCCATGGCTGAAGACCACGGGCTGTCCGCTGCCCCAATCCTTGTAATAGAGCTGTGTGCCGTCCTTGGTCGTAATCGTGGGCATGAGATGCCCTCCTTTCTTGGTTTGAAGATGTAGACGTGTTTGTCCGCCCGGCCATTTCCAGGGCAACTTCTAGAAAACAGTAATCATTGCGGCCTCCGCAACAAGCAATTGAACTAAACTTTAACAGTATCAAAAAAATATCTTTGTAATTTTGGTGGGATACATCACGGCAGACGGATCGTGGCACCACAGGGACAACTTGCGAGGAATTGGAGTCCATCATACGAGGTCTGACCCGTGCGGTGGAGCCGAGGCAGCAGCGGACGACAGCGGTGCTTTCCATCTTTCCGCTTGCCGGACGACACGAAATGTCGCAAGTGATCAAAAAGACAAAAGGATGGCCTGATAAAAAGGGCTGTCACCGCAGCAGGTGGGCCGAAATCCTGAGGGGTGCGGAGGATTTGTCCCCCGCATTCTTAGAAGTATCATCTTGAACGCAACGCGGTATCAGACGGTTTTGGGTTTCGAAAGCCTGGCCAGCACGCTGTCCAGCGTATCCGCAAAACGCTGCCTGTCTTTCCGACCGAATTCATCGGGGCCGGGCGTAGTGCTCCCCGCCTCGCGGAGATCGTGCATGAAGTTGCGGATTGAAAGTCGCTCCCCGATATTTTCCTCCGTGAAGAGTACCCCCCGGGTGCTGATGACGATCACTCCCTTTGGGATGAGGGCGGAAGCCAGCGGGATGTCCTGTGTCACCACAACGTCCCCCGCCTGCGTGTTCTGGGTTATATGCAGGTCGACGGCTTCGGGATCCGCCACGATCCTTCGGGTCGAGATATAACCGGATTCAGGGATGCTGATGTACTTATTCGCGACAAATACGGCATGAATCCTGAGCCGCCTTGCCGTACGGATAATCAGTTCCTTGATGGTTCCGGGACATGCGTCGGCATCCACCCAGAGTGTCATTTCACCTCCAATGATCCTACAACTCGTTTCCATGTCCCCCGTGGAATGCGATGATTGTCAGTCCAGCAGCAGTTCAAGAATCCGCTCGACGTGATCGTGCTCGCCCTCGGGGTACCAGAGCGGTGTAATGTGGGCGTCGGCAAGGCGTCGGTCGATGGTACGTTCTTCCGTAACGTCAACCGGGCTCGCAAGGATCGCGTAGTGGTGTGGAAGGCTGTCAGGTCCTTCCGTTCCAGCGATGCGCATGAACGTCTGGAGTGTTCGATCGGCCGAGAGGCTGCAGCCAAGGAAGACAAAACTATAGCTGGTGAATAAGCGCTTCAACAATCTTGGCAGGGGGAACGTCATATTGATGTCTCCTGCGTTGCCGTAGGCGGCAGCATACTCGTCCTGATTGAGTACCCGCTCGGCAGCGTTATCGATGTTGCCGTGTAACTTAAGAAGATAACGTTGGCCAGCAGGTATGGCACGGAAGAAGGCGTTTGCCCGGCCTCGGCCAGTGACTTTTTCTTCGAAAGCCTTGGCATCGTTGTCGTAGACCCGCTCCAGAACTCGATCGAAATTCGTGGTGACGACCGAGCAGTCGAAAAGCCTGGGCAGCAGGGTGACCGCGCCGCTGATTTCGTCCGGAGTCCGAAAGCTGCGCTCGAAATCACGTTCAAAGCGGTTGAGGGGCAGGCGCTGGATGATGTCGTCCATCGCACCTTCGTAGTCACCCTGAACATCGAGGCGTTCACGAATCGCATCCTGCGACAAGCCTGCATCATCACACAGAGCCAGTAGGTACTCTTTCCAGTCGGGCAAGCCTGCGCTCTTCGACATACCCGCACCGACAAACGGGATCACGAAGCCGCGCTGGCAGGAACGCTTGAGCTCCTCGAATACGCGCAGGTTGTTGCGGAATTGATCGGTATTGAGGATGCTCGCCTTCTCCTGCTGGTCAAAGCGTTTGACCTCCTGGTCGTAGAGGTTGCGATCACCGAAGTAGAAGGCGCGGCTGGGCTTGGCAAGCGGAATCTCTTCACCACCACGCCTGCAAATGACTTGGAGCTCCTCGTTCTCTTCGTCGTCGATGACCCCATCGAAGCGGCGATTCTTGCCAACGCCTGCGAGTTCTTCGAGCGTGGCTTCATGGTCAAAGGCGGAGAACTTCTGTATTGGCATGGGTCAGACCTCGGCGATGAGTTCGGCGATGGCAGCATTCATGAGACTCGTTGCAGTCGCCCGGCAGGCTGTGAGGTGTGCTTCCAACCGGTCGACCAAGGCCATTAGCTGATCGACTTTGGCGACGATCCGGCGTTGCTCGGCGAGGGGTGGGAGGGGAATCGGCAAACTCTTGAGAGTCGCCTGATTGATTTTCGGCATGCTCCCGGACGTCCCCGACGCATGCGCGCGTAGGTAGTCACGGCAAGACTCTGAGAGCATCGCCAAATGAACGAAACGAACGTCAATTTCAGTGGAGACTCGGACCTTCATCATAAGGTCGGGGTAGATAAAACGGTTCGGCATTCCCCAGTAAACTGCGGCTACGCCGACATACTCGATGGTGTTACCACGTTGAACGAGTATGTCGCCTTCGCGCAACCAGAGGTCAGAATCGGATGGAATATCGGCCGTAATGAATTTTGAGTGTTCACCTATAAAACGTCCTGACGTCGTTGCACTGAGAGTCAGGGAACGGACAGGGGTTTCGTACTCCACTGCTTTCGGCGAAAAGCCATTGGTTGGGCCAAAAATCAACGCATCCTCCAGAGTCTGCCATCTCCATGATTTAGGAATTACGAAGTTTAACGCTTGCTCGGGTTGGAGCAACCGGGTGCTGGCCGCCGTCGTTCTCTTGAGTGCTCGTCGCTCGCCGAGAATTCGAAGAAGCATTCGATCTACCGACTCGTCATTCGGGTCTTGAGGGACGAGCTTCCCCTGCACAGCAAGGCTAAGAATGGTCTTGCGGAGGTCAGCGGGTTCGATCGTGTAGGAATCGTGGAAGAGGAAGGTGAGGTTGGCGGGGGTGGGCGCTTCAGTAAAACGGGCAAGGGACGCGCGGGCAAGCGCAGCATGACGGGTGTCGCGTTCCTTTAGCTGTGCCTCCAGCCGATCACACAACGACATCAACTCGTCTACCTTCGCAACGATTCGCTTCTGCTCGGCGAGAGGTGGAAGAGGAACAGGGATCTGACTAACAACTTTTCCCGAGACTTCTCGGAAGGTCGTTCCCGATGCTTCCCGGTCGATATGCGAGGCAGCGCTCATCAGGTAATAATAAAGGAATTCGTTCGTCTCCGGGACATACGGGACGCAAGATTTAAAACCCTGGTTGGTGGTTAATTCAGTTCCGGCAATCGCAACGTATCCAATCGGCGCACGACTTGAAAACAAAACAGATCCAGCCGGAAGCAACTGCGCTGAGCTGTTTTCAAAACCAAGCTGGGTAATGCAGCGGCGCCCCCTCAAAATTCGTTTCTCTTTGAACCCGTTAAGATCGGCGGGGGTGAGCCATGGGATGCCTTCGTTTGCAAAATAGGCAGGATTGTCTGATCTTGGAGTTCCTCCGCCAAAGATGTCGCCAACCGTTCCGAGCCGAACCCATCGCCATGTGGGCGGCACCTGGTGCCATCTGTCGTTCTGGGACAATTCGCCATCAAGATAATCTGAGGTAGAACTGCCGCGTCTCTTTCGTTTCCAAGACTCCGCGATATCCGCAAGCAACGCGTCAGAATCGCCTTCGGCTGGGTCTTGCTCAACGAGCTTCCCCCGCATGGCAAGCTCCAGCACCAGCTCCCGCATCTTCGCCACAGCATCGGGCGTGTCGGCCAACTGCTCGAACTTCTCGAAGAACGTCTCGACCTTCATTCAGCGGCTCCAGTGCCGGAGGCCAAGGCGCGTTGAAGCTCCCGCTTGAGCGCGGCGCGGGTTTCCGCGATTTGCGCGAGCAGCTTTTCGTACTCGGGCAACAGGTTTTCCACATCGCCGGGGCCGTCGTCAGTTATGTGCGGGTTCTTGAGGTCCAGGTTGTAGTTGCCGGCCTGGATTTGGTCGATGGAAACTCGCCATGCCTGCTCGTTTTCGACCCGGTTATCCCACCATGCTTTCTCGGGTTCGAACTCCTCGATGCGGATGGGCTTGCCCTTGTTATAGCTCTTGGCTCCTGGCGGATAGGGATGCTCGTAATACCAGACTTCAGAGGTCGGCTGGCCCTTGGTGAAAAACAGCAGGTTGGTACGAATACCGGTGTAGGGGTTGAACACGCCGTTTGGCAGCCGGACGATGGTGTGCAGGTTGCACTCCGCGAGCAACGATTCCTTGATGCGCGTCTTGACGCCCTCACCGAACAGAGTGCCGTCGGGCAACACCAGTCCGGCGCGGCCGCCCGGTTTGAGTAACTTCATAAGCAGTACGAGAAAGAGGTCGGCAGTCTCGCGGGTGCGGAACTCGGCGGGGAAGTTGGCCTCGATGCCGTCCTCTTCCATACCACCAAAGGGCGGATTGGTGACAATGACGTCAACGCGCTCCCTGGGCGACCAATCGCGCAACGGGCGGGCCAGGGTATTATCATGCCGGACATTGGAGGGCACGTCGATGCCGTGCAGGAGCAGGTTGGTCATGCACAGGACGTGCGGCAGGTGTTTTTTCTCAATGCCGGAGAAACACTCTTGGATGATGTGTTCGTCAGCCGCGGTCTTGGCTTGCTTGCGCAGGAGTTCAATGGCGCACACCAGGAAGCCCCCGGTGCCGCAGGCCGGATCGAGAATGGTCTCGCCGAGACGGGGATTGATTTGCTCGACGATGAACTGCGTCACGGCACGTGGGGTGTAGAACTCGCCCGCATTGCCGGCCGACTGGAGATCCTTGAGGATCTTTTCGTAAATGTCACCGAACATGTGGCGGTCATCGGAAGCATTGAAATCGATCCCATTGATCTTGTTGATGACCTGCCGCATGAGGGTGCCGTTCTTCATGTAGTTGTTAGCATCCTCGAAAGTCATGCGAATGAGACCTGCGATCTTGTCTGCGCCACTCGTCAACGACTTGAGTTTGGGCAGCAGGTTATTATTGACGAAATCGAGCAATGCCTCACCGGTGATTCCCTCTTCGTCGCTCGCCCAGGCAGACCAACGCAGGTGCCGCGGCAATGGGGACCTGTAGTCGCCGCGCAGGAGTTCGAGTTCCTTCTCGCGATCGTCGAAGATCTTCAGAAAAAACATCCACCCAAGCTGTTCGAGGCGCTGGGCA
Source organism: uncultured Syntrophobacter sp. (assembly GCA_963663685.2). Lineage (GTDB taxonomy): Bacteria > Desulfobacterota > Syntrophobacteria > Syntrophobacterales > Syntrophobacteraceae > Syntrophobacter. The sequence goes on along the minus strand of CAXXDT010000010.1, from coordinate 126,152 downwards.
TCGCCGTAGGTACCGGCATCCTTTCGCATGATATCCTGAATGGACTTGATGATATTGGAGATATCGGACATGGATTAAGCTGCTTCCTGGTAGAGTTGTGTTTCGAGTTCTCGGATGGCGGCGAGGTAGTGTAGCCTGCCGCCGAAGAGATTGATGATTTCGACCGGAGTGCCGAATGTACTGAGCGGATTGACCTTGAGGATTTCGAGCGACTCGACGCTCTTGAGGCCGGTGTCGGCGTATTTGTCGAGCAGCGCATCAAGTACGGCCCGCGCCTTGTCGCCGTATTTGGCGAACACATTGCGTTTGCGTACCTTCTCTGCCCGCTCCCGACGCGTGAGCGGTGGCTGTTCGAAGGCGACATGGCAAATGAGATCAAAAGCGTCGAAGTCCCGGCCGACCTGCTCGGCGAGTTCATCGAGAAAGACGCCACGGTTGGAAAGTTCTTCGATGACGGCATGCTTGCGGTCGGCGTCTTTCCAGGCGTTCAGGAACGCGTTCAAGGTCGTGTAGGTCTTGTGCACGGCCTTTCGCGTATAATCCTTGAGGGATTCGGTGATTAATCTGCCATCCGCGTCGAGGTACTGAACACGCTCGCTAACGACCGCGACTTCGACATCGTCGACGAAGTACCTGGCTTGCCGCTCGCTGACACCCACCGGTTCCGCATCCTCGGGGGAGTCGCCCCCTGCGCCGGCGGTCACCCCTCCCGCTCCGACCTCTGGCGCTTCATCCGGAGGCACCGGGGATTCGTCAATCTCGGGTTCGTAAACCTGAACAGGGTCACCATCAAAGCTGGGGTCAGCAAACAACGCGGTGGCCCGCTTGAAGTCCATGATGGTGAAGAAAAATTTATTGTACTCCTCGTTGATCCGGGTGCCGCGGCCGATGATCTGCTTGAACTCGGTCATGGAACCGATGCGTTTGTCGAGCACGATCAACCGGCAGGTCTGTGCATCGACACCTGTCGACATCAGTTGCGAGGTCGTGGCGATGACAGGAAAGGTGGACTCCGGATCGATAAAGTTGTCAAGCTGCGCCTTGCCCTCGTCATTGTCACCGGTGATGCGCATGACATACTTGCTGTTGGCGCCGGCAAGGTCCGGGTTTGCATTGACGAGCGCCTGGCGCATGCGCTCGGCGTGGTCGATGTTCTCACAGAAGACGATGGTCTTGGAAAAGCGGTCGGTGGCCTTGAGAAACTCGGTGATCTTGGCGGCGACGAGTTCGGTTCGCTTTTCGAGGATCAGGTTCCGGTCGAAGTCCGTTTCGTTGTATTCGCGGTCTTCAATCAGCTGGCCGTATTTGTCCCTCTTGCCTTTTTCCGGGCGCCACCCTTCCAGGTCCTTGTCGATACCGATGCGGACCACTTTGTAGGGGGCTAGAAACCCATCGGCGATGCCCTGCTTGAGCGAGTAAGTGTAGATCGGGTCTCCGAAGTACTCGATATTGGAAACGTCCCGTGTTTCCTTGGGCGTTGCAGTGAGGCCAATCTGCGTGGCCGATGAGAAGTAATCGAGCACTTTGCGCCAAGTTGCGTCATCTGCCGCACTACCACGGTGACACTCGTCTACGACAACCAGGTCGAAGAAGTCCGGCGAGAACTGTTTGTAAATGTTCTGCTCCTCCTCCGTTCCCGTGACGGCTTGATAAAGCGATAGGTAGATTTCGAATGCTTTATCGACCGTGCGGTTGGTGATCTTGGTCATCGCCTGACCGAACGGTTTGAAATCGTTGTTTTTGGTCTGGTCAGCCAGAATGTTGCGGTCGACAAGGAAAAGGATACGCTTTTGGGCACCCGACTTCCAAAGCCTCCAAATGATCTGAAACGCGGTGTATGTCTTGCCTGTGCCGGTGGCCATCACGAGCAGGATGCGGTTCTCGCCGCGGATGATGGCCTCGACGGTGCGGTTGATAGCGATCACTTGGTAGTAACGCGGCGTCTTGCCGGAACCGTCTTCGTAGTAGTCCTGCGTAGTGACAATTTCTTGCGCTACGGTGTAGCCCTTTGTGGCTCGGCAACGCGCCCAAAGGGCTTCGGGTGACGGGAACTGATCCAGCGGAAATTCCTTTTCGACCGCGCCACCCTTTCCTGTTCTATCGTGTTCGAGGAACGCGTTACCATTGGAGCTGTAGGCAAACGGGACATCGAGGATCTCGGCGTATTCGAGCGCCTGCTGCATGCCGGCACCGACGGAGTGATTGCAGTCTTTCGCTTCAATGACGGCAATCGGGATGCCTGGTTTGTAGAAGAGAAGGTAGTCGGCCTTTTTCGCTTCACCGCGCCTCACCGTCTTGCCGCGAACGATAACACGGCCCTTGGTGAAGTAGACCTCCTCCCGAAGCTGGGTCATCACATTCCACTTGCCGCTTGAGCCGACAAGTGCGGGGGTGATGAACTTGGTGCGGATGTCCGCTTCGGTAAGAACCTTTTTATCCATGGTTCCGGAAAGCCCGCATGATCCCCCAGGCCCAGTGCGTCCGCCATGGGCGAAGGTGAGTTGTTAAGCCCGCCAATCAGCACACTTCTCGTGTTTCGATGCCACATCAATGCTTATCACTCATACGCCTGACATGAAATAACCATATCAGGTTACAGCTACGTCTCCGATCCGGTCAATAAAGGATTTTCCTGAAAGGGATATTCTTTTCCGGTGGTCCGATTTTTCGGATGACGATTTCCATTTGAGGGCTGACCAGACGCGGACTCCCACCACCCCAATCTATCTTGTTAATCCCCCGAACTCCAGGCAAACTGCGACATGATCTGAACATTTTGGTCTTCGAGCCGGTTTTCTTAAAAAAAAGAACCGGAACGGCGGAGACGACGGTGCCCTGGCAGGGACGTCGAGCATTTGCCGTCTGACCGGGTGCGGACGAAACGCGGATATTCTTCCCGGCCCGCTGCACCTTCATTTCCGAAGCACCCCGAAATGGAGCCGCTCGTGAGCCGGTCCGGAATTCCATCGCCGGTGCGGCGCTGCCCATGGAGGGCGCACGGCCATGCGCCCCGGTTTATTCGAGCCGCAAGGGCGGGACATCGATGGCCCGTTTGATCCCACCGGAATTTGCGGACACCGATATCCTGGATTTCCGGCCCGTTCGTTGCGCAAGGCTGGCCTGAGAGTTGAGCTGTACTCAAGATAAAGTCAGTAACTATTATTATCTTTTCCATTTGACAGGAAAATATAACTGACATAATGATGAGTGACACTCAATTTTATGTGATTCAGGGTTTATCCGTAAATACTGAAGCCTCTTGCGCTTCGCGCCCGGATAACGAGTATCCGGACTACCCGTGTGATCGTCTGATCGCACAATCCTGTTGATTACGGATAAGTCCTTAGCCTGTTGCGTCGGAAGCAGCGGATCGGGGAGCCGGCAATATGGACAAAAAGCTGTCTCCGCACCAGCGCCGGGGCTCGCTCGGAGCACACGCCGAGCGGCGTGTGCGGGAAATCCTGGGCGCAGCGAGGAGCGTGTTCGCGGAAAAGGGTTTCGAGAAAGCCACGACTGCGGAAATTGCGCAGCGGCTGGGTACTTCAGAGGCAACCGTTTTTACCTACTTCGGCAGCAAACGGGAGCTGTGCATGGAGGTGCTCCGGGTCTGGTATGACGAGATCATTTCCGAACTGGAGCAGGAAGTCCCCCTCATTCAGGGGGCTCGCGCCCGGCTGCATTTCATCATTCGCAAGCACCTGAAGCATATGATCGAGGAAGGCACGGGCATCTGCGCCCTGGTCCTCAGCGAGGGGCGGAACACTGATCAGGAGTTCATGGACCTGATCGCGGCCATCAAACGCCGCTACATCGGGCCGTTGATGGCCGTACTATCCGCTGCCGGGAAAGAAGGAGAGATACGCTCGGACATACCGCTGCAGCTCATGCGCGACATGGTTTTCGGTTCGATGGAACATGTCCTGTGGACTCACATCGTGACCGGGTGGATGCCGGACGTCGATCTTACGGCGTCACAATTGTCGGAGTTGTTATGGCGCGCCTTCATGCCACCCGACCAGCCGCTCGAGGCACTCGTGCAGTTCCGGGCCGATGTTGCCGATGCGCTGCGAAGAACCGGGAAGGCCGGGAGCTGAAACGGTGATTCTCACCCCGCCGTGCGTGTCGGCCGATGGACGTGAATGCAACGGAACGGACAAACCGGGAGAGAGGGGGGAGGAATGAAACCGGATGAGGGAAGTGCGAAGTTGAAGTCGATCACTCTCGGGCAAATGCTCGATCATGCGATTGAGAAGTTTCCTGACAACGATGCCGTCGTCTACGTGGATCGGGATTACAGAGTGACGTATCGGCAGTTCGGGGAACTTGTGGATAAGCTGGCCAGGGGCCTCATGGCACTTGGAGTGCAAAAAGGCGAGAAGGTGGCCATCTGGGCGACCAATGTCCCCTACTGGGTTGCTTTGCAGTTCGCCACGGCAAGAGTGGGAGCCATCTTACTGACGGTCAACACCTCCTACAAGACCAGCGAACTGGAATACCTGCTCAAGCAGTCCGAATGCGAGAACATTTTCATTATCGACGGGTTCAGGGATACCGACTACGTGCTCACTCTCTACGATCTCGTGCCCGAGCTCAAGACCCAGCAACGGGGATTCCTCAAGAGCCCTGAGTTCCCCCATTTGAAGCGGGCGTTTTTCCTCGGCCACGAAAAACACAGAGGAATGTATTCCACCGCAGAGCTGATGGCGCTGAGCGTTATGACCGATGATGAGCGGTACAGGGCCAGGCAGGAAGAACTCGATACGCACGACGTGGTGAACATGCAGTATACGTCGGGAACGACCGGTTTTCCGAAAGGGGTCATGCTGACCCACTTCAATCTCGTCAATAACGGCTACTGGATCGGCAGAAACCAGCTTTTCGGCCCCGAGGACCGTATCTGCGTTCCCGTTCCCCTGTTCCATTGCTTCGGCTGTTCCCTTGGAGTCATGGCTGCGGTGAACTACGGTGCCGCGCTGGTGATTCTCGAGGGTTTCGACCCTGTGGGGGTTATGACCGCGATTGAAGAGGAGCGGTGCACCGCGGTCTACGGCGTTCCAACCATGTTCATCGCGATTCTGGACCATCCGCTTTTCTCCAGGTTCAGCTTCAAGTCGTTGAGGACCGGCATCATGGCGGGTTCCCCCTGCCCCGCACCGATCATGAAGCAGGTCATCGATAAGATGAACGCAAAGGGAGATCACCATCGTCTACGGACTCACGGAATCGTCCCCGGGGATGACCCAAACCCGTGCGGATGACGACATCCGCAGGCGCTGTGAAACCGTCGGGCGTGCGATGCCGGAGGTGGAAGTGTGCATCATGGACCCCGAGTTCCGCACACCCGTTCCCGTCGGAGTACCGGGCGAGATCTGCTGCCGCGGTTATATAGTGATGAAGGGCTACTACAACATGCCCGAAGCCAGCAGGCAGGCGATCGACGAGCAGGGGTGGCTCCACTCGGGGGACCTTGGCATCATGGACGAGGACGGCTACGTGGCCATCACCGGCAGGTACAAGGACATGATCATTCGGGGCGGTGAAAACATTTACCCCAAAGAGGTCGAAGAATTCCTATACGGGATGGATGGGGTTCGCGACGTCCAGGTGGTCGGAGTCCCAAGCGCGAAATACGGAGAAGAAGTGTGCGCCTTCGTTATCCTCAAGGACGGTTTTTCGTACTCGCCCCAGGACGTGATCGATTTCTGCCGCGGCAAGATATCCCGCCACAAGATTCCCCGGTATGTGGCCTTCGTGGATGGATACCCCATGACCGCAAGCGGTAAGATCCAGAAATTCAAATTGAGAGAAACGGCTGTGGAATTGTTCCCGGACAGCAGGAACGGCTCGGACCGGCGTAATTGACGATTTCAGTCTTCTCCCGATTTCCACCGATGATTCTTTGAGCCTTTCGCCACGTTCAATCGCCTGTTCGCTCGCGTTGCCCCCGACCCGGTAAGACCGGGCAGGAAGTCTTTGCCCCTCAACCTTGCCCCGCTGCGGCAAAGACATATCCGGATGCCGGCCGTAATCGCCTGTCGGCCGTCTACCGGCAGAAATTGCCCGGCAAGCTCCGTGATTTCAATCGGCCAGCAGGCAGTGGGGAGCCCGGAAACTCGTTCCCGGGTTTGTCAGGACAAGAGGTGCAGGCAAGAAACCATCCATCGGTTGCATGGCGCCCTTCGCAGCGGGGATCGATTCCAGAATCCCTCTTGTGATTCGCACACCGGCAACCCGCGCCGGTGCCACCCGTGGAACAGATGCCAAGGATTGCGAGCCGCCCTCGAAGGTTCCGGTTCCGGGGCATGCACTCTCGGCGGCGAAGTGTGCGGTTCAGGGATTCGCCTCAGGCCGGCCGGTTCCGTACAGTTCCCCGGCATGATAGGAACTCCGGACGAAGGGACCGCTTGCAACCTGCGAGAAACCCATTTCGAGCGCAGTTTCCTTCCACTCGTCGAATTCATCCGGGGGAACGTAGCGTGCCACGGGCAGGTGCGCAGGGGAAGGCTGGAGGTACTGCCCGAGGGTGAGCAGGCTGCAGCCCGCGTTCAGCAGGTCACGAAGCGTCGCACGGATCTCGGCCGCGGATTCGCCGAGGCCGAGCATCAGCCCCGATTTGGCGGGGACCCCGGGATCGAAGCCCACGGCCCTCCCGAGAAGTTCCAGGGGACCGTTCGTAGACCGCTCCCGGCCGGACGGTCGGGTACAGACGGGGGACCGTTTCGAGGTTGTGGTTCAAAACGTCGGGGCGTGCCGTGAGAACCGTCCGAAGCGCTTCGGCATCTCCCTGAAAATCCGGAATCAGGACTTCCACCAGCGCCTCCGGGATTTTCCGCCGAACGGCCCTTATGGTTTCCGCAAAAAAAGAAGCCCCGCCGTCCGCGAGATCGTCACGAGTGACGGATGTCACCACGATGTAGCGCAATCCCAGCGTCGCGGCGGCTTCGGCCACCCGCGCCGGCTCTTCCGGGTCGGGAGACCCCAGGGGCCCGTGTTCCACGGCACAGAAGCGGCAGTTCCGCGTGCAGCGCGGCCCCATAATCAAAAAGGTCGCCGTTTTGCATGAAAAACACTCCCACTGGTTCGGACATCTGGCTTCCCGGCAGACGGTGTGAAGATCCACGCTTTCGATGAGCGACCGCACCTGTTCGTAAACCGGCCCGGAGGGCAGTTTTCGCCGTAGCCAGCGGGGCTTGTGCTCACGGGGTTCTTTTTCTCCCGGCAATGTCATAACGCTCCTCACTCCCCTTCTCCGCCCGGTCCGGTCCGAAAAGGGGTCAGCCACGCGGGGTCCACGGGCGCCAGTTCCGTCTGAAAAACCACCTCGATGTCGTGTTTCATCCGGTCCCGGACTTCGTCCACGCGCGGTTTCCCCGACGATTCCCGTTCGAGGGACGTCATGGAGAATACCGCGCAGCCCGCAGGGATTGATCCAACCGAACGGTTCCAGCGAGAGGCTGACGTTGAACGCGAAGCCATGGAACGAAATGCCGTGCCGGATGGCAACCCCGATGCTGCCCAGTTTGCTGTTGCCGACCCAGACCCCCCGGTTGATCGGGTTCCGCCCCGCGGCCACGCCCCAATGAGCGGCCGTTCGGATCATGATTTCTTCCAGCCGTTCCACATAATCGGACACCGTCAGCCCGGAAGCGTGCAGATCGAGAATCGGATACCCCACCAGTTGGCCGGGCCCGTGGTAGGTGATGTTCCCGCCGCGTTCCACGTGGACGACCGGGACCCCGGCTTCTTTCAGGAATTCTTCCGAAACCGTCAGGTTCTCCAGCCCGCCCCTTCGCCCCAGGGTGAAAACCGGGGCATGTTCCAAAAGAAGGAGCACATCCGAGGCAAGAACACCCGAATTCCTGGCGGCGACCAGACCGGTTTGAAGGTCCCAGGCTTCCCGGTAGTCCGTGACGGGGAGTTCAACGCAAAGCCATGTTTTTCCCGACCGGCCCGCCGCCGGCGTCGAGGGCGGCACGCGGACACCTCGCACAGTCAAAAGAGTCCTCCGCAGGTAAGGCGGGGACTGCGCGCGGCGGCCGTTTCATCCAGTCGCCTCACCTTGGGGCGCCGGGGCGCTTCATACAGCAGTTCCGGGTCGTCCACCGCTTCTCTCGCGATCGCCTTGAACGCGTCGATAAACAGGTCGAGGCCCTCCTTCGACTCCGATTCCGTCGGCTCGATCATGATCGCACCGTGAACAACCAGCGGGAAATAGATGGTTGGCGGATGAAAACCATAATCCATCAGGCGCTTGGCCATGTCCAGGGTGGTCACCTTATGCGCGGCCTGGTATTTGTCGGAGAAGACGCATTCATGCATGCAGGGTCTGTCGTAGGGCAGGTGCAGAGTGCCTTTCAGCCGCTCCTTCACGTAATTGGCGTTGAGCACCGCCAGTTCGCTCACCCTTTTCAGTTCCGGACCGAGGCTTAGGATATAGCTGTAGGCCCGCACCAGGATCCCCACGTTCCCGAAAAAGGCGTGCAGTTTGCCGATGGATTGAGGAAAGTCGCAGGAAAGAACATACCCGCCGTCTTTCTGAACCACGCGGGGCACCGGCAGAAAAGGTTCCAGGTGCTTTTTCACGCACACGGGGCCCGCGCCCGGCCCGCCGCCCCCATGGGGCGTCGAGAAAGTTTTGTGGAGGTTCAGGTGCAGTACGTCGACCCCGATGTCCCCCATGTTCACGATTCCCAGCACGGCGTTCATATTGGCCCCGTCCGCGTAGACCAGTCCGCCTTTGGCGTGCACGACCTCGGCGATTTCGCAGATATTTTCCTCGAAGAACCCCAGGGTGTTGGGGTTGGTGATCATGATCCCCGCCGTTTCCTCGTCCATCACTTCGGCTATGGCCGCGGCGGAAAGGACGCCCCGTTCGCTGGACTTCACGTTGACCGGACTGAAGCCGCACAGGGACGCGCTGGACGGGTTGGTCCCATGAGCGGTGTCCGGAACGATGATCTTGGTCCTACGTGAACCCCGGCTCTTGTGCCAGGCGTGAAAGACGAGCATGCCCGTCAGTTCCCCGTGCGCTCCGGCCGCGGGCTGGAGCGAAACCGCGTCCATCCCGGTGATTTCCACGAGAAGCCGTTCAAGATCGAACATCACTTTGAGCGCCCCCTGCGCCAAAGACGCGGGCAGCAGCGGATGGGCTCCCGCGAATCCGGGGAGCGATGCCTGCTTTTCATTGGTCTTGGGATTGTATTTCATCGTGCATGAACCCAGCGGATACATGCCCGTGTCCACCCCGAAGTTCCAGGTGGACAACCGGGTATAGTGACGCACCACATCGATTTCGCTCAGATCGGGCAAGTCGGGGCCCTCGCCTTCGAGGGTCCGGTCCAGGGGGAAGGATTCCACATCCCAGCGCGGCATGGAAAAGCCGGTTCGCCCCTTCTTCCCTTTCTCGAAGAGCAGCGGCTCCCTCAGTATCAACCCGGTGGTACCTGCAGATTCTGTCATGATTCAACCTCTTTTCACGAATCCGGAATTTCGGAATTCTGGACCCGGCTGACCGGCCTCAAAGGACGGTTCGGCCGACCGGGCGATTCCTCAGACCTTCAATCGCCCGACCAGTTCGTCCATGTCGTCTTTTCCCCTGGCCTCCGTCACGCACAGCAGGTAATGGTTGGGCAAGTCGGGATAATAGGGAGCCAGAGGAAGGCCGGCCACGATTTTTCGTTCCAGAAGATCCTGGTAAACCGCATCGAAGCCCGCCGGGAATTCCACGACGAACTCATTGAAGGTCGGACTGCCGAAAGGAATCCTGAAACCGGCACCGGCCAGTTCCCTCTTCAGGTACTCGCTCTTGTCGTGGTTCAGCCGGGCCAGTTCGCGGAGCCCGGTCCCTCCGAGAGAAGCCAGGTACATGGCGGCCGTCACGGCGCAAAGGCCGCTGTTGGTGCAGATGTTCGACGTGGCCCTCTCCCGCCGGATGTGCTGCTCGCGGGTGGCAAGCGTCAGCACGAAGCCCCGCTCTCCGTCCCTGTCCGTGGTCTCTCCCACGAGCCGCCCCGGCATGCTGCGGAGATGTTTCCTGAGGCAGGCGAACATGCCGAGTCCCGGGCCTCCGTAGCTCTGAGGGATCCCGAAACTCTGGCCTTCGCCGCAGGCGATGTCGGCCCCGCGGCTCCCGGGGCTGTGGATGAGCCCGTAGGCGAGAGGTTCCGTAAACGATGTGACGAACAGCGTTTCCGTACCGCGGGTGAGTCTCCCCACGGCATCGAGGTCTTCGATGCACCCGAAAAAATTGGGCGACTGAACGGCCACGGCGCCCAAATCCTTTACGCTTTCGAGCGTTCCGAGATCCGTCCTGCCGTCTGCCGTGCGGGGCAATTCGACGATTTCAAATTCCGACGGTTCCAGGTAGGTGCGCACCACGCGGCGGTACATCGGATGAATGAGGCTCGATAAGGCGATTTTCTTCCGCCGGCTGATCCGGCCCGCCATGAGCAGCGCCTCGGCCAGGGCCGAAGCCCCGTCATACATGGAGGCATTGGCGACGTCCATCCCCAGCAGGCGGGCCGCCATGGTCTGGTATTCGAAAACCGCCTGCAGGGTTCCCTGGCTGATTTCCGGCTGGTACGGGGTGTAGGACGTGGAAAACTCCGAACGACCCAGCAGGTAGGACACCGATGCCGGGATATGGTGTTCGTAGCTGCCGGCCCCCATGAACACCTTGTATTCCGGGGAGACGGCCATGGATTTTGCGAGCGACGCCATGTGCGCGTTCAATTCCCATTCGGTCAGCGGCCCCGGCAGCGCGAGGTCCGTTTTGCGGCGGCAGTCTTCGGGGATGGCCGAGAACAGTTCCTCGACGCTTTCAGCCCCTACGACCCGGAGCATCTCCGCGATGTCTTCGGCGGTATGAGGCAGGTATCTCATTCTCTCAGCCCCTTTATCATTTCGAGGTAAGCGTCCCGGTCCATGAGGCCCTCCATTTCCGAAGGATCGGACGGCTTCACCAGGGCAATCCACCCATCCGTGTAGGGCGCTTCGTTGACCAGGGCCGGGGAGCCTTCCAGGGCGGCGTTCACGGCGGTGATTTCACCGCTTACGGGGATGAACAGTTCGCCCACGGCCTTGACCGATTCCAGGGTGCCGCATTCGTCTCCCGCCTTGTATGCCACCCCCACTTCGGGCGTTTCCACGAACACGATGTCTCCGAGTTGGTCCTGGGCATAATCCGTGATGCCGATCCGCACCTGGTCCCCGTCCGCTTTCGCCCATTCGTGGTCCTTCGTATAACGCACATCGCCCGGCAGGTTCAATTCGCTGATTTCCTTCATATACTCTCCTCCCCTGTCAAATCATTTCCTCGATGGGCCGCAGCGCGGTGCGATCCGGCCGGGTATCGTCTACAATTACCGCTTCGATCTTTCGCCGCCGGTCTTTCAGTTCCACCCTGCCGCCCGCAGCCAGTTTGATCCTAACTTTGACGAATCCGCCGCTATGCCCCCCCGAAGTCCAGACCCTCGTGCTTCTCCGGGCTTGCAACGCCGTAAATCCTTTCCACCCGGCGTTCGATTCCCATGCCAGTCATGCGTCGGGGTCTTCTTCATGAGGCTTTGCACTCTCACCTTGAATCCGAACGGCCGGGCCGAATAGCGGACAAATAGCGGACGATCGTCCTTCAAAAAATGTAAGGGACTTTCAGGTTGTAACTCTTGTAAACCACGAAGGTTTCGACGGATTCCACGCCTTTTACGCGGGACACCTCCTCCGTGTAGAATTCCAGGAGATCGAAGTCTTCCTTCAGCAGCACCACCAGGATCAGGTCGAAGCGGCCCGTTACCACGCTCACGGACACGACCCCCTTCAGTTTGCTGAACTCCTCCCCCTTCTTCACCAGTTCCATGTTCCGGAGCCTCACCCCCACCACGACCACCTTATGGCCCTGGATGGCCTGAGGTTCCACGAGGCCGGAGATCTCGAGGACCCCTTCGTCGGTCAGCTTCTTCACGCGCGCTCGAACGGTGTTTTCCGTGAGTCCCAACTGTTCGGCAATAATCTTGAAGGACTTTCTCCCGTCACGGAGATGCTTGATGATGGCAAGATTGGTTTCATCGATTTTCATGGGGAGCTCCACGGCCCGGGAACGGATCCGGCGAAGTGCATGTTTCTGAACGATAAAGTGGAATTCGAGTTCTGTCAATATCCGCCATGGAAAGCTTCCTAAAGCGCATATCGAGGCTGCTGTTTTTATGTTTTACGTAATCCTGTCGCTTGTACAAATCAGAATTAGCCAAAGTTTACGGAAACCGCAATATCTTTCCTATTTTTTCATTGATTAATAGATTTATTTTTGTACCATTTGCCGGGAAGCAGGAATCTTTATAGAGGTCCCGGGGTTCCGGCGAAGCCGGTGGCAAGGGATGAACGGCCTGGAGGACAGACGGTTATGGCGAGAAAAATTGTGGTCATCGGCGCAGGGCCGGGAGGCTATGCGGCAGCCGTGCACGCGGCCGGGCTGGGCGCGGAGGTGACGATCATCGAACGGGACAAGGTCGGTGGGACCTGCCTGAACCGGGGATGCATCCCGTCCAAGGTGATGATCACGACAGCCGGGATGCTCGACGGGTTTCATCGCGCCGCGGAATTCGGTATCGCCGTGGAAGGCCGAATCCGTCCCGACCTGCGGCAATTGACGGCGCGCAGGGAAAAGGTGATCGGGGACCAGGCCAAAGGACTTCACGATTTGTTCGACCGCCACGGGATCACCTATATGTCCGGGATGGGGATCCTTTCCCGGCCCGGGGTCGCAGCCGTCCGGGCGGCGGACGGAGCAACCCGGGAAGTACGCTGGGACCGGCTGATTCTTGCTCCCGGGACACAGCCTTTCGAATTCCCCGCCTTTCCGTTCGACGGCGAAAGGATACTCTCCAGCGATGACGCCCTGCGTCTTACCGAGGTCCCGCAATCCGTTCTGATCGTCGGGGGCGGCGTCATCGGATGTGAATTCGCCTTTATCCTGGCATCGCTCGGTTCCCGGGTGACCGTCCTGGAGGCCCTGGACCGGGTGCTCCCGCTTCCTTCCGTCGATGAAGACTGTTCCAGGGTCCTTCAACGTGAAATGAAAAAGCGTAAAATCGGCTTCCTGCCGAAACGAACCGTCGAAAATGTGGAATACGCCGACGGAAAGCTGCACGTGGCAACCGGCCCTTCCCCTCTTGCCCGGGAACTCACGCAGAAGGATAAAGAGCGCCTCTTTATCGATGTGGAGAAGATGCTGATCTGCGTCGGGCGCAAACCCGACACGGAGGGCCTGGGTCTCGAGAACCTCGCGGTCCCGCTGGACGACAGGGGGTGGATCGTTGCCGGCGACCGCATGGAAACCGCCGTTTCCGGAGTGTTCGCCGTAGGCGACGCGCTCGGCCCGTCCAAAATCATGCTCGCCCACGTGGCTTCCGCGGAAGGTATGGTCGCCGCGGAAAACGCCATGTCCGGCAACCGCACGATGGCCTACGACGCCGTGCCGGGGGCGATCTTCACGGCGCCGGAAGTGGCCTGCGTGGGCCTGACCGAAGCGCAGGCCCGCGAACGGGGGTTCGCGGTCCGGGCCGAAAGCGTGCTTTTTCGGACCGTGGGGAAGGCACAGGTCCTGGGGGAAATCGCCGGTGAGGCAAAGATCGTCTCAGAGGAGGCGAACGGGAGAATCATCGGGGTTCACATCATCGGCCCCCATGCGACCGAACTCATCGCGGAAGGCACGCTCGCCGTCAGGATGCGGCTCACGGTGAGGGACCTCGCCGAAACCATCCACGCTCACCCCACGCTGGCCGAAATCATACCGGAAGTGGCCTTCAGGTCCCTCCCGAAGGCCCCGGAGTCGTGAGTAAGCCGGAGTGACCCAACACCGAATCGCCTTCAAGAAAGCGCCAAACGGTGTTTTTCAAGAAAGTGGAGAGTTGTGCTCCCCACACCCCTGCGCCGCACCACGGCCTCTTGCGGCGCCGCGATTCAACCCGGTCGGCGGTCCTAGGGTGTGCTGCAGCGGCTTTGGGCGGAAGCGGTGCTGCAGGTAAGGCCGATCATGCTCGCGAAGATCATGCCGGCACCCACCCAGAAGCGCCAGGTGGCTGTTTCTCCCAGAAAAACTAGCCCCCATGCGGCGACGAAAATCAGCTCGCTGGTGAGCATGAGGCTTCCCTCAAAGCTGCGGCAATAATGGAACCCTTCATTCATCAGAAGCTGCGCGACCAACGAAGTCAAGACAATCCCCGACACGACAACCCAGTCGATTGCCGAAACCGGCAGTTGAGGATTGGACACGAAGGGCACAAAGGTAACGATGGCGCCGGTGAGGCAGAAATAGAGGTATATCATCACCGCATTATTGGTTTCGCGTGCTTTCCTGAGGGTGGCAAGAGCGAAACCGGAGAAGGCGGCCCCTACCACGCTGATGACCTGACCGAGAACGCTCCCCTCCGGGCGGAAATCAAAAAAAACCGCTACTCCGGCAAGGGAGACGACGATCCAGATCAGTTCCCTGGAGGCCCTCTCCCTGTAGAGCACCGCCGAAAACAGTGCGGCAAAGGCGGGGTAGGAATAGAACAGGACCATTGCCGTTGAAATGGGGATCATACGAAGGGCAAGGACCAGGGCACAGAAAGATACGGACCCGGCAAGTCCCCGCAGAATCAGAAACCTGCGATTCCGGCAACGGAACGGATGGCCATGCCGGCCAAAGACCAGGAGCAGAATTGCCATCCCGCAGCCGAAACGATAAAAGGCGATATCCCAAACCCGGAATGAGGGACCAACGAATTTGATCAGACAATCCATGATGGCGAAAATAAAAGCCGATGAAAACATCAGGAGCGGCCCGGCCCCCACTACTGCTTTCAAATGCACGTAACATCTCCGGTTTCAGCAAAAAAGGTTCCGTGGAAATCCACGCCGGAAGCCGTTGCTTCCGACGCAGATGTGCAGGTATACACCACCGGCGTCATGGGGTAAAGCGGATGGGTGCTTTCCGGCAGGGCAAGCTGCGGGGCACGCTTTCCCGCACGGTCCCGGACCGGGGCCTTTCACCGGCGTCGTTTTCCGGGAGTGCCGTTGCTCCACGAAATTCAGCCAGGCGTCACAACCGCTCCCCAATTCCCCGTTCCGATGATCCCAGACCGCATCGGTCCCCGGTGGACGCAGGAACTCAACCTCCGCGCTTTCCGTGCGATCGGAGGCGACACGGCGGGGTCGGATGGGGAAACCATGCTTTCACCGGTGCACCGGAACATTTCGCCGGTAAAGGAACCGGCGGAAAATCGTCGACTTGAGTTATTCCTTGAAATCCGAACGGGAATATCGGATACTGGTAGCAGTATTATCGGTACTGTCAATCCGGCGCGTAAAGCGCCGTGTCTTGCTTCATTTCCGTCAGAACCCGGGTATCGAAGTTTTTTGGAATAACAACGAGGGAGTACAGCAATGCTCCGGTTGTTCATGCCAAGATTCCGTGTAGAGGAATGCCTTGCGGCCGTGCGCGAATGTCTCGAAAAGGGCTGGACCGGGCTCGGATACAAAACCATTGAATTCGAAGAGGCGTGGAAGGCCTACACGGGGCTGCCCCATGCCCACTTCCTGAGTTCCAACACGGCCGGGCTGCACCTGGCGCTTCATATTTTCAAAAAGGAACTGAAGTGGCTGGAGGGAGACGAAATCATTACGACCCCCCTCACTTTCGTGTCGACGAATCATGTCATCCTGTACGAACGGCTGAAGCCCGTCTTCGCTGACGTGGATGAATATCTTTGCCTTGACCCGTCTTCGGTCGAGAAGCGGATCACGGGGCGAACGCGCGGGGTCATTTTCGTCGGGCTGGGAGGAAACACCGGAAAATTCGAGGAAATCGTCGACATCTGCCGGAAGCATGACTTGCGCCTGATCCTGGATGCCGCTCACATGGCCGGCACACGCCTGCGCGGCAGGCAAGCGGGCGGGGAAGCCGATGTTGCGGTGTTCAGCTTCCAGGCGACCAAGAACCTTCCGACCGCCGATTCGGGCATGATCTGCTACCGTGAACACAACTACGACAGCCGGGCCCGGAAACTCGCCTGGCTTGGGATCGATAAGGACACCTATTCCCGTGCGTCCGCCCCGGGAGGATATCAATGGGCTTATGACGTCGAAGAAGTCGGTTTCAAGTATCACGGCAATTCCGTCATGGCCGGCATAGGGCTCGTGCAGTTGAAATACCTGGACGAGGACAATTCATACCGACGCCGGCTGGCATCGCGCTACAGGGCCAATCTTTCCGGGTGTCCCGGCGTTCGCATCGTGCCCGACGCTCCCAGGTGCGAAACCGCCCAGTATCTCTTCCAGATTCGGGTTGAAAACCGCGACGGGCTCATCCGCTCGCTACGGGACAACCTCATCGATCCGGGAGTTCACTTTCGCGACAACACCGAATACGGCATGTACTCCAACTGCAACGGGAATTGTCCGAACGCAAAGAAGGCGTCATCCGATCTGTTGTCATTGCCGTTGCACCTCGGCCTCTCGATGAACGATGTGGACGAGGTTTCCGCATGCGTGGTGCGGTATGCCGGGAAATAGCACAGACACACCGGCATGCGGTACGAAAAAGGCGATCGAACCCGTGTTCGAGAACGGTGTCGGCCTGCGTCTGCTGGAACCCGGGGACATCGAGATGATCAGGACCTGGCGAAACCGGGACGACGTGCGGATGTACTTCGACGATCCCTCAATGATTTCGGTCGAACGGCAGAAGGAATGGTTTTCGCGGTACAGGCAGAGACCCGACGACTACTATTTCGTGATCCATTGGAATGACGGGGAAGAATTCATCCCGGTGGGCGGAGTTTCGCTCTACGACGTTTCAAACGGCTCGGCCGAATACGGCCGGTGCATGATCGGGGAAGAAAGAGCCCGCCGGCGCGGCATAATGACTCGTGCGAGCAGGATTCTGTTCGATATCGCGAAGACGCAACTGTCCGTGTCTGGGCTGTACCTGAGGGTGTTCCGCACGAATGTGCGCGCCGTCAGGCTTTATGAACGGATGGGCTATGAATCCGCGGGAAGAACGGAAACCCATCTGTTCATGAATATCCGGCTATGAACGACGTACCGGAACACGCGTGAGCGGCCGGGATGACGGCAGGATACCGAATGGGAAAAGGCGCGGGGCGTGCACCGCTGGCGACCGGGGCGTGGCAGAACCTCAGTTTTCATCACACCCCCGCCATGGCTTGAACAGGGCATTCCTATGCACAGTGGAACAAGGCAGGCGGTTCAGTGGAGCAAACTCTGGCACGACAATCTTGCGGCGCTCGGCTTGTGGCCCGTATGGAAATACATGGCAATTCAGGATATCAGGAAGCGGTTTCACAAATCCGTTTTCGGGCCGATGTGGATCATCCTCCATCTTGCCATACTCACCGGCGGCCTGGGGTTCATTTACGGCCGGCTGTTCAACCAGCCGCTCCATGATTTTCTCCTGTTCTTCGTGACCGGCCTGGTGATCTGGAACTACCTGGTGGGAGCACTGGTCGAAGGAAGCGTCGCCTTCGTCGGCTCCCAGGGATATATCAAGCAACTGTGCTGCCCCAAACAGGTGTATTTGTGGCGCACATGGTTCACTCAACTGGTGGTCTTCGCGGTCGGCTTTGCCGCTTGCATCGTCGTGGCGGTGTTTTACAACCGGCTCGGTTGGGCCGGCTTGTTTTACGGTACGATCGGGTTGATCTGCCTGTCCGTCGTCCAGTATTTCCACATCATGCTGGCAGGATACCTCGGGGCGCGTTTCTTCGACATACCTCACGCGCTCAGGAGCCTGTTGCCGATGCTGCTCCTGGCAACCCCCGTGACGTTCTCCCGGGAAACGCTCAAGGCGCACAACCTCGATTTTGTCTACAGGCTGAATCCGTTCTGCCACCTCATGGACATCGTGCGCGTTCCGTTTCTCTACTCGAAACCCGCGTCACCGGACACGTACGGGTTCTGCTTTATCTACGCGGTGCTCCTTTGCGGGTTCGCCGTCTGGGCCGCGCGCAGGCTGGACAACCGCATCGTTTACCTCATATGATACCGGAATTCCGAGGATTCCCGCTTCGGGGCGGACTCCCTTCCACGCCGTCAGGCCGGGGTTTCCACATGAAAAGGTCGCTGCTCTTCGGTAAGGGTTTCGTTTCCGTTCCGGCCGGTTTCGGCGTGCGGCGGTTTGCGCAACGTCCCGCGGGTGAATAACGTGATCAGGAAATCCCATAGAACGGGAAAAGATCAACCGCTTGAGCCCCTGATTTCATTGGACCGGGTCTCAGTCCGATTTGCGCTCGGCGCGTCGGAAAGATCCTTTAAAACCTGTGTGTCAGGCTGGTTTGCACGCAATCGGGAACCCATGCGCCACGTGGATGCACTCCGGGACATCAGCCTGGAAATCGCGAGTGGCGAACATGTCGGCCTGATCGGTCCGAACGGTGCGGGAAAAACAACCCTGCTGAAAGTGATGGCCGGCATTTATCCCCCCACATCGGGCAGGGCATTGACAACCGGGCACGTATGTCCGCTTTTTGAATTCGCCACCGGATTTGAAATGCACATGTCGGGGTGGGAAAACATAAGAATCCGCGCATTGCTGCTCGGAATGCGCCCCGAAGAAATCGACGAAAAGATGTCCGGCATCGCGACCTTCAGCGGATTGGGCCGGTTTCTCGACCTTCCGGTGCGGACCTATTCGTCGGGGATGTTCATCCGGCTCGCATTTTCAGTGTCCACGAGCATCAATCCCGAGATCCTGTTGCTTGACGAGGTATTCGGAGCGGGGGACATCGGTTTTGCGGAAAAAGCGAAGAAGCGCATGGCAGAGCTGTTTTCGCAGGGCAAGATTCTGGCGCTTTCATCGCACGATCTTTCGATGGTCGAGAACCTGTGCGACAGGGTCATCTGGATCGACAAAGGGGAAATTCGTGAGGACGGCCGTGCAGACACGGTTGTTCCATCATACCGCAGGTTCCACAACAAGTAGTGATACCGAGTTGCGTTCAGGAAAGCGTCAAACGATGTTTCCCGAGAAAATGGAGAGATGAGTCCCCCGCGCCGCTACGCGGCCCCGTCTGGGACTAAACCCCGAGGGGGGGGGACGGGGGGGAGTCATTCTACGGCTCTTCCGAACGCAACTCAGTATGGAGGAACGCTTGCGGCCTGGCACATCGATTGGTTTCGCGGTATGATCGCTCGGAGTGCGGCCGTGCGGTCCGGAATGCGGGGGAAATGCCGGCAATGAGACGGGTTTTGCTGATTTGCGACGGCTACAATGTCGCCACCCAAATGTTGGCGCAACTGCTGAGGGCTGCTCGAAAATACGGTTACAGCCACGGCGCCACATTTCTCGACACTGTGCCCGAAGACCTGGGAACCTGGGACGTCCCCATCTTCGTGGACTGCGTCCGCCCGTTCGATCTGGTGCTCATGGAATACTTCATCGCCTCCGGCATCCCGTACCTCTATTATCTGGACAACAATTACTGGCGGCTGCGGGATTACAGGCACAACATCGTCCTGATTCGCACCCTCGACGCCCTCATTGCCAACGCCCGGTGCGTCATGGTCAACTCCGAAGTACTCGCCGAGGAGGTCAAACGACACGACGGAGCGGCCGTAACGCTCCCCGCCTTTTACGACTTCGCCATGCTGGACGGTCTGGAACGGGAACCCCACGCCGGAGAGATTCGAATCGGCTATCCGTCCGGGCGCTGGCGGGACATTCGTCCTTTGATTCCCGTGTTTGAAAGGCTTTCGCAGCGGTATGAGGGAAAGCTGTATTTCGAGCTGTTCGGGACCCTCCCGGACGGGCTGCGTTCCCGTGAATGGGTTCGATGCTTCGACATGATACCGGATTACGTGGAATTCTCGGCATTCCAGTTTTCACGCGGCTGGGACATTGGAATCGCCCCGCTCCTGCCGACCCCCGCAAATTTCTCAAAGACCAACAACAAATACCGCGAGTACGGGGCTTGCTCCATCGCGGGGGTCTATTCCGACGTTCCGCCCTATTCCGATTCAGTGCGGCACCGTCACACGGGTTTGCTCGTGAGCCAGTCCGTCGATGACTGGTACGACGCCCTGGTGGAGTTGATCGATAACCCCGGTTTGCGCAGGACCTACGGCCGCAATGCACACGAGGACGTTCGCGCCCTCTATTCCCTCGATCTGGCGCTTCCTAGCTGGATCAGGATACTGGACGACATCCCGTGCAGGAAAACCGCTCCCGCCAGGCCGGTGCGCATCCCCTCGGGCGCTATTCTCAAGTTTCGAATCGGGAATTTATTGTACGACCTCTTTTCTGTCCGCTCCTATCTCAATTATTTCGGCGTCAAGGAAACGATCAGGAAACTGGCCCGTATCATGATCTCATTGACCACCGGAAAAAGCGGTTCACCGAAGCCCCGGCGGTGGTGAACGCGCGGCGGAGCGGGGGGATCGGTTCACCGCTCTTTTGAGAAGCATCCCTTGCCGCTTTCTCGAACATACCTTGGCATAAGTGCCGCCTTGCCCCACTGTTTCAATTGGAAATCCCCCGAACAGCATCCCTTGCATTTTGAAATTCCCATCCCATTCCGAACCCGGCCTTCTATTTATAACCATACGATATCTCACAATATTTTTCCAAGCCCAGAGTGGCACGCGCCTTGCTTATTTCATCGGATAAGGAGCAACGGAGATGTGGCTGTAACCCGGATTAAGCAACATCTTTCGCGTTCCAGCGGCCATCCCGCTTGCCGGTAGTGTGATGAGCGCCAAGGTTGATCGCCTTGCCAGGCGGAGTGCCGGTAACTTTTGTGAACGCTCTAACAGTCAATGCATGTTCATCCCGAAAGGCGCCTGTCTGATCGCCTTCCGGGGAAGGTGGAGGAGGAAGTCATGGACCTTTTGATCTGGCTGCCGGCAATGTTCCTCCTGGGTTTTCTATTAATGGGTGTGTGTTTCCTGTTCATGGAAGCGTGCGAGAAAATCTGAGCGGAGGTTATTCGGATGATCTATCTGACAGCGGCTGTAGCGGTGTTCCTGTTTATATACCTGGTTGTGGCCCTCGTACGACCGGAATGGTTTTGAACATGGGTTTCGAGGTTCGGGTTTGACGTTGCGGGCAGGGCTCATTCCACGCCCGGCGGCCCTGAATTCGTGACCGGCAACACGTGGCTCGAATCCGATAAGGAGCTGAAACAATGTTTGTTCAAACCTGGTTACTTCCTTTTGCACTCCTGGCAACGGCGACCATCATCGCGTTTCCCCTGAGTCGCTATGCCGCGTGGATCATGGACGGCAAATATCGGCCATGGCCGGTATTCGGCTGGTTCGAAAAACGTTTGGACAGCGGCCCGCAGAACTGGAAACAGTACGCGGGCTCCCTGCTCCTTTTCAACACCGTGATGTTCGTCTTCGGCTTCCTTGTTCTGGCGCTCCAGCCCTGGACACCGTTCAATCCTGACGGCAAGACCATACTGGCCCCGAGTACGATCTTCCACAGCGTGGTGTCGTTCATGACGAATACGGATCTCCAGCATTATGCCGGAGAACAGCACCTGTCCAATTTCAGTCAGATTTTCTTCGGAATCTTCATGCTCTTCGTGTCCGCGGCAGTGGGCTTAAGTGCACTGACCGCAATCATCAGGGCTTTGCGGAGCGATTCCTCGCTTGGCAACTTCTTTGTCGATATGTGGCGGGTGCTGGTTTACATGTTCGTGCCGGTCGCCTTTGCCATCGGCCTCATTTTTGTAACGCAGGGCAGCCCTATGACTTTCCATACTTCCTACCAGGTTTCGACCCTGGAACCCGCTGCGATGGGGAGCACGGACAGGGGCGAGGTGAAACAGCAGACCATTGTGGTCGGGCCGGTGGCCGCTTTTGAGTCCATCAAGATGCTCGGGACCAACGGTGGCGGTTTCTACGGCATGAATTCCGCACACCCGCTTGAAAATCCAACCGCACTCTCGAACTTTTTCAACACCCTTTCCATGATGATCTTCCCCTTTGCGCTGGTCCTGATGTACGGCCGCATGCTCGGCAGGTTCAGGCATGGCATGGTCGTCTTCGCGGTCATGTGGGTCCTGATGGCCGGAACCATCGGGTGGTCGGTCTGTTTCGACACGCTGAAACCGAACCCGGGGCTGACCGGTCAGGCTGTGGCAAGAACCTATGAGATCCCCAACGCAAAGGCGCCCGGAGGAAAGCAGGTAGTGACCCTTCCCGCCGTTGCCGCTCTGCCGGTGGACCAGCACCTGGGTAATCTCGAAGGCAAGGAAATGCGCTTCGGGACCTCCGCGGGCGCCACGTTCGACGCGTTGACCACGGACGTAACGTGCGGCGCCGTGAACGCCGAGGAAGACAGCCTCAACCCGATTGCCGCCCTGGCTCCCATGGTCGGAATGTGGCTGAACTGCATCTACGGGGGCAAAGGGGTCGGGATGATCAATATGCTCCTCTACGTGATCATCGGGATTTTCGTTGCCGGTATGATGGTGGGGCGAACCCCCGAGTATCTGGGCAAAAAGATCGGAGCTCGCGAGGTGAAGCTCGCGGTAATCGCTCTGCTGGTCCATCCGCTCATGATTCTTTTCCCCGCCGGCCTTTTTGCCGCAACAAGCTGGGGACTCCAGGCCGTCAGCAACCCCGGCGCCCACGGTCTTTCACAGATCCTCTACCAGTTTTCCTCGGCCTCCGCCAATAACGGCTCGGCCTTCGACGGATTGGGAGTGACCTACGGCTTCTACAACGCCGCGAGTCCCGCGCCGAGCGCCATTCCATTCGATATCGCCGCGGGCATCGTGATCGTCATGAGCCGTTATCTTCCGATTATTGCGCCTTTAGCCATGGCGGCATATCTCGGAGCGAAGCAATCGAGCCCGTTCGGGCTGGGGACTCTGCGCGACGACAGCCTCACCTTCGGCTGCCTCCTGTTTGGGACGGTTCTCATTATCGGGGCACTGCTCTTCCTGCCGGTTGCCGCTCTGGGACCGCTGGCGGAACACCTGGGTCCCATGCCGTTCGGCGGATGATACGGGAGAACCCGTGATCAGTGCACTGAAAAGGAGTATGGCATGAAGAAAACATCCAAGACTGCCCTGAATCCGAGGGAAGCCCGTTCGCCCTCGGGTGACCATAGGAATATTGGAGTATCCGGTAGTGCAGAAGCCGCTTTGAAGGCTATCATGGAGCCACAGGAACCGACGCGCCGTTTCAAACCCCGGCGTCTTCTTGAGAAGGAAACGGCAAAGACCGCACTGAAACAGTGCTTTCGTCATGCTTCGGCCCGACATCCAGTGGAAGAATCCCGTGATGTTCGTGGTTGAGGTGGGCGCCTTCCTGACTTTTGTCTCTATTCTTGAGCAGGCCTGGGGAGGGGAGAAGAGTCAGGTGCCGATCACGTATTTCATCGCCCTTGACGCATGGCTTTTCCTGACGGTGCTCTTTGCCAACTTCGCCACGGCCCTTGCCGAGGCACGAGGCAAAGCTCAGGCCGATTCGCTCAAACGCGCCCGCAAGGATACGCCGGCCCATCGCTTGAATTCGGCGGGAAATATCGAGGAAGACACTGAAGAGGTTTCTTCGACCGATTTGAAACCGGCCGACCTGGTCCTTGTGAAGGCAGGGCAGACGATTCCGGCCGATGGGGAAATTATCCGGGGGATCGCCTCTGTCGACGAATCGGCGATTACCGGTGAATCGGCCCCTGTGATCCGCGCTGCGGGCGGAGACCGATCGGGCGTGACAGGGGGCACCGTCGTGCTGTCCGACTGGATTGTCGTTCGTGTCACGAGCGGTGCCGGCGACTCGTTCCTCGACCGGATGATCGCCCTGGTTGAGGGTGCCATCCGTCAGCGAAGCCCCAATGAGATCGCCCTCACCTTGGTGCTTTCGGCCTTTACGCTGGTTTTCCTGATCGTGGTGATTCCGCTTTGGCCGATGGCCTGGAACGCCGAGCTATACATGACGAACTTACTGGGTCTTCAGGAGCCCCTGAAAAGCCTCGGTACCGATATCCCGACTCTCATTGCGCTCATTGTCTGCCTCATTCCAACCACCATCGGCGCCTTGCTCGCCGCAATCGGAATCGCCGGAATGGACCGCGCCCTGCAGGCCAATATCATTGCAAAAAGCGGCAAGGCGGTGGAACTGGCGGGCGATATCGACGTCGTGCTGCTGGATAAGACAGGCACGATCACCATAGGAAACCGGAACGCGACAATGTTTTTGCCCATCGGCAAATATTCGGCCGGCGACGTGGGGCAACTGGCCGCCCTGGCATCCGCGGCGGATGAGACGCCTGAAGGCAAAAGCATCGTGGAACTCTTCGTAAAGGAAAGCGGGACCCCTATCAGCGTCCCGGACAAGGCGCATTTCGTGCCTTTTACCGCCCAAACGCGTATGAGCGCGGCGTCGATCTGCCGGAGGGACGACGGATACGAAAAGGAGCCCCGGACGCCGTCATCAAGTTTGTCGAGGAAAGCCGGGGCAAAGTGCCCGGCGAACTTGGCACTTTGGTCGACAGCGTCGCATCGGAAGGCGCAACACCCTTGATCGTTGCCGAGGACACTCAAATCGCGGGCGTGGTCGTTCTCGAGGACATACTAAAACTCCACATGAGTGAACGCTTCGATCGACTGAGAAAGATGGGGCTCCGGACCGTCATGATCACCGGTGACAATCCGCTGACGGCTGCAACCATTGCCAAAAAGGCCGGGGTCGACGACTTCCTCGCCCAGGCAACACCGGAGACCAAGCTCGCCTATATTCGCAAGGAGCAGGCCGGCGGTAAGCTGGTAGCCATGATGGGGGACGGGACCAACGACGCTCCGGCCCTGGCCCAAGCGGACGTGGCCCTGGCCATGAACGCGGGAACGCAGGCAGCCAAAGAAGCGGCCAACATGGTCGATCTGGACAGCGATCCCACAAAGCTGATCGAAGTCGTGGAAATCGGAAAGCAGCTCCTGATCACACGAGGCTCGCTGACCACCTTCTCCATCGCCAATGATGTGGCCAAGTACTTCGCCATTATTCCAGCGCTCTTCGCGGGGACTCTGCCATGGCTGAAGGCGATCGACATCATGCATCTGCATTCACCGACGTCGGCTATTCTCTCAGCCGTGATTTTCAATGCGCTCATCATCCCCGTGCTCATCCCGGTTGCCCTCAAAGGAGTCCGCTACCGGGCGCTCGGAGCCGACGCACTGCTGCGCAGGAATCTGTTCGTCTAGGGGCTTGGAGGCGTCGTGCTGCCCTTTATCGGCATCAAACTGATCGACGTCGTTATGCTCGGCCTGCATTTGGTGAGCTGACATTTCAGGCAAGTCATGGAGGCATCAACATGTCCGGATATCTTTCAAAAAGTCTTTTGCTCCTGTCGTTTTCCGTAGTTCTTTGCTGCATGGTCTATCCGTTGGCATTGTGGGCGGTGGGCCAGGCCTTCTTCCCCTTCCAGGCCAACGGCAGCATGCTCAACGGTCCGGACGGCAAACCGGTGGGATCAAGGCTCATCGCGCAGCCCTTTACCAAAGACGAGTACTTCCAGCCCCGGCCCTCCGCGGCATCCTACGATGCGTCCGCCTCGGCCTCGTCGAGCCTGGCCGCCTCCAACTATGCACTGCGGGACCGGGTCGCCCGCTCGCTTGGCCTGATTGTAACTTACCGAAGCGGTCCCAAGGCCGGACAGCCCGCAGCTCCCGATGTCGAAAGCTGGTTTCGGCAGGATAGCTTCCAGGGCAACCCGCACATCGTTGCCCAGTGGGCGACTCAGCACAACTCCCTGGCCCAGAACTGGGTCAAAGCGGACCCTGCCAACTCAAAGTACGTGGACGACTGGGCGACGGCTCATCCCGCTCTGGTGGCTCAATTCGTCAAGGATCATCCGTCCGTCCCCGAGCCGAGGGCGCCGGATCTGGCGGTAGTGTTCTTCCGGAACTTCTCGGAGGAAAACCCCGGCAAATTTCCTTCCGCTGTCAGCCGCACGGGAGACGGTGGCAAGACCGAAACATCGATTGAACCTGTCGGCACCGGCTCAGACATCCGGTCGATCTTCTTTTTGATGTGGCGGGAGGAACACCCCGATGCCGATCTCCAGGATGTTCCGAGCGACATGGTTATGGCTTCGGCATCCGGGCTCGATCCACAGATAACACTTCAGAATGCGGAGTTTCAGCTCGAACGAGTTGCCTCCAAATGGGCCGCGGACTTGAAACGTGATCCGGCTTCGGTGAGAAAAGAGATCGAGCAGATTTTGCTGAAGAACGCCTCGGCCCCTTTAGGAGGATTGGCGGGGGAGAAACTCATCAACGTGCTTGAAGTCAATCTGGAGCTTCGCAAGCTTTACGGAGAACCCGCATAGTCGTCGGAAGACACTCGGCTAACGAGACTGTCGAACAACCCCTGCCTTCGGGTTGATCGACGGTTTCGACAGCCGGCGTTTATCCCGATGAACCAAATCATTAATGACGCTCCGATGCCTTTCGATGCCCGTTACGATGCTTTTCCGGATCCTGCTTTTCAATCAGTGGTCTCCCCTGCATTTCACCGTTTGCACGGGAAAACTTTTCCTGACGGTTGCTCCGATCACGATTCTCCCTCTTTTGGAAAAACGCGGCTGCTGCGTTCAGGAAAGCAGCAACCGATGCTTCTCAAAAGTATGGGCTGCTGCCCTTCCCTCCGCGAGCGACTTCTCTTGACACGCTGATATCCACCCCTAGCTTATATTAATTCTTTGATACCTTTTCCTTTAAGGCCGCGCGATCCCGAGAGTCCCCGCCCCCTTAACCGGGCTCACGGACTCGAAGAACCAAGGGGCTTAGATCTCTCGGAGGTCAACAGCATTTGCCAAACAAAGTCGAGAAGGAGGAACTCATGCCCTCAAACAGTGGTCGAGCGAAGCGGAGCGAAAAAGGGCTTTTGACCCCTGACAACTGCGTGGTCGCGATTATCGATCTCCAACCCCAGATGCTCTTTGGCGTTGCCAATTTTGACCGCCAATCGATCATCAACAACAACGTGGCGCTCGCGAAAACCGCAAGGGTTTTCGAGGTTCCCGTGGTCCTCAGTACGGTGGAAACCAAGAGCTTCAGCGGAAACCTCTGGCCGCAGATCCAGGCCGTTTTCCCGGAACAGGCGCCCATCGAACGTTCTTCCATGAACTCCTGGGACGATGAGCATTTCGTTGCCGCCATCAAGAGGAGCGGTCGGAAGAAAATCGTGCTCGCGGGACTGTGGACCGAAACCTGTGTCACACTTCCAGCGATCCAGGCCATCCACGATCACTATGAAGTCTACGTCGTCGAAGACTGCTGCGGCGATGTCAGCCAACTCGCCCACGACAACGCGATGAAGCGCATGATCCAGGCCGGGGCAAAGCCGGTCACCGCTCTCTCCGTGATGCTCGAATGGCAGCGGGATTGGGCGGAGCGCGATACGTACGACGCGGTCATGGACATCGTGAAGAACCACTTCGGGGCGTACGGCATGGGCGTGGAGTACGCATATACGATGGTGCACGGAGCTCCGGCGACGAAGTTCCCCGAATACATCGTCCCGCCCTCCGCGCCGGCGCACAAGTAACACCCTTGCCGGAACCAACCAACCTGGAAAGGAAGCGCTTATGCCGGCAGACGTCATACTGCACAGCGCCAGGATCGCCACTAACAGTGATCCGCCGTTCGTCGAAGCGATAGCCGTCAGGGAAGGCAGGATCAGCGCCACGGGGAACAATGACGAGATTCTGCGGCAGGGCGGGCCGACAACGAAGGTGATTGACGGGAAGGGACGGACGGTCATTCCCGGCCTCAACGATTCGCACATGCATCCGATCCGCGGCGGCCTTAACTACAACATGGAACTGCGCTGGGATGGCGTACCGTCGCTCGCTGACGCGCTGCGCATGCTGAAAGAGCAAGCCGCGCGGACCCCGCCTCCCCAGTGGGTCAGAGTGATCGGCGGTTGGACGGAGTTCCAGTTCGCCGAGCGCCGCATGCCGACCCTGAAAGAGATCAATGCGGCCGCGCCCGACACGCCCGTGTTCGTTCTGCACCTGTACGACCGCGCCTGGTTGAACGGAGCCGCCCTGCGCGCGGTCGGTTACACGAAAGACACGCCCGATCCGCCCGCCGGCGAGATTCAACGGGATAAGCGGGGAAACCCGACGGGGCTGCTCATCGCACGCCCGAACGCGATGATTCTCTACTCTACACTGGCCAGGGGGCCGAAACTCCCCCATGAAGACCAGGTAAACTCGACGCGCCAGTTCATGCGCGAACTCAACCGCTTCGGCATCACGAGCGTCATCGACGCCGGCGGCGGTTTTCAAAACTACCCGGACGACTATGAAGTCATAAACGAACTTCACGCGAGCGGCGAGCTCACCGTCCGTTTCGCCTATAACCTGTTCACGCAGAAGTCCGGGGAGGAACTAGAGGACTTCCGGCGCTGGACACGGATGACGCAACATGGACAGGGCGACGATTTCTACCGGATGAATGGCGCGGGCGAAATGCTCGTCTTCTCCGCGGCCGATTTCGAAGACTTTCTCGAGCCACGCCCGGAAATGCCTCCCGTGATGGAAGACGAACTGAAGGCGGTCATCCGTCACCTGGTTGAAAATCGCTGGCCGTTCCGCCTGCACGCGACCTACAACGAGACGATCAGCCGCGCCCTGAAAATCTATGAAGAAGTGAACCGTGAAGTTCCTTTCGACGGGCTTCACTGGTTCTTTGATCATTGCGAAACCATTTCCGACCATAACATCGAGCGCATCAGGGCGCTCGGCGGCGGCATCGCGGTGCAGGACCGGATGGCATTCCAGGGTGAATATTTCGTCGCCCGATACGGTGAAAAACAAACGCGGCGCACTCCGCCAATCCGGCGGATGCTCGAACTGGGCGTCCCGGTCGGCGCGGGCACCGACGCAACCCGGGTGTCGAGCTACAACCCGTTCGTTTCGCTTTACTGGCTGATTACGGGCAAGACCGTCGGTGGCACTACGCTCTACCCGGAAGGCAACCGCCTCGACCGCACGGAGGCACTCCGCCTCTATACGGTCGGGAGCAGTTGGTTTTCCTCCGAAGAGGGCAACAAGGGTTTACTTGTGCCGGGGCAATTGGCCGATTTCAGCGTGCTCTCCGCCGACTACTTCTCGATTCCGGAAGAGCGGATCAAACACCTGGAATCGGTGCTGACCGTCGTCGGTGGTCGTGTCGTCTTCGGCGCGGAAGAGTTCGAACGCCTGGGCCCGCCGCCGCTGCCCGTCAGTCCCGGCTGGTCTCCGGTCAAGACCTGCGGAGGCTACCCGCCCCCCGGTGCGGCACGGGCACGGGCTCACCGGCAGCCGGTCAACCACGTTCACGCCGGTGGGGCGAAAGCGCACAGGTGGGTGCTTGGCGAGTCCGGGCTGTGGGAGTTGAGCTGCGATTGCATGGCCTTCTGACACTCAATCGGCCCCAAGGGGGAACCAACACCGGCCTGTCGGGCAAAAGAGGAGTTACTCATGGACAAAACGGCGGGAACGGACCTGGATTTTACTGAAAAAGTGCTGAAGGCTTATTCGAATATCGAGGACCCCAGGTTGAAGTTTATCGTGGCGGTACTGATCAAGCACCTGCACGCGTGCGTCAAAGAGATGAAGGTGACGGACGAGGAATGGGAGTTTGCCTGGGACTTCATGAGAAGAATGGCTGCGATAACGGGCACCGAGAGGAATGAGTTCCTTTTGTTCGCCGACGTCATCGGGGTGAGTCAGCTCATCGAAACGCTCAACCACGGGGAGCCCGACCAGCCCATTGGATACGCGCTGGTCGGACCGTTCCTGCGCGCCAACTCCCCCTTCCGCGAAAGAGGAGCGTCCGTCGCCAGCGATGATACTCCCGGAATGCGCGTCCGAATCACGGGAAAAGTATACGACTCGAGGAATAAGACCCCCATCGGGGGGGCCGTTCTCGATACCTGGCAGGCGGCAACCAATGGATTTTACGAGAACCAGGATGAGAAGCAGCCCGACTACAATCTGCGAGGTCGTTTCAAGTCCGATGAAGACGGGACCTTCGACCTTGTCGCGCTCATGCCGACCGCATACCCCGCTCCGACCGACGGCCCCGTGGGTGACCTCCTGCGAGCCGCCAAAAGATCGCCTTACAGGCCGGCGCACATCCACTTCATCGTGTCGGCCCCGGGTTACGAGACACTCGTCACCCAGGTATTTGTGAAAGGGGACGAACGCATCGAGAAAGATGTCGTTTTTACGGCAAGTAAAAACATGATCGGTGATTTCAAAAAGGAAGGGGATCGCTTCCGGCTTACCTGTGATTTTCCTCTGAAGCCCGGTGTCTCGAAAATGCCGAAAGCTCCTATTCCAGCCTAGGAGAATCATCATGAAAGACGTTGCCGAGCTGATCGTCGGCACCTGGCGCCTGGTCCGCTCCATCATCGTCGGTCCAGGCGGGAAGAAGGAATATCCCTACGGAGAAGATGCCGTCGGGTATATCTGCTACAGCGATACCGGCGTCATGGCGGTGCAGATAAGCAGGAAATCCAGGGATGAGGTCACCGATCCTTCGCGCCTCGAGCACGATTACCTGGCCTACTTCGGTCGATATGAAATCGACACCGGCAGGCAGGTGGTCCGCCATTTCGTCGAGGGTCAGCTTTTCCCGGGCCATCACCCGGGGATTCTCGAAAGAAAGTACCGGTTCGACGGCGATTTCATGTCACTGAAGCCCGTGGACAGGACCGATCAGGAAATTTTGTGGCAGCGGGTCCGAGGTTAGCTCGCCGCTGTTGGAGGCGAACTCTCACCGGACCTCGATGGGAGGCAAAGGTGCTGCAACGTGCGCCCTCGGCTACCGCAACGGGCCTCTGACGAGCGAAGTGAGCACTCCCACGGCTGCAACGATCATGCAGGTGAGCATGGCGGCATGGAAGGCGTGGGTGAACGTGGCTTGAAGAAGGCCGACCGGCGAGGCAGCCTTTCGAACGAGTAGCGCCCCAGCATGAGCGCCTCCGAGAGAAGTGAAAATCGCCCCGGCAAGCGCCACGCTGAATCCCTGCCCCAACACACGCGCTATTGCCTGGAACCCCGAGGCGATTCCAAGCCGGTTCAACGGAACGGAACTCATGATGGCGTTGTTGTTGGGGGACTGGAACATGCCCTGGCCGAAGCCGGTCACGGCAAGGGGCCAGACGATATCGAAAATCGTGGCGTTCGGCGTCAGGTTGCTGAGGAACCACAGCCCCACGGAGCCGATGGCCAGCCCCAGCGAACTGAGCACCTGAGAGCCGATCCGGTCCGAAAGAATGCCGCTAAGGGGTGCGATAAGCGCGATGGCGAGCGGTACGACGGTCATCAGGAGCCCCGCCTGCCGCGGGGGGAAAGACAACAGTTCCTCCAGGTAGAAGGGCATGAGGAAGGTGACGGCAAACAGGGCCAGGAAACTCAGAAAGCTGCTGACGACGGCCGATGAGAACAACCGGTTCCGAAAAAGCGAGAAATCGACGATGGGCTGTCGCACGCGCATTTCGGCAGCCAGGAATGCCGTGAACAGAATCGCAGCGGCGGAAAACAGCCCCACGATGATGGCGGAACCCCATCCGGCTTCCTGGCCGAAGCTTATTCCCAGCATCAGGCACGCCACACAGGCGGAGAGCAATGCCGCACCGACGGGATCGAATCGTTGTGCGCCCCCGACCGGACGCTCAGGCTCCGAGTAGAAGCGCAAGGTCGCAATGATGCCTATGACGCCGATGGGTATATTGATATAGAAGATCCAGCGCCAGGAGAACGCCTGCGTGATGATCCCTCCCACTGTGGGACCGGCGCTTGTTGCGACGGAAACCACGGCCGCGACGATTCCGAAGGTCCTTCCGCGCTCTTCGATGGGAAAGACGCTCGCTATCATCGCGGAGCTTATGGCCATGGTCATGGCGGCACCGATGCCCTGAAAAACGCGAAAGACGACGAGAAGCGGCAGGGACGGGGCCGCGCCGCACAGGGCCGAGCTTACCGTGAAAACCGCGATCCCGGCGGTCCACAGCGCTTTCCGCCCGGTGATGTCCGCAAGCCGGCCGAGAGAAAGCAGAAGGCTGGCTATGACGACGAGGTAGCCGATGATGACCCATTCCACCATGCCGCTGAGCGGCACATGGAAGGAGAGGCTGATTTTCGGCAGGGAGATGTTTACGATGCCGCTGTCGAGCGCCGACATGAAGATGCCGAGAAGCGTGATCGCCAGCACGGCCCACTTGTTCGGCTCAGCCCCGGCGGGCCGAGTTCCTGTTTCCCCGGTGATCCTGCTCAAGTTGCCAGCACACCCTTTCTTACGCCCGTCATCGGCCGTCCCGCTGGGCGACCCCGGCGTTCGATCCGTCCCGAACCATCAGCATACGGGCTCTCAGTGTCGAACACTCTTCGGATACTGCAGGGGTAACGCGGAAGTTATCGTTTTGAAGTTCCGGTGAAAAAAGTCGATACGGCTCATGTTGACCTCTCCAGCCCGGGTCTCAACACCCGGTGCGCGGCCATGCCAGGTGTGAATTCGCCTGAGCGGTTCGACCGAAACAGCCCTGCCGGCGCTGAGCACATGGAGCACTCTTCCCTGCTTGCCACAGAGCACGCGGCGGACGATTCCTTGCACCATCCAAGCACTCAGGATACGGCTGTCGACAGCGGAATGCAACCATTCCAGCGGACGACGCATGGTAGTGTGCAATTCGCAGACGTGGTTTCAATTTAGCGAATTGATTATCATGCAAGCGGTGAAGTTCAGCTTGGGATACGCCAGGCTCCGGACTTTCTCTTTGATGGAAAGACGGGAATCTTCTCCTTTTCCGGATCGAACGCTTTTCGTGCCGGTAAAGACTTGGAGGTTCGGTTCTTGCACTGTAGTCCGTCCAGTCCCTTCGCCCTGTATCGTCTCACCCTTTTCCTCAGCACAGGGCAGGAGGCATCGCAGCAAAGGCATATCAATCCTGCATCTTCCCGTTCTCTCATACAACCCCGCCCACCTCAGCCGCATCGGCACTTCGGGTTCCATGGGCGTCTCCTTCGTCGTGCGCATTCCCGTAACACCGGATTGAAATGATGCCCGTGAATCACGCACCTCGGGGCGTTGACAAAAACATGGGGCAAATCCGGTGCGGCTTCCGCCGGCACACGGATTGCGCTGACAGCCGCCACTATTGCTGAGGAATCGGTACTATCAACCAATAAGATTGGTTGACGTATAACTCTTCCACTCTGGAAGAAAGCCAGGCATTTTCTTGGCAAAAGCCAATTACTCGCCACCAAATAGTGACTTTTATTCCGGACCCAATCTTAAAGCAAAACGGATCCATCCATAATATCAGTAAGTTCATAAATCCAATCATGTTCGCTTGCCATTTCTTGGATCATGCTGACTATATATGCCATATTGAACATTTTGGGCCTCGGTTTTTCCACGACTTTCCTGCCATTAACCAACACACTGGAGGCTACAAACATGAATACCCAATCTCCGTCCTACAAAGTGGCTTTTCCGAAGGTGCTGTGGCTATTTTTCCCCATTGCCGTTTTCATCTACCCATTCGTGCTGAAGGCATTGGGATATGACCGGGAAGACGGTCCCTTCCATGAATACGCTTTCATTGAAAATGCAACCTGGGTCTTTCTGGCCATAGCGATCTGGTATGGCATAAGGCTTGTTTTCAACGTTGGGAATTATCGGCAGAAAATCTGGTTTATCCTGCTGAGCCTGGGAGCGTTTTATTTCATGGGGGAGGAGCTGAGCTGGGGGCAGCAATTCTTCCACTGGGCAACACCTGAAGGGTTAAGCAATTTGAATGCGCAGCACGAAACGAACCTCCACAATCTCCAGGGCATATACTACCTGTTGTTCAACAAGATTCCCAAACGGACGCTGCTGACGCTATGCGTGATCTGCGGCTTCCTTGTCCCATTGTACCTTACGGCAAGAAGAGTGAAGTTCGATTCCGGTTCGATCAATCACTGGATTTGGCCTTCTTATACGTGCAGCATTGCGGGAATATGCGCATACCTCGTTTCCGTACCGGCCAAGATCGCCACCCACACCCACACGTCTTTGCCTGTATTCCTGAACATCGATTACGAGGAGGTCAAGGAATGCTTCATGGCCATGTTTATTTTGTTCTACATGATCACAATGTGGAAATACTTCATGCAGGTGAAGGCCGAACCGGCAGACAACCTGGCTCCCGGGATCGACACCGCATCCGGCACTTGGGAGGCACACGGGATTCCGGAATCCTAACCGTAGTGGGCGCCAAAGGATTCGATGGGGGATCGGACGCCGCTTATACTTATTCATGTCCAACAGGAGTTTAAGGAATCCGAGGGCAAAATAGGACATTAACCCTTAAATATAAAATACTTATCAGTTAACTCTTTGTAAGACCCCACTGGTGATTTTGTGTCTAAATGCCTTGAGGATAGCGGATTGACTCTCTGTCGGTTCCTCGATCATTCTTTGGGGTTTCGATTTTCTGGCATACCAGCAGAGGCAGGAATGGAGGTTGCGCATCGACTCCATTGCCGCTGAGGCGGTCTGCGCGATACCGGCTTGTGCCAGACGGTTCTCAAGTATGCGCAGATACGTAAGGGCCGCCATGCAGGTAAAAATGTGGCAACGGATCTTGCCGTCCGTCCAGTGGTGCATCGGAAGCACACTCACGAGTTCATCATCTTTTGACTGTCGGAATGCCTCTTCGACCAGGTAGCGGTCAAGGCTTGCTTTCACGATCTCATCGGTTGGCCAGTCGGTGTGGTCGGTAACTATGATGTTTTTCCCAAACCTGTCGATGTGCTTACCTATCCGGTAGTAGTCCTTTCTGAAGACGAACTTCGGCGTTCCCCCTTCCTTTTCAAGGTCAAATTGATAGAGGTCATTTGGCAGGTAGAGCTTCGCGCAGGCCTGCAGATAGTGTTTCTCGAGTTGTTTCAGCTGATTCCAGGGGGCCTTCCCGGATTTAGCCTTGCTTCGCAGTTCATAGAGCACCTCCTGGAGTTCGAGCAACTTCCGGTCGAAACCATACCTCTGCTTTGCAGCAGTCCTGGGATTATAGGTAACAACAACCGCCCTCTGCTTTCCCCAAAACTCCCCCGTACCTCTCCAGGCAACAATCCGATCATCCTCTTTCCCAAGCTTTTCGAGTTCACGATTTTTGGCTGAATCAACCGGCTTGAAAGCGGAAAGCTTTGCGCGCAGAAACTCCTCGCCAAAATAGGTGGAGTAGGTGGTTATGAAGTGGAATCCGTCCCGAGAGTCGATTCGTTCTATGTTCTCCTGGGCATTCATGCCCTTGTCAAAAACGACCGTGAGTTCGGCTCCGGGATTGGTAAAGTTTTGCATGGCGGAGAACATATCATCCATTACCTGCCAGAACACCTTGGAGTCATGGTGATTGCCTTCATAGTCGCGATAGAAAAGCGGAAGGCGGCCTTCCCTTGAGACCAGGAGTGCAACTCCGACCTGGCGCAGCCAATCTTTCCCGTCCTTATTTTTTCCTCGCCTCGTGAGCTCCGACTCCGTTTGACTGGCCATGTAGCTGTAGTAGTTGGTTGTATCGAAAAGAAAACAATCCGAACGGCTCTCGGGCATCGCCCGGACTTCGGAGAAAAACAGAGTCGATATCCGCTCGATTTGTTCGGGTGTGACCCTTTCCCATTTCTCCCGGTACCGTTGCGAGTTGAGTTCGTCAACATCGACGGGTCTGATATGCTGAATGGCGGTATTTTTATACCACTCCGGCAGAGCTCTCTTCGACCGAGGCGCCACCATCCTGTTCAATACCGCGTAGAGAAAGTACTCGCCCACTGTAGGCCCCTTCTCCTTTCGCATGCGCGGAACAACAGAATCGACGATTCCGGCGAGATCAATCTCCCCGGCCATTAGGTTGGAAAGCCACAATGCCCCAAACTCCCGAACGGAGATTTTGGTGCAGCTTCCCTTTTCACCGGTGGCCAATTCTTTGATCCGTTCCGGGCTGCCGAGATAGATCTGCTCGATCACCTTGAGCTGCCCGTCGACTCGGGCCATCTCGCGGACATAGTAATAGGGTCTACCCTTTTTCATTTTTTTATGAATATGCGCCATGCAGGCAGTATGCATAGTAGGGTCTACTATGTCAAGCAAAAAATGATCAACCTATCTAAATTTTTGGACTTTTTACTCAGCTTTTGCAGCTTGTGGAGGGTCTACGCTATCGGTGCCTGGAACTGCTTGAATTTATTCATGAAACCGCTTGGAGGGGTCGGGATTCCTTAAACTCCTGTCCAAGATGACACCCCCAACACCCTCCAAAAGGGCGGGGGATGTCAAGATTATCATCTTATATGAAACTTCATTGGGGCGAACGTGCCCTGCCGTTCCGGGCTTGTTCTTTTAGAATGATGCCTCCGGCAGCGCAAGGACCAAGTTTCATTCTCGTTCAAACCGCGTCCGAGGATGTGGCGGCTGGGCTTGAAGGCGAATCAGTATTAAAAGCAACCCTCTCTCCGCCACATTGAGCAGATGTTGCGCACCGATCACTCGTTCGGGTGCTGATCGGAATGCAGTCTCCAAAGAAACGCTCCGATTCATGCTCGATACCTTTGAGCCCAAAAGCGTGGTAAAGTATCAATGTGGACATGGCCCGGATGAGGGCTCCCCAAAAACTGGACACTTTTCAGTGAGAAAAATCGCCATGTTGAGGGCTCCCCAAAAAAGCGAGAATATTATACGTTATCACCTCTGGACGGCCAGTTTTATTCCCATCCCGAGAAGAATCGTTCCCGTCACAGCCTTCAGCCACTTCTGCATCCGCCGGCGGGCCAGAAAGCGCCTGAGTTTTCCGACGAACACAACTAAGCTGCAGTACCAGGTGGCCGAGACCAAAGAATACACCACGGTCAGTATTACCCACTGGACGGCAATGTTTCCGTTCCGGTGCAAAAATAAGGGGAAAAATGCCAGGAAAAACAGGACCGATTTCGGATTCAGGACACCATTGAGGAGCCCTTTCCAATAGCAGGCCGTTCCGCTCCTGCATTCAAAAGCATCGAGTCTGTTGAATTCTGCGCCGTTTTCAGGGGCGGATTCCCGCCCCTGTCTATGCAGCCTCAGGGCATCGAACAGCCCGGTAAGGCCCAGATAGGCAATGTAACATGCTCCCAGCAACTTCAGCGCACTGTAGATCTCTGCGGATCGAAGAACGATTATCGATAACCCCAGCCCGGATACCAGCGCATTGAAATAAACAGCCGTAACGATTCCGGTAACGTTAAAGAAACCGGCCCGGCGACCATCCGCGCCAACCGTCTGCATGACCAGTACCGTGTTTGGCCCGGGAAGAATTACAAGCAGGGCGACTATACCCGCGTATGAATAAATTTCGTTGAAAGAAAAGGGCAAAGCTCCACCTACCTTTTTCGGGTGAATTGGGTTTTCGCAGATGCGATTCTACCCGTGAAGGGGGCACTGCCGTACCCCAAAAAAGCGAAAAATATTATTCGTTATCGAAGAAATATGGGTCATCCGGGAAATGAGTACCTGAGTATTTGCAAAAAAGAAATGGACATGGCAGAACCACGTGTTTGTTTGACGGCAATCGAACAACACGGGAGGGTTCCGGACCATGTCCACATCGATACTTTACCACGCTTTTGGGCTCAAAGGTATCCAGTATGAATCGGCGCGTTTCTTTGGAGACTGTGTCCTGATCAGCGCCCGGACAACTGATCAGAGCGTAAGATGCCCTCAATGTGGCGGAAAGAGGGTTACCTTTAAAGGGCAGAAAAGGCGGCTGTTCAGGATGAGCCCGATTGGACGGAAACGGTGTTTCCTCGATCTCTTGCTCCACCGGCTCAAATGCATGGAATGTGGAGGGCTGTGGTGGCACCATCTTCCATTTCTGGATGGTAAACACCGCTATGTTCGTTTCTTTGCGCTCACCGTCCTGGATCTTTTGAAATACTGTACCATCCAGGCGACCTCCGAGTACCTCGGGGTAGGCTGGGACTTGGTTAAAGCGATTCATAAGGAACGGCTTTCCCTTCTTTACCGAACCATCCCGCTTGGAGAGGTGAGGCATGTCGGAATCGATGAGTTCAGCTTGAGAAAAGGCCAGGAGTACATGACCATCATTACGGACCTGGAGAGTGGAAGAATCCTGCATGCCGTTGAGGGTAGGAGCAAGGAAAATATCCGCCCGTTTCTGGAAAGACTTTCCCACAAAGCAAAAAACCTTGAGGCCATAGCCATGGACATGAGCAGCAGTTACTTCTCCGCTGTCCGGGAGTCTCTGCCCAATGTGGACATTGTCTTTGACCGCTACCATATCATGGCCCTCATGAACCATGCCCTGGATGAAATCAGAAGGAGTCAGCAGAGAGAACTCGACGACCTGGGGCAAAAGACGCTCAAAGGCAACCGGTTCCTGCTGCTCAAAAACTATGATTCCCTTGAACCTGGCAGGAAAGCCAGGCTGGACGCCCTCCTTGAGGCCAATCGGCCCCTCTTCATCGCTCATTCCATGAAAGAACAACTGCGGCTCTTCTGGGAGGAAGACGTTCACACCGCCCAGGGATTTCTCGATGTCTGGCTGAAAGATGCCATGAACTCCGGAATCAGACAGCTTGCCAAAGTGGCCAAAACCCTGGCCGGATACAGGACCGGGCTTCTCAATTATTTCAAACACTTCATCACCAACGGGATCGTAGCGGGGATCAATAACAAAATCAAAACCCTGAAAAGGCAGGCGTACGGTTTTCGAGACATGACGTATTTCAAACTGCGCCTCTACCACCTGCATGCTCAGGGGTACTCATTATCCGGATGAACCCCAAAAGCGTGGTAAAGTATCGATGTGGACATGGTCCGGAACCCTCCCGTGTTGTTCGATTGCCGTCAAACAAACACGTGGTTCTGCCATGTCCATTTCTTTTTTGCAAATACTCAGGTACTCATTTCCCGGATGACCCTGAATTTCAGGACATGCCTTCCCTTCCTGGCATCCCCGGGGTACTTGAACCGGACCTGCACCGCCGGCGAATTCAACACGGGAGCTCCGCCGATAAGATCGCCCTTCGCTTCCATTTAGTGGAGGGCTCCAGATCGTATCTGCGACATTTTCAGTGGGAAAGGCTACTGCAAAAGGCAGTTGACAATAGTAACTCTTGTGTTACCTTAAGCCATGACTGTAGCTGTTCGAGAATATATTGACGTGAGGGGAGCGTCGCCCTTTGCGCATTGGTTCGAAGGATTGGACGCCACAGCCGCCGCAAGGGTTGCCACGGCCCTTTATCGCTTGGAGCAGGGCAACTTCTCAAGGGTTGAGGGTGTCGGAAGCGGTGTCTACGAGTGTAAGATCCATTTTGGCCCAGGCTATAGGGTGTATTTCGGTAAAGACGGCAAAGAACTCATTCTTCTGCTCGGCGGAGGCTCGAAGAAGCGACAGGATGCCGACATCTCAGCAGCTTTGGCCTGCTGGCAAGATTACAAGAAGCGAAAAGGCCGGGGGGTAACACCATGACTCTCACGAAAGATTTCCGAAAAACAGTGATGGAACGTGTCCAAAGAGATGCTGAATTTCGGCAAGCTCTGCTCAGGGACGGAATCAATACCATGCTCGCCGGCGAGGTCGAGGTAGGCAAGGCGGTCTTGCGCGACTATATCAATGCAACAATCGGTTTCACGCAGTTGGCTGAAGCGACTCATATCCCCGCCAAAAGCCTTATGCGCATGTTTGGCCCGAGGGGGAACCCGCGCGCGGACAACCTCTTTCAGGTTATTCGGCATCTCCAGGCCCGCGAAGGAATCCATCTGGAAGTAGCCTTGCACTGACCGCCCATAAGGAAGCCGGATTGATGAGCGGCCTGAGTTCGCACTAAACACCCTTTACCTCACCTCCACATACCCGAACGCAAACTCATTCACCCCGCCCCCGGCAAGGGCCACCGTGAATCGGAGGACATGCCTTCCCTTCCTGGCATCCCCGGGATACTTGAACCGCACCTGCACCGCCGGCGAATTGAATACAAGAACGCCGTCGATAAGATCGACCGTCGTTTCCACGTCATCGAGATAACTGTTAACCGTCACGTCACGATGGGGTCCACGACCGGATCGGGAAGCCGCCCTTTGAAATTGTGGGGGTCGATCTCTACGGAGGGACGAAGCATTCCACTGCTACGGGACTGAGCGCAATGTCTTTTCCCGAGCAGGCCAAGCGCACCGTGATGATCTCAACCAACAAGGCTTTTGAGAGATACTTTCAGATCAATCCGGACCAGATTCGGGCGGTTTATTCTGCCGCTAGGGGGGACACTAAAGGGACACCCAAAACTGTCTCCTTCACTTCGCCAACCAACCGCAAACATTAGATTTTTTGGTGGAGATGAGGGGATTCGAACCCCTGACCTCCGCGTTGCGAACGCGGCGCTCTCCCAACTGAGCCACATCCCCACATCGAAGGTGTCCTTTATAGCTTCTTGCCGGGGACGTGTCAATAATCGAAATGATCTTGAGGGAAACCTCTTTTTCGGATAAAGCTGCCGTCATCGGGATGTGCTATCATCCCGGGGGTTCACATGGGCGAAGAAAACGCCCGCATTCAGCTTCGTTCGACATTTTTCCTCCACTCGAAAGGGAGATGAACCATGAAAGTGGTCGCATTCAACGGCAGTTCGAGAAAAGACGGCAACACCGCTATTTTGCTGAACGCCGCCCTCGATGAAATCGAAAAGCAGGGGATCCGGACCGAGTTGATCCAGTTGGCGGGAAAACCCGTTCAGGGCTGCACCGCCTGTTTTGCATGCTTCAAGAGCCAGGACTGCACCTGCGTCCTGGAAACGGATGAACTCAACGATTACCTGGCAAAAATGGTTGAAGCCGACGGGATCATTCTCGGTTCTCCCACTTACTTTTCCGATGTCACCGCAAGCATGAAAGGCCTGATCGAAAGGTGCGGCATGGTCGCGCGCGCCAACGGCGACCTGCTCAAACGCAAGGCGGGCGCAGGCATCGTCGCCGTGAGGAGGGCCGGCGCCATGCACGCGTTCAATTCCCTCAACCTCTTTTTCACCATAAGCCAGATGATCATTCCCGGCTCCAGCTACTGGAACATCGGCATCGGACTGGACCCCGGGGACGTCGACAAGGATGAGGAAGGAATCCAGACCGTAAAGACCCTGGGGCAAAACATGGCCTGGCTGCTGAAAAAACTCAAGTGAACGCGCCGCGTTGAGCCCCGGACGAAGTTGCACTCCCGAAAGCATCAAACGATGGGTCCCAAGAAAGTGGGGGGCTGCGCCCCCACACCTCCACACCGCACCACGGGGTTGTGCGGCGCTGCCCCATCCGCCCCCCGGGGGCAAAGCAATTTTATTGAATGGGATCAATCCGTTAAAACTGACGGCACCGGATTCCCGCGTCCGGGGAAATAGCCCGTGGCGGCCGGAGTTCAATGGTGGTCCGGTTTATTCTCATCTGCTGTGTGCCCCCGGCCACGACAGTCTGCCTGACTGATGCAATTTGGCATTCCTGCCTGCCCTGGGAGCGGAAATCCCCTTTTTTGAAACATTGCGGGAACTCGGGGATTGGTGTGGAAATTCTTTTTCCGAAACCTTGTCAGGATTCAGGGGAAGATTCGGGCTTTGCTTTCCGATAGAAGTCCATCAGAAATTCGGCTTCCTTGGGAGACAGGTCAAACCTCAGCACGGCTTCCTGGACGAAAGACTGCGGCGGCTTCTCAGGATGCTCGTCGAGCGAAGCCGAAATCCACTTCACCGCTCTGCGAATCGCCTCCCCTTCGGGCATTACCGTTGCCATATGGTGTCGCTCCTATGCAGGTTAGGGTTCATGTCAGCCTTATTATACTCATGAATACGTTCCGGATGCGACACAAAACAGCTAAAAAGACACCTTCCGATTCATAATGTACCTGCAACCTTTTGCAGAAGAGGGGGCGAACTCGGCGTAGCCCCCCCTCGGCATATTCCTGCGGCATTCCGCCCCCCCCGCCCGAGCGGGAACCGGGGGGGGGAGCATCGGACAGCCCGGTTCACGTTCAAAATCTTCCCCGGTCCCGGTCTTCAGTGCCCCGAATCGGTGACCCCCGCTTCCGCGAACGTCTTGCAATCGGTCAGGACCTTCGCCGCAGCCTCTACGATGCCCATGGCCAGGACGGCCCCTGTCCCCTCCCCCAGGCGCAGGTCCAGGTCCAGTATCGGGCGAAGGCCCAGAAGTTCGGCCATGGTGGTATGCCCGATTTCGCGGCTGCGGTGGGATATGAAGAGGTAGTCCGCGGCCGCCGGAACCAGGCGACAGGCTATCAGAGCTCCGGCCGTCGAAATGAACCCGTCACACACGATGGGCACTTTGGATGCCGCGGCCCCAAGGACTGAACCGCCCAAGGCGGCGATTTCATATCCTCCCACCTTGGCAAGCACATCGAGCGGATCGTCGGGGTCGGGTCGATTTACGGCAAGCGCCTTTTCGATGACGCGAACCTTGCGGTCGAGCCCCTCGTCGTCGATCCCGGTGCCCCTTCCGGTGAGATCCCTTGCAGGTTTGCCGCTCATGGCCGCAACGATGGCCGATGACGGGGTCGTATTGGCAATCCCCATATCGCCGTTTCCAAAAAAGAGGTATCCCTCACGGGAATAGGCTTCCTCGACCACTCTCGCTCCGAGCAGCAGGCCCGCCGCCGCTTCGTCCCTGGTCATGGCGGGCCCCACGGCGATGTTGCCCGTCCCTTTTCCTATTTTTTCGTGCAGGATCGGCCACTCGGGAGGCAGATCCGCGGCTACGCCGCAATCCAGGACCCTCACGTCGCAGCCGCAATGACCCGCCAGGACGTTTATGGAAGCCCAGCCCCGGACAAAGCTGTACACCATCTGGGCCGTCACTTCCTGGGGATAGGCACTGACCCCCTCAGCGGCCACCCCGTGGTCCCCGGCCATGGTGAAAACCATCTTTTTCGAAACATCGGGCGAGAGACTTTGCTTGATGCCCGCAAGGCGTGCCGCGATGGCCTCGACCTGGCCCAGGGAATCCCGAGGCCTTATCTGCGCGTGCAGCCGCTCCCACGCCCTGGATTCCCAGTCCTTCGAAGCCGGTTCGATCCGTTCGATCAGTCGTTCCAGTTCTTTCATCTCCTAACCCCTCCCTGAATCATGCATAAAAAAATCCCCCAAAACCTCACCACTGAGGCTTGGGGGATCGCTTAATGGCTTCGGCAATCCCGCCGCCATGGACAACGGCGAATCATGCAACCCTTTGCGGCAGGTCTTCTGGCTCGCGGATCATCTTACTTTCCGGACCTTCCCATCCCCGTCCCCGCCCTGCGGCAACGCTCGACAGTGGTTCTCCCGGATTTCATCCCCGCTCACAGCGCCGGCCACACGCGCCGGTTTTCCACCGGCTTCCCTGTTGGGCTCAAGGCACCGCAAAGAGTCCTCAATCTGTTTTCCCGACGCCGGGAACTTAGGATTTCCTCCCCGTTCGCTTCAGGAATTTCAGGGCCTTCTCGGTTTCCATCACCGGGATGATCTCAGCGATTCCCAGGTCGGACCAGTTGAAGACGGAAGCGGCAAGGTGCACCTCATCATCGGCCTCAAAGAGCCGGAACACCCTGTGGCCCGAAAGATCGAACCACTCCCCTTTGATTTCGACGCCCTGTTCCTTTACGGCACTTCCCATGCCTCTGCTGATGACTTCATCCCGGTCTTCCGGGGAATAACTGAAAATACCCATAAACAGCATAAAGGTCTCCTTTCATGCCAGGTAAACCGAAGGTCCGATCAAAGGTAAAACTCGGGAAAACTACGATCTCTATTATAAGTATCGGGGCGCCACGAACGCAAGGCCATTCGGGCGGACCGTTCGATTTCGCGGAAAGGGGAAACGGGGGGCGCAGGCCGGAAAACGAGGAAACCCCGCTTCCGTTCATCTCCGTGCCCCGCACGGATGTTCATCCTGCCGACACCGCCCCGGTGTCACGGTTTTACCAGGCATCAGCGGGGATCCATTAAAGAATCCCTCTTGCGCTTCGCGCACGGGCAAACGGGCTGCTCCCGCCACCAATAGGGGAAGTATCCGGGCAACCGGTCGGCCCCCCCCACGTCGCTGTGCGGCCTTGTATGGCTCAACGACAGGCCCCCGCGAACACGTGAGGCCGGATGCGGTTGGGATGGTTGTCCAGCCGTTGCGGCCGCCGACGCCGCAAAGGCGCGGGACGCTTCCCCAGGGAGGTGCAGAAGAATCGTTCCCCCGCTCTTTCGGGGATTTCCCCCTAATCGCGCGACAGGCGCCCGATCAGTTCCCGGTAGGGCTTCTCCATTTCGCGGCTCACGTAGGTGGAAAAGGATTTTTCAAGGATGAGAGTTACCTGAGTGGCGCTGCGCCAGCGTTTCATCGGATCGGAGTCGAGGCATTTCATAATGATCTGGTTCAGTTCATCCGGGATTTCGGACCTCCAAACCTTCGGCGGCGTCGGGTACTGTTCGCAATGCTGAATTTCGTATTCTTCATAGGAAGAACCGCTGAAGGCCGGGTTTCCCGTCAGCATTTCATAGAACAGCGCCCCGAAGAGGTAAATGTCCGTGAAAAACGGAGGCCTTTTCCGCGCCAGGTAAGGCCGGA
This sequence comes from uncultured Syntrophobacter sp., assembly GCA_963663685.2. GTDB lineage: Bacteria > Desulfobacterota > Syntrophobacteria > Syntrophobacterales > Syntrophobacteraceae > Syntrophobacter. The sequence continues at coordinate 81,534 of CAXXDT010000010.1, read as the reverse complement.
ACTGTTCCGAGGCCCGGTAGGCGAGAAAAGCCAGGGGAAGCTGTTTCAGAGAGGTTTCCTTGGGATTGCTCCTCACCAGTTCCCCCCACAGGCCAGCGTTGCAGATCTTGACAAGAGCCGGCCGGTCGTAGAGCAGGACCCTGGATGGACGCAGATCGAGGTGGTAGATTTTTCGGATCTGTTCGTCGCGTCCCATGTGCAGGTGAATGTCTCCGATTCCCTCCAGAATCTGGTGGGCCAGGAATACGGCCAGAGGAACCGACAGGAGTTCCCCCATGGCGAGGATATCTTCCAGGGAGAAAGGCGGATGTTCCCTGATGATGAGAAAACGGTCGGCGCATTGGGCCAGATCGAGGACCTTCACCACGTGCCGGGAGTTGCACATTTTCTGACCCATCACCCATTCGGCAAGGGTGGAAGCTTTGAGGTCCCTGCTGAAGGGACCGCTCAGGATCTGGCCCGCCATTTTCCGGCCGGTTTCATCGTCCTGCACTTCGAGGATGACCGACGACGCGCCGACGTGAAGCAGGTTTGAAACGGTGTAGGAGCGCTCCTTGCCCGACAGATAGGTGTTGCGGCCGAGCGGGTAGGAAGTCGCGCGACCGCCGATCAACTGATTTACGGAATGTTCGTCAAGGGAAGAGATGGAACGGGAAACGAATTCAGCCGGCGCTTCTTTTCGGGGTGTTTCCGGTTTGGCCCCATTGCCTTTCGAGGGATTCGAGCGGGCCTGGGCGGAAGAGGTGACTTCTATTTTCTTTTGCCGCTGTGAGCACTGGGTGATCTTCAGGAGGATCTGCCGCCTCCGGTCTTCATCGACGTTGGGATCGGCGTAGATGTTTTCGTAGTACCGTATGGCCTCATCCCACCTCTCCTGGCGTACGGCGCAGTCGCCGCACATTTCCCAGCACCGCATCACATCGAACCCGCCCGCGGCGGCCGTTTTGAACTGGGTGACGGCTTCATCCCAAAACTGCCCGTCCATAAGGGCCTGGCCGTATTCGAATGCCTGCTCGGGTTCACTGAAAAAAGCGGAAGCCGTTTCCGTTTCCGTCTCACCGCCCGATTCGACACTTTCAGGTTCGCCCGTGGCGGTGACGGCCATTCTGTACTCGGGCTCGATCCTGGCCTTCAATTCCTCCTTTTCAGCTTCGGACAGATCGCACTTCTCAATGTCGTCCAGGAGTTCCCTGAAGATTTCCCCCGCACCCTCCCCCAAACCCTGGTCCAGATACAAACGCGCCTCTTCCAAACGGTTGAGATACGTTTGAAACAGCTCTTCGCAGGTCATTCTTCCTCGAACCCCGTATCACCCGACAGTGTGGCATCCCGCGCCGCCCCGGACGATTGGCCGACCGCGCCCTACCCGAGTTTGCCGCATATGCCGTCCAGGTTGAAAACCGGCACATCGGCTTCATCGACGCCTTCGACCGTGCCCAGGATCAGATCGTCCTCCGATTTCCCGACATGGATTTTGGCGTCGTTCAACAGGTCCACCATCGCTGAATCGCAAAAGATAATGGCATGCTCCCGGCCGCTGCTCACCATGACGGCCCCGCCTACCGTCGAAGGCCCCTCGGGAAAACCCAGCACTTCGGGGGAAACGGGCAGAAACTGGTAGCTTTTGAGAACGTCCAGCGGCAGGCCGCCCCACGTCCCGAAGAGGTCCGTCTTGATGTTTTTGAAGGCGGGTTTGAAGTCGGAAAGGGTGGCGTATCCACGTTTTGCAATACTCTTGGCCTTTTTCCCGGAGATCTTTTGGATTTTGACCACCTGCGGGGCAAGCATCGCGAACGGTTTGCCGCCGATGGAGAAGAAGCACACCTGTTCCTGCCTTACCTCGGGCTGCGCTGCGGCGGTACCGACGCTGGTCGCTTCGCCGCCGTCCACGGGCGTTACGGCAGGGGCCTCTTCGGGAACAACGGACGGTCCGGCCGGCGAGGCAGGGCGTTCAAACAGCCGTTCCAGGTCGGAAACCCGGCTGATGCGGCCGTTCCATTCTTCCCCGCTTGCCCTGAAGGCCGAAACACGCTGTTCGAGATTGAACCGGATGCCCTCGAGGCGGGCGGTGAGCGGTTCAAGCGCTTTGGTCCTGCCCAGGATCTCTTCCAACTGGCGAAGCTTCCTGCCCTCAGCTTCCAGGCCGTCTGCCGCCTCCGTCACGACCGCGAGGGAAGACTCGAGCCATTCCCTCAGATCGGCCATGACTCCAACGGCATCGGGTGGGATATCCGGAGGAGGAACGATGGGAGGCCGGACATCGGAGACGGCGGGGATCGGCGCTTCCGGGGACGCCTGCAGGACGGGTGCGGGCTTGAGGAAACCGAGCTTTTCCCTGGTGCCCTGGAACCTGCCTATCAGGGCCTTCACCTTCTCCTTTTCCTGCGGCCCCAGCATTCCGTTTTTCAGCAGCATGGTCTTGATGGCTTCCTGGGCGTCCCGGACCAGTTCGATCAACTGGGGATTGATGGTGTGGGGCTTTGTCTTCACACGCGCCAACACCATCGACAGGATTTTATATACGGAATTGGTCCCCACATTCTTCCGGCAGTAAGGTTCGAGATTGGAAAGGGCCAGCTCAAGGCTCGCGATGTTTTCAACGGAGAATTCCCAGTCGAGGCTGAGATAAGCGATGCTGAAGGCCTCGATCAGGGAGGCCAGTTCCTGATCTCCATCGTCTTCCGCCCGGAATTCTTCGACCGGTTGCGGCACGGCCAAAGCCTGAAGCTGCAGGGGGGGTTCAACCCGGGCTTCCGCGGGAAGCCTCGGCACGGCTTCCCGGACTGGTGCTGTCCGCTCCGGACCAGCCGGCGCGGGCGCTCTTTCCGTGACTTGAAGCATCGGGGTCGGGGCCGGCGCCTTGTCACTCGCATCGGAAACGACGGCTTTCCCCTCGCGAAAGGCAACCGGATCCGTCGGAACGAAAAGACTGTCGATCTCTTTCTCGATTTCAAAGCCCAGCTCATCGCCTTTCGGTTCGGGCCTTTTGTCAGGCACCGGTGCAGGCGCGGGCACGATGTCCTCGGGAGACAGTTCGATAATGGGTTCGGGCAATAAACTGTCTTCGTCGATCCGGCGGGTCGCGAGCAGATCCGGCTTCTGTTCGACGGGCGATCCTTGCGGCTCTTCCGCATTGAAAAGCCTGTCGATCTCCTGGTTGATTTCCATCTCCAGTTCGTTGATCCCGGCTGCCGGTTTTTGTTTTTCGGGTTGCGCAGGGTTCCCGTTCAAAGCAATCTGAACCGGCGCCTGAGGAGCGGGCATACGTTTCACGGCCGATTCGGCCTTCGCCGGTTTTTCAGCATCCGCGCGACCCTGACCTGCGGGAACAAAGAGATTGTCGATCTCCTGATCTATTTGGAACTCAATGGCTTCAAAATCGATCCCGCTTGCTTCGGCTTTTGCATCATTTTCCTGTTTTTCAGGCATCGGAGTGTTCCTTCCTGGTGAAAACCAGCCATTACCTTTCTTTTCCCGTTCCGCAATCCGGGGCTGTTCCCGCGAAGTGAGAGCGACCCGTGGGCGGTCCGATTCCTGCCGCGTCAGCCCCGTGCCGTCTGCCGCAGGGGCGCCGCAAGGCACGGGGGCAGCACAGCTTCGCGCATGCCCGGGCACCGCCCCATACCGAGACGCATTTCAGGGCACCGCGACCACTGGTGATCGAGTCTGCGACCCGCGGCGGGGTAAGGCCGGGGGAACGGCTTCTTTTCATTGCCCCCCCACCTTCGTTATCACGCTTCTTATGGTCCGCTTGCTTATCTCTCTCAGCGTCTCGTATACGCCGTCCCCTCTCATGGCACTGGCATTGAAGGCCGGTACGCAGAGGTCCTTGTTGAGGTCGGCGTTCATCTCGTCAACGGTCAGCAGGGGAATGTTCGATTCAAGGAGGTCCCGCTTGTTGTACTGCAGCACAAGGGGTATCTGGTTGAGGTCCAACCCTTCATCGGCCAGGTTTTCGGCAAGATTCAGCAGGCTTTCCACATTTTTCTGCTTCTGGACGCGGAGGGAATCGGCGATAAAGGCAACGCCGTCGACCCCCCTGAGCACAAGCTTTCTCGTCGTGTTGTACATGACCTGACCGGGGACCGTGTACAACTGCACCCGGATGGTCAGGTTCAATATTTTGCCGATACTGAGAGGAAGGAAATCAAAGAAAAGGGTGCGATCACCCTTGGTGTCGATCGTGACCATTTTGCCGCAAACCTGCCTGGACATGGATTCATGTATGTAGAGCAGGTTCGTGGTCTTCCCTCCTCTCCCCGGACCGTAATAAACGATCTTCGCTTGAATTTCATTCTTGCTGAGGTCTATAAAGGCCACTTGTTTTTCCTTCCAACCCATCGAAAACAGCGCTCATCTGCTCGACCGCACGGTTCAGCTTGAGCCGGATCAGGCCGAGCGAAACGTTTTCATTGAAAAGCGTTATGATGATGTATTCGTTTCCCAGCTTGCTGAAGTGGATATTCCTCTTGTCTCCCTTGTGAAAGAGAAGGCTGAAGTCTTCCTCCCCGATCAGCTTGGCAATCTCCGCCGTTGCGGCGAAATTCGCGGCGGAAAGGGCCGCAAGCGAGAAGATGTCCTTCATTTGAAGCGAGCCCTGCTGCATGATGAGGTTACCCGAAAAATCGACGATGATGACGTGATCGGCCCCGGCTTCCAGAAGTTCTTTCCCGACTATGCTCTCCAGTTTGCTGATTTCGTTTCTCGTGACGATCAAGCTCATTGTCTATCACACCCTTTTTGCTTCACGGCGAACTCCCTCCCCGATCAGTCGCCTCCATTCACCGGCAATTTCGAGAAGCCCTCATGACGAGCGGGCGGATGGGAAATGCATCGACCCGTTCACTACTAATCGTCACGTCCTTTTGATATCTTTATGGTAATTGACAACCATATCGAAGAGAGGGTGACTTCTCTGAAGCCTGATATAGCGCAAGGGTGCGATAAACACGTCTTCATCGGCCATAATGGAGCAGAGGATGTCCCAGGAGTCGGCAGAGGGAAATGCATCAACGATCTTGACTTCCTGGGTGGGACGAATCTGTTTGCCTTCCTTGAGCGTGAGGTTCATCAGGTCGGTGGACGGATAGGCGGGAATCGGCAACTGCTTTCTGATCTCCCGCAGCAGGCTGCCGTGCCTGCCCTGGAGGAAATCGGGCTTGCTTTCGTCGCGCAGCCGCATCGATTCGATGATGAGCTGCTCGACCGGCTTCTCGATCGTAACCGAAGCGGCGACCCCTTCCAGGGCCATGGTCGAGAAGCGGCCGTTTTCCCAGAGGAGCATCTTGACGAGGGCCTGTTCGCCCTCGAGCTTATCCAACTGGGCATGATAGACCCGCCCGGAACCGACATGGATCGTCCCGCAGCCCTCATCGGATTCTATTTTGAACAACAGGTTGGATTTCGACAGGCAGACGATCTGAATGAGATCCGTCAATTGAATGCCGTCAACGGAACCGGTAAAACCCTGCGCCTGCGACGCATCCCCCTCGGGGGCCTTGTAATGATCGACCAGCTTCCCTTCCAGGTATGCCTCCTGAAGATTGGCGCCCCGCAGGTTGGCCATTCTCAGATTGGCCATGTTGAGCCTTGCACGCCATAGGTTTGCCGACTGAAGATTTGCGCCCTCGAGATCGGCGTTCTCCAGATTGGCCCCCTTCAGGTTCGCCTTTGCCAGGTTCGCGCCCACCAGGGTGGCATCGCGAAGATTCACTCCGGAGAGGTTCCCCGCGCGCAGGTTCGCCACATTGGCCCGGACCCCGGCGAGATCGGCCCCTTCCAGGTTCGCGCCGACCAGAGTGCAGGCATGCAGATTCGCCCTGGTCATGGCGGCCCCCGTGAGGTTCGATCCGTTCAAATTCGCATTGGAAAGATCCGCCTGCCGCAGATCGGCTTCCACGAGCCAGCCCGCGCCGGAAAGATCGAGGGTCGACAGGTCGACCCCCCTCAGAAAGGCAGGCCCTCTCCCTCCGATGATTGACATGAGCAACTGCTTTCGACTGATCTCCGGCATGGTTTCAGCTCTCTCATTGCGTCCGTACGGTTGCGAACCGTGGTCTTCACGGTTCTCGGAAGACCATTTCGAGGTTTGAGACAGACGGCAGGACCTCCCGGTCCATACCCTTTGTATATTCGGCATGGAGGCCCATGTTCATGAGAGAACGGAGGACTTTTTGCACAGACTTAGGGAAATTCCGACAATGATGATCCGATAGGGTTCGCGAAGGTTCTGCGCTCCGCCGGTCCGAATTTCCACGGCGGGGGGCCGGGCGCGGAAGTCAGTAAAAGATGGTCCGGCATCGGTGATAGGGTTCCCTTCTGAAGATATCCTGCTGCCCGAGATTCCACAACCAGTTGTCGATGGCGACGGAGCTCAGGTCTTTGCCCGATTGTTCGAAGACCCGCCTGAGCGATTCCACGGCAACGATCGTTGCGGCCCGGATTTCGATTTCCTCATCGCTTCCCGGCACGATTTCTTCCTGCCTGCCGATTTTCGCCGACAGTTCCGGATCATAGGAAATAATCCCGAACTGCCTGAGGACCTGGGGCAGTTTATAGTCGGCAAACGCCGTCAGCCTGTCCAGATCATTGAATTCACCCCACCCGCGCCCCTCGAAGGCGGCATGAAGGTCCGCCGCGAACAGTTGGGCTCTTTTCCAGAAATAGACGTTCCGTCCGTCGTAGACGGCCTGGTCGCGGAAACTCGGGAAGCTCCGGACAACCTCCAGAACCAGTCGGACGGCACTCTTCCCGGCCGCTTCGATAAGGTTGACCACGTCCCCCCGCCACCGATCGAGCAGCACCCGCCCCGCCTCTCTCAGGTTGGCGAGGCGCGCCTCGAAGAGCGGGACCTCCCCTTTCCCGTGAAAAATCCCGTTCAGCATCGGCACGCTGATGTCCGCGAGAAAAGCGGGGTCCGTGAGGGGCAATCCGTCATCCATGGCGCGCTTCAGACTTGCGGCAAGCCCCCAGTAGCCGGAATATTCATTCCCGCGGTAGGCGACGGACCAGATTGTTCTATTTTTCCCAGCCCAAAAGCAGTGGTTCAACACGTCCAGGACAAAGATCCATCGTGCCGTTTCCTCCGTTCCATCAAAAAAATGGCACTCATGGAGCCAGTCATTCTGTGCATTCATCAAATGTCCCCATTTCGCCACCGCGCGGGCTGAAGCCCCGAGGTGGAGTGAAACCCGGCGGCTGCGGGCCGTCACGGCTTCAGTCGAATCGAGAACGGGGAACTCTTCCAACTTCGGATGCATTATCCTTTTCTCTTCCATTCCCTCGAATCCTTAGCTTGACTTCTTCCGGATTTTTATAATAGTGTAGGGCCTTACACGTTGCCACACTTCGACTTCATCATCCCAATCTCTCCTCTCCGGCGTGTGCTGATCAATCGGGCTTGTGCTTATTTTCTCTTATCCAGTTGAGAACTTTATGCTTTTTTTGAATGAAACGTTTTTCACAAGGAGAGAACATGAAGAGCACGGTGTCGCTGGTCCTCGCATTATCCTTTGCAGTCGCACTCGTCCTATCCCCTTTCCCCGCATGGTCGGAAAGCACCGTCAAGGTGGGTATCATTCTGCCCGTAACCGGGGAAAAAGCCAAGTTCGGAGAAATCGAAAAGAAGTCGTTTGAAATGGCCCTGGAAGAAATCAACGCCAACGGGGGCATCAACGGCAAGCCACTGGAGTTCCTCGTCGAGGATGATACCGGTCGCCCCGATGTGGCCCGATCCGCCGCGGAGAAGCTTATCACCAAGGACCAGGTCGCCATGTTGAGCGGCGGTTACGGCAGCTCGGAGACCTTCGCCATCGCCGGGGTCGCCCAGCAGAGCCGCCTCCCCTTCCTGGTCACCACGGGTTCCGATAACAAGATCACGGAAATGAAATGGGAATATATTTTCAGGATCAATCCTCCGGTCGGCGATTACCCGAAGGGGCTGGAATCCTTCCTGACCGACGTGGCAAAGCCGAAGACCGCAGCAATTCTCTTTGAAAACACCAACTTCGGTTCGTCGGGGTCCAAGGAATTTCAGCAGACCTGCGAACGGCTGGGGGTCAAGGTGGTGGTCATGGAAGGTTACCAGAGCGGAGGCGTCGATTTCAAACCGCTGCTCGTAAAGGTGAAGCAGGCCAATCCCGACCTCGTCTACATGATTTCGTACCTCATGGATGCGTCCCTTCTGATGAATCAGTCCATGGAACTCCGCATCATGCCCAGGCTCTTTGTCGGAGGAGCTGCCGGGTTCACTCTCCCGGAGTTCGTGAAGAATGCGGGCAAGGCGGCCGACGGGGTCTATTCCGCGACCCTGTGGTACCAGACGCTGCCCTATCCCGGGGCAATGGCGTACTATCAGAAATTCACCACCAAGTATGACGTGGATACCGAGTACCACGGCGCGGAGGCCTACGCATCGGCTTACGTCATCGCGGATTGTCTCAAACGCACCAAGTCCCTGAAGCCGGACGACGTACGTCAGGCCCTTTCCGAAACGGACATGATGACCGTATTCGGACCGGTGAAATTCGTTGCCTATGACAAAATGACCAACCAGAACAAGCTGCCCACCTACCTGGTCCAGTGGATCGACGGCAGGCTTGAGCTGGTCTGGCCCAAGGACACCGCCACCAAACCCTTTATCTATCCCGTCGAATGGGAAAAAATCTGGAAATGACAACCTCCTGAACGGCGAGGTTGCCATGATTCGGGTCAGGCCAATGAGCGATGACCCTTTAGAGAGGACACGTCTCGATGGATATGTTTATCCAAACGCTTGTGTCGGGGATTCTGATCGGCGGCGTGTATGCCTTGATCGGGCTGGGCATGACCCTCATCATGGGGGTTATGAGGGTCATCAATCTGGCTCACGGGCAGTTGATGATGGTAGCCATGTACATCACCTTCGTGCTGTTTGAATACCTGAAGATCGATCCCTATGTTTCGCTCCTGGTAGCGATGCCCGCGCTTTTCGTCCTTGGGGCTCTGATTCAGAAATACCTTCTCAATCCGCTGCTCAAGATCGATTCTGTCATTCCTCAGAACCAGATCCTGATGACCGTCGGCGTGGGAATCGTGCTGACGGAAGTCATGCGATTCATATTCCGTTCCGACTACAAATCGGTCAAGACCTCCTACAGCACCGCAACGCTTTACATCGGCGGCATATCATGGAACCTTCCCATGATCGTGGCGTTCTGTCTTGCCTGCTTTCTCACGGTGTGTCTGTTCATTTTTCTTCTCAAAACGGACACGGGGAAATCCGTGCGCGCCACTGCACAGAACAAGGACGCCGCGCTTCTTCTCGGCATCAACGCCGAGTGGATAACGATGCTCACCTACGGCCTCGGCGCTTCTCTTGCCGCCGCGGCCGGCACGCTGCTCCTGCCGATCTATTACCTTTTTCCGGACGTCGGCAGTCCGTTTACGCTCAAGGCCTTCATCATCACCATACTCGGCGGTCTGGGGAGCACGGTAGGGGCGATTGCCGGGGGCCTTGTCCTGGGAGTGGCCGAATCCCTCGGGGCCACCTACATTTCCATGGCCCTCAAGGATGCCGTGGGCATGGTGATCTTCATCCTGGTACTCGTGTTCCTGCCTGGCGGACTCAAGGCATTGACCAAAGTCTGATTGGGGTTCATATGAAATCGGGGAAATCCGTCAAAACCGTTATCCTGGTATGTCTCGCACTGTTCGTGGCCTGCTTTCCATCGGTGATCCACTCGGACTACTACCGGCATATTTTCATCATCGCGCTCATGTGGGTGGTGATCGGATCGTCATGGAACCTCATCGCAGGCTATACCGGACAAGTTTCCTTCGGCCATGCCATCTTTTTCGGCATCGGCGCTTACACTGCGGGGCTTTGCGTGACCAAGCTCGAAATTTCCGCATGGTGGGGAATTCTCTTTGCGGGACCCGTTGCCATGATCTTCGGATTTTTCATCGGATGCATCTGCTTCCGGCTGAGAGGTCCCTACTTCAACTTGGCGACACTCGCCATCGCCGAGGTTTTCAGACTCGTGGCCATTTTTTGGAGGGACTTCACCGAAGGAATGCAGGGCATTCTGATCATCACGACTTTTCGCAGTAAAGTCCCGTACTACTACGTGGCCCTCGCTCTGGCAGCCGCATGCATATTCGCCATCTATAAGGTGATCCACTCCAAGTGGGGGTACTATTTCGTCGCCATAAGGGAGGATCAGGATGCCGCCGAAGCGCTCGGCATCAGTTCTTTCCGCTACAAGAGCCTGTCGCTGATGGTGAGTTCCTTTTTCACGGGCCTCGCCGGCGCCTTTTACATGAACTACATGGGGTTCATTGACCCGGAAGTCGTTTTTTCGCTCTATTTCATATCCATAATGGCCATTCTCGTGGGGATCATCGGCGGAGCCGGGACCATCTGGGGCCCCGCCGTGGGGGCCTTCATCATGGTCGGGCTGCAGGAGACTTTCCGCAGCAGCTTCTTCGGACTGTTCCCCCGATGGGTCAGTGAATCACACGCACTCGTTTTCGGCCTGCTCGTCATTTTCGTCATTCGCTACATGGCAAACGGCGTGGTCGGAGACCTGCCGAAACTCCACCTTTTCAAGCTGAAAAGAAAAGAAGTGCCCTCTATGATCGGCGGGAATTGAAAATGACATTCTTCGAGACAACTCATCTCACCAAGGCATTCGGCGGTTTGCTCGCGGTCAACGATGTATCTTTCCAGGTCGAAAAGGGGGAGATATACGGCCTGATCGGACCAAACGGTTCGGGCAAAACCACGGTTTTCAACCTGATCACGGGATATTACCCCATCACCTCCGGGAATATCCTGTTCGAGGGGAAGGCCCTGAACGCTCTTCCCACCTGGAAGATCTGCAAACGCGGCGTCGGACGGACCTTTCAGATCGTGAAGCCTCTCAGGCGCATGACAGTGCTCGAAAACGTCATGACCTCGGCCTTCAACAGAACTTCGAGCCAGGAAGAGGCGAAGGAAAAGGCGCTCAAGGTCCTCGAATTCTGCGAACTCCTGAAAAAACGGGATTATGCGGCCAAGGAGCTCACCATCGGAGACCGGAAGAGAATGGAGATCGCGCGTGCGCTCGCCACCGGACCAAGTCTTCTCCTGCTGGATGAAACCATGGCCGGCCTGACTCCCCAGGAGCAGGCGGAAGGGACCGAACTGATACGTAAAATCCGTAAATCGGGAATTACGATAATCATTGTCGAGCACATCATGCATGTCATCATGAACCTGTGCGACCGCATTCTCTGCATCAACTACGGTCAGGAAATCGCCAGGGGAACTCCTTCGGAAGTGGCCAACAACCAAGCGGTCATCGAAGCGTATCTCGGAAAGGAATAGGACCATGCTGCGGGTGGAAAACGTTGATGCCGGCTATGGCGACGTCCAGGTGCTCTGGGATGTCTCCTTTCGGGTCAAGTCGAACGAGTTCGTGGTGCTGGTGGGAGCAAACGGGGCCGGCAAGAGCACGATCATGCGGACCATTTCGAGCCTGCTCCATCCGGCCCACGGGGCCATTTGGTTCGAGGATCGGCGCCTGGACCGCGTGGCTCCCTACCAGATCATCGATGTCGGAATCGCTCACGTTCCCGAAGGCCGGCAGTTGTTCCCCGAAATGACGGTCATGGAGAACCTGGAACTCGGAGCGCTCACACGCAGCGCCAAGTCCAGGCGGAAACAGACGCTCGAATGGGTTTTTTCACTGTTTCCCCGTTTGAAGGAGCGTGAGAGACAATTGGCGGGAACCCTGTCCGGAGGCGAGCAGCAAATGTGCGCCATCGCCCGGGGTCTCATGTCGCGGCCCAAAATGCTCATGTTCGACGAACCGTCCCTCGGACTGTCCCCCCTGCTGACCCAGGAGATCTTCCGGCTTGCCAGGAAAATCCATGACGAGGGGCTGACCATCCTGATGGTGGAACAGAACGTCAAACAGACACTCGCCATCTGTGACCGCGCCTACGTTTTGAAGAACGGTAGAATCGTGCTGGAAGGAAACGGACGGGATTTGCTCGAAAACGAGGAAGTGAAGCAGGCTTTTCTGGGCATTTGAGCGTGCCAGGCCTGTCGCGGGCGTTGCATGGCAAGATGGGGGAAGCGGGGCCTCCGCCTTTTCAGGGACGGAAACAGCCGCTCCCCCTTTTCTCTTATGCCACGAGATCCCGGTATATTTCACGCGTGTTCTCGCGGTGGTCCACCACGTAAATCAGCAGTGCGACCTGCTTCAACTCTTCCACGAGCTTCGGCAATACGCGGCGGTCGATGTCATAGGTCCTGACGTAGACGATCCTCTGACCCGGAGGAGCGTATTCATAGGAACTCAGGATACTCGCGATGCGCCCTTCAAATTTTCGGATGACGTCCGTGATGTCCTTGATCGATCCGGAACGATCCTCCACCTGGAAGGCAAACTGGATGCCCCTTTTTCCCAGCCCGCTCAACTGAATGAGTACCTTGAACAGGTCATCCCTGGTGATGACCCCCACCAGGTCGCCGTTTTCATTGACGACCGGACAGCCCGAAATCTTTTTGCTCATCAGCACTTCCGCGGTCTCTTCGACCGTGAAATTCTGCAAAACGGAGATCGGGTCTTTGGTCATGATATCGCGGACTTTGATTTTCGAAATGAGATACAACAATTCGTGAACGTCCAGGGTGGTTGCATCCGAGGCTGAAGCCCTTTTCAAGTCGGTGTCCGACAAAATGCCAATGAGCCTCCCCTGCTTTACCACGGGAAGCATTCGGACTTTGTTGGCCTTCATGATGCTCACTGCATGCTGCATGGAATCATCTTCTTCGATGGTGACCACGTTCTTGCTCATCCAGTTTTTAACCAGCATTCTTCATCCTCCCGAGTTCGAAGATTAACCCCCTTACAACGTCTCGCGCATCGCCTCTATATGGTATTCTTTTCGTATAAAATCCATAAGAATTTTGCGGTCATTCAAAACCGGATCTTCGAGCACCTTCCGATGGAGTCTCCTGAGTATTTCACCGACAATCGGCCCCCGTTCGAGACCCGTCAGCCTTATGACGTCCTCGCCGTCAACGGCCAGGTCCCCGAGCCCCAGGGCAAAATGCCTTTCCCTCTGTTCCCTGAAACGACGGTGCAGGATCCGCCCCTTTCCCGCCGGAAGTCCCTGGCCCGGTTCCGATGCCCCGCACGCAACGGCAAGATCCACGATATCATCGACGAAGTCGGCCCCGGCCCGGACCATGAATTCCCGCACTTCGGGGTCACTCCATTCGTCCGCCTCATCCGGAAGCGGGTTGCACAATATGGTTTTCACTTCCCGGATCTGCCGGTTCGACATTTTCCAACGTTCCATCGCCTGTTCGGCGAGCAGGACCGCTCCTTTGAGATTCAAAGTACCGGACGGGCTCCCCGTGCATCCACCCGTTCCCACTCCGTGCAGCATCGCGGCGATTCTTACGCCCAGCCGCGGAGGACATTCGCCGATTGCAGGGATCGTATGCAGCGCTGCCCCGTCGTCAAGTTCAGGCAATATCGTGCGCAATGTGCCGGTGTCTCTCATCAGGGAAAGGCTCTCGGAAGCGTGCCCCCCGAGCAGGATCCGGAACAGTTCCTCCCGGATTCGCTCTCCGGCCACCGTGAGCAGACCGGCCGCTCCCGGCACAACCGCCACGTACGTATCCTCGTGAATCCGGAACCCGAGTTCACTGACGAATCTGAAGGCCCTGAGCACCCGCAACGGGTCTTCGCCGAAGCGCGCATTCGCATCGCCGACGGCCCTCAGCAGCCGTCCATCGAGGTCGGCCCGACCGTCGTGGGGGTCCAGCAGGGCACCTTCGGGATAGGACAGCGCCAGGGCGTTGATGGTGAAGTCCCGTCTCGCCAGGTCAGCGAGGATCCCTTCCAATCGGGCCCCCGGATAGCTCGTGACCTCCACGTCCCGCAGCCGGGTGTGAATCCGGACCGTTCCATGCCGAATTCCGACGGGAAGGACCCGGGGGAAAAGCCGCATGACCTGCTCCGGCGGGAGGCTGGTAGCCAAATCCCAATCCTTCGGGGCCTGCCCCATCAGGCGGTCGCGCACCGCCCCCCCAACCAGCCAGACTTCAGAACCCGACTGTCCGATTCGTTCCATCATGAGGCGCACGTCCGGGGGAACGAAGTCCGTCCCGATACTTTCCCCTGCATTCACTCCCGATTTCCCTTCTTCAGATGCTTCCACGGGTTGCCAACTCCACCGAAACCTCCCCATGCGCGCCACCGGAGCCGGCCGGCCCCTGCATCCGCATGGGAAGGCGTTTCCGTTCGCCATTTCCACTATAACGGTTTTACCCGGTGGTCTCGACCTCTTCCGTATCCCTTGTGCCGGATCGGACACATTTTGCTCCGCCCTACGGCGTTCGATTGCCGTTACCGGCTTTTTTGCTTGAAATCGTCGAAAAGTTTGGTATATATACTCAGTTTTGAAAGATTGATGGGCTTGTCATACAGCCCGATTTTAGACGATGAAAAGGAAGAAAATGGCTCTGTTTCTCGCTCTATCCCTACTTAGCGGCCTATTGGACGGTCAGGAGTGGAGACCCGGCGCCTTTCTTTTGCCTGCGCTCTGAAGCGCGATAAATACGATCCGGTTAAAGGCCATGGGTACTCCCCATGGCCTTTTCTTTTTTAAACACCCGTGAACACGGAGGTGGCCAAAATGGGGCTAAATGATTTTTCACGAATCGAAACGTACCGAAGCGAATCATAACACAACGACGGGAATTGCATAACAGAGATGTCGAAAGGATATCAGCATGAGCAGGAAAATCGCCATATTCGATACGACCCTGAGAGACGGGGAGCAGGTTCCGGGAGCGAAACTCAACAAGCGCCAGAAATTGGAAATAGCCCAGCAATTGGCCCTGATGGGAGTGGATGTCATTGAAGCGGGTTTCCCCTGTTCATCGCCGGGAGATCTCCATGCGGTGCAGTCGGTGGCCGAAAGTGTAAGGGGTCCGGTGATCACCGGCCTGGCCAGAGCCGTTCAGGAAGACATCGACATCGCATGGGAAGCGGTGCGCAACGCTGAACGCCCCCGCATCCATGTGTTCCTCGGCGGATCGGACATCCATCTCCAGAAGAAGCTCCGGCGCGACCGCGAATCGGCCCTCAAGCTGGCGGTCGATGCCGTGAAATACGCCAAGCATTACTGCGATGACGTGGAATATTCAACGGAGGACGCTTCACGAACCGATTTCGAATACCTGTGCCGGGTGACGGAAGCGGTGATCAAGGCCGGCGCAACGGTCATCAACGTCCCCGATACCGTGGGGTATGCACTTCCCGAGGAGTTCGGCGAAATCATCAGAAGACTCCGTGAAAAGGTCCCCGCCCTTGATCCCGTCATCCTGAGCGTACACTGCCATGACGACCTCGGTCTGGCGGTCGCCAACAGCCTCGCTGCCATCCGAAACGGTGCAAACCAGGTCGAATGCACCATCAACGGAATCGGAGAACGGGCCGGGAACGCCTCGCTGGAAGAAATCGTGATGATCCTTAAAACCCGTGAATCCACTTATCAGGCGCACACGGATATCCGGACCCAGCAGATTTACCGGACCAGCCGCATGGTCAGCCGCCTCATGAACATATCCGTCCAGCCGAACAAAGCCATCGTGGGGGCCAATGCATTCTCACACTCGTCCGGCATTCATCAGGACGGAGTGCTCAAGGACCGGAGGACCTACGAAATCATGAAGCCGGAAGACGTGGGCATCCACGAACACAAGATCGTTCTGACCGCCAGATCCGGCCGGGCGGCGCTCAAGCACCGCCTGAGCGAGGTCGGGTATGAACTGGAGCCCGAGGTTTTCGAGCGGGTCTACAACCGGTTCATCAACGTGGCGGACAGGAAGAAGGAGATAAACAGCCAAGACCTCAGCTCCATCGTGGAAATAGAAATGACCAGGGTCCCCGAAACCTTTAAGTTCCACAGCCTGCAGATCATGAGCGGGAATACCATGGTGCCGCTCGCTTCGGTAACCCTTGTGAAGGGGACGGAACATCTCACCGACGCGGCCACGGGAAACGGTCCGGTGGATGCCGCATTTCATGGGATCGAACGCATCGTGGGCATCCACGGTATACTCCGGGACTATGACCTGAAGGCCGTGACCATGGGCAGGGATGCTCTCGGGGAAGCGATGGTGCGGGTGGAAATCTCGGGGACGGTGTATTCCGGGACGGGCGCCAGTTCGGATGTCATAGAGGCCAGTGCCCGGGCTTATCTGAACGCGTTCAACCGCTTTTTTGCGAACAATCACTGAGTGAACGGCCGAAGGCCGAATCGGTGCATTTCTCCTTGAAGCTCCGCGCGTCGGGCCGACGGCCCTCACGGCCGGCAAAAAAACGCTGCGGGAATGCGGGAACACGGTGGAGTACACCGCCCCCCGCAACGGAAAATCCCCAACGGTCGTCAGGACTCCTGCGATCCGGCCCCCCGGCCCGGATCGCAGGACGGGGCGCCGTGTTTGTTCTCCTCGATGTCTTCCTTGTATTCCACACCGTAGATGAAGAGCATGATCATGGCAAAGCTCAGGATCAGCGGCCCATACAGGATCCCGGCAAGGCCGAAATACTGGACCCCTCCGATGATGGCCAGGAGAATGCAGAAGGTGGGCATCTTGGTTCCCCCCCTCATCAGGAAAGGCCTGAGGAAGTTGTCGATGCTGCCGACCAGGAACACGGACCACAGGGCAAGGAAGAGAGCCGACTTCCATAAGCCCATCAGCACCAGGTAGAGGGCCATGGGAATCCAGACCAGGGCGGTCCCCACTATGGGAATAAAGGACGAAAAGGCCATCACCGCTCCCCAGAAAAGCCCCGGCAAGCCAATAATCGCCACCGCGATTCCTCCGATGATCCCCTGGCAGATGGCCGTCACGAAAGCGCCCAGCAATACCGATTTCGCCACGAGGCGTGCTCCGTTCAGGATCGCGTCTTCCTGTTCATCCCTGAGCGGCGAATATTTCCTCGCCTGTTCGAGCATCGCCGCGCCGTCCCTCACCAGGTAAAACACGATGAAAATCATGATGCAGAAGTGAGTGACAAGGCTTGCGGCATTTCCGAGCAGGGTTGCACCTTTGCTGAGCAGGAACTGTCCCAGGTTTTTGCTCAGCCCCAGCAGGCTGCTGGTAATGTCCATCTTCTTCAGATCGAGAAAGGTCAGGCGTTCCTGAATCCAGTCGAGGTATGAGATCACCCGCGGATCCTGACTGATTTTCTGGATATTGCCCGCCCGTATCCAATCGTTGACGTCGTTTACCGTCTGAATGCCCTGTGCGACGAGCGTGGACGTGAACAGGAAAACCGGTATGGCGATCACAAAGGTTGCCAGGAACACGACGGAAAACGCTGCAAGGTTCTTCCGTCCGCCGTACAGCCGGATGAAGTAGACCTGCAGCGGATAGAAGATCGAGGATAAAACGATGGAAATGATGAGGGTATCCAGGAAAGGGTACAGGATCCGGTACGCCAGGTAAAAAGAAAAGAACAGGACGACCAGCAGGAACGGACGGTATCCTCTAAAGCGTTGCGGTGCATTCATCGGTTGCCTGCTCGATTTCTCCATCGGGTTTGCACAAGAAGCCTTCAATCATGCCCAACGGCTTCACTTCAGTCGGGATGCCTTCTGCTTATAGAGATTCGCTTTAGCGGCGTCTCCCATTTCCTTGTAGATATCAGCCTGGAAGAGATAGGTCTCCTTCAGTTTCACTGGATTATCCTGAAAGAGAAGCTCAGCTTTACGCGCGAATTCCATGGCCTTTTGCCTGGAGCCTTTCAACCGCCATGCTTTCGCCAGCCCGAGGAACGCGTCCCCGTTGTGCACATCGACCTGAATGGCCTGCTCGTAAACGGGGATTGCGGCATCGGGTTTCCCTTTTGCCAGATTTCCCTTGGCCTGATCCACCAGGTGCATGGATGCGACGTGCTGAGGTTGTTGCTCGGGGGCCGGCTTCTTCTCCTGCGGAGGCGGAACGACCGTTTCCTGCGTTCCCGGAACATCGGACTCCTTAAATTCCGCCTGCGGTTTGAAAACCGGACCCTGGCCCGGCGAAACCGCACCAGGACCCGATTGCGGCTTCGCCTCAACCTTGGGCGGCGGTGCGGCTTTCCAATCGGGGGGGATATACACCTGTTTTTTTGAAGCACAGGCCGCACAGAGGACAATCACAAGTCCGAGGACAATCCCCGTCCGTGCGGCTGCCCTCATTTCCGGAGATCTCTTTTCCATTCCCGTCGCCTCCCACAAGAAAAAGACTGACCGTTCGGGTACTTCCGGATCATTATCCCTAGAGATAAAGCCACGGCACAAAGTTCCTCCCCGACGGCGTTGTGCCCTGACCTGTTTCCATACGTCCGGGGGGGACCCCCTGATGGATTACCGCCGGAGGAAAGCTGCGCTGGAGTCGATTTTACTGTTTCCCATGGATAGTACAATATTCTTTTAGGGGATTTTCCACCAGAAAATATTCGAGGCGTTTGTCCGGGCAACGGCTCGTCGCCAGTTTTCCGGATTGCCCGCAGATGATCCGCTGGACAATTCCGGGAGGCACCCGGAAAGACTGGGGGTCGATCCACGGGCGAACTTCGTCCATGAAACGCGTCCAGATTTTCGCGGCCCCCTGAATGCCGTCCAGATTGGTCGGGCGGTTGTCGTCGTAGCCCACCCAGACGAGCACGACAAGATCCGTCGTGTATCCGGCAAACCATGAATCGCGGCTGTCGGGACTTCTGCCTGCCTTACCGGCACAGCAAAAATCGATGCCCTTCCGCCTGAGGCTCTTTCCCGCCCCCCTGTCCATGGCACCGGAAAGCATATTGGAAATGATGAAAACCTTGGCAGGGCTGGTGACCGAATGGATCTCGACGTTTCTTCGTTCCTGGATGTCTCCGTCTTCCGTCACCACTTCTTTCAAACTCAGAAGATACGGCCTCTGCCCGTCATTATCCAGCGCCGCATAGGCGCCCGCAAGTTCGATGGGTGTGACGTCGAAGGCTCCCAGGGCAAGAGACGGAACGGGCCGCAGAGGGGACTGAATGCCCAGGCTCTTCAGGGTGTTGACGAGGTTGTCCAGCCCCGCGGTCCCGGCCATATCGACGGTGGCGGCATCGATCGACTCTTCCAGGGCGACGCGGAAGGTCACACGCCCCCTGTACCTGTCGTCGGAATTCGCGGGCGTCCAGGGATTCCCATCGATCACGTACGTCTTCTGTTCGTCCTCCAACCAGCTTGCCGGAGTAAACTGGTCCAGCGCGCCCAGGAAAATAAACGGTTTGATCGCGGACCCCACCTCACGATGCGCCTCCAGTGCCCGGTTGAAAGTGCTTTCACTGTAGTCGCGCCCGCCCACAAGGGCAAGCACGGCGCCGGTTTTGGGCTGAACCGCAATGAGGACTGCCTGAAGAGGGGCCGGGGGCGGCTCTGAACCCTGGTCCATCGACGCGCGATCCTTTTCCAGCTCCTGAAGACCCTCCACCAGGGCCTTTTGCGCGGCTATGGCCATTTCCGGATGAAGGGAGGTGTAGACGTTGAGGCCCTGGGACTCGAGAATCTCCGGTTCGTAAAGTTCCTGCAACTGCTGCCGCACGTAATCCACGAAATAGGGTGCCGCGTTGACGGGAAGGAAGGTGTTCGGCAGCCTCAGGGGATCGAGCCGGGCCTTGTCGTAGTCCTGAACGGAGATCTTGCTCAGCTCCAGCATGCGCTTGAGAACGGTGTTCCTGCGTTCAACGGCCGCATCGGGATGAGTGAAGGGCGAATAGGCGTTGGGAGCACGTATCATGCCGGCCAGAGTGGCGGCTTCGGACAGGCTGAGATCCTCCACGTTTCGACCGAAGTAGAACCGGGCGGCTTCCCCCATGCCATGAATGGCGACGCTGCCTCTCTGGCCGAGGTAGATTTCGTTCATGTACATCTCGAGGATCTCGTCCTTCTCGTACAGCGTCTCGATGATCATCGACATGGAAGCTTCCAGGAATTTTCGCTTCAAGTTGCGTTCCGGTTCGAGAAAGTAATTCTTGACGAGTTGCTGAGTGATCGTCGAACCGCCCTGAACCACACGCCGGGCCAGGAGATCCGTCCATGTGGCACGCAGGACCCCGACCCAGTCCAGCCCTCCATGCTCATAAAAACGGTGGTCTTCGATGGCAACGACCCCATCGATCAAATGCTTGGGGACCTGCTGAATGTTGACCAGCAGACGACTCTCCCGCTTGGGTCCGAAGAGGCGTGCGATCTCGATCGGTTCAAGTTCAAGGAAGGCCAGTTCTCCCTGGCTGCCGCGAATCCGCTGGACTTTGTTCTGCTGAAAATCGAACTGAACACGCTGGCTGGAAAGCGAATGGCCGGGAAAGTTGAATTCCCTCAAAAAAACGACCAGCCCCGCTTTATTGACCTTATATTCTCCCGCACGCAGGGGTTCTTTCAAAGCTTCCTGATAGCGGCGCTCATCGAGCATCTGCTTAAGTTGGGCCGCGGCCAGCGATTGGCCGGGATAAAGAGGTACCGTCGCGGAAAACACCCTGGCGGGGACGCTCCATCTGCGCGACTCGAAACGCTGCTTCACCTCGCTGTACAAATAAAAGAAAAAGCTGCTCCCGAACAGCACCCCCACAATCATCAGCAGGAGTACTATCCGAAGCCAGAGGCGGCGCTTCGAGGTTACTGTCGAACCGGGCATCATCATAATAGACGGTTAAGAATCCATACTCACCGGGGAAAAACACCCGCCAGCGTTTCTCATGGTCAAAAATCCGCCTTTTTGTCCAGTCGCACCACGCATTCGATATGTGGCGTGTGAGGGAACAGATCGAAGGGCTGAGCCACTCCGACCCGGTATGTTCCCAGCAGCTCGGCCAAGTCCCTTGCAAGGGTTGCCGGATTGCATGAAACGTAAATGATCCGCCGGGGAGCGATTTCAAGAAGCGTTTTCACAACTCGAGGGTGCATTCCGGCGCGAGGAGGGTCCGTGATCACGACATCCGGCGGGCCGGGTTCCCCTTCGGGTCCGCCGGGGTTCTTCATTATATCCTTCAGGTCCCCCGCGACAAAGCGACCGTTTCGGATGCCGTTCAATTCAGCATTCACATACGCATCCCGTATGGCCTCGCTCACCACCTCGAATCCTACTACCTTGTGCACCTGCGAGGCAATGAAAAGAGAGATGCTCCCGGTCCCGCAGTACAGGTCCCAGACGGTTTCATCGCCCTGGAAATCCGCCAGGCGGCGAACCGTTTCATAGAGTAGCTCGGCGCTGCACGGGTTCGTCTGGAAAAAGGAGTTCGCGGAAATGCGGAAAGTCAGTTCTCCCAGGCGTTCCTCAATGTACCCCGGACCGAAGACAACGCGGCTCGAATCACCCGTCGCCACCTGGGCCTTCTTGTCGGTTATGGAATGAACGAAGGTCGTCACCTCCGGGACCCGGGAAAGAAGGTGTTCCGCCAGGCGATCGACGTCCGCCCGGTATTCGGGACGGTTCGTGGTCACGATATGGACGAGGGTCTGATCGGTCCTTTTCCCTTCCCGCACGACGAGGAAACGCCAGAACCCCGCCTGCCCCCTGATGCTATACGCGGGGATCCCGCTCGTCGCGCACCAGTCCCTCATGGTTCGAAGGATCCGGACCGCCCGCTCCGATTCCAGATAGCAGGTCTCCACATCGAAAATCTTGTCAAAAAAGCTCCGCACGTGAAGCCCCAGCGTCAACCGGTCGGCACCCGCCATCCCACCGGCATTGATTTCCTCGGTCGAAAGCCAGCGTCTGTCAGAGAAAGTGAATTCCATCTTGTTCCGGTAATAACGTTCCGATGGTGAGGGCACAAGCCGCTCGACCATGGCTTCCTCCACCCCCGCGACGTGTTCGAGGCATTCCAGAACGTGGGTCCTTTTCCATTCGAGCTGCTCCCGGTAGCCCACATCCTGCCACTGACACCCGCCGCAGACACCGAAATGGCGGCAGAAAGGCTCCACCCGGGACTGAGATTCGGAAAGGACTTCCAGGACCCTGGCCTCCGCGTACTGGCGTTTTTTCTTGGTGATCAGGACTCGAACACGCTGCCCGGGCACCGCATGGTCCATAAAAATGACAAAGCCGTCGACCCTCGAAACGGCTTTTCCGCCGTAGGCGAGCTTTTCGACGCCGAGTTCCAGTTCAACACCCTTTCTGACAGCTTCCATGGGCTTCCCGTTATTCCTTCCCAGCTCAAGTATTTAGCAAACTGCTAATGATACGCTTTTTGCAGTGCCAAGGAAACAGCTATCAATTGTGGGTGTATTCGGGTGTTCTTCCATCGGACGCCGTCTTTTTTTCGAGAAGCGATTGTGGTAAAAGGGACTCACTTCACCAGAGTATTTTTCGAAGCTATGCCGGATCACACCTTATCGTTCGATGAACGCGCAACCGGGGACACCGTCATGCTGGTACAACGAATACGAACCTACGGCCGCCTGATCAAATTCAGCCATACCGTGTTCGCTCTGCCTTTCGCCCTTGCCTCCGTTCTCCTCGCCAATCGCCAGCATTCCCTCACATGGACCGCTTTCGGATGGATCGTTGTCGCCATGGCATCCGCCAGGTCCGCTGCCATGGGATTCAACAGGTATGCCGATTACGAATACGATCGGCGGAACCCCCGCACGGCGGGCCGCCCCTTGACTTCAGGGGAAATCGACAAGAAATCCGCTCTGTGCTTCGTTTTTGTGTCTTCCCTGCTGTTTGTGCTGAGCGCGGCCAACCTCGGCCGGTTGTGCCTGGTCCTGGCCGTACCGGCCCTTCTGGTGCTGTTTTTTTATTCGTACACCAAGCGGTTCACATCTTTGTCGCACCTCTTTCTCGGCTTCGGGATCGGACTTGCGCCGGCCGGGGCATGGATCGCCGTGACGGGTACCCTGAACTGGAAAATTCTTTTACTCTCCATGGCGCTCATGACCTACATTTCGGGCTTCGATATCCTCTATGCCTGCCAGGACGTGGATTTCGACAAGGAAGTGAAGTTGCATTCTATACCAGCCTGCTGGGGGGTCCCTTCCGCTCTCGTCGTCTCCATCTCTCTGCACCTGCTGACTTTTGTTTTCCTGTTGTCCCTCTATTTCGCCTTCGACCTCGGCAGGGTTTACCTGATCTTCCTGTTGCTCATCAGCCTTCTGCTCGTGATCGAACACTGCCTGGTCAGACCTCAACACCTCGATCACGTCAATGTGGCCTTTTTCCATACCAACAGTGCCATCTCGATTTTGCTCCTCATCGGCGTGTGGGCGGACCTGTCGTTTATGTGAAACGCCCGGATTCCCGTTTCCCGCGGTCCCGCCGGGGCACCATTGGACCGGACCCGGACCGTTGACATCCTTTCCGCCCCTTTTACCCGAACGGACACAAGATGAAGACTGCCTATCAAAACCTCAGGGATTTCATGGCAACGCTGGAACGAACCGGGGAACTTCTCAGGATCAGCGCCCCGGTGTCGAGAGAGCTTGAAATCACACAGATCACGGACCTCGCATCCAAGAGCCCCGGCGGAGGGAAGGCCCTGCTGTTCGAAAACGTGGAGCGGTCGCGTTTCCCGGTGCTCACCAATGCCTTCGGAAGCGAAAGACGCATCTGCCTGGCGCTCGGCGTTCCCGACCTGGACACCCTGGCCGCCCGGCTGAGGCGCTTCATCGAGACGGGACCTCCCAAATCGCCGGCTGCCACCCTGAAGATGCTGCCCCTGGCGTTCGATCTTCTCCGCTTCCTTCCCCGAAAGACGAAAAAGGCTCCTTGCCAGGAAGTGGTCCTCACGGGAGAAGCCGTGGACCTGTCGATCCTTCCTGTACTGAAGTGCTGGCCCCTTGACGGAGGCCCGTTCGTCACACTTCCGGTCGTTGTCACGCGAAGCCTTGAAACGGGCAGGCGCAACGCGGGCATGTACCGGTTGCAGGTTTACGACGGACGCACCACGGGAATGCACTGGCACATCCACAAGGACGGTTCCCATTATTTCCATGAATTCCGCAAAAAAGGTGTTCGAATGCCCGTCGCCGTCGCCATCGGAACGGACCCTGCGACCACCTATGCCGCCACCGCTCCGCTTCCGCGCGGCATCGACGAAATGATGCTCTCCGGCTTTATTCGTCGGAAACCCGTTTCCATGGCGCGTTGCCTGACCGTCGACCTGGAAGTTCCGGCCGAGTCCGAATTCGTGCTGGAAGGTTACGTCGATCCTGAGGAACTCCGGGTTGAAGGACCCTTCGGCGACCACACCGGCTATTATTCCCTCGTGGGGGACTATCCGGTTTTCCACGTGACGGCGCTCACGCACCGGGCAGGCGCGGTGTATCCCGCAACCATCGTGGGACGGCCCCCAATGGAAGATTGTTTTCTCGCGAAGGCCACCGAACGGATTTTTCTGCCGCTTCTCAACGCGGTCCTGCCGGAGGTCCAGGATTACTGGATGCCCTGGGAGGGGGTTTTCCACAACATTGCCGTCATATCGATCGACAAGGAATACCCGGGGCATGCGAGACGCATCATGAGCGCAATCTGGGGCCAGGGACAGATGAGTTTCTGCAAGGCCGCAGCCCTGGTGGACTCGACGGTGGACCTCGGCCGGCCCCGAGAAGTTTTGGAAGCCATTCTGAACGGGATCGACATCGGAAACGACGTCTACCTCGCGGAAGGCGTGCTCGACGTTCTGGACCACAGCGCCCCCGACCCGCTTTTCGGAGGAAAAATCGGCATCGACGCAACCTCCAGGCTCCCGGGGGAAAGGGATCGCAGCACCGGCGCACCGCCCGCCTCCGCCCCTTCACCCGCGGCCGTCGATTCTTCAGTCAGGGACGTATCTGAGCACTTCATTTCATGGTTCGATCCGGGCCTTCCGGTTGCAAACCGGCCGCTCCTTCTCAACCTGCGAAAAGACGGGAAAATCACCGGGCAACGGCTCGCGGCCCCGCTCATGAATCATTCCGGTCTGAAGGCTTTTTCGATTTTTGTCCTCTACGATGCGGAGATCGACCTCAAGGATTCCTCCCTGGTCCTGTGGAAGCTTTTCAACAACGTCGATCCCAAGAGGGATTTCATCCGCTCGGGAGCACGGGTGGTGATCGATGCGACGAGGAAGGGACCTGAGGACGGCCATCAGAGACCCTGGCCCGAAGACATCGTGATGGACCCGGAAATCGTCCGGCGGGTAAAGCACCGTGCCGCGGAACTCGGCATCGAACCATTCGTTCAGCCGTAGCCGTAAAAAATTGTTCATACTGAATTGCGCTTAAAATGGCGCTTTTATCATCTTCAAAAAGAACGGGGGGAATGGTTCACGACCTGTTTCCCGAATGGATTTTGAAACCGCACGATATCTCCGCCCTGGCGACAGGACCTTAAGCCGGGTGCCATTTCCTAATCCCTCTTATGCTTCGCACACCGGCAACCGGTTGCCGGTGCCACCCGCCCTGTTTTTTGCCGTTTCCGTGTCCCTCGTCGCCGCCTGGCGGGCCCGCTCGATTTCTTCTCGCTCAACTCAGTGGTAGTTTTCGTCTTTCGTTGCGCCGTTGCGTCGTTGCGTCGTTGCGTGAGATTTCTCGGAAACCAGCCCGGGCGGCAAAATCCATCGTCCCCCCGAATCCCGTCGGGAAGCTCGGGCAACTTGCTTGTCCGAGCCCGTCGGGACAAAGAGAGGGGTGCGGACAAGAAACTGTCAACCCGGCGCACGTTGTGGACCATCACAGCGGGGGTCCAGTTCCGAATCCCTCCTGCGCTCCGCGCCCGGAGAACAAGCATCCGGGCTCCCCCTGGGGAAGTCTTCAGGCAACGGCCCCGAACGGCAGATCCCCACTTATTTGAGAAGCATCTTTGGTACTTTCTTGAGCACAAATCAGTATCAGTGGTTTCTTGAATGCAACCTGATATCGGGAAGGGCACGCCTTTACCGCCACGCCCGGCCGGGCACCCGCCGGTTTCCCGGGGAGCCCGGCCGCTGCAAAGCGGTGGCGGCGGTTTCTATTTCTTTTCGGTGGGGGCCACGACCAGTTCCTTGTTCTGCACATCCACTCGCAGGGCCGTTCCGTCGGGAATCGCGCCGGAAATCAGCGCACGGCCGATTCGCGTTTCGAGCTGGTGCTGCAGGTAGCGCTTGAGCGGTCTTGCGCCGAACACCGGGTCGTACGCCGTTTCAGCGATGAAGACTTTCGCCTCTGGCGAAATCTCCAGGCTGATCTGCCTCTGCTGCAACCGTTTAGCGAGATCCGCGGTCAGGAGATCGATGATCTGCGCGATCTCGGCCTTGGTGAGCGGTTTGAAGAGCACGATGTCGTCGATCCGGTTCAGGAATTCAGGGCGGAACTGTTTGCGCAACTCCGCCATCACCTTATCGCGCGCACGCGGGACGATTTCGCCCTGCGGGGTGACTCCATCCAGCAGGTACACCGATCCGATGTTGCTCGTCATGATGATGACCGTATTCTTGAAGTCCACCGTCCGGCCCTGAGCATCCGTGAGGCGGCCGTCGTCGAGGATCTGGAGGAGCACGTTGAAGACGTCCGGGTGCGCCTTTTCAATCTCGTCGAAAAGAATGACGGAATACGGTTTCCGCCGCACGGCCTCGGTGAGCTGTCCGCCTTCTTCATAGCCGACGTAGCCGGGAGGCGCCCCGATGAGGCGCGACACGGTGTGCTTTTCCATGTATTCGGTCATATCGATCCGAACGACGTTCTCCTCCGAATCGAAGAGGGCCTCGGCGAGGGTTTTCGCGAGTTCCGTCTTTCCGACTCCCGTGGGACCGAGGAAGATGAAAGACCCGATGGGCCTTCGCGGATCCTTGATTCCGGACCTGGCCCGGATAACCGCATCGGCCACGAGCTGCACCGCTTCATCCTGCCCGACCACGCGTTTATGGAGGACCTCATCGAGCCTCAGCAGCTTCTCGCGTTCGCCTTCCACGAGCCTTGACACCGGGATGCCCGTCCAGCGCGAAATGATTTCGGCGATTTCATCCTCCGTCACCATCTCTCTGAGAAGACGGTTGCCTCCCTGTTTGTTCGACAGCCTTTCTTCCTCGGCCTTGAGGCGTCTTTCCAGGTCGGGCAGCAGCCCGTGTTTCAGTTCCGCCACCCGCTGCAGGTCAAACTGACGCTCCGCGGCCTCGATGTCACGGCGGCACTTCTCGATTTCCTCACGCAATGCCTGGACCTTCTTGATTGCCTGCTTCTCGGATTCCCATTGCGCGCTCATGGCATCCGCCTTGCCTCGAAGATCGGCCATTTCACGCCTCAGGACCTCCAGCCGGTCCTGACTCGCCTTGTCCTTCTCCTTTTTGAGGGCCACTTCCTCGATTTCGAGCTGCATGACCCTCCGGGTAACCTCGTCGAGTTCCTCCGGTTTGGAATCGATTTCAGTCCGGATCATGGCGCAGGCTTCGTCCACCAGGTCGATGGCCTTATCCGGAAGGAAACGGTCCGTGATGTAACGGTTCGAGAGCACGGCGGCCGCAACCAGTGCGGCATCCTGGATCTTCACGCCGTGATAAACTTCATAGCGTTCCTTCAGCCCCCGCAGAATGGAAATGGCATCCTCGACCGAAGGCTGATCGACCATCACCGGCTGGAACCGGCGTTCCAGGGCCGCATCCTTTTCGATGTACTTCCGGTATTCGTCCAGAGTGGTCGCGCCGATGCAGTGAAGCTCCCCTCGGGCGAGCATCGGTTTGAGCATGTTGCCGGCGTCCATGGAGCCCTCGGCCTTCCCCGCCCCCACAATCGTGTGGAGTTCATCGATAAAAAGGATGATCTTGCCTTCGGACTGCTTGATTTCCTGAAGAACCGCTTTCAGCCGTTCTTCGAATTCCCCCCTGAATTTTGCCCCTGCCACGAGCGACCCCATATCCAGGGCGAAAATACTCTTGTCCTTCAACCCTTCTGGGACGTCGCCCCGCACGATCCGCTGTGCAAGCCCTTCCACAATGGCCGTTTTCCCGACGCCCGGCTCCCCGATGAGCACCGGGTTGTTCTTCGTCTTCCGGCTGAGGATCCGAACCACCCGCCGGATCTCACCGTCACGTCCTATGACGGGATCGAGCTTGTTGTTGCGTGCCTCCTGCACGAGTTCCCGGCCGTACTTCTGAAGCGCTTCGTAGCTGGACTCGGGACTGGCGCTCGTAACGCGCTGGTTGCCCCTCACGGCGGTCAACGTCTGCAGGAGGTTATCGCGGGTCACCCCGAATTCCTGCAGGAGCCTTCCCGCAGACGTGCCCCGGCCCTCCTGGATGAAGGCGAGGAGCAGGTGCTCGACGGATATATATTCATCCTTGAGGCGCTGGGCCTCCTCTTCCGCCCTGACGAGAAGCTGGTTCAACCTCTGAGTGATATAGACCTTTCCGGGTTCGACGCCGGGGCCGCTGACGCGGGGTTTTCTTTCCAGTTCCTGCTCGAGGCGCTCCCGCATCTTCTCGACGGGCACCTCCATCCGCTGAAGCAGCCCGGGCACCAACCCGTCCGGCTGACTGAGCAGAGCCAGCAGCAGATGCTCGCCGTCGACTTCGATGTGCCCGTACCGGATCGCTTTGGTCTCGGCATCTTTCAAAGCTTCCTGGGATTTGAGCGTCAATTTGTTGAAATCCATACTTCCTTACCCTCCTTCCGTGGGCATATATACACACCGACCGGGGAATGCGCCCGCCACTCGCGGGGTTTTCCTCAGTCGAAGACTCTGCTTTCAAGTTCCCTGATACGATCCTCCAGGGTTTCGACCCGCGCCATGAGATCCAGGATCACGCCGATGCCCGAATAATTCACACCGAGCTCGTTGCGGAGCCTCAGAATCCTGCGAACCAGAGGCACCACGTCGGAACCGAACAACGCAGTCCCGTCCCTGTCCCGTTCGATGAAATCGATGAGCCCAAGCTGGATGAAACGGTCAATCAGTTCGGGATGGACCCCGCAGTGATACGCAACCTCCGTGGAAGTCAAATACGAACCGCCACCCGAAACCGTCCCCACACTCACGAGGAAGTAATGCTTTTCTGTCATGGAAACCGGTCCTCCTTCTTCTACAAACGTGGGTTAAAACCGGATGCTTTTCGAAGTTCCTCAAAAAGCTCCTGTTCACGCTTGGAAGGGTTTTTCGGGACCATGATCCGGATCACCGCATAAAGGTCTCCCGCCTGGCCCTTTGGATTGGGCATCCCTTTGCCCCTCAAACGTAGCTTTTGTCCGCTTTGGGTCCCCGGAGGGATCTTCAGGGTGAGTTGCCCGGAGAGCGCCGAGAGCTGCACCTCGGCCCCCAGGACCGCTTCCCAGGGCGCAACATCCAGGTCCAGGTAGAGGTCCCTCTCCTTGAGCCGATAGATGCGGTGCGGTGCGATTTCGATCTTCAGATAGAGATCCCCCCTGGGTCCGCCGCCCGCGCCTTCTCCTCCCTGGCCGGACAGTCGAACCTTCTGCCCCGTCATTATTCCCGCCGGAATCTTCACCTCGTAGGTTTTTTCGTGCACGGCCAACTGGCCTTCGGGAGTCATCGTCTGCATCTGCAGGGTGATCGGCTTGGATGCTCCGTGGAATGCGTCTTCCAGGCTGATTCGAACGGTCGCCTCCTGGTCCGCCCCCGCCTGGCTCCACACCGGGCCTGCCCCGCGCCTGCCGCCCCCGAAGCCCTGGCGAGCCCGCTGGCCGCCGAAGAGCGCTTCGAAGAAATCGCTGAACTCACCGCTGCCTCCCCATTGATAGGCATCGGAACCACCTCTGCCTCCCTGGCCGAAGTCATGCTGGTAGTCCCATCCCGGAGGCGGCCTGAATTCCTGACCCATCTTCCAGTTTTCACCCAACTGGTCGTACTTCTTCCGTTTCTCAGGGTCCTTCAGGACTTCGTACGCCTCATTGATTTCCTTGAATTTTTCCTCGGCATCCGGTGCCTTGTTCACATCGGGATGGAACTTCCTCGCCAGCTTCCGGTACGACCGCTGTATTTCTTCCTGGCTCGCCGTCCTGGAGGCCCCCAGAATCTCGTAATAGTCCCTGAACTTAACTGCCATAACGCCCCGCCGCGACCTCTCCTGTGTCCTCTTTCCCATGGAGCGGGAGAACCGTCCCCATCCGGGTTCGATCCCCCTGCGCCTCCCCGGCCTCTGTTATCGTTCCCTGAACTCCGCATCGATGACGTCGTCCCCGCCTTCGGACCTGCCGTAGGGACCCTGAGATGCCCTTTCTCTGCCCCCCGCCGCCTGTTGAGAGTCCGCTGTGGAAACCATCTGTATCGCCTGCTGGAGATCACTGATCAACTGCTGATACCGCCCTTTCCCGACGCTTTCGTCTTTCACCGCGGCACGGGCGTCCCCGATGAGCTGTTCCGAACGGGCCCTCTCATTCAGGGGAACCTTGTCTCCGAAGTCTTTGAGCGAACGTTCGAGCTGATAAGCCAGACTGTCGGCCTGGTTCCTGCTCTCCACGACCTCTTTTCTCTTCTTGTCGTCCGCCGTGTGTTCCCGGGCCTCATTCACCATCTTCTCCACCTCGTCTTTCGACAGGTTGGTGGATTCGGAGATGACGACGTTCTGTTCCTTGCCCGTTTCCTGGTCCCGGGCCGTAACGCTCAGAATTCCGTTTGCATCGATATCGAAAACCACCTTGATCTGGGGCACACCACGGGTAGCGGACCGTATGCCGTCCAGCCGAAAACGCCCGAGGACCCGGTTGTCCCTCGCCATTTCCCTTTCACCCTGAAGCACCACCACGTCAACGGCCGTCTGGTTGTCTTCCGCAGTGGAGAAAACCTCTTCCCGGCGGGAAGGAATGGTGGTGTTGCGTTCGATGAGCTTGGTCATGACCCCGCCGAGGGTCTCGACTCCCAGGGACAGGGGCGTCACGTCGAGCAGCACGACATCCTCCACGTCGCCCTTGAGTATTGCGGCCTGTACCGCGGCCCCCACTGCGACCACTTCGTCGGGATTGACGCTCATGTTCGGCTGCTTCCCTTCGGTCAGCTTTCGCACCAGTTCCTGCACCGCGGGAATCCGGGTCGACCCTCCTACGAGAATGACTTCATCGATATCGCGCGCCGTAAGCCTGGCATCGGACAGGGCCTGCTCGACCGGCTTCATGCAGCGCTGCACCAGGTCGTGCGTAAGGTCGTCGAACCTGGCTCGCGTCAGCTTCGTCACCATGTGTTTGGGACCGGTGGCATCGGCCGTGATAAACGGCAGGTTGATCTGGGTTTCCATGGTGCTCGAGAGTTCGCATTTCGCCTTTTCGGCCGCCTCGTAAAGCCGCTGCAGGGACTGCCGGTCGTTTCTTATGTCAACACCGGTTTCTTTTTTGAATTCTTCCGCCAGCGAATCGACGATCCTTTTATCGAAGTCGTCACCGCCCAGGTGCGTATCCCCGGAGGTGGACCTCACTTCACACACGCCATCCCCCACGTCGAGAATCGAAACGTCGAAAGTGCCGCCGCCGAGGTCGAACACCATGATGGTTTCATTCTTCTTTTTCTCCAGGCCGTAGGCAAGCGCGGCCGCCGTGGGTTCGTTAATGATACGAAGCACCTTGAGCCCCGCGATTTCTCCGGCATTCTTGGTCGCCTGCCTTTGTGCATCGTTGAAGTACGCGGGAACGGTGATCACCGCTTCCGTGACCTTCTCGCCCAGGTACTTGGATGCGTCTTCCACGAGCTTTCGCAGCACCAGCGCCGATACCTCTTCCGGAGCGACCTGCTTGCCGCGGACATCAAAACGAACCGCGTCGTTCGGCCCGCGCAGCACCTTGTAAGACACGATCTTCGACTCCTCATCCACTTCACCCCATTTCCGGCCGATGAATCGTTTGGCCGAATAAATGGTGGCCAGGGGATTGAGGATTGCCTGACGCCGGGCGATCTGCCCGACCAGGCGCTGCCCATCCTCCGTGTAGGCGACCACCGAAGGCGTCGTCCGTGCACCCTCGGAATTGGCGATCACCGTGGCACTCCCGTTCTCCCATGTGGCAACAACGGAATTTGTGGTTCCAAGATCGATTCCCACAGCTTTGGCCATCTTCATTTCCTCCTTATACCAACATACCGGGGCAAAATCTGTCAAAACCGTCGTTCAACAGACCTCCCCGGCACAATGGATACATACCTCAACCGCATCAAGTGATTCGTATAGTTTTAAAATCCAAATCAATCTAATCACTCCTTCGCCGGTTTCCAGGGTTTCCACCGACTTTATCTTTTTAAATTCGCCCCCTAGGGATCAGGATATAAGTATTCTTAGGCAGCAATGGTATCGGAAAGCCCGTGAGCATGCCGCATCCGTTACTCCTATCTCTTTTTCTCGGGAAATCATGCCATTGCCCGAAAGCCTGCCTTATTCCATGACAATTTAGCTTTTGACAGTCTCCTGTTTTCCCCTATCATGTGCACCAGTCTGTTCAGCGCTTTGATCGGCTTTTTTCTGTGGAGAATTGCCACAATCACTCCAAAAAGGATAGAATCATATGGACGAAGGGAACTCCCCTGCGAAGCAGGCGAAGGGAACTCAACGAAATTCGGAGACTACGGACAGGAGACGCATGACCGTTGTGAAAAATGAACTTCCTTTGCAGTTGTCGCAAAACGCTCTGGTGGTTTTGAAAAAACGCTACCTGCAGAAGAACGAGGCCAACGAGACGATCGAGACCCCGGAAGCGATGTTCCGGCGCGTGGCCGATGCCGTTGCAGCCGCGGATGGTTTGTACGAGGGAACCGATAAGGTCGAGGAAACGGCGAAGAGGTTTTACCGGTTCATGACCTCGCTTGAATTCATGCCGAACTCCCCGACATTGATGAATGCGGGGCGGCCTCTCGGGCAGCTTTCGGCCTGTTTCGTGCTCCCGGTGGGCGATTCGATCGACAGCATTTTCGACGCCATAAAACACGCGGCCATGATCCACAAGAGCGGCGGCGGGACGGGGTTTTCCTTTTCCAGGATACGGCCGGAGAACGACAAGGTACTCTCCACTCAGGGGGTTGCGAGCGGGCCCGTTTCGTTTATGGCCGTATTCGATACGGCAACCGAAACGATAAAACAGGGAGGCACCCGGCGCGGGGCCAATATGGGCATTCTTCGGGTCGATCATCCCGACATCGAAAGATTCATTACCTGCAAGGCCGACAATGACCGGATGACGAACTTCAACATCTCCGTGGCCGTGACCGATGTGTTCATGAAGGCGGTGGCGGACGACACCGACTACGATCTGGTCAGTCCGCGCACGCGGGAAAAGGTGAAAAGCGTTTCCGCCCGCAAGGTATTCGAGGAGATCACGAAGTCGGCGTGGAAGAACGGCGAGCCCGGGGTCATTTTTCTGGACACCATCAACCGCCATAACCCGACCCCCCAGGTCGGGGCCATCGAGAGCACGAACCCCTGCGGGGAACAGCCCCTTCTCCCTTATGAATCCTGCAACCTGGGGTCCATCAATCTTGCCGGCATGACAGCGGACGGAAAGATCGACTATGAACGGCTTAAAGAGGTGGTATGGGATTCGGTCCACTTCCTCGACAACGTCATCGACGTGAACAACTATCCGCTTCCGGTCATCGATGAGATGACCAAGGCCAATCGCAAGATCGGCCTCGGCCTGATGGGCTTCTCCGACATGCTCATTTCCCTCGGAATCCCCTACAACTCCGATGCAGCCGTGCAAACGGCCGAAGAAGTAATGGCCTTCATCCAGAATGAATCCAAGGCGGCGTCGGCCCATTACGGGAAAGAACGGGGGAACTTTCCCAACTACTCCGGTTCCCTTTACGATTCTCCCGAAACCCCGCGGATGCGCAACGCGACCACCACGACCATCGCACCCACCGGAACGATCAGCATCATCGCCGGTTGTTCCAGTGGCATCGAACCCTTATTCGCCATCAGCTTCGTGCGGAAAGTGCTCGACAACCAGGAACTGCTGGAAGTGCATCCGCTTTTCCAGCAGGTGGCCAGGGAACGGGGCTTCTACTCGGAAGAACTGATGAAGAAGATCGCCGAAAAGGGAAGCATCAGGGACTTCGAGGAAATCCCCGAAGAGGTCCGCCGCGTCTTCGTGACGTCTCACGAAGTGACCCCCGATTGGCACATCCGCATCCAGGCCGCTTTTCAGAAATACACGGACAACGCCGTCAGCAAAACGATCAATTTCCCTTTCAGCGCCACGATCGACGACGTGAGAAACGCATATCTCATGGCTTATGATCTGGGATGCAAGGGGCTGACCATCTACCGGGACGGAAGCCGGGACACCCAGGTCCTGAATATTCAGCGCAAGCCGCAGTATCCCCAGGTCACTCCGCGCCCGCGCCCCGACAGGACCTCCGGAATCACCGAACGGATGAATACGGGATGCGGCAAGCTCTACGTGACCCTCAACTGGGACGAATACGGATTCTGCGAGATTTTCGCCCAGATGGGGAAAGCCGGAGGATGCGCCTATTCCCAGATTGAGGCCACGGGGCGGCTGATTTCCCTTGCGCTTCGCTCGGGAGTCAAGGTGGAATCCATCATCAGGCAACTGGTGGGCATCCGGTGCCCGTCGCCCACGTGGAAGAACGGCGAACAGGTGGTGTCTTGTTCCGACGCCATCGCCAAGGTCCTCAGCCACCACGTGGACGCCAGCTTTTCTCCCGTCCCCGATGAAATGGGGGCGTGCCCGGACTGCGGCGCCGCGGTCGAACACGAGGAAGGCTGCATCGTCTGCCGCTCATGCGGATTTTCCCGCTGCAGTTGACCGGCATGTCATTTTCTCCTTTGCATTCGTGGGACCTGTCGTCCGAAGAGGCGATAGGTCTCCAGCGTGAGCTCGCCCCCAAAGTGGTCTCACGACCGCTTCCGCGGAATTTCGGCATCCTGGGGGCCGCCGACATCGGATACGCCCTGCCGGGGACCCACATGGTGGCTGTCGTTCTGACCTTCAAATGGCCTGACCTTGAACCGCTCGAAGCCGTTCATGCCGTTTGCCCGGTCAAGTTCCCGTACATTTCGGGGCTCCTGTCTTTTCGTGAAATTCCACCCCTGATCGAGGCATTCAAGCTCCTCCAAAAACCGCCCGACGTGTTTCTGTGCGACGGTCAGGGAATCGCTCACCCGCGAAAATTCGGCCTTGCCGCCCACTTCGGCCTGTTCATGGGGCTTCCCACGGTGGGATGCGCCAAGACGCGGTTGTGCGGCAAGCACGACCCCCTGGAACCCAGGAAAGGCCGATGGGCTCCTCTCTGCCTCAGGGGAGAGGAAGTCGGGTGTGTCCTGTGCTCCAGGGACAACGTCAAGCCGCTCTATGTCTCACCCGGCCACCTCTCGGACATCGAGAGTTCAAGGGACCTCATCATGAGCTGCCTGGGGCGATACCGGATTCCCGAACCCCTGCGCCAGGCCCACCTCACCGCTACCCGGCTGCGCCGGGAATTGATCGTGCCCGGTTGACGACCCCTTCCGGACTCCGGCGATTCACACACCCGGCGGCGGTTCCCGGACGTCTCGCGCACACCGTCATTCGACGGCCGCAGCAGATCATTTGCCACGCCGGCACAGGAATATGCTCCCCCGTATCATTTGACTTCATTCACCGCACTCCGATTGCCGAATAGAGATGAGGGGAGGTGGAAACGGGCCAGGCCCTGAAGAATGGGAGTGGTCAGCCCGCTCCATGCAGGACATGGGCGTGAGATGACGGTGCGATTGTTGCCCCTTCCCCCGGCATATTTTTTCTGACACGCGCTCGGGCCCGGCCGGCCGTGTTGCCGCGGGTGCGGGGCCAAAACGAGGGATGATTTGCGAAACGCCGTGTAAATATGGTTTAATGACTTTCGATAACCGATGCAGCGCAGGATCGGCCTACCGGCAACTTCGAGTCGCCCGGCACCGGGCCTGTTTCCGTTCGATGCAAGGAGTCTTGAATGGCCACGGAAATTTCCGAAAACGACTGGGAACATCTGACCGAAATCATGAGCGCCTCGGTGAAGCTCATCGAGGGCAGAGATATGAGTCCCGTTCGCGTGGGGATTCTGCATTTTCACAACATGGCCACAATGCTCGGGCTGGAGGACCTCGCCGCCGTCGCCGGGAAGCTGGAAGCCTTTGCGCTCAGAAATCTCGCTCCCGATTGGAATGAAAACGCCGCCGCGGTCCTCAGCTTTGCCATGGAATCCATCTGCGAGGAAATGAAGGCGCGGCCTTACGGCACCGCCTTCGTGTCATCCATGCGCGAAATCGTGGTCTATCTCGATTTCTTTTCAGACGACACGCCCGCGGCAAGGGACGAAACTCCCGCGGAACCGGCGGAAGCCGATCCGCCCGATCCCGAGCCCCCTGAAGCGGAACCGGAACCCGCCCCTCCGGATGCCGTCGATGAACCGTCGACAATAGAACTGAGCCCCGCCGATTTTCTGCTGCCCTCAGACGTCCCCGGGAAAACCGGACCCGTCGTCGCGCCCCCGATCGACAACGCAACGGTGGCCAGGGAAGAGCCGAGGCCGCAGGACGAGGACGCTTCCGGTCCGATCATTTTCGAAGTCCCGGAGGAAGACTGTTCCCGGGAGGCGGACCGGAAAGGCAGTTCAGAAGAAGCGGAACATTCCGCCGGGTCGCCCGCCGATGCACCGCCATCCATCGTCGAACCCGCACCAGCAGTAGAACCTGAACCCCTGATCGAGCCGGAGCGCGGGTTCGAACCCGAAGCCGAATCCACCGGAGTCCACATGCCGCCTTCATCGCCCCTACCGGAGGAGACCGACAGCCGGGTCGCCGGGTACCGCAGACTGCTGAAACACGATCCGCGTTCTCAGGTCTTCATCTTTCAGGCTGAAGCTTTGTGCCTTCAGAAGAGCTGGAAGGAAGCGGCGGAGACCTGCAGGAGGGGGTTGGTTTTCCATCCCCACGATTTGAGGGGCCGGGTCCTTCTCGGATGGGCACTCTGGGAACTCGGTCAATCGGAAGAAGCCAGGGAAGTGCTCATTGACGCAGCTAAAGAGATGGAAAAGAACGCCGTTTTGTACCGGGTCCTTGCCGAAATTACGCGCGATGAAAACCCGGGCGCTGCGGATCGCTACATGGAACTCTATCAAAGGCTTGATCCCGCTTTCAGGACGGAGCCCACTCTAAACGGCGCACTCGAAGCAAAACGGGTCGAAAACAGTGCCCCGGTCAAGTTCGCCAGGGACCTCCTGGGACAATTCCGGCGCGGACCCGGCGAAGCCGCCGGGCGGCTGGAGATATTCTCGGACCTGGACAGGCGGCAGCTCGCGAACCTGCTCAAGGGCGAGTCCCATACATAGGACAATCCCGTCTCATCCCCCCTCAGTCGGAGGAGGAAATTCCCGGAATATGCGCTCTCAACGGATAATTTGTTGCTCTAAGAGTTTTTTTCTTCTCCTTTTCAGCATCCTGCCCTTGGAATTTCTTTAGTTTCAGGGTAACCTGAGGCCTTTATGGCCGAGTCTACCCTCAGCGGCATTTCTTTCGGCCGCAGGGCAGCCTCAGGGGCCAAGTGTGGGTGTCCACACGATCGCCTGCGGGAGGGCTCCCTGTCCTTAGCCCGGTTGCTTATCTCCCGAGACATGCAAAGCTTCTCTCACACCGCGTCCGTACTGGCTGAATACTACGGACATTCCGGCATGAGGACCTGCGGAAACGGGACCCACCGGATATCGCTCGGGTGTTGCCCTCCGGGGAGCGCCACCCGATACAGGGAAGCCTGCAATACGTTACACTGCCTACCCCTCTAAGAAAGAATCGAAGCATGACTGAGACAGTGCACTCGTTTCACATCCCCGTAATGGGGACGTCCTTTACCATCGAATCACCTGTTAAGGTTGCACGGTACGGCATTGCATCCGTCATTTCACTGGTGGATGACTCTCTCGTCGAAAAAATGCGCCGGTTCTACTGCAAGCTTGTCGGCGTGGAATATTCTCCCATCCGGAAATGCGATAACGATGCCCGGGCGCACCGCATCACCGCATACCTGAACCTGATGGATGAAATCGTGAAGGATCAGTTCGAAAAGTTAAAGCTTTCCGCTTTTGAAATCGGAACGGAAATCACCAAGTACTTCGAACTTCTTCCCGAGACTTCCCCGCTTAAACAGCTCTACAGGCGCATGCTCGCCATAGGGGACGCGATCGAAAAAAAGCGCGTGCAGGAAGAACTTCGGGAAAAGATCGAGCGAGGCGCCATTGACGTCAATATCATGACCAAGGTCGACGGAGTACATTACGACGAGCACGGCGTTCCACTCCCGAGCGAATTTTCCGATGCCCTGGCCGCTTTTCGCGGCTATGCGAAGAGCAAGCTTGCCTCATCCATCGTCTTTTCCGCGGGCTTCAATGCCCGCCTCTACGGGTACGTGGAACATTTTATGGACTTCCACGCGGATGAGAGCGGGTCCATCAAAAAGAAAATCGCCATCAAGGTGAACGATTTCCGCTCAGCCCTGACTCAGGGGAAGTTCTTCGCCAAGAAGGGCTTATGGGTTTCGGAATACAGGGTCGAATCCGGTCTGAACTGCGGAGGACATGCGTTCGGGCATGGCGGCAACCTGATGGGCCCGAGCCTGGAGGAATTCAGGCAGAAGAAGGACGAACTCATTTCGACACTCTTCGGGCTGTACAACAAAGCCAGGGCGCAGAAAAACAAGGAAACCTTCTCCGAGCCCCACGAAGTCCGAATCACCGCCCAGGGTGGCATCGGTACCGTGAACGAGCAAAATTTCCTTCTCAAACACTACAAGGTCGACGCAACGGGCTGGGGGACCCCCTTTCTCCTGGTTCCGGAGGCAACCACCACGGATAAGGTGACACTGGAAAGATTATGCGCAGCCCGCAGGGAAGACCTTTATTTGAGTGATGTTTCCCCCCTTGGGGTCCCCTTCAACAGCCTGAGGACCTCATCCAGCGAGGTGGCCAGGGATGAGAGGATCAGAGAGGGCCTGTTCGGGAACACGTGCAGTAAAGGGTACCTGAGGTCCAATACGGAGTTTACCGACCAGCCGTTATGTGTCGCTTCCCGGTCCTATCAGGAGAAAAAACTGGCGCAGATCCTCGGCACAAACGGTGGAAGCGCCGCATTGCGCAACACGATAAAGGAGAATCTCGCCCAAAAAATCTGCCTGTGCCGTGACCTTGCCGGAGCTGCGATTCTCTCGCACGGACTTGAGGAAGATGAAGGTTTCCCCACCACAGCAATCTGCCCGGGACCCAATCTGGCCTACTTCTCCAAGGTCCTGACCCTGCAACAGATGGTGGATCACATTTACGGGCGAGCCAATGTGATCACTGACCGGACGCGACCAAACATGTTCATGATCGAGTTGGACATGTACATCGATTATCTCGAAAGAGAGATCAACGAAGCACTCCCTCACGCCAATGCCCAAAAGATCAAATATTTCAATGAATTCAAGACAAGCCTCATCGAGGGGGTCGCTTATTACGAGCAACTGATCCCCCAACTGACGGACGAAACCCCGGAATACCGGAAGAGGATGGCTTCCGACCTCGAAAAATGCAGGGGAAAACTCCAGGGCATGATCGCGCGGTTCCCTGAATTCTTCTGCCCGGAGATCGCCTGGCATATGGAAGTTGCCAGCTCCGAAGGAATCGCAAGGAACCGGCTTTCATCATGATTCTCTGCCTGCGGAGGGTGCGGCCGGACCATTGGAGCGCCCCGAGCCCCGTGGAATCTGTCTGCCGCCATGATTGTACTCACGCGATATAGCATCAGGAACCTGTGGGTCCGGCGCCTGACAACGTTTCTGACCACGGGCGGGATGGCCCTCGTCATCTTCGTCTTCGCCGCGGTCCTGATGCTGGCGGCCGGTTTCCAGAAGACCCTCGTCAGCACGGGGGAAAAAGACAATGCCGTGTTTATCCGCCGGTCTTCGGAAGCGGAAGTCCAGAGCATCGTGCCCCGGGAGCAGGCGGCGATCATCGAGAGCATGCCGGAAATCGCAACGGGCGGCGACGGCGGAAAGCTTGCGGCACGCGAGGCGGTCATTCTGATCGGCCTCGGCAAACGGGATTCGCGGACGGTGGCAAATGTCACTCTGCGCGGCATCAACGCGGACACCTCCCTCCGGATACGCCCTCAAATCGGCATCCCCGCCGGGCGCCCGATCAGGCCCGGGACTTCTGAAATCATGGTAGGGAAAAGCATTCTGAAGCGATTCGAGGTCGCCGGCCCGGGGCAGACGATCAGCTTCGGTTCCAGGACGTGGACGATCGTGGGGATCATCGATGCCGGAGGCACGGGATTTGATTCGGAAATCTGGTGTGACGCGGACGTCTTGATGACGACCTTTCGAAGGACCGTCTATTCGTCCGTTATCTGCCGCCTGAAAGACCCATCAGACCTGGCCGCCCTGAAAGACAGGGTGATAAAGGACCCCCGGCTGACCGTCGAAGCATGGCGGGAAACCGATTATTATGCCGCCCAGTCAGAACTGATGGCCCGTTTCATCCGCATACTCGGCGTCACCCTGACGCTCATTTTCAGCATCGGGGCCGTGATCGGTTCCATGGTCACCATGTACTCCGCCGTCGCGAACCGCACTTCGGAGATAGGCACACTGCGAGCCCTGGGATTCGGCCGATGGACTATCCTGCTCGCCTTCCTGTCGGAATCCGTTCTTCTGAGCCTGACAGGAGGTCTTTTCGGATTGGCGGCCGCCTCGTTCATGAACCGTCTGAGCGTCTCAACCCTCAACTGGCAGACTTTTTCGGAACTGTCTTTCCGTTTTGTCCTCACACCTTCCATCGTTGTGGATGCCCTGGTGTTCGCCGCCGTTATGGGATTGATCGGAGGGGCGTTTCCGGCTTTGCGGGCCGCCAGGATGAATATCGTAACGGCCCTGCGACTCCAGTGAAAGCGCGATAAAGGGATGACCGCACAGGCCACGCCGCGCACGCTCACGAGCACAATCGGCCCCTCGCCCGGATGGGCCGCGGCAAGACGAGCCCACGGGCTGGGTACCGAGGGCGGCTGAAGGGGCCTTCGGTCCACACACTCTATCCCGCCTTGGCCGTTTCACCCGTGTCCCCGTCCAGGACTTGCCGAACCGTATTCGCCAGTTCCCTGAACATGACGGGTTTCATGACGAGTTTTTTGATCCCGACGTTCCGTACGATCTGCTCGGAAACCGTTTCACTGAAGCCCGTGCACAGGATGATCCGCATTCCCGGGCGGATGCGG
The DNA here is from genome assembly GCA_963663685.2 of uncultured Syntrophobacter sp. Taxonomy (GTDB): domain Bacteria; phylum Desulfobacterota; class Syntrophobacteria; order Syntrophobacterales; family Syntrophobacteraceae; genus Syntrophobacter. The sequence goes on along the minus strand of CAXXDT010000010.1, from coordinate 40,360 downwards.
ATGATTTCTTTGGCCAGTTCGATTCCGGTCATCTGAGGCATGGTCTGATCGGTGATCACCAGGCCGAACCCATCGGGATCATCCCGGAAAGCATCCAGGGCCGCCGTGCTTCCCGTCAGGGCGAGGACACGATACCCGAGCTGTTCGAGCATGGATTTTCCTGCATCCGCCAGTGCCGCTTCGTCGTCGACGAAGAGTATGCGCTCGTTGCCGTCGGGAATGGGGTTCGTTCCCCCGTTTTCGATAGCCGCCGGACCGTGGAACCTCGGAAAAAACAAATCGAAGGTGGTCCCCCTGCCGATCGAGCTGGACACGGTAATCGCACCGTCCGAATTCTTGACGATGCCGTGCACCACGGCAAGCCCCAAACCGGTTCCTTCCCCCCTGTTCTTGGTCGTGAAATAAGGATCGAAAATCCGTTCCACGATTTGGGGGGCGATCCCGTGTCCCGTATCGCTGACCCTCATGAGTACATAGTCTCCCGGATTGAGATCCAATGGTTTCCCCGAATCGCCATTTTCAAAATGAACCGTGCTGAGACCGACTTCGAGCTTTCCGCCCGTCTCCCGCATCGCATGGGCCGCATTGGTGCACAGATTTATCAGGATTTGGTGTATCTCCGTCGAATCGGCAAGGATGGTATCTTCACCCCAGGGAAGGTCAAGATCCTGCCGGATCTCGATGGTTGAAGGCAGCGAGGCCCTGAGCAGCCTGAACGCTTCCTTAACGACCTGTCCCAAACGGATCGGCTGTTTCTTCTCCCCGCTTCCCCGGCTGAAGGCGAGAATCTGCCGGACCAGGTCCTTGGCGCGTTCGGCGGCTTTGATCGCACTCTGCAACTGTTCCCAGGTCTTGGAATGTTTTTCAGTTTTGCAGAGCACCAGTTCCATATAACCCATGACAATCCCGAGGATGTTATTGAAATCGTGAGCGATCCCACCCGCAAGGGTGCCGATGGCTTCCAGTTTCTGTGCGCGCTGGAGCTGATGCTGGAGCTTGGAATGTTCGGTGACATCCCTGGCCAGTTCCACCACGCCGGCAATTTCCCCACGGCTGTCCTTCACCGGAATCGACCTCAATTCCCACGACTTGCCGTCCAAAGAAGAAGTGTATCCGATGGCCGGTCCCCCCGTATCGAAACTCTCGAGCACCGGGCATCCGTCACACGGTTCGTCCCCGTCGTGCCGAACCAGGAAGCAGTATTGCCCGATCATATCGGGGGGATCTTTCCCCACCGACTCGCCCGCGGTCCGGTTGGCCCATATGATTCTCATGTCCCGGGAGTGAAGTGTCAGGCCGTCGGGGATCACATCGAGAAGCGCGTTGAACTGCCGGGTAAGATCCTCGAACCTGTTCGTACTCAGTAGAAGGTTCTCCCCCGCAAGTTTGCGTTCCCTTTCCTCCCGGTTCCTCTGTTGCCTCGCCCCGAGGACCGGGGCGATATAGCTCGAGATTTTTTCCAGCAGGTCTTTGTCGCTGGCGGTGTAGTCCGCTTCTTTATTGGCGATGCCGAGGTACCCGATGACCTTCGCGTGGAAGGCGATGGGAACGACCAGAGCACTTGATACCGTAAAGTCGGTGTTCGGGATTTTCTGCGGCTCATTCCAGCGAAGGCCTTCGTGCACGGCAGCCGCACGCCCCCAAACGGAATCCTTCCATGCATCCGGGGAATAGCGCACCTCATTTTCGGAAACTTCGGCCGTTCCGGTCGATTCGGGCGTCGCGATGGTCGCAACGATGTCGCCGTTGTCGTCGGAACATGAAAACACCCCGGACCGGCTCTCAAAAGTCCTCAAAATAATGCCCAGCACTTCGCCGCAGGTCTCGTTGTCCGAAACGGTGAGGAACACATTGGCGATCTCGTTTCGAAGGCTCAATTCACGCTCGGACCGCTTCAACAGCTCAACCGCCTGATCCCGTTCTTCCTCCTGTTTCATTTTTTCCAGTGCAAAGGATATGTCCCGGGCGATTTCCTCGATCAGTTCCACCTCGTCCTGATCGAAAAAGCCGGGTTCCGAGGCATAAAGCGTCAGCACGGCCCCATCCTTCCACAACGGGACCGAAGCGGAGGAACGATATCCTCTTTTCAGTGCCTCCTCACGCCACACCGGAGGCGGAGTATCCGCCCGGATGTCTCTGTGGACGAAGGTCTTTCCGCCGGGGGCGATACTTTCTCCCGGGCGCTGCCCCATGGGATTGCGATCGATGAGTGCCTGCCTCACGCCGAGAAACCCGTCTTCATCACCGGTGCAGGCCTGGACCCTCAAGGCTTCTCCGTCATCCGGAAGGCCGATCCATGCCATTTTGAGCCCGCCATACCGGACCGCTATGCGGCAGGCCCCCTCGAACAGTTCGGCGCGGTCCCTGATCCTCACGATCAACTGGTTCACCTGGCTCAGGAAAGCATACAACCGGTTGAAATGAAGGGTCTTCCCCTCCGCCTGTTTCCTCTCGCTGATATCCCGCAAAATGCCCAGGTAAACCACGCGATCCGCCAGCCTGATGAGCCGGACGCTCATCTCCACGGGGAAGCGGCTTCCGTCTTTTCGTCTATGGATCGCTTCAAAAACATAACCGTTTTCAGCCCGCGCCTTTCTCAGTTGTTCTTTCAGGTCCGCCGGCGATTCGTCTGCCTGCAAATCCGCGAGGTTCATCTGCAGCAATTCGTCACGGGAAAATCCGTAGGACGCGATGGCACGGTCGTTAACCTCACAAATTGCCAGAGCGGGGTCCGTCATGATCACGATGTCGTTTGCGAACTTTGCCAGATTTTCATAGCGCTGGGCAATTTCGAGCCGTCGGGTTTCAGCCTCGTACTGATGGCGGTAATACAACGCCCGCTGTCGGCTCCAGATCAGGCCCAGGCACGCGCCGGCGATGATGAGCAATGCCGCGCCGAAAAAACTCATGACATAGGCGCGCATCCGCAGGGGGGCGTAGATTTCATCCAGGTCCTGTTTCACGACGAGAAACCAGGGCCAGTGGGAAACACTTCGCATTGCGGCCAGCACGGGCACGCCGCGGTAGTCGATCCCCTCGGCCACACCCGCCCGGCCTTTTGCAGCCATCGCCCCGATGAGATCCGGGCTGTCCAGCGGGAGTTTCAGCGAAAGAGCGGTATCCTTCCTGAATCGAAGATCATTCAGATAGACCACGTTCTCGTTCTCACGACGAACGAGCACCGTCTCCGAAGTGCCGCTGTAGCTGAGCGGCGATTGGAGGATAGGGTACAGGGACCGGTCGGCCTCGATTCGTAGGAGCAGAACGCCGGTGGGCATGCCGTCGCGCCATTGCGGGTCCGCCAGCGGGATGCACAACTCAAAATGTATGTCGCCAAGAAGCGGCGACCGGTGGAGATCCGTGACGACCGGTTCCTTCTGGCCCACGCACGTCTGAAAGTGGTCCACCAGTTCGGAGGCATATTCCGTATCGACGGGATTGGACAACCTCACGGTGCCTTCTTCATCCAGCAAAACCGCACATGAGGCCCTGCAGTGTTCACTGATGGAACCCAGCCAGGAAAGGACCCTGTTATCTTCATCCGGATCACCCGGATTTTCCATCCAATGGCGCAGACCCGGGAGGATAAACGGATCGTTGATGAGCATCCGGGCATCGCCGTAAGTTTTTTCGAACCACTCGGATATTTGTCCCGCTTTCCAATCGGCGGAGGACTGCAAAGCGTATTCCGCGTGGGCCCTGAACTCTGCTTTCTGACTTTGGTAGTAGGTAAATCCGGCAGATCCGAAACCGACGGCAAGAATCACGATGACGATGATGAGCTGTCGGGGCACATGTTGGAATTTCCTTTGTGATGACATCATCATGCCTTCTTCAGAAGAATCTCGTGCAGCGCAGCCCGGTGTGATTCAGGCCCCTTTGCCTGAAGGAGTGTCGAAAAGGGGATTTCCGCGCAGTGAAACGGGCGGGAAATGCCGGATCGCATCACTCCAGCCAAAGCGGTGAAGCCTCAACCGTCGGTGACCACCGGGAATGCTGTGCTTCAGCGGTAAAACCGGTGGTTCGCCGGCCGGGGAGCCGGCTCGATTATTTTTTCCATGCCACGGAGCCCGTACGGTAGAGAATACGGCAGATCGTCTGAGATCGGATGGGATGGGCATAATCGCGTCCAAGCATGTGCAAGCGAGTCAACCCCGGGCGGCAGCCGCCCATTGCTCACTTCCGCCGGACCCGCCGGACAGAGAGTGCAACGGCATTCCGGAGCCCCTGCCGATCAACACGGCCACAATCACATACCATCGCTTCAGGTTATGCTAGCATGGAGCGGCATCTCAATACAAGCGGCTTCGGCAGGGCTTTTCCCTCCACCCTTTCCAGCTTTCGAGCACCCATGGGCCACCCCGGGCCGCGGAAACGATTTTGTTCTTCATCATCATTTCTCTTGGTTTTCGAAGCGGGAAAACTTAGACTGCTGTCCGCTCGGAAAAGCTCTTGCTCCCGGCATTCGTGACCGGGATGAACGGAGGGGGACGGGGACACGCCGGACGATCGTTCCCGTTGCCCGCTTCTCCACCGGCGTTCCATAAGTGGAGAAACCCAGGGCGTTTTTCGGTACACCGATATTCGAAATATCACTGCAACAATCCGCCACCCTGTCAAGACCGGATACACGATGCGGATAATGTTCTACAGCCAGCATGTGCTCGGCATCGGGCACTTTTTCAGGAGCATGGAACTTGCCGGGGCACTCAACCGGCACGAGGTGCTCTTCGTCGAAGGAGGGGACGCTCTGCCGGGTTACGTGCCCCCCGCGCATGTAAAAAGGCTCCTGCTTCCTCCTCTCATGATGGACCCCGAATTCAAATCCATCCTGACCCACGGCCGGGACGCCGAAGGCGTACGGGCCGAACGACAGCACATTCTCCTGGATTCTTTCCTCTCCTTTCGGCCCGACGTTCTCATCACGGAACTCTTCCCTTTCGGCCGCAAACAATTCCGGTTCGAGCTCATGCCGATTCTCGAACGGATCCGAAAAGAGGGGATACCGACAAAAGTGATTTGCAGCCTCAGGGACATCCTGGTCGAGAAGAAGGACCGGAAAGCATACGAAGAAGGGGTGATCGAGGTTCTGAACCCTTTCTACGATCACCTCATGGTCCACTCGGACCCCCGTATCATGCCACTGGACGAGACCTTCGAACGAGTGAAGGACATTACCGTTCCCATGGACTATACGGGCTTTATCGCAAGAAGACGGGTGGTGGTGCACAGGGCGTCACGGGGAAGGATAATCGTTGCCAGCACCGGCGGCGGCAACGTCGGTGGGGAATTGCTGGAGGCGACCGTTTCAGCGATGAAACTGCTCCCCGATCCGGAAGTGCAGCTCCGTGTCTTCATCGGACCGTTCATGGAAGCCGGCAGAAAAGAAAAGCTCAAGGTTCTTGCCGCCGGTGACGGCAGAATCCGGCTGGAGCCGTTTTCCCTCGATTTTTTCAATGAGCTGAGCAATTCCGATCTCTCCGTCAGCATGGCCGGATACAACACATGCATGGATATCCTTTGCACGGGGGTACGTGCCCTGGTCTATCCCTTTCCTCAGAACAGGGAACAGGCCATGCGTGCACGAAAGTTTGAAGAGCTTGGATTTCTTAACGTTTTAAGCGATCTGAGAGTCAAAGTCCTGGCGGAAACCGTCGGAGGAACACTCCGGGGCGGACCCGTCTCATCCCCTTTGATAACGCCGGACCTCCGCGGGGCGGCAAAAGCGGCGGTAATAGTTGAAAAGTACTGCCCCCGAGATTAAAATCTGAATGGCAGCTTGGCTCTTCCCGTGCTCATTCTCTTCCCCTGTTTCACAAATAGCATCCCGTGCGATAGCGTACGGCGGTCGCCATCGATGGGGAAGAGGCGCCGGGGCGCAGCGAGGCGATGATCCTGCAACAATTCACGACCACGGAAGGCAGCGGAAAGTGACCCAACCCGTCCAGAGACAAGTGGTTCTTCCTTTCGGCCAGGTCCTCAAGATTTCCTTCAATTCGATAAGGGCCAGGATATTCCGATCCATAATCACGACCCTTACTCTTGTTCTTGCCGTGGCTTTCGTCTCATATACATGGTCCGGATACGATATCTTGAACTCACTATGGCCGCATGCCAACAGCGTACTTCAGAACGCTATCACGACGGGCGGCTACGAACTCACCAACGGCCATTTCGGGGCCAGCCCCAAAGACCAGTGGCTCGTGATTCTTTCGCTCCTGGTGTGCGTCGTGGGGATCGTAAATGCACAGCTCATGGCCGTTACCGAACGGTTTCGGGAAATCGGCACCTTGAAATGCCTGGGAGCACTGAACAGTTTCGTCGTGCGCATTTTTGTCCTTGAAGCGGCTTACCAGGGTTTTATCGGAGGTCTTGCCGGGAGTCTGGTCGGCATCCTCGTTGCGACACTGTCTTTCTTCTTCAAAGTCGGCATGATCTCTCTTGTGTACTGGCCGCCGGCCACGATGCTTTTCACCGTTTGCTGGTCCACTCTGCTGGCAGTGGCGCTCTCGCTGCTGGGAGCAATATATCCGGCGCTGGTCGCTGCCAGGATGCAGCCCGCCATCGCTTTACGCACGGAACAGTAGGAATCCGCTTAAAGGAATGACATGAGTTCGGGGAATTCACACAATGTGGTCAGGCTTTCGGAGGTGACCAAGATCTTCAGGATGGGCAGCAATGTGGTGGAAGCCCTCAAGGGGATCAACTTCTCGATCAAAGCCGGTGAGTATCTGTCCATCATGGGGCCGTCCGGATCAGGAAAGTCTACTCTTTTCAACATGATCGGCGCCCTGGACAAACCGACCAGCGGAAGAGTGTTCATCGATGAAGTCGATGTCGCCCAGTTGGACGCCTACGAACTCGCCTGGCTGCGGTGCCGCAAAATCGGTTACATCTTCCAGACGTTCAATCTCATCCAGGTCATGACAGCCATTGAAAACGTCACCCTCCCGATGATTTTCGCCGGAATGAGCAGGGACCAGTACATGGAAAAGGGAATGGGACTGCTTGGACTGGTAGGGTTGGCGGAACGGTATCAGCATAAACCGTCCGAACTCTCCGGCGGCCAGCAGCAGCGGGTTGCCGTCGCCCGCGCGCTCGCCAACGATCCGGCTATCATCCTGGCCGACGAGCCCACCGGAAACCTTGACCTCAACACCGGGGAAGAGATCATCGCCATGCTCAAAGACCTTTCCACCCAGCGGAACGTAACGATCATCTCCGCAACCCACGACATCAAGATGCTCAACGTCTCGGACAGGGTGGTGTGGATACGCGACGGGCGAATCGACCGTGTGGAGGAACGTGACAACCTCAAGATCTCCGTCGGAGAGGTGTCCTGAAAACCATGCGTATCCTCCAAAGACGTTACATTGAAAGGTCTTCCCCCGCCGGGTTCATTTTGTGCCTTTTGCTGACGGTCCTTGCGCTTATGGCACCCGTGACGGCCGCTGCCTCGGACATGGCGGATCGCGTCACCTATTTTGCGGGGTTAGGAGACCGATCCATCGGAAGTCCAGGCAGCGAGGACGCGACCGAATACATCCTCAAGGCCTTTCAGAGCGCGGGACTGGAACAGGTGGGCACCCAGACGTTTCTCATGCCCGTCCCTCAGGTCATGTCGGCCTCCGTCGAGGCCGGAGGCAATTCCATTGCCATTTTCCCCTGGCAGGCCAATCTGGTCTATCTTTCCACGACTCCCAAGGAAGGGCTCGACGGCCCCCTTGTCTACGCGGGTCCAGGGGATTTCAGCAGGTTCGGCAATCTGCCGATTTCCGGGAGCATCGTCCTCATGGACATGGCTTCGGGCGAAAACTGGCTGAACGCGGTTTCTCTGGGGGCGAAAGCCGTTATCTTCATCGGGGATGAACATTCCATAAGAGGCGTTTACAAGGAAAAATGCACACAGACGCCTCTCGCCATTCCGAGATACTGGGTACCCGAAGCGGATGGGGAATACCTCAAGGACCTGGCGAAGGACGCGTCCGCCAAGGTCACCGTCAAATCCAGGGTGCGCTGGCAGAACAAGCTGGTTCAAAACTGTTACGGAATTCTCCCGGGAAAGGATGCGAAACTCCGGAAAGAACTGGTCATCGTCGATGCGGCTTACGATGCATCCGCGTATGTGCTCGGGGCCGCACCGGGCGCGGATGAGTCCACTTCCATTTCCGCGCTCCTCACCCTGGCCGATGAATTTTCCAAAGACCGCCCTGCTCGCTCAGTACTGTTTCTCGCGACCGTCGGGAACAGCCAGAGTCACGACGGCATAAGGCAATTCATATGGTTCGCCAATGCCAAAAAGAAAAACCTCAAAAGGCAGGTTCAGAGGCTCAGCGATCAGAAGCACAAAGGCGACCACGAACTTGACCTGCTGGAAGGTGACACCCCCCTGGAGCAGGACAATCCCCAGGACCGGGAAATCGTCCTTCAGGCTCTGCTCAATAAGGCCAAGGACAAGGCCGATACCCTGACAAGAGAGATCCAGTACGGGAAAAGCCTTTCAAGAAAGGGAGACACGGAAAACCCGATCAACCTGGAAGAACCCAGAAAATACAGGCAACTCGCCCTTGTGACCGACGTCAGGCGGTTGAGCCCCGAACAGCGGGAACTCGGTCTGAAATTGCTGGGAGAGGCCACCGAGGACACCAAGGCTTCTCACAAGGAACTGAAGAACCGGATCCAGGCGGCCAAGTCCGGAAGCAACCTGCGCGGTCTTCTGGAAGATTACACCCAGGTCCTGTACCTCGACCTCCACGTCTCCTCCCACTTCAACAAACTGGGGCTGGTTGAGCTGGGGGACACCTATCCGCTGAGAGAGACCCTGCAGCGGGGGAACAGGACCGCAAGGCTCCAGGCGCTCTATAACCAGGTCGGGGACCAGGTTGCGGCCGAATTGGGCCTGCCCGACATCTCAAGCGACATATCCAGGGGCGGATCGCCCGAGGAAGGCATCGGAAGGGCCTATGGGAAAAGCCACCCCGCGAGCGACGTCGCTTACATTTCAGGCCTTCCCACCGTCTCGCTCATGTCCGTGGACGACCTTCGCCCCTTCTGGGCCACTCCTCTGGACACTCTGGAACGTGTGGACCTCTCAAAAGTCCGGTCTCTCGGCGTCTTTCTGCCCATCACGCTGAGACGGCTGCTGTCCGACGCTTCCCTGAAATCTTCCGTCGATCCTGGCATCCCGGCATCGTCCGGTCTGGAAGGCCAGGCCATGTTCATACGGCAGGGAGAACTTTTCCCCGACCAGCCGGCCCCCGGCACCATTATCTCCGTGATCCAGGGCGACTCGGTCTTCAGGACCATGGTCTGCCGGGACGGTTCGTACTTCGTTCCCGGCCTGGCAAACAAACGGGTCGCCCTGGAAAAGATCATCATGGAACCCTACGGCATCGACCCGGCGACGGGCCGTATAGGGACCGCCCTGGACAAAACGAAGACGGGCAAGGACAATTTCAGGATCAACGTCAAGGGAGATACCGCCAGCGCGGCACTCATCATGTTCCGTTGCGTCCAGACGGACGTAATCCCGGTGTTCAACCCTCAGAACATGGGCTACCTCACCAAGGCCGACCTGCTGGACGCCTCCACGGAAGCGCTGCCGCTCCGCCACTGGTTCAGCCACGTGGACGGGCGGAATACCATGGCGATTTCCGTGTTTCTCGAGAAAGGCACCCGGTTCAAACTGGTGATGTCCGAATCTCTTCTGGCACGACAGCTTTTTCTCCTGAACGGCTCCAAAGAAGAACCAAACGGCAAAGGGTTCCTGATTGCCGATCCGCCCACGATTTCCCTGGTCCCTTACCAGGTGGTGAAAGACCTTCATTACCTCGTTGGAGACCGGCTCAGGAACCTTTCCGCGCACGGGATCGTCAACACTTATCTCGAAACCCTTTTCCAGGATTCGGAGAAGGCATTCGATCAGGCGACCGCGTCCCTTTCCGAGCATGATTACGCCGAATTCTGGGACGGGATCGTCCCGGCGTGGGCCAAATTGAACGTCGTTTACGGCGAAATCGAAAGCAATCAGCGGGATGTCCTGGGCGGCGTGATGTTTTTCGTGGCCCTTTTCGTTCCCTTCGCCTATTGCGTGGAACGATACCTGTTCTGTTTCAGAAACATCTACCGGCAGATCGTCGCCTTCTTCCTGATCCTCATCATGACCATCCTGACCATCAGGGCGCTTCACCCGGCTTTTCAGCTCACCTACAGCCCCATGGTGGTCATCGTCGCGTTTTTCATCGTCGGCTTGTCGCTGCTCGTATCCGCGATCATCTTTATCCGCTTCGAAGGGGAGATGGAGGACCTGCACAGCAGAATGGCACATATCAATACGCCTCAGGCGAGCAAATGGCAGTCTTTCGGTGCCGGTTTCGCCATCGGCGTATCGAACCTCAATCGCAGGAAGCTACGGACCGGTTTGACGTGCATTACCCTGGTTATCCTGACGTTCACGGTAATGTCCTTCACCAATGTGAAGAGCCTGCACCGGTCGATGATGACGCGCATTTCCGACGACAACGCCTACCGGGGAATCCTGCTGCGGCACCAGTTCCGCCTGCCCCTGTCCATGCTGCTCTTCGAGGACATGAAGACGAGGTTCAGCGGCAGTGAAGCCCGTCTCTGGCCGAGGGCCTGGATCGATCCCCCCCTTGGGACCGAACGCATCATGACGGCGGTATTCCGGCCTCCCCAGTCGTCTCCGGTGGAAGGGGTACTGGGTCTCGGCCTCAATCCCCCGGACTGTTTCCGCGGGTTGCTGACGGCCGGGAACTGGTTCGACAAATCGGACGACAACTCCATTCTTCTGCCGATCGCAATGGCCAAACGGTTGGGGCTGGACCCGGAAACGGACGTTGGAGCCATGGTTCAGATCTTCGGGAGCCCCTTCAGGATTGCGGGGTATTTCGACGGAGCCCTTCTGGATTCCATGAAGGACCTGGATCAGAACCCCGTGGCCCCGGCCTATCTCGAAGTGGGCCAGGGCGAGGATCTGTCCGAAGTCGAGGTCGAGGCGCTGCAGGGGGGCGAAGAGCTGCTCCCGCAGGCCGAGCGATTCAGATACGCAAGCGGAAATCGAACGGTGATCCTTCCGTTCCGGAAGTGCCTGGAATATGGGGGGACCCTGAAAACCATAGCCATCCAACCCTCCGGGGGACCAGTCGAAATCGCGGACGGGCTGTCCGCGTGGCTCGGTTTTCCCCTGTTCGTGGGAGACAACGGAACGTGGTACCACAGTGCCAGCACGTCGTTGCGCTACCAGGGGGTCTCGAACCTGTTGATCCCCATCCTTATCGTTGTGTTCATCACTCTGAACACGATGATCGGGCACGTTCACGAGCGGCAGCGGGAAATCGGCACCTACACGTCGGTGGGCCTTGCGCCCAACCACGTCGGGTTCCTGTTTATCGTGGAAGCGCTGTCCATGGCCGTGATCTCCACTGTCATCGGCTACATTCTCGCCCAGATAAGCGCAAAATACCTGGGCGGCACCACGGCGTTTTCCCAGTTGACGTTCAACTACTCATCGCTGGCCAGTGTCGCGTGCATGTTCCTCGTCTTTTCGGTCGTGTTCCTCGCGGCCCTGTATCCGGCAAGACTCGCGGCCCAGATCGCCATGCCGGACGTCAACCGTTCGTGGACCCTGCCGACGCCGGAAGGGGACTCCATCTACATGAACCTCCCGTTTCTTCTCAAGGGCGATGAGGAATTCGGCATCATGAGGTTCCTGAACGCCTTCTGCCGCTCCCACATGGACGTTGTGCACGGATCGTTCATCGTGGACGAGATCTCGATGGATGATGAGATCCCGGCGGTACGGCCCGGCCAGGTTCCATTTCCGGTCTGCATCGTGATCCGCACCAATACGTGGCTTGCTCCGTTCGATTTCGGGATCAAACAGCGCATACAGCTCCATTGCTGCCCATCCACCGAAAACCCGGGTTATCTCGAACTGGCCATCGTCATGACCAGGGTGTCCGGAGAGCGTTCGGCATGGGCGAGGGCGAACCGGAACTTCATCAAAGCCATCCGCAAACAGATGCTCCTGTGGCGCTCCCTTGACAGCGACTCCAGGTCAGTTTACCTGCGGCACGACGAAAAGCCGGTGGTGATGCCATGATAACGAGGTGAAGCCCGGATACGTCGAATGTTCGGTGCAAGACGGGATCAATCGATCCGGCTCAAAGGAATCGCTCCTCATGAAAGAACTCCAAATACGTTTTCCAGCACTCATTGTAGGCCTCATCTTTGTTTTCTTGAGCTGCATATTCACACCCTATAACAATATCAGGCTGCAGAACAGTCCCGTCGCCGGCGGGCATTTCCCGCTTGCATCCTTTGCCTGCCTGTTTCTGACGCTGGTGGTCATCAACCCCATCCTTTCCCGGCTCAACAGGAAATGGCGTTTTCATTTCCATGAACTGCTGCTCATGTGGGCCATGGTGACCGTCGGTACGGGCATCGCCTACACCGGCCTCATGCGCACATTCATCATCAACATCACGACGGCGGGATGGTTTAGCGCGTCTTCGAGCGAAATGGGCCAGATGCTGCTTTCGCTCCTGCCCAAATCCATATTCCCCAATGACCCCGAAATGATCCGTACGCTTTACAGCGGATTGAACGGGGGCCCGGACATGACCTGGGGGGAGGTCCTGCGGCATATTCCCTGGTCGGCCTGGATATTACCGATGGCATGGTGGGGCCTGTTTATCGTGCTGGTCTACATTGCGATGCTCGGCCTGGTGGGGTTGTTTTCGCATCAGTGGATCGAAAACGAAAAGATGAATTTCCCGCTGCTGCGGGTCCCGGAAACCTTGAGTCGGGAAGCCGACAACGGCACCCTTTTCAGGTTTTTCACCCACCGCTATTTCATCATCGGATGCAGCATTCCCGTATTTCTCCATCTCCTGAACGGCTTCCATACTTATTTTCCCCAAGTCCCTCAGATTCCGACCCTCGTGCTCGCCCAGCCGTTCATCCCCCGGGAAGGCCTGTTCTCCGGCTTTTACAAGATGAAGTTCTACATCTACCCGGCGTTCATCGGGTTTGCTTTCCTCGCCACCAAGCAAGTTTCCTTCAGCCTGTGGTTTTTCTACATCCTGGGAGGGCTGCTGCCAGGATTTCTCAGGCTTTTCGGATGGCGGTTCCCCGCCGCCGCACTCGGGACGACTTTCGGCCCCGTGCTGTCGCGAGTCGAGGAAATGCAGATGATCGGCGCCTTCGGAGTTTTCTTTTTCTTTATCCTGTGGCTGGCAAGGGACCATCTGATCCATGTGGTTAAATCGGTTTTTTCCAAGCGGACGGAAACGACCGAATTCCACGGATTCCTGCAGCCGAAAACAGCCCTTTACCTTTTTCTCGTCGGTCTGGTGGGCACCGCCGTATGGCTTTGTTTTTTCGGAATGGACATTCTGTCCACGATCTGCCTTCTGGCCCTGTGCTTCATGCTGCAACTGGTGGCGTCCAGGCTCATCTGCCAGGGAGGCCTGCCCTACTTTACCCTGGCGGTAGCTCCTTCCGACGGATTTCTGGCATTCCTCGACACCCGGCTCATCGGACCGGCCACTCTCTACATCGGGATGATCATCCAGAAAATCACCTTCCTGGACATGAGGGAATCGCTCATGCCCTCTCTCTTCCATTCGTCGAAACTTTCCGATGGAAGCCGGCCCGGGAACCGATTCCTGTGGGGCATCATCTGGGCGGTGCTGATCGGCATCGTTGTGTCCTTCATCGCCATTCTGGCCCTTTACTACAAGTTCGGACTGAATTCCCTCCCCGACGACTGGGCCGTCGAGAGTGCGAGGAGGGTTCACGAAAACGTCGCTCAGCTCATCAACCACCCCGAAGAGCACAAAAACTGGAGCATCGCATTCACCATGATCGGTGCGGCGGTGATGGCACTGCTGGTAATGGGTTACCACTGGTTCATCTGGTGGCCCCTGCACCCGATCGGCTACCTCACCACCTACAGCTCGGCCATGCAGATTCTGTGGTTCGGATTTTTCATCGGCTGGCTTTGCAACTCCCTGGTGCTCAGATACGGAGGCGCCAACCTGTACGGAGAGATCCGCCGCCTTTTCATCGGCCTGATCGTCGGCGACATGCTCATGGCAATCCTGTGGCTGATCGTCGGTCTGTTCACTCCGATCAGCTATCACGTCTTACCGCTTTGATGGGATCGTTCTCCCCGTTCCATTCGGGGAAAGCCGGGAAACACCGGCAACGGCCGTGTTCTGACAACCTCCTTACCGCCGAAGGCATTTGGGGAAGGACATGTACGAGGATAAGGAACTAAAGGAATATCGAGACCTGCTGAAACCACCGGAGAAATTCGAGGAGGGGTTCGGCTGGAAATCCGTTATAGGCGCCGTCTTCATCGGGTTTCTGATGATGCCCGGGTCCATGTACCTGGGCCTGGTGGTCGGCACGGGCGTGGGCCCCGCAGCCCGCTGGGTGACGATCATCCTGTTCGCCGAAGTGGCCAAGCGCGCCTACACGCCGCTCAGGCAGCAGGAAGTCTTCGTGCTGTATTATATGGCAGGAGCGGCACTGGCGAGCCCGTTCTCGGGACTGCTCTGGAACCAGTACCTCGTGCAATCCGACGCCGCGAGAATGCTGGGCCTCACCCAGTACATCCCCGCCTGGGTCGCACCTCAGCCCGGTTCCGAATCCCTTGCCGCCCGGACGTTCTTCCACAGGGACTGGCTGGTCCCCATTCTGTTGATGGTGGGCTTCGAACTCATCTCCGCCGTGGACCACTTCGGGCTGGGCTACGCACTCTATCGTCTCACTTCCGACGTCGAGAAACTCCCCTTTCCCATGGCCCCCGTCGGAGCGCTCGGCAACATCGCACTGGCCGAATCCACGGACCGAAAGGAGGCGAGCTGGAAATGGCGGGTGTTCTCCATCGGAGGAATGATCGGCCTGGTTTTCGGTTCATTGTACGTTCTGCTTCCCGCCGTATCCGGCGTGGTGCTCACGGAACCGATCAGGCTCTTTCCAATTCCATGGATAGAGCTCACCCACGTGACAGAAGACTTCCTCCCGGCCGTCGCCACCGGTATCCAACTCGATCTCGGACTTCTCTTTATCGGGATGGTCCTGCCCTTCTGGGCGGTTGTCGGCGGGGGCGTCGGACTGGTCATCACCATGATCGCCAACCCGATTCTCTATCAATACGGAATCCTGCACCGATGGCACAAGGGCATGGGAACGGTCGATACCGTTTTTGCGAACAACTTCGATTTCTACATGAGCTTCAGCATCGGCCTGGGACTGGCCATCGCCATCATCGGGATCGCCCATGTCTTCGTGGATTTCAAACAGAAGCACCAGGCCACTTTCAAAAAACGCCTCCAGGCGCTCTTCTCACCGCCTCCCGGGCGTGGTGATTTCAGCGTCTGGATCGCCATCGGCATCTACGTCGTTTCCACGACGGCCTACATCATTCTTTCGTCTCTGCTGGTTCCCGGATTTCCATGGATCTTTCTCGTGGCCTACGGCTTTATTTACACTCCCATCATTTCCTACGTATCCGCACGAATGGAAGGAATCGCCGGCCAGTTCGTGAGCCTCCCCATGGTCAGGGAGGCCACCTTCATCGCCGCGTCGCGATTCTTCGGCTATACGGGAATCGGGATCTGGTACGCGCCGATCCCCTTCCACAATTACGGACGGGCGACCGAAAGATGGAGGGAAATCGAACTGACGGGTACCAGTTTCCGGAGCATCATCAAAGCGGAGATCCTGGTGTTGCCCGTAGTTCTCATAGCGAGTCTCCTCTTCTCGCAGTACATCTGGAGGCTCGCGCCCATCCCATCGACACAGTACCCCTATGCCCAGGAATTGTGGCACCTTCAGGCACTCAACACTTTGCTTCTCCAGAGCGCCACGCTGGAAGGCAATTCTCCGTTTTTTCAGGCACTTAACATCAGCTACGTGGGCTGGGGCATGGGCCTGGGGATGATTACCTACTGGACACTTGCGACTTTTCGCCTGCCGATCATGCTGATCTACGGGGTTACGAGAGGGCTCGGGCAAACCACGCCTCACGGTATTTTTCTCGAGATTATCGGAGCGCTTCTCGGAAGGTTTTATTTCATCAAAAAATACGGACTTTCCTGGAGGCAATACGCTCCCGTCCTCCTCGCGGGTTTTTCATGCGGCATGGGCCTCATGGGAATGCTGGCCATGGGGTTTACCCTCATCATGCGGTCCCTGCGCAGCATGGCCTACTGACGATGGCCGGCGGCACCTTCGGGAACGGGCGGCGCGGCCGGCAGCGTTACACAAAGCCGCGGTGCGCCAAGGGGATGTGGGGGCGCACAGCCCCTCCACTCTTTTGAGAAGTCCCTTGGCTGCTTTCCTGATTGCAAACCGGTATGGAAACGAAAGCACGGATACGCCGCCGGACCGATGGAGCGCTCTCCGAACCCGGTCGAATTCTATGGGCTCAACCTCGAAGGCATTGATCGTTTTCGCCAGATTTCCCGAAACGGGAAAGGTGAAAACCCGGCTGGCCCCTGCGGTCGGTGCGGATGAAGCATGCCGCATCTACGAGAGGCTCTGCCGCAGAACGCTCGGTATCGCGGCGGATTTCAAGCGCACGGACCATGTCCACGTGTTCCTCTTTTTCACCCCCCCGGGAAAAGAATCCCAGGTGCGGCGGGCATTCCCCGGTCCGTGGGAATTCCTTGCCCAGGAAGGAAGTCATCTCGGGAATTGCATGGAAAACGCCTTCCGATCCGTCCGGGACAGGGGCTGCCACCGGATTGTTCTGATCGGGAGCGATATCCTCGACCTGGAAGCGCGGGACCTGGAAGACGCTTTTTCCGCCCTGGGGCGGGATGACGCAGTGCTGGGACCGTCGGAGGATGGCGGCTACTACCTGATCGGCCTGACCCGACCCTGCCAGGCGGCCTTTGCCACGGATGAATGGGGCACGGCCGGCGTTTGTGGCAGGACCGCACGCATTCTCCGGGAATCCGGCTTCACGTTGCGGACGATAACGAAAAGACGCGACATAGACCGCCCCGAAGACCTGAAGCACATCCATAAAGCCGGGCTCTTGAAAAAACTTTCCGTCGTCATCCCGACCCTCGCCCCCCCGGAACGGCTTTCTCCCCTGTTCGACCGGCTGAGCCCCGTTCTCTGGCCCGAAGACGAGATCGTCGTCGTGAGGGGAACCACTGAAGACCAGGGAGGAATCGAACGGCCGGCGGCCGGCATCATCCTTGCCCGTTCGCCGGTCGGCAGAGGACTTCAGCTCAACCGGGGTGCGGAACTGTCCTCCGGAGACGTGCTTTTTTTCCTTCACGATGACTGTGTGCCTCCACCCTCATTTGCCTGTTCCGTCAGAAAAATCTTCGCTGAACCGCGGAAAAGCCTCGGCTGCTTCAGACTCGGCTTCTCTCCCGCCCCGTCCCTGCTCCCTCTCATCGAGAAATGGGCCAACCTCCGTACCCGTCTGTTCTCCATGCCGTACGGCGACCAGGGACTCTTTTGCACACGGGAAACATTTGAAGCCGTCGGAGGCTTCCGGAAAAAATTCATCCTGGAAGACGTCGATTTTGTGGAGCGCTGCTCCAAACGGGGAGGCCTGCTGGTACTTCCGGACACGATTTTCACCTCTTCCCGGAGATACCTGGACAAAGGGATTCTGCGTGCATCGATGCAAAATCACAGGATCATGCTGCTCTATCGTCTCGGGGTCGATGACGTTAAACTCCACTCCGATTACTACCGGTAGAGGGCGGGCTTCAACCGCCGGACAGACCTTTATGCCGATTTTGACTTTACAGCGGTTCGCGAAGGGGGGAAAATGATCGGCGTGGGAGGCATATTCCTGTTGTTGCGGGGTTGCCGGAACGACGAGTTTTGCACTTTATAAACCTTCTTCGGAACCGCAAATGTGCCGAACGATCCTGATGCAATTGCGTCACTGCCTGCTTACCGGTCTCCGGCCTGCCCTGTCGAACCGGTTGGGGGTGAACCTGTGCCGCAAGGCGGCAGCCCTTGCGGTCCTGACACTTCTGTGGTGTCCGTTCGGATCATCCGCCCAGACGAACGGCGACGGTCAATGGAAGGAACTTGCCGAGGGCCTCTCCACGGCTGAATTCTCTTCTTCCAGGTACGGGCCCCCCGAAGTCAAGATCACCGTGGTCCGATTCGACCCCAAATATTACGCTTTCAAACTTCTCTGTGCCTCGGAAAGCGGCCGCACCAAGAGAACCGTCAGGGAGTGGTGCCAGAAATTCAGCTTGGTGGCCGCTGTGAATTCCGGGATGTACCAGGAGGACGGGATCACCAGCGTGGGGTATATGCGGAATTTCGCCCATGTCAACAACCCCAGGCTCGGCAGGGATAGAACGGTCCTTGCCTTCAACCCCACGGCTCCGGATGTCCCTGAAATTCAGATCATCGATCGGGACTGCCAGGATTTCAATTCGTTGCGCCGGAAGTATTCGACGTTCGTTCAAAGCATACGGATGATCTCCTGCGGTCAGCAAAACGTCTGGAATCAGCAGGCGGGGAAATGGAGCACCGTCGCCGTCGGAATGGACGGGCGGGGCAACGTGCTCTTCATGTTCGGCCGGTCGCCGAGTTCCGTCCACGATTTCATCGACGTGCTCCTCTCGCTTCCTCTTTCGCTCACCGGGGCCATGTACCTGGAAGGAGGACCCGAGGCCTCTCTTTATCTCAATACCGGGACCGCCACCCTCGAAAGATACGGCACCTGGGAAGCCAACTTCCAGAACGACAACTCTCTGCAGATCCCGCTCCCCATTCCCAATGTGATCGGAATCGTGAAGAAGGACGGCCAGACGGCCGATTCCGCGCCGCGGCAATGACTCATTCCCCCGGGTCTTATGCCGAGCGATTGACGATCCGGGAAAAAAGCCGCCCAAGGTAAGGTTCTTCGGCCCTCAGTGCGCCATGAGGGCAAACTTCGATACAGCAATAGCACCGTATGCAGCGGTCATAGTCGAAAGTGATCTTTCGTTCATCGAGGCTAATGGCCCGCGCGGGACAGTAACGCAGGCAGTCGCCGCAGTTTTTGCACAGCGATTCGTCGGGAACGGGCCTTTGGATCAGATATCTGCGCATCAGGCCATGCATGCACTTCGGTCCGAACAGCAGCGGGGACATCCGCGGCAGTTCAAAATCCGTGATGCGGGGAAGGTCTCCGTCAATATCGAGTTTCGTGGCCAGGATTCCCGCTTTTTTCGCCGCCGCATTGGTGAACAGCGAATCGGGATTTACACCCAGCATCCCGCACACCGCTAAGTCGATTGCGGTGGCATCCCCGCTCCCCATGAGTACGCCGAGCGCCCTGGGCTTTCCTCCTTTTCCCGGGCCTTCCCCTTCCATGGCCAGGACCCCGTCAAGAATGGTCATGCAAGGTTTCAGCACCTGGTAGACCCTGACCAGCAGCATCGCGAACATCTCCCTGTCAACCCCCGCCCGCATGTGCCACTGGGGTTTCCTCAATCCGACCACGCACCCGAAGAGGTTCTTAACGCCCAGAGTGAGGAGCATCTGGCTGTGGGTCTTGAGCTTTGGAAGATTGATGAGTGCGTCGGCATTCAAGGCATCTTCCGCCAGTTCGATTTTATGAAAGGGCGGTCCGACATCCACGGAGACGGAATTCCTGAATTCCTTGAATTCGACGGGAAGACCTTCGAGCGCGTCCCTGATTCCGCTCTCCTTCAAGCCCTTCTCGAACGATCCCATGGCAGGGCTGTCGGATATCTGAGGCAGAGCGCCCTTCTCAAGCACGTATTCCGCCACCGCCCTCACAACCTCCCCGTGGGTCAGGATCGCTCTGTCCGGTGAGGCCGGGCACAGCATATTGGGTTTGAGTAAAACGCGTTGCCCCCTTTCGATGCCCGGATCGAACGATTCAAGCATTTCATACAGGGGATATCTGATCGCTGCCCGGCTGTAGTCGGCACGCCTGACGATGATTTTGGCCATAGGGTCTGTCTCGCTCCTGTAAGAAAACCATGACGAATCCCGAGAACCGGAACAACGGTCAAAGGGAACGGTCCTCCGGAATTCGGAACCTGGGGTTTTCGATGTGCTCGCCTCTGCACCTGGGGCATCGGCCCGGGCTGGTAAATCGATTCCTGCTGACAAAGCTGTAATCGCATTCAAGACATCTCGCGGGGATTATCCGGAGTCTCATATTTCTCGATGCCAGAGTGCGGTTGATGTGGGCCAGATGTTCGTAAATCTCCTTCTCGCTGCGCCGCAGGACCTTGGACAGCTCTCTTGCGGTCCATTCTCCTCTCAGGAGCTCATCGATCAAACTCTGACGCACGGTTTTCACCCGATCGCCCCCTGTTTCGGTAATCCTGTTGCCATACCGCGGTGCGGTTGCTATTTTAAGCGAGTGAGAACGTTCCGGACGCACCTTATTTAACATCTTTGGGCGGCGGGACTCAATGGACCATCCGTTTTTCGTTATCGTTTCTTCTGTGCCTGGGAGGACTTCCATGCTTGAGTTGATA
The DNA here is from genome assembly GCA_963663685.2 of uncultured Syntrophobacter sp. Lineage (GTDB taxonomy): Bacteria > Desulfobacterota > Syntrophobacteria > Syntrophobacterales > Syntrophobacteraceae > Syntrophobacter. The sequence goes on along the minus strand of CAXXDT010000010.1, from coordinate 19,841 downwards.
CGAAAGAGCATTCTTGCGGGAATCGGCGCGGTGATCCTGACCAAGGAAAAGATCGGGGAACTCACTCGCACGCTGGTTGAAGAAGGCAAAATATCGACCGCCGAGGCCGAGAAGCTTGCGGATGAACTGGTGAAAAGCGGCGAGCATGAGTGGGAGGAGATCAACACCAAGATCCATGACTCGATCAAAAAGTGGGCGGACAGCATCGACATGGTGCGGCGAAAAGAGTTTCAGGAAATGAAAGCCCGGATCGATGTGCTCGAACAACGGCTGACCGCCCTGGAAGGCACGGAAAAGGAAGGAACCGAATCCGAGGAGAAAGACTGAGAAGGCCCGGCTTTCCTTCCGGGAGCGCAACGACGACCCTCCGCGGGTCCCTCACCTCATGGCAAAACGTCACAGACGTATCCCGGCAGGAGATTTCTATGTCGTTTGCGGTTCTCTTCTGAACCCGGCCAGAAAAATCCAGAGTCCCACGATCAAAGCCAATCCCGCCGCAAGGAAAATAGCTCTGTACCCCGCGAGGTCCCCTAGAAAACCCAGGGCGATGGAACCGACGAAGACGCCTCCGTCGATACTGCCTGTAAAAACACCGGTGATTTTACCCCTGACATCGATCGGCTGGCCCCGAATGGCCCTTGCGTAGAGGGCGGGGTAAAGCAGGCCATGCCCCACTCCGGTCACGAAACCGGAGAAGCAGAGCATCCCCGTACCGCTGAGAAACATCAGCGACCCCAGGCCTATCCCCGTCAGGACAAGCGAAGGGGGAATGATTTTGTCTTCGCCACGGCCGTCGGCCAGCCGGCTCCCGAAAAACCTCGTGATAATGGCCGCCACCGAATAAGCGATGAAATAAATGGAAATGAAAGACACGTTGCTGATACTGGCATAAGGAGAGACGAAATTATTCGATGCGCTGAGCCCGAAACCGAAAGCAAGGGAAACGAGCCCGATATTCAGGACTTTGTGTTCCTTCAGAACCACGAAAAAAGAGGGGCTTGCGGCTTTTTCAACCCTCACGTAGGTCTCCCGCAGGGGAAGATGAAGAATGAAACACGCCAGGGCCATCACGGCAGACGCGATGAAGAGCGCGTCAAAGCCCAGTCTGTTGATGATGAGTTCTCCCACGGCCGGCCCCGCCGCCGAACCGACCAGACCGGAGACGCCGAAAACGCCTATCCCCTCGTTCAGGCGCCAGGGAGGCGCCAGGTCCACGATGAAAGTAAAGGACGCCATAAGGCATATGGCGAAGCCGACCCCGTGAATGATTCTGACCGCCAGCGACGGATAGTAGAAAGATGGAAGATCTCCCGTGAAAGTAAGATAGATCAACGGCATTGCGCACAAAAGCAGTGAGCCCACGGTGTAGCTCCTCTTTCGGCCCATCCGGTCGATCATGCCCGATATCCACGGCCGGAACAGAACCGAGGCCAGGGTCGAGACACCCATGATGATTCCGATGTCGATCTCCGCTCCACCATGTCGCTTGATGAATATGGGGAAAAGATAGAACGCGGTATAACTGGCCTGGCTCAACAGGTTCGCTGCGGCCATGAGGAAAAAAGCCGGACTATAAAGCATGCCGATTCTCCCGGCCTCCCCTGCATCGCGGGCAGGGGACGGACCGGCCTCGGCCCGGCCCTGATTCGGGGTTGGCTGGAAACTCAATCTTCAGAACGGCTTTCTCCTTCTTTTTCGTTGTGTCCGGCATTTGATTCTCCCGAGTCCCATCCTTACAGTAAAATGTGAAGAGGTAATGTTTAGTCCTCTGCAGGAATTCCGACAAGCCCAAAATCAGGGGGGACCTCATCAGCCGATTGAAAGGACAGAGAAAAAGTGGTGGCGTTCCGGAAAGGGCACTATCCCCCGAGAGGGCTCTCTTCGGGTTCCTGACCCGCCGCTGACACGGCGTGCAATCCGCGTCGCCTGATTTTTCCATTTGACAGCGATGGTGGGTCAGACATTAATGTCTTCGGCAAGTTTATGCCCACAGTGAAGGAATCCCGAAACCGGAAGGAGATAAGCGATGGCGGAACATGAAGGCACACGAGACATCAAGAGAAAACCGGTTGAAGAAGGGGAGCGTATTTGCTTTGCGGACGCGGCTTACGAGGACGTCTGCACCGAAATGGGACTGAAGCTCGCTTCCTTCAAGGACTTTGACGCCTGGAACCGGTATGTCGGCGGAGAAATCAGCGAAGCCGAATTGGCGGACAAGGCAAAAGAGGAAATCGACGAGTATTCGGAGACCTTCGGCAAATACCTTGTGGCCGGGAAAGAAGAGGATCGGGAAGAGGCCAAAAAGGAATCCGAAAAACGCGAACGGGCAAAACGCGCGAACAAAATATACCGGAGAGTCTGCCGCGAAGCCAACGTTGTGGTCCGTTTTTTCAAGGACTTCAGCACGTGGAGCGACTTCGTGGAAGGAAGGATCAGTGATTTGGAGTTCCAGGAGAAAGTGAGGCGGGAAGTGGAAGAGATGATCGCAGGGTCCCAGTCGGAGAACGTCTCCTGAACGGTCGGTCCCTCAGCCGCAGCGCACCATTTCCACCATCAGCGAGTTGAACGGAAAACTTCCGTATTGAAAACGATAAAGAAATGCAAGATTGAGCGGACCCCGCGAAAGAGGCCGTGTCGTGAGAACGTTTTCCCCTGTTTTCACCCTGATGCGTCACTGAATTCAGGATCAGGCACGGCCTCCGGAGGGGGGGACCGATTCCTTTCGGAATATCCCCATTAATCCCAAGCCATAAAAACATCGCGTCCCTGATCGAAAACGGCAGGATCGTCGAATTCCCGGCTCGCCTCGTCCCCGAAGGAGGCTTGGCCACGACGCCAAGATCCGTTCGGAGACGAAATACCCGTAACCGGCAATGTCCCCGGTTTTTGCCCCGTCGGCGAACGGCACGGGGACGGCCCTGTCCGCTTGATTTTCACGTGGCTCAATCGACCAGCCCCACGCCGACCAGGGGCTCCAGTTGAGCGAGCGCTTTCTCGAAATCGCCCAGGGACTCATAGAACTTCACCTGGTAATCGAGCAGGGCCGTAAGACTGTCGATCAGCGTCAGGAAGTCGGCGTTTCCCACCTGGTAGCTCGCCGTTGCGGATTCGAGGGCAAGTGAAGCCTGAGGGACCACGACGAGCGAATATAGCTTGACGAGGCGATCGGAAGTCGTCGCCATGATGTAAAACTGTTTGATCTGCGAACCGATGGTGGATGAGACGCCGTCGCGCATGCTGCGGGCGCTCGCAAGGCTCTGCCTGGCGGAATCCAGTTCAGGCCCTTGCCTGCGCCAGAAATAGAGCGGAACTTTTGCTTTGAGCATCCAGCCGTACATCTCGGGCTGGTCTTCACGATTATAATAGGTGAAGCCGACCGCAAAATCCGGGTAGAATTCCTTGCCGGCAAGCTCCACGGATTTTTGCCTGCGCTCGATTTCCCGTTCCTGAACCCGCATGGCAGTCGAATTCACCTGGGCAAGTTGGCCGAGTTCCTCAAGGGAGTACTTCATTTCCGCCTTTTGAAAATCCGCCGGCTTTCCCACCGCCGTATCGGGGGGGCGGTTGAGCAGGGCATTGATTTGCGCCTCAGCGGCTATGCGGCGCTGGTCAAGCACCACCAGCCGGTCGATGAGCTTGGATATTTCGACCTGGGCCTTGAGAACATCCTGCTGAATCCCCTGGCCCACCTGGTATTTCGTTTCCGCGATTTGAACGAAATCCTGGAGCAGTTTTTTATCTTTTTGCACGATCTCGATGGATTTACGGATGACGTAAAGATCGAAATACGCCTGCTTCAGGTCTGCTATGACCTGTCGGTGGGTCTGCGCGTGATTGAGTTCTTCCACTTCCGCTTCGATCGATGCGATTTTGCCCTTCAGCCCGAGCTTTCCGGGGAAAGGGATTTCCTGTTCGACTCCAATCGTGCGGGCTGACGACGGGTCTCCCCGTTGCAGCTTACCGGGAAGCGGATCCCCCATGGACTGCACGATGACGTAGGGGTCGGGAAGCGTCTGGGCCGGCTTCACAAGCGATTTTTTGGCCTGAGCGCTCTGCCCGGCAGACCGGATGGAAGCATTTCCTTCCGTAGCCATTTTCACCAGTTCTTTCAGGGTCATGGTCCCCGATTCGGCGGAAGCCTCGGGCGTTTGCACGGTGGAAGATTTTTCGCCGGGGATATCGATCTGAGCCCACGTCGCTCCGCAGGACCACGCGAGAATGATGACCAGCATTTCAAGAACTCGCTTCTTCATCAATTATCCCCCTGATCGCCACGACCCGGTGGGCCATCGGCGAAGCATGAAAATGGGAAATCCCGTTCTATTTTCGTCTTTAGATCAGGCGGGTTGCGACGTTTTCAATCCACATTCCCATTCCCGGCACCCTGGCCGCTTCTGCCCCGCCCCGGCGAACCAGGCCTCTTCCGCCGCCCGCGACGCCTGCCACCCCGTCAGTGCCCCCGCTCCGGACAGTACCCAGTTGAAACGGCGGGATCGGGTTCGGGTACACTCCACCGGACGGCACGGAATTCAAGGGATACGACACGAGCGAATATATCAAGGAAAGCCGTACGCTACGCCGGGATGGAACATTACGGGCGCAGGAACGGTCCCCTATTTGTATTTTTTCACTTGCGGACTATTTTGCCAAATCAAAAAAGAGGTTTCGGGAAAGAATAATGCGGCCCAAGGGAGCCCCGTTCCGGGGTGGCGATTCGGGTGAGGTCCCCACACGCCCCCGCACGCGGGCAGGTGTGAACCAGCGGTTATGGATGCACGCGGCATCCCGACCCGGGCGGATCGGGACGCCACGCATGAAGACGAAACGGAATGCTAAATACCCAGGTCCTCATTAACCAGGACAATCTTGACTCTTCCCTTCGGGAAGGACTTTTCGGTGATCGTCCAGGTATTACAGATCCGCGCAGGGCCCTTGCATTCCTCACAGAATGACGTCTGAACGCAAGGGGTCTTGGCACCCAGCCTCATTGCATTGACCGGGGCCGTGTAATTCTTGATACGAAGCATGGCGTCCTCGATGTCGGGCACGATCTTGTTGCGGCCAACAATGAGGATCACGTTCTTCGGGCCGAAGGTTATGGCGCCGACCCGATTGCCCATTTTGTCCAGGTTCACGAGTTTGCCCGTTTCGGTCACGGCATTGGTCCCGGTTATAAAAAGATCCGCCAGGAGACCCTGCCGGCGGCGTTCCTGGATCTCTTCCGGGGGAACACCCTTCTCGTAAGTATCCAGCACCTGGAGACCGGGCAGGTTCTTCACCTTCTCGTAGATCCCCGTGGCGACGAATGTTGCGGAACCGCCCCAGGACACGCTTTTGGCCCCCGTCGCCGGAAGTATCTGCTCGATGATCATCTTGGAAGCTTCCTCCGAATTGGAGGCCAGGAAGACTTCGAAATTATTCGCTTCCAATGTTTCCTTGACGTCGGCGAGCCTCAGTTGCCAGTATTTGTCGATCGGATTTTCCATCACTTACTCCTGATTTCCACTTTCCGGGCCCGCGGGGCCCATGAGCGCGTTCTTCTTTTCTGTCAACAATTCTACGTGATTCTTTTCCTCGTTGATGATTCCCTTGACCGTGCCCAGCGTATTCGGATCGTCAATAAACGCTTGAAGGAGTTCATAGAAGGCAATCCCGTCCTTCTCAAAGACGATGGCGATGTCCACCAGGTCGTGCACACTCACGATTTTCGAACAATCCACCTCGTCCAGGGACAGTGCATGGTCGGAGAGGGCACCCTGCAGAATTGCTCCACCCACCTGCTCGGCCAGTCCCTCATCGCCTCCGGGGCATTGTTCCTTCATCTCCAGAAAACGTTCCCTGTGGCGCACTTCCTCGTCCGCCAGCCATTTCAACAATTCACGCAATCCACCTTCCGATACCTGCTCAGCTCCGCTACGGTAAAACCGTTCGCCGTTTTTCTCAAGCTGAATTGCGATGGCAATAACCTCATTCCCCGAAAACATCCGCTTCATCTCCAAACTTCAAAAGGGCCGCCGATTTCGCGATTTGCCCACGCAACTAAAATCGGGCGGCTCAGCCGCCCGCCCGATTCCGAAATCTCAACGGTTTTCTAAGGCTTTTGTTCCCCGTTCTTCTTTTTCCTCTCCTCCTGGAATTTGACCAGGTTGGCCGGAAGCCCCCGTTTTTTCGCCGCTCTGCTGCGCGCTTTCGACAGCGACTTGGCGGAAAGAGACTGTTTCAGCGGGAAACCCCACTTCTTTTTGTATTCACGCGGAGTCAGACCGTGCGTACCCAGGTGTTTGGTCGTCAACTGCCTCATCTCGACTCCGCACTCAAGACATACGACTTTGTTTTCCTGAATGGATTCCTTCGGCCCGATCTTCTCCTGGGTTTGCGCTTCGGGAGCAGAGCCATCGAAAGGCTCGCCCGCACCGAACTGCGTTCCTCCCTCTTCCGCACTCTGGATTTTCTGCAACGTCGCAAAGGTCCTTGCCAGAGTCGCTTCAATTTCCTCGGGTGTCATCTTGCTGACGGTCGCTTGCGCCTGGACGATTTCCGCCGTGATCTCCAGAAGTTTTTTTGACATTGCTGTTCTCTCCCTCCCCACTGATGAACGATTCCCCCATTTATGACGAAACCATCTTCACTGATTCCTGACCAAGGATTTCACACCAGTCGAATCTTTCATTGAAGAATAGGATTATTCTTAATATTATCAATAAAGTCAATCCATATCATTATACTGCGACACCTTTCCGATTAATTTCCGTTTTTCGTGAAAATCTTGCTATCTTTTTTGACGAGCCATTTGTTATCCTGCACAAATCTACTGGACTATGGCGGGAAAAAGGATGAGTCCACGGGAACGGATCGGGCCGGATTTTTTTAATCCTTTGCAGGAACCACAGCCTGGATTAGCGATCTTCGAATGCCGCCCGGACGGATCGGATACCTGTCAGGGATTTCGGTCGATCGCGCCATACCTGTTTCCTTCCGGAGGCTTTGAAATGAAATCCGAAGGATTGGGAAAACAGATTACATTATACTCACGACGGACAAATTGAAGCAGATCATTCGCGGGAGGCAGCCTGCGCCCCCCTCACACGACGATGCCATTGCCTGGCGGAATGATCGAACGCGGGTGTCAGTAGAGCGGCATTCGGCGATATTTGATGATTTTTCGCAGCAGATCCCCCATCTCCCTCGCCTCATAGGGTTTATAAAGCACCCCGCAGAAACCGTGTTCTTCATACCGGGCCATAATCGGATCGTTTGAGTAGCCGCTCGATACGATGGCTTTGACCTCCGGATCGATCTCATGGAGTCTACGGAAGGTCTCCGATCCTCCCATCCCCCCCGGCATGGTGAGATCCATGATGATTGCATCGAAAGGACGGCCCAGCCCCATGGCCTCCTGGTAGAGTTCCAGGGCTTCCCTGCCGTCCCGGGCGAGTTCGGCTTCGTATCCCAGGTGCCTCAGCAAATCGTAGGTACAGTTCAAAATGACTTCCTCGTCATCGATAACGAGTATTCTGCCCTGCCCCCGCAACCCTCCGCCTGCCATCGCGGTCTTTTCAAGCCGGGACTGATCGATCGCGGGCAGGTAAACATGAAAACAGGAACCGGCACCGACCACGGATTCCACACCGATGTATCCCTGGTGTTTTTTTACGATCGAATATGCGGTAGCGAGCCCCAATCCGCTGCCCGTGTGCTTTGTCGTATAATAAGGGTCGAAAATCCTTGTCAGGGACTTCTCCGGGATCCCGTGTCCCTGGTCTCTGACGGAAATTTCGATATACATGCCCGCCTTGAGCGGGAGGACCTTTTCTTCCGAATCAAGCTCCACATTCTCAGCCGCGATCTCGATCATTCCCCCCTCGGGCATGGCCTGCTTGGCATTGATGATCAAATTGTTGAACACCTGCCCAATCTGGCCCTCATCGCATTCGACGTACCAGAGGTCTTCGGGAATCGAAAACTCCGGCCTGATGTTTGAACCGCCCAGGATGAAATGCACCGTCTCGCTGAGAAATCTCGGCAGGCTGGTGATCTTTTTGATGGGCTCGCCCCCCCTGGAGAAGGTCAAAAGCTGCTGGGTAAGATTCTTCGCACGCAGGCAGGCCCTCTCCGCTTCCGTCAGTTTTTCGGAAGCCCGCTCATTGGGGCAGCCGTAAATCTTGGCAAGGGAAATATTTCCTACGACGGCGGTCAGAATGTTGTTGAAGTCGTGGGCGATTCCACCGGCAAGGACCGCGATGGATTCGAGTTTCCCGGACTTTATACGCTCTTCCTGCATCTTCTTGTGATCGGTCATATCCTCGGCGGTAACGAAGGTATCGCCGTTTTCCATGGACACAACCCTGAACCGAATATCCCGGATCGAATCGTCCCTGCACTTTACCCGGTGGTCGCGGGTCACGATTTCATGTTCCCGCGACGCCGTTTCATGCTTGAATGCATCCGCCATTGCCTGGCGTTCAATAGGGTTGGGACATGCCTTTTTCAGCCATTCCAGGGTCGTCGGAATGTCATCGATCGTATAGCCGAAGAGGTCGGTGAATCTCTGATTCAGATAGGTGATATTCTCACTCCGGTTTACGATGCAAATGGGAAAGGGTGAGAGTTCCGACATGTTTCGGAACCTCCTTTCGCTCTCCCCGAGGGCTTCCTCCGCCTTCTTTCTCTGACTGACGTCCGTCAGGATGCCCACCGACCCCAAAACCACTCCCGATTCGTCGTACCAGGGAAAGGAATGGTCTCTCAGCCACTTCAGTCCGCCCGACTTCGTTTCGATCAGGTAGTCGGCCTGGTATTCCCCCGTTCTGCCGTTCTCCCGGTTCCTGATGAGGACATCGGCAGATACGTCCGGTTCTCCCGGGACTTCGATTTTTCGAACCAGCTTCGAGAATTTCAGAGCATCGATCTCTTCCGAGGAATACCCGGTGAGTTTGAAAATGGCGGGGCTCAGGTAATCGTAGACCATTGAATCGTATTTCAGACGGTATATGACGTCCCCGGTCTTTTCGGCAAGAAACCGGAAACGCTCCTCACTCTCCCTCAAAGCCTTTTCCGCAAGCTTCGGGGCTGTTATGTCGCGAGACACCAGGACGGCGTGGGTCACCTCCCCTTTGTCATTCCGGTACGGATAGCAGGCAACGTCATAGCACCCGGGGACTTTCCCGTTGAGACACAGCCATTCCTCCGTGTGGAGTTCATCTCCCTGAAAACATTGGTTCAAACAGCTCTTCAGGACCTCCGGAAACTGCCCCGATCCCCACACATCCTGCACCGAACGTCCAACGATCTCGGAACGGCCTCTCCCGTGCGCCCTGCAATAGGCTTCGTTCACCACGGCGTGCGTGTAATCGGTGTCTATCAGGGCGGCGAGTTCCTCAGACGCGTTGGCCGTGAATTCATACATATGCCAGAGCTTCTCGAGGTCCTTCTCCTCGGTCGAATCCCTTCCAACGGCATAGTATTCCATCGGTTCGCCGTGCTCGCTGAAGACCGCCCGGACGATCCACTGGTGCCACCGGACATCGCCGGAATCGAGAATTTTGCAGTTGATCGTCTTAAAGGGATTGTCGATCCCTATGGACAGGATCTCTTCCTTCATCCGTTCTCGATCCTGGGGATGTACTCTCCTGAGTACATTGTCTCCCTGGACTCTTTGGACCACCGTCCGAAAGCAGGTACAGTACCTCCGGTTAGCAAATGTGATCCTTAAATCGGGAAGAAACCGCAGAAAAAATCCGGGCTGATTTTCAACGATATCCCGGTAGTGTGTCTCTGATTCTTCCAGCTCTCCGATCCGCTTGCGCAGCAGCCCCAATTCGCGCTCAAGCTCACTTCGAGTGGCTTCACGATCACTCATTCCATTCTCCTCCAAAATGGAACCGGATTCGACCCGGTATTCCCCGGAGATTCACACGTCCGCAATGCCTGCGGCCCCCCTGCGGGTGGAGGCGGAAGCATCGGGCATAACCACGGGTACGGCTGAGGAAGCTTGCAGACGCCCACATCGGGACGGGACGATTTCCGTGTTTTCTCCACGGGGGACAACGGCACAAGGGCAGTCGAATCCGCACGAAGGACCAGCCCCCCGATGGGATTCATCGGAAAACAGCTCAAAAATCATTAATCCGTTCAATCCCGCCAGGCGGACACGCCCCCTTCCGCTATAATCCGTGCTGCCCGCGCGGCACCGGAACATGCATACGCGAACAGTCCACACCCGGTGCGGTTCCCCCCGGCCAGCCGCCTCCGGTTCCAAACCGGCCCCCCCGCCTTCACGGGCCGGGTATCCGCAGTATAAAACAATCCGCGGGCGTACAGCCAGAGGAATCAAGGCCCGGAGCTCATGGGCGACGGGGACGCCGTTCCCCATTCTCTTGTAAAACACCGTTTGCTGTTTTCTTGAACGCTATCAGGTATAAGACATCATTTTCGGGGTCTCGTTCATGCGGAGGACTTTCGCCTCGGCACACCGGGTGCCCGGGACAAGAATCATGGGACCGCATCGGGAACGGCCCCATTGCGCTGGCGAATGGTACTCGTCCGTCGGAATTTCACCTTCCGACGGGGATAATGTACAGGGGCTCCTCCCCTTTCGGCAGGTTCATCACGCTTTTCACCTCCTGGTCCTTGAAAGCGCCGATGGCAACACTTCCCAGGCCGAGGGAAACCACCTGCAGTGAAACGTTCTGAGCCGCGTGCCCGGCCTCCATGTGAGCGTATCGAATTCCGCGCTCTCCGTATTTCCGTGTGGTTCTTTCACACACCACGGTCAGGACCAGCACGGCGGGAGCGTTTTTGATGGAGGATTGTTCGAGAGCGGCCTGGCACAGCTTTTCCCTCAGGTCTCCCTCCACATGGGGGACAATTCCGTGTCCCTCCGGGATGTAGCGGTAAACGCCGGCGGGGAGCCCGGACACGCTGCCGGCGAGCAGGTAGACTTCCAGCGGAAACAGCGCCCCTGCCGATGGGGCCGTTCTGTAGCCCCGCGAATGCGTGACGCCCTGGGCGGCCCATAAGAGCTGTGACGCCTCCTGCAGCGACAGCCCCCCGTCCCTGTATTCCCGCACCGATCTTCTCTGGATGAGAGCCCTCTCCACGGACACTTCGCTCTTCGTTCCGGGTTCAGGCAGGCTGATAGGGCTTGCCGAATCACCGTGAGCCATTTTTCCCTCCTATTTTCATCGGATGTCCGGAAAACGCCTCGATTCCATGAACGGCTTTTCCGAAGCGCCATCCGTTCTCACTATCCAAGGCCCGATTGATCTATTATAATCACCACGATGGGCAGGTTACGGGCTAGAGATTGTTTTATGGGAGCCGGATCGCGCCCGTAATTTCCGCCTCGCCGACCATGACTTGTGAAAGGGATTATTATGTTCAGTATGCCCGATTTGGCTGTTGTTCTCGCTGTGGTCCTCCTCATTTTCGGCCCCGGGAAACTCCCCGACATCGGAAAGTCTCTCGGCAAAGGCATTCGGAATTTCAAAAAAGAAACGGACGAAGAGCCTCCCGTGGAAGAAATTCAGTGCAAGGCCGTTTCGAGCGATGAGGAAAAAACCGGGAAGTCGGAAGATAAGACCACCTCTGCGCAATGATAACCACAGAATGCCCCTGACGAAAGGGAAGTGTCTGCAAAACGGTACAGCCGAAGGGCTTCCCGTCTTTCACGCCCCTCCCCGGATGCATGCTGGCGGACGGTGCATTCAGGGTACGGGAAGCGGGCTCGACTTCTGCCGTGATGCCTCCCCAATCTCATGCTCCCTGCCCTTCGCAGGGTCGGGGTACACTTTCCCATTGAGAATAAGCCTCGATTCGGAGAAAATATTCGTTGGGTAAGATCGAAAAGCACAACAGGGGCACCATCTAATTTGGAACAGGATAGCTGATGGAAGAAAAGATCAAGACGCTTGGGCAGATATTCGCCACTCATTTCAGCGCTCAGTTGGATGTCGTACGGCTCCGCACGGGCCGCATCACTGAACGGATCAAGATCAATCACCCGGAGGCTGCCGCGGTCCTCCCCTTCGTCGACAGCCGGCGAATCCTCATGGTCAGGCAGTGGCGCTACGCCATCGGGAGGGAAACACTGGAAATTCCCGCGGGTAAAGTTGACCCCGGAGAAGACGTCCTGATGTGCGCCCGGCGCGAGCTTTCGGAAGAGACCGGATACAAGGTCGGAGATATTCTTCCGATATTCAACTATTACCCGGCGATCGGGTATTCGAACGAAGTCATTCGGATCTTTGCGGCCTCCGGGCTCGAGCGTATATCCGAAAAGCTGGATGAGGATGAAATATCCAAAGTGGAAATCATCGAACTGGACCACGTCCGGGAACTGATCGCCCGGGGGCACATTCAGGACGGCAAGACGGTCATCGGGATTTCACTTTTCCGGATGAAACAGGAAAAGGGTGAAATCCCCGAGGGATTTTTCAACCATTGACATTTTCGGCCATGAAAGTACCCATTACCCGCTACGGCTATTATCGCCTCCTCAAAGAACTCTTCTACCTGAGACACGTGGTGCGTCCCGAGGTCCTGGAAGAACTGCAGGAGGCGAGGACATACGGCGTCAAAGTCGAGAACCAGCAGTATCTGCTGGCCCGCGAGCGCCACGTGGTCCTGCAGAAAAAGATCCGCGACCTCGAAGAAAAGGTCTCCGCCTGCGAGGTCGTCGTGGGCCGGAAATTCTACTTCAAGCAGGCCGGATTCGGCACGGTCATCGAAATTCAGAACACTGAAACCGGAGAGACACATTCCTACGAACTCGTGGGGCCTTATGAATCCAACGTGGTCGACGGGAAACTCTCCATCGAATCCCCCGTGGGACGGCACCTGGTTGGACACAGGGAGGGGGAGGAAGTGAGCGTCTTTACCCCTGCCGGGCTGCGGATCTACCGCATCCTGTCCATTCGGATCTAGTGGCCTTGGTTGCAAACCGAGCGCGGGGAAGAAGCCGGCCCCGCCAACCGGAAGACCAAGGCGTCCCGACCATGGTTCGGCGATATCCGCTCCATGGAAAACCGCTTCGCATGCGGGAGGGATGCGGGGGGAAGCCCGGAAGCATTTTCCCCCACCGGCGGAAGCGGTATCGTCCGTTCGAAGTTCGGAACCCATTCGTTTGTTTTGTGGTTGTATGTTTTCACAACGACTCTGTCCCCGTAAAGAAACAGTGAGTTGGTCCAAATCGTCTCGCGGTGCAGGTCTGTGTTGTGAATATTCACGATGCGCCCTTCATAAAGATTGACCGGCGAATCGAAGCTCTCCTCTTCCGGAGACGTGTGCGTATGCCCGGATACCCATAACAACACCTGAGGATTCCTCATCAGAACGTCGCGGATCCTGCCGGCCGGTTGCGCAATGAAATCCGGATTGTTGAATCTGGCCTTGCCGTCCCAGAGCGTACCTTCCAGGGGCGCGTGAAAAAAGATTATCGTGGGAGTCCCCCGGTTTTTCTCCAATTCCTCATCCAGCCATTCAACCTGCTTTTCCGACATTTCGGCAAGATGTTCGTCGCATTCCGGCGAGAGAAAAACGAGGAGATAGTCGCCCAGTTTCTTGCTGAAGTAAAGCGAAGGCATGCCGAAGGTCTCTCTGAATCTTTCAAGTTTCACATCCAGCAATGCCGGATTGGTTTCTTTCCTGTTTCCCCACAAGCGCTGAATGTCCTTATAGATAAAATCGTGGTTGCCCGGAACGGCACAGACCGGTTTGGCCAGTTGAGAGAAAAACCTCTTCACTTCAGCATACTCTTCGAGAGTGCCCGTCTCCGCACAAACGTCCCCGGTGACGGCGACCAGTTCCACGTCATCCCACGTATCGATGGTGCGGATCACCTTTTCCTTGGCTCCGATGTTCTTGCTCGGAACGTGGATATCGGAAAGAATCACCACATGATGATAGTTTCTGCCCGCGGCATGAGTTCGCCATGGGAAGAAGCAGACCGACAGGCAAATAACGCAAAGCGCGAAAATCAATCCTCCTTCGACGCTTCTCCGGAGTACGTGCATCCTGATCATCCTTCCGTGGTCTTCATTCATAGTGACGGTCAGGGGAAATACTGCCATAAGTCCAACAATGATAACAGCTTACCGAAAGTACAGCCGTTATGCAAGCCTTGTCTTAACGCCGGCTTGTCGTACCTGAACGGCAGTCATCCACGGAACCCCAGGCCGGTTCCAGGAAACGGCGCTTCTTTCTTCGGCGGCATCCGTCACGGGGAATCGCCCTTCATCGGTCGTTTTGCGGACAAATCCCGCACTAACCTGTTGACACGGGTTCCGAAACCATGAACAAATACGTCGGGGTGATTGTGGATTGAAGTTGCAGTCCGGCAGCGGCGGAATTCACCTGTGCCGATCGATCAAGAAGGAGACAAGCCATGTTCCGACTCATTGATGGTCAGAAGTACCTCCTGCCAAACGGAGAAATCGTCACGGCAAAGCGCATCGAACAGAGTTTTCTCCTCGAGTTCCGCAGGAAATACCGGGCCCCCCTCGCGGTGGGCAAAAGCGGACAATTGATTCTTCGGGGGGAAGAGACGGGCTGGACGGTCGATGCGTTGTCCGCCTACGACGATTCGGATGAAAAGCAGGAAAGTCATTAGCAACCGGGGCCTGTAATCGTCCTTCCGGCCCCTTCCGGCAGCCCATCCCGGGCGAACGCCATCGTTTCGGACGAAAGGCGGGACTCCCGGGATTGGTGAAGATCTTCAACGATGCCGCCGGAAAGCCGGGCGGCTTCGGGCCATTCCCCAGTGCCGCGGCAGGAGATCGGCCGGCGGTATATGGAACACGACCGGTGGGAAAGAATTCAAAACGTTTTCCGGCATGGCGGGATCACTCCGGATGCCTGCCCCACAGTTCTTCTTTACCCCAGTCGGCAAGACTTCCGTAAGGGCCGTTAAACCCTTCTTCATCTGCAAACTCACCCCTTCCCGGATCGATCGCCGTAAAAGACACCCCGGCGTACCTCGCCGCCGCCAGATCTCCCTTCCCGTCGCCGAAGAAAAGACATCTTCCGGGATCGAGCCGATAGTCCAGGAGAAAGCGGGCAAGCGATTCGGATTTGGGCCAGTCACCACCTCCCCGTATGATGTCCAGCAGAGAGTCCAGTTCATGTATGGCCAGAGCGTCCTCGAGAGGGCCCTGCGGAGTGTTCGACAGCGCCGCCCTCTTGATCTTCCGCCTGCCCAGTTCGGCAAGGACTTCGGTGCATCCGTCCACTTGCGGCGCTTCGACCATGGAAAGGCGGCCGAACTTCCCAAAGGCTTTCCACCGCAGTTCGAATTCATTCTCCTCGAAAGGGCGGCCTATAATTCGTTCCTGGATCATGCGGATTTTGGTCCCGCGATCTATTCCGGTAAGTGTCAGATATAACGTGACTATGCGCTGCTTCAAGTCCGGGTTGTCCGTAAACGCCCGGGCCATGGCCGCAGCATTCGTCTGGTTAGAGTCGATCAACACGCCGTTCACGTCGAATATGCACAGGTCGATTCCCGACAAACTCATTTACCCGTCTCCCACCATTGCCTGATCGAATTCATCCGGCAGCCTTCACGGATTAAACACCCCGAACCTCGGAGCTTAAAGTTATATCACTATTTTACCAAACTTCACGGTCTCCCCTCAATACAAGGATTGAAGTTTATCACACCGGGAAAACAGGACGACCACGGAGAATGTTCCGTGCGGAAGGCTGCAGCATCCGCCGGACTGATCCTCAGGTCCCGAAAAAGGGTTTACCCTCCGGGAAGAAGTTGTTAATGTGTTGTCTTACATTCGAACGACAGTCTATTAACTGCTTCCAATTCCTTTCATGCTGGGATTCAGGGCACCGTTATGCGCCGACTCACCGTCTGCCTGTTTTTCTGCTTCATGCTCCTCCCGGGAGGAATTCCCGAGGGCCGATGCCAGCCGACGGCGGACATCATACACGCCTGTTCCGACAAAGACACGGGTGTGATGCGAATGGTGCAGGAATCGGAACGATGCCGGCCGTCGGAAACGGCGTTAACCTGGAACGGAGAAGACCGCAGAAGCACACCCGTCGATCCCGGCGGGCAGCCGCGCGAAAGGCAGGTCCCCACGTATCCATCGGCCATGACAGCGGCACACGCGGATGCGGGAGATCAGGCCTATTTCCGCTCGCAGATCTACATCGACGGAATCCTCCTCATGGCGGCGGCGGTTTCCCTGGTCGTCGGCCTGATAGCCATATGGCTTTCGGTCCTTTTCCACAGGGCGTCAGCCCGGCTTACGCAGGAAGCAAGAGAAGCCGCGAAAGGAATCGACCTCAACGCCGAGCGCCTCGAACATCTCGTGAACCGGCTCCACGGCGACATCCTTGGACTGATGAAGGACACGGTGTCGCTTCACCGGGCGGTTCAGCCTTCCGGCACCGGGCTTAGCGGGTCCCCGGCAGCCGGGGGAGAACCCGATGCCCCTCTTCGTTCAGCGCAGCCGGTTGAAAGTCAGGGAGAGATATTCGTCAGGGTCCCCACTCCGTCGGAACCCGCAGGAAAGGCCGAATCCCCCTCCGCCGGTCTTTGCATGTTCAAAGGCAAACGGCTGGAACACCTGCTGGAACACGGTGAAATCGCGGACGGGATCAAGGGGCTGACGGGAAAATACTATGGCAGGCTACTGGAGAACCTTCGGATTTCAGGAAAAATCAGCGTCGATTCCGCCGGGAACGCCACCATTACGGGAACCGCACCCCACATGGAAGCCATAGAAGAAGGCCTGCTGCA
Source organism: uncultured Syntrophobacter sp. (assembly GCA_963663685.2). Classification (GTDB taxonomy): domain Bacteria; phylum Desulfobacterota; class Syntrophobacteria; order Syntrophobacterales; family Syntrophobacteraceae; genus Syntrophobacter. Next base: position 3,088 of record CAXXDT010000010.1, on the reverse strand, counting down.
CCTCGGTCACGACGGGGGCATCCATGCCGCCATCCTGACCCAGGGGGAAAAGATACTTTACTTCACCAACAGGAACGAATCCAGGGGCAAGCTCATTACCCCGGTCCGGGAGTTTCTCAAACGCTTCACCGACGTGAAGGTGATTTTGATGACCCGCTGACGGTTCCCACCCGCCGCGAGACGGCCCCTCGATCCGCTCACAAAGGGCTCTTCCCGCCCGCAGGTTCCTCACACGACCCGTATTCCCGGCAGTCCTTGAAAGGCTTCCCCGATCCGCCGGGCATCATGAACCCCGCCGGCATGGAGCTTTGCAACCAGTTCATCGGCCTGCCCGGCGGGCACGGAAAGAAGCAGGCCCCCCGAAGTCTGGGGATCGATGAGGATTTCCCGCTGTTCTGCGGACAGCCCGGACGGCAGTTCGAGTTTTCCTTCGACCAGGCCCCGGTTTGCCCGATTACTGCCGGTGGTTTCTCCCTTTGCATACATTTCCAGCGCATTGGGGTAGAAGCAAAGGCTCCCGAATTCGATATCGATCCGGACCCCGCTTGCCGTCGCCATTTCGAGGGCATGACCGAGCAGTCCGAAGCCCGTGATATCCGTGCATGCATGAACGTCGAATTCCAGGCCCGTCTCCAGGGCGACGCGATTGAGGGCGGCAACGCCTGGCAGGATGGCCTCGAGTTCGCGCCAGGGCAGTTTCCCGGCCCGGTGCGCGTTGAACAACACCCCCGTCCCGATGGGTTTCGTCAGCACCAGAGCATCCCCCGGACGGCTTCCACGATTGGTCAGGATGCGCCCGGGAGAGACCACTCCGGTAACAGCAAGGCCGTACTTGGGTTCCTCATCGTCCACCGAATGCCCGCCGGCAAGGGAAGCGCCCGCCTCCGCAACCTTTTCGAAGCCCCCCCGCAGGATCTCCCTCAACACGTCCACCGCCAGCTTTTTCGTCGGGAACATGACCAGGTTCAGGGCCGTGACCGGCCGGCCGCCCATGGCGTAAATGTCCGAAATGGAATTCGCCGCCCCTATCCTGCCGAACCAGACGGGATCATCGACGGGCGGAGTGATGAAATCGACCGTCGAAATCACCGCCAGATCGTCGGATAGTCTGTAGACCGCGGCATCGTCGCTCGTTTCGAACCCCACGAGCAAATTGGGATCGGTTGGGGCTGGGAACCCCCTAAGCGCGTCCGACAGGACCGTCGGACCGATTTTGGCCGCTCAGCCGCAGGTCCTTGAAAGCCCCATCAGTGTTTTTTTCCTGAAAATGTCCAACATCGGATCCGTCTCCGTCAGTGTCCAGGCCTGTAGATTCCGACAACAACCGCCATGCCTCTCCGGGTCACCACCAAACATGAAAATGCAAAATCCCCTCGGAAAAATCGATACCCCCCGGCAAAGCAAATTGCACACCGTTATCCGCTCTTGTTCCCATCATCTACAAATCACGGTCGTTGTCAATCACCGGCTTTTTTTACCCGGGCCCCCGACCTTTCGTGTTCTATACCGGCACTCCCGGCTGCAAGCCACTGGACTTTATGCCCGCAAGGCAATATTGTCTCAGATCAAGGTTAATGAACAGGGTGCACCTTCCTCTCGTCAGCGTCCGTTTCCCCGGTTTCAGAAGGCTCGTCAGTCCGTTCTTTCCGGAAGCCGGAATCCGTCGTCAAGGGGGATTCGTGTCCACCCCCGGGAACAACGGCACAACGGTGCTGAACGCATGCGTTGAGCCCATAACCACTCTGGAGGACATAAGCTGCTGACCATGGATGAAACACCAACGATCATGAAGCTCCCGATACGGAGCAACCATAATTGTTTCGGCTGCGGTCCCACAAACTCCACCGGACTGCAAATGACCTTCTACACCGACGGGGAGTGCATCTTTTCGAACGTGGTGATTCCGAGCCACCTGGGGGGATGGAAGAACTTCGCCCACGGAGGAATCATATCGACGATACTCGACGAAGTGATGGGCTGGACGGCCATTTTTCGCCTGAGATGCCTCACGCTCACCAAGTCCATGTCGATCGATTTCCTGAAACCCGTTATCCTGGAAACCCCGCTCAGAGCGGAAGGAAGACTGCTCAGACGGGATAGTGAACGCGAAGCGACATTGGTGGGGCATATCCAGGGGGCCGACGGCACGGTGCTCGCAAAGGCCACGGGGACTTTTGCCGTCTTCACTCCCGATGCGGCCCTGAAGTATGGAATGGCGGACGATCTGCTGATGAAGGACATCGACCCCCTGCTTCATGCCTGGGAATCATGGAGTGCCATCGCCAGGCAGAGCCGGGATTGAGCGGTCGACTCCGACAGCCTGTTGGAAAGCCGATGCTCATGGGAACATGTGGGGAACCCCCACCCGTCTTCAGCCCGGTAAAAGCGGGGAATGGCGGGACCATACAGATATGGACATCGCTTCGCGGGTCGTTGCCCGCGCAAGGAAGAACGGCCATTTCCCGATTATGTGCAGGGTCTTACAGTGGTAAGTCTTTCCCACACGCGGCACGCCTGCTCGTCCAGGTCGACCAGGCACCGCTTTCCCGCGATTTCGACAATGGTGCCGGTGCCGTTGGGAGTGTTCACGCAGTCGCCTTTTTCCAGGCTGGGAGTTCGTGCGGGGTCCCGTTCTTTTCGGGACTTGCCCTCAACGATTTTGAGCTTTTTCTTGCTATAGGGCGGGGCCTTTGTGGCTGACGGCATCGGGGTCCCGGAATTCGGCCTCTTCCGTGCCCGGATCTGAAGACCGTCCAGCCGGTCCCGCCATTCGGGCGTCAGGATGCGCTGGAATGCGGAGGGCAGAATGAGCTGCCGGGCAGCCCTCGTGATTCCCACATACGCAACATTGACTTCTTCCTCGTACCTGCCCGTGTCGGCTTTCTCGGCCGCCTTCATAGTGTCGGCAACGTCGGGGTCGATGAAAACCTTTTCATATTCCTGCCCCTTGGCCGAATGAATCGTCGACAGGACGATTGCGTCTCCCCGGCCTGCCCCCCCGGCGTTTTTGGCCGTTTCCATGAGATCGAACAGCATCCCGGGGAACACTCCGTGATGCCGTCTGACGATCTGGCAGATCCCCGTCAGC
>CAXXDT010000009.1:50000-204311 GCA_963663685.2 uncultured Syntrophobacter sp. | reverse complement strand
CGGGACGGGGGTCACCGGGTTCGGGCATTCAAATACCGGGAATTCGCGGCGGAGCAGGTCCGCCCCATCCGCGTGGCTGACAAACTGAAAATCGTGTTCGGGATAATGACGGGCAATGGTCAAAGCCCTGACGGCGTGACCATGTGCGGAACCATGCACCCCGAAGAGTATTCTTGCCATCTTTTCACTTCCATTCGCAGGGGATCGTTAAATCCTCCCCCGGTGCGGTTTCAATCATGCCCTCATCCCGTCTGCGCAATGCTTCCGCGCGGGATGAAGCATATTTCGAGCAGTCCGTTCACAAAAGTTCTATGCTTGCCGTATAAAATGGAGCATATTCCAGGCGGTTCGTTTATAAAAGATGTAACTTTGGCAAGCAAACGGAAATGGACCGGGATTCGTCGAATGCGGCAGCACCCCGAGCCGCGGGCGGCGGTCCCGCCTGAAAACCCGGGGGCGCTCATGCGCTACAGATTCGGATGCTAGAAATGACTGAGTACTGCATTCCTCCTGCTGCCTGGCTATGGAGCTCCTTGTAATCGGTATTTTGTTTCTTCCCGGAAAGCCGGTGTTCTGGCGGGGTGGAAACGAAGACGACGAACTGATGCGGCTCCAGCCATGGCCGAAGGTGTCCCTGATCATTCCCGTGGCCCGGTGTTCCGCGGGGCTTGGAACCGTGCCTGAGGTCCCTGCTCACGCAGGATTACCCGGACTATGAGGTGATTTTCGTCACCTGCGACGAGAAGGACGAGGCGGTCCCGATCATCCGGGCACTCATGCGGGACACGGAATCCCCAAGGAAACCCCGTTGCCGCCTCATTCAAGCCGGTCCGGCTTCCACCTGCGGACAGAAAAACCGGAACCTGCTGGTCGGCATGGACCGGATTGCGCCGGATTCCAGTGTCATCGCCTTCGCCGACAGCGCACACCAGGCAGCCACGGACTGGCTCCGGCTGCTCGTTTACCCCATTGCCAGAGGTGAAACCGACATCACGACCGGGTATCATCACATTATCCCCGAAGACAACCGGGGTACTGACATTCGGCCGCACCGCCACCGTGCTCGCCATGTACCGGCTGCAGGAAACCCGGATCCTGACCCAGCCATGGGGGTGGAAATACAGCCATAAAGCGCGACTTCTTCGAGAAACTGAGGGTCCGCGATACCTGGGTGAACAACGTGGTGGACGATGTCTCCCTTGCGGTACTGCTGAGAAAAACAGGCGTCACCGCGACCCCGGTCCGGGATGCATGGCTCGCGACGCCGCTCACGGGAGAAACCTGGACCAACTGGTACCAGTGGCTCACTCGCCAGTGGCTGTATCTCAAATATTGTTTCCCCTGCCACCTGGGCGGTGGCGGGAATTCTCCTCTCTACCCTGTCCGCATCCGTCGTCGTCGCCTCTTACAATGCCTTCCTGCTTCTCCTGACCGGAAATGCGTCCACGGCGGGCGTCACTTCCCTGTTTTTCCTCATCGCACTCCTCGCAACCGGCATTTCAATGCGAAGGTTTCATCCCCGGCCGGGTCCGGTGCTCATCTGGATGGCAGCCATTATGGCCATGATTTTCACGGCGACTCTCAGCCATTACAGGACCTGGTTCGCCCGGGAGATCCGGTGGCAGAACATTTGCTACCGCGTGACGGCCGAGGGGCGAGTGACCAGCGTGAGGCTCGATGGAAGATAGTAGAAGACCCCAAAGTATCTAAAGGCGTGAGCGAGCTGAGTGCCTGGAATTGCCGAGGCACGGCAGGCTCTGCACCACAGTCAGTTCATGGTGCAACGGGACTGCGAACCCGGCTTGTTGTCCGAATACTTCCGCCACGGCGGGCTTATGCCAACCCGTGTTCGCACCACGGGTGGCCCGGATACCTGCTATCCGGACGCGAAGCGCAAGAAGGATTTTTGAATTCATCCCCGTTGCGATGCCCACCTCTACCCGGTTGATCGTTTCACCCATCCCTCTTGTCCCGGCGGACCGGGCAGGATGCCGCAGCGCCGCCCAAAGTGGCGCGGGAGCCCCCCTCCGCTCCCTGGTACGAGACCCCCGGCTCAAGCGGTTTTTTCAGGTTTTTTCGAAAACTCGCGCCACCACGTATAAATAAGAACCAGGGTGGGAATGACGGCAAGCGTTTCAGCCAGTTCGCGGTACGCGAAGCCGATGGTGAGGAAATAGAGCAGTCCTCCCGCCGCAACGGCCAGACCCAGGTGAACCATGGATCGTCCGGGCATCAATCCAATCGTCCATTGGCAGAAGGAAACGGTCATTACCGCGACGAACGCCTTGGTGATCAGGATGGCAAGTGTTGTGCCCATGAGCGGAGAGCCGGGAATGAGAACGAGGCAGAGGACCAGGTTGAAGACCAGCCCCGTCACGTAAAAGCCCAGAAGCACCCGTTCGCGCCTCATGGCCAGCATGAGAAAGGCCGCGAGGTTGTGGATGAAGGCGATATAAATCGTCAGCACCAGGTATTTTTGCATCCACGCGGCATCCCCGTATTCCGGGCCGTAGATCAGGCGGATGATCCGGTCGCTTTCGACGAAGAGCACGAACATGATCGGAATTGCCGCGGCGGTCAGCCACCGCGCTGAATTGCGCATCACCCGCGTGAGTTCATTCCTGTCCGTTTCCCAGAGATTCACAAAAAGCGGGAAGAGAATATTGCGCAGGAGGACGTTTGAGGCAAGGCACGAGACACCGTCGATGATCTGCCAGGTCGCACTGTATTGCGCGACCCCCTCGGCCCCCGCGTATCGCTGAAGGAAAAAGAGATTCATGTTGTTGTACAAAGTGGTCGCCACGGCCATGAGCGTGAAGACCATGCTTCCCTTGCCCGTCACCCAGATTTGCCGGAACTCGGGGAGACGCAGCGTAATGCGGGACCGCCTGAGGACGGCGCGCATCGATCCCGCAAGGTTGACCAGGGTTTCGATCAGCTTGTAGAAGGCGGTGACAAGCGGCGCGGCTCCGAGGAAGAGCGAGAGAATGCCGTAGCCGAAACCGAAGCCGGCCCCCACGGCCCTCAGTTTCCCCTCGATGTCCTGCCGTCCCTGGACCTGGCACGCGACGAAAAAGGTGCTCCCCAGCGCTTCGAGCCCCACGCCGGTCCCGATAACCAGGACCAGGACCTTGAGGGAAGGGGCGTAGCCCTGCCAGTAAACGAAACCGATCATGCCGAGGACGCCGGCGACGAGCAGAACGCCTTTCAGCATGAAAAACTGCATCAGTACGTCGGCTTCTTTCCCCCTGTTGCTCGCAAGCTGTGGAACGAGGTGCTGGTCGAGGCCGAATTCAGCAATAAAAAGAATCACCTGTCCGACACTCAGGGCAAGCATGAATTCGCCGTAGGTCGAACTGTTGTGGCGGGCAAGGTAAATGAGGAAAACGGTCTGGAGCGACTCACGCACCCACCGGGCACTCAGCAGGTAGGCAAAGTTGCGCAGGATCCGATGCGGAGGCCGATCGGCAACGGACAGGGGTTGATCCGTCATGGCAAGGCCCTAGTCTCTTTCCATCCGGCGCGATGAAGCACCGGGCCGTGGTGTCGACGGGTTTCTTTTCATCGGCCCGCCGCCGGTGTTGCTTCCAGAATGTACTTCAGGAGTTTCCGGGCGACATCGTCCAGGCCGAATTGTTCGAGCACCATCGATCTGCCTTTTTCGGCCATTCGTGCGCCGGATTCCCGGTCGCCCACCGCTTTCACGATGGCGCGGGCAAGTGCGAAAGGGTCCTTCTGGGGGACCAGGAAACCGGTGGTCCCGTCTTGAACGATTTCTCCGATGGCACACACGTCGGTTGCAACAACGGGCAGTTTGTGGAGCAGCGCCTCGAGGATCACGTTGGGAAGTCCGTCCCTGTCCCCCGTGGGATCAACCACGCTGGGCATCACGAAAACATCGCCGGACGCGAGGAATTCGGACACCCGGTCATGCGTGATGAAACCGGGGAAAGATATCTTTCCCTCGAGTTTCAGCTCCCGGGCGAGGTTCACCAGGGCTTCCCGGCAATGCCCGGACCCGGCGACGGCGAGCTGGAAATCCAGCCCGCATTCCTCGAGAATCCTGCAGGAACGGATGAGAACGTCAAAACCTTTCTTGGGCACCAGCCTTCCCAGCGCTCGAATCCGGTAAGGCGGCACCAGGGGCCGCCGGGCAAAAGAACCCGGAATCATGTCGAGTCCGTTGTGCACCATGTGTATCTTGGATTCTTCCCCGGGAGCGAGCCGCTTCAGGTGTTCGACATTGGCATGGTTTTCCGTTCTCACGAAAGCGCAGGCCCTGATCTTTTCTTCCAGGGCACCGTCCGGCGGGTAGATATCCGCGGCATGCCCGGAAAAGCTGAACGGAATGCCGGTAAGTTCCGATGCGATCCAGGCTGCCGTAGCGGGACCGCCGGCCCAGGACGCATGAATGTGCTCGATCTTTTCTTCTTCGAAACGCCTGGCCAGCCGAAAGGCACAGAGAAACGCCCACAGGTTTTCGCCCGCCATCTCGGGATCGCTCCAACGGCGTACCGGCACGGTCCTGAAAAGGCGCTTCACCAGCGAGGGGTTTTTTCTCCACCAGTGAATTACGTCGAAATGAGCTTCACGGAGAAAAGGCAACCCCAGCCGCTCCACGGTCCCGGGAAAGGCTTCCATCGCCACGGAGAGATTTCTTTTCCACGGACCGTAAAGGGTGAAAACCCGGAGGGGAACGCCTATCTCCCGCAGCCGGTCAACTTCATTGAAAATGAAAGTTTCCGAAGGCAGCGGAAACCACAGCAGAACAAACGCGACCCGCGGGAATCCCAATTCTAATTCCTTCCTGAACCCAAGTGGCTGGAGCGCAAAGCAAAACCGGCCTCCGGCATGGAAAAGCCGACAAAACGAGGAGTGTACAGTAGCAATGGAAAGAAAAAAAGAGAAATCACTGCTATTCAATACCGTAATGGGACTTCATCCAGCCACGGTAGGCCCCGGACCGGACCATTTCGAGCCAGGGGCGGTTGTCGAGATACCAACGGACGGTTTTTTCAAGCCCGGACCTGAATGATTCTTTCGGGCGCCACCCCAGTTCCCTTTCCAGCTTGGACGAATCGATGGCGTACCTTCGATCATGGCCCGGACGATCCTGTATGAACTTTATGAGCGAAGCGCGGGGAACGTTCCGGACATCCGGAACGATCGCGTCCAGAATCCGGCAGATTTCACGAACAACCCCGATATTCGTTTCCTGGCTGTTGCCCCCGATGTTGTATGTCTCCCCCGGCCTGCCCCGTTTCAACACCGCTCTCAGCGCGTCGCAGTGGTCGTCCACGTAGATCCAGTCCCTCACGTTCAGCCCGTCCCCGTAAATCGGGAGCGGTTTGCCCGCCAGGGCGTTCAGGATCACCAGAGGGATAAGCTTCTCGCGAAACTGCCTCGGACCGTAGTTGTTGGAACAGTGAGTGGTGAGCGTGGGAAGCCCGTAGGTGTGATGATAGGCCCTCACCAGGTGATCCCCGGCGGCCTTGCTCGCGGAATACGGGCTGTTGGGAGCGTACGGGGTCAGTTCGTGAAAAGCCGGTTCATCGGGCCGCAGCGAACCGAACACCTCATCCGTGGATATGTGAAGGAACCGGAACCGGTTTCTCGTGTCCCCCGCAAGGCCTTCCCAATGGCGACGCACTTCCTCCAAAAGATGGAAAGTCCCCACGATGTTGGTTTGAACGAAGTCTGCGGGACCGGAGATGGAACGGTCGACGTGCGATTCCGCCGCGAAATTGACCACCACCGCCGGTTTGTATTCCTCCAGAATTTTTCTCAGAAGACCCGAATCACCGATGTCTCCCCGCACGAAAACGTAGCGGGCATCGCCCTCGATCTCTTCAAGACCGGCAAGATTTCCCGCGTAAGTCAGCAGATCCAGGTTGACGATCCGGGAATCTCCGGAACGGATCTCCCCGAGGACAAAATTGCTTCCGATGAAGCCAGCTCCCCCCGTCACCAGCCAAGTATCCATTCCGTCTCCCTCAGCTTGGGCACGATAACCGATTTTCGCCCATCCCGCCTTTTCGGGCCGTACCGTATACGTCAAAGAACCCCGGGAACCTCGGGAACCTTCCGTTTTGCGGCCGGAAATGTTTTCCCCACACCCTGTCCGGGGAATATCTCACTGCGGGCGAATCCCTGTCAAGCCTTGCATACCGCCGCGTCCGGCAATCAGAGGGCTGGGGCCACACCGGAGGCGCCTTGCCCGGCCGGCGCTCGACACCGGCTGCATCGGTGCCGGCCCGGCGTTCCCTTGTCCCTTCCTTCCCCCGGCTTGCCCGGACTCCCCATGGGGATCGCGGACACGACACGTGTGCAAAAAAAGATACTTTTTTCGGTTTCTTTGTAATAATTTAATATTACCCGGCGGCTTTCCTCATCCCGTTTTCCGGCTTCGGACCCGCGGCCGGACACGGCCACGGCGATATCTTCCCGGAGGGCCGAAAATCCTTCACTGCAGCATCTCCTCCTCCGCCACGGGGGGGAAAAAACGGCGGGGCCCGGTGGGGTGCAGGGATTGCCGTTTTCGATCATGGTTTTTCACCTGGGATTCTTTGTTTGCTTTTGAGCAGTCGGAGTCGTGCATGAAATACTTGGTGAGCATCGTTTTGGCGGTACTTCTCACAGGTGCAGCCTTTTGGTTTTTCGCCAACGGCGGAAACCCGTTCGAAAAGGGCCGGCCCGCGGCCAGGTCCGATACCGACGGGCAGCAGTCCGAACTCAATCAGAAGATTTCGGACCTCGCCGCGCGCGTGGAATCCATGGCTTTCGACAACGAAAAGGAATTCGGCAGGCTGAACGGGAAAATCAGTGAAATGGAATCCCAGGGCGAGACCAGCGAATCCGAGGACGAGCAGGAAACGAAGTCCCTTGACCAGCAGGTCCTGGAGCTGAAAACACAGTTGGACAGCGCAAAGTTCCACGTCTCACAGCTCGAAGAGCAGGTGGAAAACTACCATGCGCTCAGTCTTTCCATCCAGGAAAAGCTTGCCGAGAACCAGTCGAAGCTCGAAGCGATGCAGGAGCAACTGGCAAACATCCGGCAGCAGGCCGCGCCGGAGGAACATCACGATGCGGCGGCCGGAGCCAAGAACGAGGCGAAGGTCAATAATGAGGAAGAATGACTTGCCTGATTGTGCCGGGATCGGCCATGCCTTCAAGGGATCAGCCGGGCAAACCGTTCGGGGAATTCAAGACCGAGGATGATTTTCCTTGCGGCCCTCCACAGTTCATGGACCGCCTTTTCCATGAATCTCATGCCGGACGCCGTCAGCCGCACGCAAACTCCGTGGGATGAAAGCACGGACGCGCCTGCGCTTATTCCCTCCATCGAGCCCGCAGCCATCTTCAAACCGTTCAGAAGGGCCTTTTCAAGACCGGGTTTGTCATGGACCACGGCCAATACGGCACACGCCCGGCAGCCTTCCAGGAACCCCGGCGCGTCGTAGTCCGTGAGCCCCGGTTCGAGGACCGTTTTCTCGAAAAGGACGGCTTCCCCGGCGTAGTTTATTTCGAGCACGCTGCGGTATTCCCGAAACCGGAGGTGCTCGCCCGATCCGGTTCGGCCCGTGGCGAAGCAATCCAGGACAAGGGCCGTGGAACCGGAGCTCATGTCGATTCGGGTTTTCTGCCGGCAGCGGGAGCCCGCGTACGGTATGACGTACCCGGGCAGGTATTCGAGCACGGCCCCAGGCCCGACCTCGATGCGCACGTCCTGGGACGCGAAGGAACCCGAACTCCGGTAGACTTTCGTGGCGGCGGGGGCGGTCAGGAAGACGTGGGTTCTTTCCGCAAGGGACACGTCGATCTCTATTTTGTCCCCATCTACCAGCCCGCCCGTGGGGTTTACGATATAGGCACACGTGCAGCCCAGGTCGTCGTGGTGCACCGCCGGCATGGCCTGCATGGGAATGGCCGCGTAGGCATCGGACAGGACCGTCCTCCCTCCGCATCTTCCGAATGCGAGGCTGAGCCTTCCATGCTTCCCCACATGCCGGAGTCCGTCACCGTTCAAGGAACAGGACCTCTCTTCGAATCCATGCGATGACCCAGTCCAAACCTTCACCGTTTTTCATGTTGGAGAAGACGAACGGCCTGCCGCCCCTCATCTTCGCGGAATCCCTTCGCATGATGCCCAGGTCCGCGCCCACATGGGGCGCCAGGTCCACCTTGTTGACAACCAGCAGATCGGACCTGGTGATTCCGGGTCCTCCCTTGCGGGGGATCTTGTCCCCGCCGGCTACGTCGATCACGTAAATGGAACTGTCCACCAGTTCCGGGCTGAAGCTCGCAGCCAGGTTGTCCCCACCGCTCTCCACAAAGATGATGTCGAGGTCCGGAAAGCGTTCCGACAGTTTCCGGACGGCTTCCTGGTTCAATGAAGCGTCTTCCCTGATGGCGGTGTGAGGGCACCCGCCCGTCTCCACGCCGAGGATCCGCTCCTCGGGCAATGCGTTGGCATTGATGAGGAATTCCGCGTCCTCCCGTGTAAAAATATCGTTGGTCACGACCGCAATGGAGAAATCCCGGGCCATGCTCTTGCACAGTTTTTCAATAAGCGCCGTCTTGCCGGACCCGACCGGGCCCCCGACTCCGATTTTCACGGGTTTTGCCATGGCAAATTCCTTCAGGATCTGAAAAGTCTCGAATAAAGGTCCTCGTGCCGCATGGCCCGAATTTCAATTCCCGGCGCAAAAGAGGAAAGATCGTCCTCCCCGAGCCCCACCACCTCGTCGGCGATTCCGGCCATGCGGGGGGTCAAATCCCTCAGCGCCCTCTGCCCGTCCATGTGGCCGAGGGGAACCAGCCGCACGCCGGCACTCACGATGCCGGACGCCGTCTGGTAGAGGAAGGCCGCAACCGAATCCCGTTTTCCGATGCCGAGCGCATTGCAGACCACGCCGAAGGCCACGGGGTGATGGCCCTTCGCCGCGCCGGATTCGATGCCGTTCAGATACCGCCCGAGAATGGGCCTGCCGTATAGACCCGCCATCACCCGGAGAATCTGCCCGCCGATCTGGACGCTCCCTTCCCTGGCTTCCCGCGCCGTCTTCATGGAATGGATCATGCCGTCGAGCCGGAAAATCTCCCCGAGATCGCCCGCGTCGGCAGCTTCATGGGCCATCTTGAGGACCAGGGCATCGCATCGTGCCACGACGCCCCGCAGGTACGCCGAAAGAAACCCCTCGAGTTCTTTTACGTTCCCGACCAGCCCTTCGTCAACATAGGTTTCAAGTCCCCAGGAATACGCGAAGCTCCCGGAAGGGAAGAAGGAATCGATCATCTGAAAGAGGCTGAACAGGGCCGCCGGGCTATCCATGGGAATGGCCCCGTTTCAGCGGTTCAAAAATGTCCTTTTTCCTGAGGTAATCCACGCCCGTTTTTTTCAGAAAGTCCTCGAAAAACGGGTCATATACCGTCATGAGGGAGTCCTCGAAAATGCAGATGGGCAGGTGCCTGTTCCCGATTTCGTGGGCGATGGACGCAAATTCCACGTTGCTCCCGGGACGAACGCTCAGAACATCTTCCGGGGCCGCTTCAACCACGATGCACCGCGCCTCGTCCGCATACAGAACGTCTCCGTTCAGCAGCACCGACCCGGTGGGAAGGGCGATGGCCATTTCGGTCCCCCTCACGGTGAAAACCCTCTGCCTCGACTTTCTGCGTCCCTCCCAGCCGAGCACCACGACTTCTTTCTCAAGACCTTCGCAATCTCTGCAATCCTCGATTTTTCCTTCAACGAAAATCATGTGCATTGTCCCCGTTTCATACCGATTTGCCCACAAAATAGAGTCCCGGAATACCCGTTTCGATGTTTCGCGGGTGAGGCGCGGCATCATGGACAATTACGTTCAAGATGATAGTTTTGGCATCCCCCAAAAGAGCGGAGGAACGATTCCACCGCACCCCTCAGGGTTTTGGCCCACGCGCCAGCGCGCGGGACAAACATTCGGTGCTCGCGGCGTTGCCGCGGCCCCACACAAAGCCGTGAAGCGGCGTGGGAGTGTGGAGAGCACGGCTCCCCACTTTTTTGAGAAACATCGTTCGGCGCTTTCTTGAACGCAATTGGGCATCAGAACAAAAAATATCGTTGCGCCATGGGGAGTGTCCTTGCCGGTTCGCAGGTGAGCACTTCACCGTCCGCCTTGACGATGTAAGTCTCCGGATCGACCTCGATCCGGGGGAGCCAGTCGTTGTGAACCATGTCCTTTTTCCCGATGCCGCGGGTGTTTTTCACGGGCACGAGCTTCTTGCGGAGTCCGAGCCGCCGGGCCACGGCCAGTTCGTGGGCCGCGCCCGAGACGAAGGTCAGGGCGGTGGAGTACGGCGCGCGTCCGAAGGCCCCGAACATGGGGCGCATGGTGTAGGGCTGCGGCGTCGGAATGGAGGCGTTGGCATCCCCCATCTGGGCGTATGCGATGAAACCGCCCTTGATGATCAGGGAGGGTTTCACTCCGAAGAACGCCGGTTCCCACAGTACGATGTCCGCGAGCTTGCCCGGTTCGATGGAGCCCACGTATTCCGAGATGCCGTGGGTGATCGCCGGATTGATCGTGTATTTGGCCACATAACGCATGGCCCTGAAATTGTCGTTTTCCCCGGTTTCGGCCGGGAGCCTCCCCCTCTGCTTCTTCATCTTGTCCGCGGTCTGCCAGGTGCGCATGATGACCTCCCCGACGCGTCCCATGGCCTGGGAATCCGATGAGATCATGCTGAAGGCCCCGAGATCGTGAAGAACGTCCTCGGCCGCTATCGTTTCCGCTCTGATCCTCGAATCGGCAAACGCCACATCCTCGGGAATGCGCGGGTCGAGGTGATGGCAGACCATGAGCATATCGAGGTGCTCGTCCATGGTGTTGACCGTGAACGGCATGGTCGGGTTCGTGGAAGAGGGCAAAACGTTGGCGTGCCCGCAAACCTTGATGATGTCCGGGGCGTGTCCGCCCCCTGCCCCTTCCGTGTGGTAGGTGTGAATCGTCCGGCCCCTGAACGCGGCTATGGTGTCTTCCACGTAGCCCGCCTCGTTGAGCGTGTCCGTGTGTATCGCCACCTGAACGTCGTATTCGTCCGCCACGTCGAGGCAGACGTCAATGGCGGAAGGGGTCGTCCCCCAGTCTTCATGCAGCTTCAGGCCGATGGCTCCCGCTTCGATCTGTTCGCGCAGGGCGTCGTGGCAGGAGGAATTGCCCTTGCCCAGAAACCCGAGGTTGACGGGAAAGGCTTCCGCCGCTTCGAGCATCCGGTGGATGTTCCAGGCCCCGGGAGTGCAGGTGGTCGCATTGGTGCCCGTCGCCGGCCCCGTTCCGCCGCCGATCATGGTCGTGATTCCCGCGGCGATGGCTTCCTCGATCTGCTGAGGGCAGATAAAATGAATATGGGTATCGATTCCGCCGGGGGTTGCGATCAGCCCCTCACCCGCGATGACCTCCGTGGAGGCGCCGATGACCATATTCGGATGGACGCCCTCCATCACGTCCGGGTTCCCGGCCTTCCCGATCCCGCAGATCTTTCCGTCCCTTATGCCGATGTCCGCCTTGAAAATCCCTTGGTGATCGAGGATTACCGCATTGGTGATGAGGACGTCGAGAACGCCGTCCGCGGCCTTTGCCGTTGCAGACTGTCCCATTCCGTCCCTTATGACCTTGCCGCCCCCGAATTTCACTTCGTCGCCGTACGTGGTGAAGTCCTTTTCAACCTCGACGACCAGGTCCGTATCTGCAAGCCTTATGCGGTCCCCCGTCGTGGGGCCGAACATGCCGGCGTACTGGCTCCTGCTCATTTTCAAGGCCATCATGCACCTCCGAATCCCTTCTCCCGCAATCCGGCGAGAGCAGCTTCCCCCACTTCACGGTCGTCCGGCCCGCCGTTGACGAGTCCATTGAATCCGCGCACGATTCTTGCCCCGGCAAACGGGACCAGGCTGACTTCCCGGTCCTGCCCGGGTTCAAAACGTACGGCGGTACCGGCCGGAATGTCCAGCCGCATGCCCAGGGCCTGTTTTCTGTCAAACACCAGGGCCTTGTTCGCCTCCGAGAAATGGAAGTGCGAACCCACCTGCACCGGCCTGTCTCCCGTATTCAGGACGACAAGCGTTGTCGGTTCCCTTCCGGCATTCACCTCGATCGGTTCATGGGCCAGAATGTATTCGCCAGGTATCATTTTCTCCCCCGGATCAGCGTATCGGGTTATGGATGGTCACGAGCTTCGTCCCGTCGGGAAAGGTCCCCTCGACCTGGATCTCCGCGATCATTTCCGGGACCCCTTCCATCACGTCTTCCCGCTTGAGAATGGTCCCCCCATACTGCATGAGTTCAGCGACGGTCCTGCCGTCCCGGATTCCCTCGAGCACTTCCGAGGTGATGAGCGCAATGGCTTCGGGATGATTCAGTCTGAGCCCCCTGGCCCTGCGTTCCCGGGCCAGGGTCGCCGCCACGTAAACGAGGAGCTTGTCCCTTTCCCGCGGTAACAACATCATTGGAAACCCCTCCTTCCGTTACAGGGAACCCGCACCGCGCTGTCCGGTGCGGATGGTTATGGCGTCTTCGACGTTCAGGACGAAAATCTTGCCGTCCCCCACGCTTCCCGTTCTCCCCGTCGCCGTGATCGTCGCCACGATCCCGTCGGCATCCGCGTCGTTGCACACCGTCATGAGGACTTCCTTCGGCAGCTTTTCGTACTTCATCCCGCCGATGGTGATTCCCTTCTGCTTTCCGCGGCCTCTCACGCTGAACTCCGTGAGCGACGGGTGTCCTGCCGCCTTCAGGTTGTCTCCGACCTCTTTCAGTTTCTCGGGTCTCAGAATCGCAATGATCATCTTCATGATGGACTTCTCCGCATCGCTTCCTCTTTGATTCTCTCGAATCTCCCGTCACACCCGGCCCACCACTCATGCGGGCCCGGGCACATTCCTCTTACGGCCTCCCCGCAGCAGGCTGCGGCCCCGTGCCTTTGCGCGGAAGCCGGAGCCCCGGGGGGCGGCGGGGCAATCATTCCCCCGTTCTTTCGGGGGATGCCAGGACCATCGTCTTGAACGCCAATCGGTATCAGATTGCCAGGTGGCCCTTGATTTCGTCACGGCTCAGTTCCCCCACGGCCCCCTGGAAAATGATCGATCCCTTCTCCATGACGTAGCAGAAGTCCGCGAGCCTCAGCGCAAATTCCATGAACTGCTCCACAAGCAGGATCGACATATTTCCCTGTTCCTTGATGAAGCGGATCGTGTTTTCGATCTCGTGAACAATCGAAGGCTGTATGCCTTCGGTGGGTTCATCCATGAGGATGAGGGACGGTTCGGTCACGAGCACGCGGGCGATGGCGAGCTGTTGCTGCTGCCCGCCGCTGAGGTCCCCTCCCTTTCTCGCAAGCATGTCCTTCAACATCGGGAAGAGGGCGAAGACGCCCTCGGGCACGGACGACGCCTTTCCGCCCCGGGCTTCGAGGCCGAGCACCAGGTTTTCCCGGACGGTCAGGTGCGGAAAGATGTCCCTGCCCTGGGGGACATAGCCGATGCCTTTCAAGGCCCTGGCTTCGGGAGTGAAAGCCGTGATGTCTTCCCCGAGAAAGGACACGGTCCCCCCGACGGGCCGGACCAGCCCCATGACGGTCTTGAGCAGGGTGGTCTTGCCGACCCCGTTTCGCCCCATGAGCGCCACCACCCGGCCCCTGCCGACCTTCATGTTCACATCCCGCAGGATGGTCGTATCGCCGTAAGCGCTTCTGATTCCATCAATTGAGAGCATTTGTTTCCGATTCGCCCCCCCGTCCGAGATAGACATCGATCACCACCGGATCGTTTTTCACGTGCTCGAAGGTCCCTTCGCAGAGAATCCGGCCCTCATGCAGGACCGTTACCTTCCTTGCAAACCGTTTGACGAAGTTCATGTCGTGTTCGACCACGAGGACCGAGCGTTCCCGCGCGATTTCGAGCAGGATTTCGCCCGTTTTGGTCCGTTCCACACCGGTCATCCCCGCGACGGGTTCATCGACCAGGAGCAGCCGCGGTTCCTGGAGGATCGTCATGGCAAGCTCCAGCCATTGCTTCTGGCCGTGGGAAAGGAACCCCGCCCTGCCGTCGGCGTGGTCCGCCAGCCCGACCTTGGCCAGAAGACCGTAAATCCTGTCCCTGTCCGGGACTTCCGTTTTATGAAAGAAGGAGGAAAACAGGCCGCGATGCTTTGTCAGGGCCAGTTCCATGTTTTCGAACAGGGTGAGGTTCTCGAAGATGGACGGCGTCTGAAATTTCCGGCTGATACCGCTCCTCGCGATCCGGTGCTCGCTCAGCCTGCCCACGTCCAGCTTCTCCTCGAAAATCACCCTGCCGCTCTCCGGCTTGACTTTCCCGCAGATCACGTCGAGCAGGGTGGTCTTTCCCGCCCCGTTCGGCCCGATGAGAAACCTCAGCTCACCGGTGTCCACATAAAAATCGACCCGGTTCAGGGCCTTGAAGCCGCTGAAGCTCACGGTAGCATTTTCCACGTACACAATGGTTCCGGCCATTTGCAGCCCCTACAGAATTCTTGATTTCCCGCCCTGGGGCCTCAACCGCCGAAACATTCCCGCGGCGGTTTCCGCAAACCCCAGTCCCTTGGGGGCGGTCCCGTTCCCGATTCGAAATTTTTCCAAAAGGCCTACGATCCCTTTGGGAAAGAACACCACGACGGCAATGAAAATCGAACCGAGGAAATAGAGCCATATGTCCGGGAACGATTCACTGAGATAGCTCTTGGCGGAATTGACCAGGATCGCCCCGACGACGGCCCCCACCAGGGTCCCTCTTCCTCCGGCCGCAACCCACATGGCCATTTCCACCGACGGCAGGATGCCCATCATCGAAGGGGAAATGATCCCGACCTGCGGGACATAGAGTGCCCCCGCGATTCCGGCCATGGCGGCTGCCAGCGCGAAAATTCCTGTCTTGAAGACGGCCGGGGCGTAGCCGAGGAACCTCAGGCGGTTTTCGCCGTCCCTTATGGCGATCAGGACCCGCCCCGTCTTGGTGGTTACAAACCACCGGGTGAAGAAGAAAACAGCGGCCAGGACCGCGACGGTAACGAGGTAAAGGCCCTGCATGGTCCCGGGATCGGACAGGGAACAGCCGAAGATGTCCTGGAAATTGGTGATTCCGTTGGTGCCCCCCGTATACGGCTGCTGCCCGATGAACAGGGTCGAAAAAACAAGGGCGAGGGCCTGTGTGAGAATGGAAAAATACACGCCCTTGACCCTTGCTCTGAACGTGGAAAAGCCGATGACGACGGCAAAGAGCATGGGGACGATAACGGCCATGGGCAGAGCGAACCACACGTGCCGGAAAGGGCCCCAGAACCACGGAAGGTCCGTCAGCCCGCTCCACATCATGAAGTCCGGCAGATCCTCCGAGCCCAGCTTCAGATACATGGCGAAGCAATAAGCCCCGAGGCTGAAGAACACCCCCTGCCCCAGGCTCAGAATCCCCGTGTAGCCCCAGATGAGGTCCAGGCCGATGGCGGCGATGGCAAAGCAGAGGAACTTCCCCATGAGGTTCAGGCGGAAGTCGGAGAGCACGAGCGGGAGCAGGAGCAGGACCGCAACGGCGATCAAATAGGGCCAGTTGTTTCGTATGAAGGACCTGTTTTCAGGCTTGTCGGTTTCCATGATCTCAATCCAGCGCCCGGGTTTTGAGTGCGAACAGGCCGGACGGCTTCCATTGCAGGAACGCTATGACCAGCGCGAAGACGATCACCTTTCCCATGCTCGAGGTGGTGATGTATTCGAAGGAAGGACTCGCGATGCCGATCATGAGCGCGCCTGCGATGGTCCCGGCAAGGTTTCCGACGCCTCCCAGAACGACCACCATGAAGGCGTCGATAATGTAGTTCTGGCCGGTGGAGGGACCGATGGAGCCGAGAAGGCTCACCACCGATCCGGCCAGCCCCGCGAGTCCGCAGCCGATGGCGAAGGTGAGGGAATCCACCCGCCGCGTCCGTATCGCCATGCATGCCGCCATGTCCCGGTTCTGCATCACGGCCCTCATCCGCCTGCCGACCACGGTTTTGTTGATGTAAACGGCCATACCGAGGATGGACGACACCGCAACCCCCAGGATGAAAAGGCGGCTGTAGGGCAGTTGCGTGCCGTTCACGAATTCAATGCCGCCGCGGAACCAGGAAGGGCTCGCGACTTCCACGTTGTTTGCGCCGAAAATGTTCCGCGCCGCCTGCTGAAAGATGAGACTGATCCCCCAGGTGGCGAGCATGCTCTCGTAGGGCCTCCCATAAAGAAACCGGACCAGGGATTTTTCCAGGAGAAACCCTATGAAGGCCGCGGCCAGGAAGGCCATGGGCAGGGAAAGCAGAAAGACCGGTCCGCTGCCCTGCGCCTGGAAGACCTTCTGCATGACATAGGCGGTGTACGCGCCGATCATGAGGAATTCGCCGTGGGCGAAATTGATGATCCCCATGATGCCGAAAGTGATACTGAGCCCCATGGCGACCATCAGCAAAATCGAGCTGAGGCTCAATCCATTGAACAATTGCGATAACAGGATATCGACACTCATGTTGTTGTTTCCACCGCCGCCATGAAATCGGCCCGTTCGAAGGAAGCCGTCCCGGACGGACGGCTGCACGCTTTTTGGCGGGCCCGTCCGGACCGGCGTTCGATCCGTCCGGGACCCGCGCCAAATGAGTTGTTTCCCCGTCCCGTTAACCTTCCGGTCCGGGTCCGTCGACCGGGGCGGAACGGGAATCAGCGCTTCACGATATTTCCGGGGGCCACCACTTTCTTGTCGGAGACCAGGGCCGGAAAGGGATCGGGCTGAACCGTCTGCCCGGAACTCCAAACGATGTCAAACTGCCCGTTCTTCGTGATTTTTCCGATCTGCACGATCTTCCAGGTGTGGTTGTTGGTCGGGTCGACCTTGACGGTGCCCTCCGGAGCATTGAACTCCACCCCGCGCACGGCCTCGCGGACCTTGTTCACGTCCGTCGTTCCGGCCTTCCTGACAGCCTCGGCCCACAGGTAAACGCCGAAATAGCCCGCCTCGATCGGATCGTCCGTCACGCGGTCGTTTCCGTATTTTGCCTTGTACTTGGCCACAAACGCCTGGTTCGCGGGCGTGGCCATGCTCATGAAATAATTCCACGCCGCGTAATCGCCTTCACAGATTTCCGCGCCGATGCCCCGAAGTTCGTCTTCAGCGATGCTGACGGACATCACGGGGATGTCCTTGGAAGTGATTCCCGCCGCGCGCAGTTGTTTGAAGAAAGCCACATTGCTGTCGCCGTTCAGGGTGTTGAAGATGACATCCGGCTTGGCGGCTTTGATCTTGCTGATAACCGTACTGTATTCCGTGTGCCCGAGCGGCGTGTATTCCTCACCCGCGAGGCTGCCGCCTTCGGCTTTGAGCTGGGCCTTTATGATGAGATTTGCGGTGCGGGGAAACACGTAGTCCGAACCGAGCAGGTAGAAGTTCTTTTTGCCTTCCTTGAGAAGCCAGGTGACCGCGGGCATGATCTGCTGATTGGGGGCCGCCCCCGTGTAGACGATATTCTTCGATGCTTCCAGCCCTTCATACTGCACCGGATAGAAGAGCAGGTGATTGTTCTTTTCGAAGACCGGCAGGACCGCCTTGCGGCTTGCCGAAGTCCAGCACCCGAATACCACCGGGACCTTGTCCTTCAGGATCAGTTTTTTCGCTTTTTCCGCAAAAGTGGGCCAGTCCGAAGCGCCGTCCTCGACGATGGGGACGATTTTGCGGCCGAGGAGGCCGCCGTCCGCATTGATTTCATCGATCGCCATCAGTGTGCCGTCTTTCAGGGCCACTTCGCTGATCGACATCGTCCCGCTGAGCGAGTGCAGGACACCGACCTTTATGGGTTCCTTTTCCTGCGCCCAGCCCGTTGACGCCAGCATAACGCACGCGAACACCGCCAGAAGGTATTTCACTGCCGGCCTTGCCGAATAGAAGGAATTCATCGTCTCATCTCCAGTGACATTAAAGGGAAAAACACGTTAAACCCGTTTCCGCCCGACCCATCTCCACAACCTCCAGCCGCCGTTTCCCGTTCCCCGGGCCGCCCCCCCCCGGACACTCCCCGGTTCAAGCTGTTCCCCAGCCCCTCAAAACACCGGCGGCCTTCCTTCTGCCAGGATGCATAGGGCAGAAAGCGTGCCAAGAGGCCCGCACACCGCGCCGATTGTTCTTTCCGGAGGGGGGACGCCCCCATGGATAACGTCTATTGAATTATTTCCATGCATTGGCTATCAATTGATTTGCCGGATTCGGGAATGAAGCTTTTCGAAGAAAACTCCGGCCGCCGACCGGGAAGACGGTCGAAGTTCGGGAAAGCCTTTCGGGAAGAACGAAGGATCGAAAACGACACAATAATGTATTGACGAATCCGGTATATTCACAAAATTGGATTGCCGCTCCGCTACAGAGAGAGACCTTGCGATGACGGCCGTCCCCGGGGCGGCACCGAGGGGGCCTGCCCTTCCTCCCGAGCGCGTGAAAGTGCCGGGCGGACAGACCCGCCCGTTGCATCGCTTCGAACCACGACGGATATTCTTCGGATCGCCGGCCGCAGACGGGTTCCTCTCTCCCGCGAGAACCGCGGGACGCTGTCCGCCTCTCGCCAAACGGACCCCACCGCGCCGTACACGAAATGGCATGATTTTTTATTGCGTGATATCCGGCCGATAGAGGAAAATTCCTCGTCGGCGAGAGAAAAGATGAATTCCCCGTGTTATTATCGTTCCAATTAGCGGCGATCATCTGCTATAAGCCGGCTTGTTCTTCGGAATTAAATGAAAATCACGCGAGGAGCCGCCTGAAAGATATGAATAAGCTGTTATTCGTGTTCGGAACGCGTCCGGAAGCCATAAAAATGGCCCCGCTCATCTATAAATTCAAGAAGTCCGAAGCGTTCGAAACCCGGGTCTGCGTGACCGCACAGCACAGGAGCATGCTGGATGAGGTGCTGGGGTTCTTCCATATTGAACCGGACTACGATTTAAACCTCATGAAACCGGACCAGTCGCTGTTCGACATCACCGCCGACGGATTGAAAGGCCTGCGGGACGTATTCGCCGAATACGGACCCGACCACGTTTTTGTGCAGGGGGACACCACCACCGCTTTCATCGGAGCTCTGGCCGGGTTCTACGTGAAGGCGAAGGTTTCTCACATCGAGGCGGGACTGAGAAGCGGGAACAAATTCTCCCCCTATCCTGAGGAGATCAACCGGGTCATGGCGGGGCACCTCGCCGATTACCACTTCGCACCGACCTCCAAGGCGGCCGCGAACCTCCGGAACGAGGGCATCCGGGAAAACGTCTGGGTGGTCGGCAATACCGTGATCGACGCCCTTTTCCTGGCCCTCGGCATCCTGCAGGACCAAGGGGATGAAGACCAGCGGAAGTTTTTCGGATTTGCGGATTTTTCAAAGAAAATAATTCTCATGACCTGCCACAGGCGGGAGACTTTCGGGGAAAAGTTCGAAAATGTGTGTTCCGCCGTGAAAGAACTCTCCGAGAGTTTCGACGACATCGAAATCATCTACCCCGTTCATCTCAATCCTCACGTGACGGAACCGGCTCACCGAATCCTGGGCAACCGAAAGAACATTCACCTGGTCAAACCCTTGAGCTACCCCCAGCTCGTATGGCTCATGAGCCGGTCTTACTTTATCCTCACCGATTCGGGAGGCATCCAGGAAGAAGCCCCGTCGCTGGGAAAGCCCGTGCTGGTAATGCGGGACGTGACGGAAAGGACCGAATCCATCGAGGCCGGGGCGTCAAAGCTCGTCGGGACCCGGAAAGAGACGATCCTCCGGGAGGCGGCGGCGCTTCTGACCGACCACTCGGCGTATGACGGGATGTCAAAGGTCCTGAACCCTTACGGGGACGGGACCGCGAGCGAACAGGTCGTCGCGATCGTATCCGAACTATCGCACGGGGAAACCGGGCGGGAGTCCTGAAAGCGCAGGAGGCGGGCCATGGCCCGCCTCCCGCGCAGGTCGTCATATTTCGAAAGTTGAGGCCCTTTCTATGTTTTCCAAATGTTTCGCCACGCCCCCCGGGGCTGAATTTCACAAAACCGGGTACGTCTTCTTCCTCATCGCCCTGGCGGTCCTGCTTGCCGGACCCGTTCGGGGATTCTGCGCACGGGACATCTCCGATAAGTCGGTGCTGGTACTGTGCGAGGGAAAAGATGAAGCGGAAAACCTCGCCCGGGGGGATGCCCGCCAGCTCGGAGCGCTGCTCGGCCATTTCCATACCACCTCCGTGATCAAGTGTGCCGATGATTACCAGGCGGGAGAAATGGCCGCATACGACGTCGTGTTCTTCATCGGCTTCACCGCCGGCTGTTCTCCGCCCCAGGTGTTGATGAAGGACGCCGCCGAACGGGCGAAGACCCTCGTGTGGCTGAATACCGGAATGGTAGCATTCAATGCCCGGTTTCCCTCAGCGGCGCTCTACGGGTTTGAACCGTTGCGGGTGGAAACGGAGGGGGACTATTCCACCGTACAGTACGGGGCCCAAACCTTTACCCGGGAAGAATCGAACCTCACCATCACGAACGTCCTCGACCCCGACAAATGCAGGGTCGTCGCCACGGTGTCGGGCCAGAACGGAACGGCCCCGTACATTTTGAGAAGCGGCGACTTCTGGTATTTCGCCGATTCACCGTTTGCATACGCCACGGAAGAGGACCGCTACCTCCTGTTTGCGGATCTCCTGCACGTGATTCTGAGAGAGGACCACCCGACATCGCACCGGGCGATCGTGCGCATCGAAGACGTACACCCGCTCGAAGACCCCGACCGGCTGCGTGCGGTGGCCGATCTGCTGAACAGTGAAAGGGTACCGTTTCTCATCGCGCTCGTTCCGTACTACGTCGATCCCACCCAGGGGGTCCGGGTGAGCCTGTCCGACAAGCCGGATTTCGTCGACGCCATCCATTACATGGTGCGTCTCGGGGGAACGGTGGTCCTGCACGGGGTGACTCACCAGTACAAGGGGGTCACCGCCTCCGACTTCGAATTCTGGGACGACAAGACGAATAAACCGATCAAGGAGGATTCGGCCGATTACGTGCGAAAAAAGCTGAACGCGGGCCTGGGGGAATGCTTCCGGAACGGCATCTACCCGGTTGCGTGGGAGACGCCTCATTACATGGCGTCCCAGATCGATTATGACGCCGTGAGCACGGTCTTCTCTTCGGCGATCGAACAGAGGCTCGCCATCGACGCCCCGGACTACTGCCAGTATTTTCCGTACATCATCGAACGCGACCTCCACGGGCAGAAGATTTACCCGGAAAACCTGGGCTACGTTCCCTACGACACGTCCAACCCGGATGCGGCTTCGGAACAGGTCGAAAAAATGCTCGAATACGCGAAGAAGAACCTCTACGTCCGGGACGGCTTCGCATCGTTTTTCTATCATTCCTTCATCCCTCTCGAAAACCTCCGGGAACTGGTGGAGGGAATCAAGGGCATGGGTTACACCTTTTTCGACCTCAAGACCGAAAACAACACCGTTCTGCTCAACGACAGGGCCATCGCCACCGGCAAGTCCAGCGTCAATCTGACCCTTTCGGGGCAGTATCTGCGGGAGCGGATCGTCGGGGAAGGCGGGGACATCGTCAAGGAAACGGTCCTGCCGGACCGCGTGACTGGACCGATCACCAGGGATGTGTCGCTTACCGGCGGACAGATTTACGTCGCCTCGACCACCGAAATGCGGGAACACAAGCCCTCCGTCTTCGGCAGTCTGGAAGGCAAATTCCGGAGCTACCTCGACCGGTTCACCGTCTCGAAAAAATCCAAGTCCGAAGCCAGGGTGGCCATCATCTGGGACCCCACCGCTACCGGTGGAGCCAAGAACGATCAGGAAAGCCTCATGAATGCCTTCACCACCGTGGGGATCCCGGTGGAAATTCTGCCCGTCGCGGATAACCGGCCGCTTGCGCCCTACAACCTCGTGATCGTGCCCTACTGTGTGGTCGAAAACATGAGCGACGTGCAGTTGAACCGCGTCACGGAATGGATCAGGGCGGGCGGCAACTGCATCAGCGACGGGAAGTCCGAATTTTCCAACGAACTGGGCATTCATTACACGGGCTCCACCGTGTCCGTCCTCCACCTCCACGACCGGCTGTTCCCCGAGGAACCCATCGTCTGGCGCACGCCCGAATCCCTGGAACAGTTTCACGCCGACGATGAAGACCGCGTGTTCGCCGTGGAAGAGGAAACGGAAACGCCGGTGGTCATCGGCAGGCAGATGGGGAAGGGCAAGTTCATCTATTTCGGCTGCAGGTTCGATCCCCTGAGCAACGCGGGGACGAGCCGGTTCCCGTTCATCGTGGAATACGTGAGCCGGTTCTTTTCCCTCTCGCCCGTCCTTCGCCGGGACGCCCTGGAACTTTACTTCGATCCCGGGTACCGCCATTCCGTCAGCATAGAGAGCCTGGTCAAACAATGGGTCGGTATCGGGGTAAAGGCGGTCCATGCGGCCGGATGGCATCAGTACCCGAAATACACCTACGACTACGAGCGGCTGGTACGGGTATGCCACGAAAACGGAATCCTCGTGTATGCATGGCTGGAACCGCCGCAGGTGAGCCAGAAATTCTGGACGGAACACCCTGAATGGCGTGAGAAAAACGCGGCCGGAGCGGATGTGCGGACGTCCTGGCGCTATCCCATGGCGATGACAGACCCGGCCTGCCTCCAGGCGATGAGCGAGGAATACAAATCTTTTCTCCTGAAGTACGATTTCGACGGCGTCAATATCGCCGAAATATACTTTGAATCCGGTGAGGCCGGGCCGGATGAGCCCAACACGCTGACCCCCATGCATCCCTCGGCGCGCGCCGAGTTCAAACAGTCGGCGGGTTTCGACCCGGCGCTGCTGCTGAACCCTTCGTCGAACTATTTCTGGAAACGCAACCAGGCCGCCTGGTCGAAATTCGAAGACTACCGCGTCGACAAAATGGTCCAGATCCACGCCCAGATGCTGGAGATCGCCGAAGAAATACGGCAGAGGCGCAATGGGTTCGACATCGCGGTAACCGCTCTCGACAGTATCTGCACCCCGGCCCTTCGTTCGTCGCAGGGAATCGATATCCGCCGGGTCATCGACCTGAAAAGGGACTATGATTTCTCTCTCATCGTCGAGGACCCTCAGTCCCGCTGGTCCGAAGATCCCCGGCGTTACGAGGAAATCGCCTCCACGTACCGGGAGCTGCTCGGAAAGAATTTCATGCTCGACCTGAACATCCTGTCGTTCAGAACGAAGGACCAGCCCACCAGCTTCCCGACGCTCATCCAGACCGGCACCGAGGCGTTTTCACTCATGGCCGTCGCCGCCCGGCAGGTGGACCGGGTGATCGTGTACGCCGAATCGAGCGTGAACCCCCAGGATCTGCCGTATCTTGCCAGCGCCTCCGCCAGTCCGGCCCAGTTCGAGCGGCTGACCGATGCCTACAAGATTTCTTCACCCTACTCGACGGTGCTTCGCCTGAAGGATTCGCGAAAAGTCATTTCCATCGACGACGATCTGCACACCGCTTCCGAGGGCGGGCGTTTTCTCATTCCGGCGGGAACGCACCTGATCCGCACGAACGTCTCGAACCACCTGTTTTCCACCGATTCGCTTTACGCGACGCTGGCATCGATCACCGGCAACCTGCTCTCGGAAAAGGAACAGGACCGCAGCGTCGACTTCGAATACGAATCCGTGACCCGCTGCCTCGTGACGCTCATGAAGTCCCCCGTCGCCCTCATGATCGACGGGCATGACGCCCAGTTGCACGCGATGCAGGGAGCGAACGGGAGGTTCAGCGTGTCTCTTCCGCCGGGCAGGCACAAGGCGCGCATCGTCACTCTGAGCCACATCTCCTACGGCATCGATCTGACCAGTCTGTGGTCATCCTCGCTCATCGTTACCTTCGGAATCCTCTCAATCGGCGCACTGGTGCTCCTCTACGCTTTCGTGCGCTTCCGCGGGAGAGCCGCGGTGCCGTCCGCCGGGGGGGAAAGGAAAACAGGCCGCTGAAATGGCATCCTTTTTGGAAATCAACCTGAGTATCCTCTTTCTCATCGCCGTGCTCCTGATCTGGTTCATGATCGCCTATCAGCTCGTGCTCACGATCGCGGGGTTCTTTCACTATCTGCATTCGATCAGGGAGAAAAAACGCGTCGATGAAATGACTTTCGATTACCCGCCCGTTTCCATCCTGATTCCGGCCCACAACGAAGAAATCGTCATGGCCGCAACGCTCGACGCCATGCTCGCCCTCGATTATCCGAAGGACAAAATGGAGGTGATCGTCATAAACGACGGTTCCACCGATTCGACCAAGGAAATCATCGAAAGCTACGCCCGGAAAGACCCGCGCATCGTGCTTTGCGATGTCCCGGTCGGGCAGGGAGGCAAGGGAAAATCGACCGCTCTCAATCTCGGCGTGAAGAAAACGCACTCCGAGTTCATCGCCGTTTACGACGCCGACAATACTCCCGCCCCCGACGCGCTCAAGTACCTGGTCGCCCAGCTTCTTCTGAACCCGAGGCTGGGGGCGGTCATCGGAAAATTCCGGACGATCAATAAAAACCGCAGCCTGCTCACGAGGTTCATCAACATCGAGACCCTGAGCTTCCAGTCCATCCTTCAGGCGGGCCGCTGGAAGCTTTTCAAGATCGCGACCCTGCCGGGGACCAACTTCGTCATTCGCAAGAAAGTGATCGATGAAATGGGGGGCTGGGACGCGGATGCGATGACGGAAGATTCGGAACTGAGCATCCGGATGTACATCCATAAATGGAGGATCAAGTTCATTCCCTACTCGTTCACCTACGAGCAGGAACCGGAACGCTGGGACGTGTGGCTCAAACAGCGCACCCGCTGGGTAAGGGGCAACAACTACGTGGCAAAGAAGTTCTTTCACCTGCGCAAGGAATTGACCAGCAAGCGGCTGAAGGCCGAGGTCTTTTATCTTTTTGCCATGTACTACATCTTTTTCATCGCAATCGTCACCTCGGACATCCTTTTCCTTCTCGGCCTGACCCGGCTCATCGCCATTCCCCTCCCCGGCCCCTACAGCGCCGTGTGGATACTCGCCATAGTGCTTTTCTTCGCGGAGATCATGCTCGCCCTCTCCTACGACCGGGAAGACACCTGGCGGAATTTCTGCCTCATCGGGCTCATGTATTTCACCTACTGCCAGTTGTGGCTCTTTATCGTGGCGAAGGCCTTCTACCTGGATTGGGTCAGGAAGGACAAGGCGACCTGGGTAAAAACCGTGCGGTTTGAAGTCAAACCGACGATATCCAAGGACGGAACACCGTAAAGAGGCAGGACGGGGAATCCCCTCGGCCGGCGGGATGTCGAACCGGCGCAGGTTTTGGAGAATTCTCCCCTATGAACGGTTCAGGAGGGCCGCCCGAAGCAATCAGGGCAGCAGACCGAGTTCGTCAAGCGACCGGCACAGTTCCGCCGCATCCCGGTAGACCCGGAACGCCCCCGCGCGGCTCAGCTCGTCTTCGCCGTACCCGCCGGTCAGCAGGCCGATGCTGAGCACCCCGGCGCGCCGCGCAGCCAGCAAATCCCACACCGCATCACCCACGACGTAGCATTCCCCGGCCCCGATCCCCAGCCTTTCCATGCACGCCAGGAATAGGTCCGGCTCCGGTTTGGCGCGGGCGACGTCGTCCCGTTCGATAACGATGGTATCGGGGGCCACTCCGAGCACGTCCAGCGAAGCATCGATATCCGGCCGCTGACCCGACGTGGCGATGCCGAATGCTATGCCGGCAGACCGCAGGAACCGCAGCAACTCCACGGCCCCCGGCAATGGCCGGCGGACGGGGAGGAGTTGCACGAACAGTTCCCCGTGGCGGCGCTTGATCCTGTTCTCTTCGGCCTTCGTGATTTCCCGGCCGAGTTCGCGGGCGACCGCGCGGGTGAAGAGACCGCCGCTCATTCCGATGCGGCGGTGAATCAGCCAGCCTTCGATGTCCATTCCCACTTCCGCCAGCGCCATCTGCCAGGCAAACACATGCGCATAAACCGTATCGACGAGTGTCCCGTCCAGATCGAAAATCAACGCCCGCATTCATTCCTCCAGTAAAGTTCATCTCCGGTGACCGGGATATCGGTCAAAACTCCCGACAGGAATCCTATAGCGCCAGATGTTCAATAGCCATTATTTTTTCGATCTTTTTCTGTGACGGGCCTCCGGTAAAAAAACTTTCGAGCCAGGTCCGGACGATGACCTTGGCCAGTTCCCGGCCGACGATGAGGGCGCCCAGAGTGATGATCTGCGCGTCGTTGCTCTTGGCGGCGCGCTCCGCCGAGTATGCGTCATGGCACTGGGCCGCGCGGATACCCTTCACCTTGTTGGCCGCCATGGCCATGCCGATGCCGGTGCCGCAGATCAGAATACCCCGCTCGCAGGCCCCCTTCTTGATAACACTGACCGTGGCGACGGCGATGTCCGGGTAATCCACGGGGTCCGGGCCGGCACAGCCGCAGTCGGTCACTTCATGGCCGAGAGACACCAGGTACTTTTTCAATTCCTCCTTGAGAGCACAACCCAAATGGTCCGATCCGACGGCAATTTTCATCTCGCTTCCTCCCCGAGTAATCTCGAAACGATGAGGATGATTCCGGAGCAACTCCCGGCATGAAGGGCCGCACGGCAAAGGGGGGAAGCAGCTTCAGAGCACGCCGGGAGCCGGTCGGGATCGTCGAGCAGCGCCGGGCTTTTCCCCATCGTGTCGTTTATCTTCCAACCCGAGCCGATGATGAAGCACTTCATCTCCGCCTCCAGCCAGGGGCTTCATTTCCTGACCTTCGCGATATAGTCGGCGGTGACCCGGATGCATTCCACCATGCTGACCGCGCTGGCGATTCCCTTTCCCGCGATGTCCATGGCGGTGCCGTGGTCGACGGTCGTCCTGATGAAGGGCAGGCCGAGGGTCACGGCCACCGTCTTGAGCACGTCGTGGACCTTGGCCGCAATGTGCCCCTGGTCGTGGTACAGGCTCAGAACGGCATCGCACCTGCCGGACCCGAACATCAGGAAAACGGAGTCGGCGGGCACCGGGCCGATGGCGTCGATCCCTTTCGCCCTGGCGTCTCTAACCGCGGGGATCAGTTCGTTCGCTTCCTCGTCGCCGTAGAGGCCGTCGTCGCTCGCGTGCGGATTCAACGCCGCCACGGCGATGCGTGAATCACCGTAGCCAAGGTACTTCATGCCCGAGTGGCACTGTTCGATCGCCCTCAGCACGTTTTCGCGCGTGATATGGGCCACCGCCTGCCTGAGAGACATGTGACGGGTCAGGAAGAATATCCGCATCTTGTTGACATGGAACATGACGATCACGGCGGGAGCACCCGTGAGTCCCGCAAAGATTTCCGTATGGCCGATGTATTTGACCCCCGCCTTGTGTATGGCCTGCTTGTTGATGGGGGCGGTCGCGACGGCCTCTATCTTCCCTGCGAGCGCGAGTTCCACCGACTTTTCCACGTATTCATAGGAAGCCCTCCCGGCCGCGGCGCTGACTTCGCCATAGGCAATCCCCGGGGCAACGTTGTCTACGTCGAAAACGTTGATGATCCCCGGTTCGTAGGCCCCCATGCCGGGTTCCGTCACCGCGTTCACCCTGACGTTCAACCCGAGCCCCGCGATTTCCCGCTCGACGATGGCCCTGCTGCCGATGACCAGCGGCCTCACTTCGCCGTACACCCCGCCGGGGGCCAGCGCCTTGACGACCACTTCGGGCCCGATGCTCGAAGGATCGCCGATCGTTATGCCGATCAAAGGACGATCACCAGCCATTGTTCATACCTCCCCACCGCGTTGGGTCATGTACTTGATGCAGTGCCAGGCGGTATCATCCACCCCGATGAGGCCGCCCTTGGTAGTGACCTTCAGCCCGTCGAATTTCCCCCCGCGAAGCGCGCCGTAGGACACGTGCGGGATGATCTCATCCTCCAGTTCGATGGCCTGGGCGCCGAGGGCGTTGCAGAAGGACACCGTGACGTCTCCACCGGTAAGGTAGATGCCCTTGACCGGTTCGTTGATGAGTTCGAGGACTCGCCTGGCGAGATCGGCCAGACTGTGCGTGATCCGCTGGCTGATTTCGTCGAGGCTTACGCCCCGGGCAGCGGCTTCCGCTTCTAGGTCGAGCACCATGTCCGCCGTCGGGGCCACGCGAAATCCGAAAATATCGTGGGTTGCGGCGGCTTCCGCCGCGGTCCGAGCAAGGCTTTCAAAAACGCTTTCCTCACAGGCGCAGGCCAGGAAGAGCCGCACATCCACACTGATGAGGCGGGCACCGCACTGCTTTTCCAGGTAATCGAGCTGAACCCGGGTGAGATCGCTCACGCTTCCGGCCACTACCATCACCTTTCCGGCGATTTTTTCAGCTCTTTTTATACCCACGTAGCGCGAAAACAGCGCCCGGGTGAAGGGCCCGGGATCCACCGAAACCGCCTTGACGCCCGCCGTGGCCACGGCATGAGCGATCGCTTCGATGTCCGTTTCCGAGGCCGAGTCGACGACGATGATACGATTGCCGGCCCCGATCGCGGCGTTCAGCGCGCCGATGATGGCCTCCGGCCCTTTTGCGACCACCGCAAGCGGGATCACGGCCGAAAGCAGCCCGGTCTGTTCGGCAAGGACGTCCGGCATGTAGGAATTCCTGACCGGTTTGATCGGGTCCCGCCCGGCCGGTGTCCTGGCCACGGGCACGGCGTTCACCAGCAGATAGCCGCCGACGGTTATTTTTCCCGACGCGGGATAGGACGGCACACAGATCGCCACGTGGTCCGGGCCGAGAGCAGCCAGCATCCCTTCGACCTCGGCGCCGAGGTTTCCCCGGATGGTGCTGTCAATGCGTTTGCAGAAGTACTTGCAGCCCTTTGCGAGAAGCGCCCGGGTATCCTTCTCCACCACGGCCCGGGCCGCCTCCGCGTTGAGTCCGCGGCTCATCGCGTTCACCACCACGCCGTCAAAGCCCGTGACTTCAAAGGTCTCGATGGCGCTGTCCCTGACGATCGTCAGCACCCTGAAACCGGCCTTGGTCAGAAGCACTCCGGCGGTGTTGGCCCCGGTCAGATCGTCTGCAACTATTCCGTAGCGGCTCATACCAAGCCTCCTTCCCCTTCGAAGCGCCGAACAAAAGCCGAGGTCACACCGGCTCATCGAGAGACAGGATGAGCAGGAAACCAAGAAACGCCGCGACGCCAAAGTACGCAAACACGTAGTCGAAAGACTTGAAGCTGTCGAGGAGCAGACCGGCGATCATTGGAGAAAAGAAGCCCCCCAGGTTCCCGCCGCTGTTCACGAGGGCGATTGCAACCGGGTAAGTCTCGCCGGTGGCCACCCCCATGGGATACGCCGTGAACGCCGGCCAGCCCACGTTCAGCAGAAAACCGGTCAGAAAGAGGGCGATGGAGACCACGCCTGCGTCTTGAGGCAGATTGATGAGGACGACCATCATGCCGGTTGTGGTCAGCGCGGTGAACAGCATCGTGGGTTTGCGGCGCTTCAAAAGCAGCCGGTCGCTCACCCAGCCGCCGAACATCGAGCCGATGAAACCTCCCAGCCAGGGCGCGGCGGCCACGAAACCCATCTTCATGAAGGAGAATCCCTTCTCATTTACCAGGTAGGAGGGGATCCAGGTGAGCAGCCCGTAGAGAACGCTCACCATCAGGAAGTAGGCCAGGCAGTCGCCCCAGATGTTCCAGGACTTGAACACCTTACCCACGGTATCGATAGGAGCGACGGTTTTGGCCCGGATGAAGGTATCCAGCCAGCCCAGGGTCTTGCCTTCCGTCGAGATGGCGGCGGTCTTGACCGACTTGTCCCGGATGTAGGCAAGCTCACTCTCGGACACCTTCCTGCTCTCTTCGGGGCGGGTCCCCACGCCGAGGTACCACACGACGGCCATGGCGATCCCTGGAAGAGCAAAAAGATAGAATATCCAGCGCCAGCCGTAGGTGAGAGCGATCCAGACGCAAAGCGGCGGCACCAGGATGGGAGCGAACATGGTCGAGGCGATGTAGATGCCCGTTGCGGTCGCTTTTTCCTTGGGCGGAAACCAGTTGTTGATGGTCGAGATACAGCCGACGGGCGTGGGGCCCTCGAAAATGCCCAGACCGAACCGGGCCCACTTGATGCCGAGCGCCGAACCGGCCGAACCGATCAGGTACGTAAAGAAAGAAAAACCGAGTATCGACAGACTCACGAGCCTGCGTATGCCGAACCGTGAATACCAGAGCCCGGCGGGAATCTGACTCACCGCGTACCCCAGGAAGAACATGCTGGCGAGCGATCCGGCTTCAAGGTTGCTCAGGCTGAAATCTTTGCTGATAAAGGGCAGGGCCACTCCGATATTGGTCCGGTCCGCGAAATTAATGGCATAAGTAATGAAAATGATGGCCATGACCACCCAACGGTAGTTCGTGGCCGGCTTCATTACGCTCCCTTCTCCAATGTTTGTTTCACCCATGGGAATGCCTCCCTACGATATTGAAAAACCCGCAAATACGGCCACTTCTCGTGGCAGCGTTCCCAGGGTGCACAATGTTTGGAGATCTTCGGATTGCAAGGGGATGTACGCGATCCCGGCACTGTACTCCGGGTTGAGTTGAGCACGGCGATAAAAGAGAAAACCGGTCACCGGTCCGCCTGGGAACAGCACTGTCTATCCATCAGGAATTTCTTCCGAATCAGCTTTACGGTAGGCATCTTTCGGGGGAGTGTCAATGTTGCCGGAATTCTTGCCATTCAGGCTTGGCCCGGGCAAATCGGAGTTCTATCGCTTCCGGTTTACCCGGGGACGGGCACATCAGCGCAATCCATCGCCCTGCTTCACCGCGCCATGGCGCGCCGCACTTCCTCCAGTTTTTCGAGGTCTTCCTTCGCCAGCGCATCCGGGGGACGGCGGGCGATCATGACCGCATAGTAAAGGGTATGGGCCGCGTGTTCCAGTTTTTCGAGCCGCATGCAGGCTTCTTCCATCGTCCCGCCGAAAGTGAGCGCGCCATGCCGTTCGAGCAGAATGGCCCGATGGTCCGCGATGAACGGTTCGATGGAATCGGGAACTTCCCGGGTGGACGGAGTGGCATAGGGTGCGGTGGGCACGGGACCTATGGTCAGCCAAACCTCGGGGAGGACATCGGAAGCGAAAGCCACTCCGGCCAGCGTAAAGGCGGTGAGCAGCGGCGGATGCGCATGGACGAGCGCGTTCACGTCGGCCCTTTTATGATAGACCGCAAGGTGCATTTTGAGCTCGCTGGAAGGCCTTCCCGCGCCGGAAACGAGTTCCCCGTCGAGGTTCACCACCAGAAGATCGGAAGGAGCGAGGCCCCCCTTCGGTCTGCCGCTGGGCGTCACCAACAGCCGGTCCGGCCCGATCCTGCAGCTCACGTTGCCGTCCGAGGCGGCAATGAGGCCCCTGTCGCTCAGTCTCACGCAAATCCGCACCATCTCAGAACGAAGTTTCGATTCATCCGGCATTTGAAATCCCCCCGTCTCTTTGCCATTGTGTATTTTTGCCCCAGCGCGGGGAACACTCCCGCCTTTGGCCTTGTGTTTGACGGAAATTCCCTTTTATACTTGTATGCTTGTAGCACAACGGGTAAGGCATTCCCACAAATAGTGCCGGAAACGAACGCCCGCGGGGCGTGGCATGATAAATTCCGCCCGCGATTGCGGAGGTTGCCGTATTCCCGCCTTCCAGCGGGCAAAGAACCCCGCCACCGGAAACGCCGGTCGTGCGGGCTCCAGGAGGAAGCGCTCTAAAATGATAAACTGGTTCAAGCGAAAGAAGAAAATAACGGATGATCCCCGTGAGGAAAGCGCCGGGCGGACAGAGGAACAGGCGCAGCCGCCGGTGCCGGAACCGGAGGAAGACGGCCAGGAAGCCGCTCGGGAAGCCCCGGCGGCAATCCCGGCAGGACCCGCGCCCCCGGAGGAACCTCCGGCCCCCATCGAAGTCGAGACGGATCGGGTTGTGCCGCCCGGGGCGGAACGGGAAACGATAGCTCGAACGGAAGAAGAGAACGAGGAACCCGAAGCGGAACCGGAAGAGGCACCGGAGGAAGAAGACCGGCTGCAGCCGATCGGGCCGGATGGCGAGGGCAACGGCGCACAGGGGAAGGGCCGGTTTTTCAAACGGTTGAGGGAACGCCTGCACAAGACCCGGGAACAGTTCGTTACGCGGATCGACCGCCTGGTGCTCGGGAAGAAAAAGATCGATCTGGACCTCATGGACGACCTGGAGGAAGTCCTTATCACCTCGGACCTCGGGGTCCGGACCACGCAGGTACTTCTCGATAAGGTCGCTCAAAAGATCAAGAGGCAGGAACTGAGCGACCCGGAAAAGCTTCGGGACCAGTTGCGTGAAGAAATCGCGTCGATCCTCTCGGTCCCTGCACGGGCCTGGGACCCGCGGTCCGCGCGCCCCTTCGTCATCATGGTCATCGGGGTGAACGGGGTCGGCAAGACCACCACCATCGGGAAGCTGGCTCACCAGATGAAAGATGAGGGACTCAAGGTGCTGCTGGTGGCCGGGGACACCTTCCGCGCGGCGGCGGTCGAACAGTTGAGCCTGTGGGGCGAACGGGCCGGCGTTCCCGTGGTGAAGCAGAAGAGCGGATCCGACCCCTCCGCCGTGGCCTTCGACGCCATGGACGCCGCCGCAGCAAGAGACATGGACGTGGTCCTGATCGACACCGCGGGCCGCATGCACACCAAGGTGAACCTCATGGAAGAACTGAAGAAGGTGCACCGGGTGGTGAACCGCAAGAACCCGGATGCCCCGCATGAGATCCTGCTCGTCCTCGACGCCTCGACCGGCCAGAACGCATTGTCCCAGGCCAAGCTCTTCAAGGAGGAAATGGGGGTGACGGGGCTCATCCTGACCAAGCTCGACGGTACGGCCAAGGGAGGAATCATCGTCGCCATAAGCGAGGAACTGCAGCTCCCCGTCCGTTTCATCGGCATCGGAGAAAGCATCGATGACCTGCGGCCCTTCGACCCGGAGGAATTCACGAAGGCGCTGTTCTGACCGGGCCGGTCAAAAGCGGGCCGGACGGCGGGTCCAGCCCGGGAGGGCCGTCAGCGGGAACCCCTGATTTTCTTTATGATCACGGGAATGAAAAACGAAAAAACGAAAAGACCCAGGGAGAGGAAAACCTTTGCGGAAACCAGTTGGTTCCAGTTGCCGGACACCCAGATGTCCCTGATGGTCCCGATAAAGAAGGTAAAAACGAAAGTGCCGACGACGATGCCCAGCCCGGTGCCCGCAAAGTAGTCCAGGAAGCTCACCCGGGTCAGCCCCATTCCGAAGTTCAGAACGGAGAAGGGGAAGTAAATGAGCCGCAGGTAAAGGACCGTTTCAAAGCCGTTGCGTTCGATGGCATCGTCGAACTTCTTGAGCGTCCCGCCGACGAGCGATGCGGCGAATTCCCTGCCAAGGGTCCTGCCGATGACAAAGGAAATGCTCGCGCCCAGCATGGCGGCGACCCACACGTAGATGAACCCCTGCCAGACCCCGAAAAGCGCCGCGCCGATCGCCGTCAGCAGGGTACCGGGGATGAAGAGGCATACGGCGGTGGCATACACCAGGATGAAAACGGGTGCCGCCCAGAATCCGGCCATTTGCAGAAGGTGGTCGAGCGCGTCCGCCGTGAAGTCGTTTTTCACCGGCGAAAACCGCACCAGGTAAACCGCCGCGGCGATAAAGGCGAGCAGAACGATTGCCTTGAGATATGAACCCTTTCCGCCCGTTTCGTTTTCCATGACCCGTTCGGTTTTTTTCATACCTTTTCTTTTACCACAGTTTTCGGCACCAAGGCATCCCCCCGTGAACGACGGGCGCAGAAAAATCTTTGGGGCCGAAGCACTCGGGTCCGTCCCAAACAGGCGGCTTCACCGCGCTTTTCCCTCCCGTCTTTGCTCTTCCGACCCTGAACACACAGCGCCTCCGCCACACATGGAGCATCGCACGTCACTTCACGCCGCACATGTTGCGGATGGTGCCGCAGGTCTGCTTGAACAGTTTTTCCATCCAGTGTTCCTTGAGTACATTCGGCATGGCGGATACGCCGCACGACGGGCAGATCTTCATTTCCGCCAGCCGGTTTAGAATCCGCCGCGTGGACGACACGAAACCCGCGTGGCTCCAGGTAAGCGGCGAAACGGAGAGCGGGTGCCCCGTCAGTGGATCGGCCTGCTCCGGGAGAACCCCCGAAGGAAGGGCGTGTTCACTCACCCATTCGAGGATTTTCAGCGCCTCGTTGATTCCCGCTTCGTCGCAGGCGATTTCGGTGAGGTAGTCCGCGTACCACAGGGTGCAAATGAACCAGGGGTTGCCCACGACCTGGTCCGTGACCCGGTGATAGGAATCGTTTTCATACCGGGCCATGCCTCCGACGGCGGTCGGCACCCACAATTTTTCCTTGAGGGCGGACATGGTCGATTGAATTCTCGGATCGTCCGCGGCGTAAAGCCCGAAGGCGGAAAGCCCCCACAGGCTGGCATCCAGGGTCGGATCGGGCTTGAGCTTCCCGCCCCCATCGCGCCGGAGACCCCGGCAGAAGCGGTTCAACTCGGGTCTCCAGAGATGACTTGAAGCGGCGTCCCTGATTTGCGACGCCGCCCGCCTGTAACGCTCGGCCTGTTCGTTTTCTCCGAAGACGGTGCAGAAAAGCGACGCCGCGGTGAGCCCTCCGAAGACGGTTCCCACCGTGAAACTGAAAATCCCCCGCTGTTCCTCCCACAGATCATAGGACGCGTCGGGCAGCGCCGTCTCAACGTCCCGGTAATGGACCATGAATTCCGCTGCGTTCTTGATGAGCGGCCTGTAGAAAGGCTTGATGAATTCCAGGTCCCGGTAGCGGACGAAATGGTTCCAGAGCGCCCAGATGACCAGGGCCGTCTCGTCTTCCTGGATGGGAAGCTGGAGCTGTCCGCCCAGGGACCAGGGGTGCCAGGACGAAGCCAGTGTTCCGTCCGGATTGTACTTGTGGAGGAAGTACCCGTTGCTTTCAATTCTTCCCGCGATGAACCGGTAGAAGTTCTGCGCGAGCAGCGGGTAGCCCGCCTCGTCCAGGGCGTTGGCGGCGAGGGCGCCGTCCCGGGGCCAGACGTACGAGTAGGTGTCGCGGTTGAACTGGACGACGTCGGTGTCGTTTGCTGCCGTAATGCCGCCTTCCGAGTCGATCTGGGTCCCCATGACGAGGAGGCTGCGGCGGTAGAGGTCCCGGACCTTCTCGGGCAGGTGCTCGAGGGGCGGCGTTTCCTTTTCGGCCCAGAGCCGCCAGTAATAGGACGTGCGGTCGATCAGGTTTTCCACGCCTTTATGCCTGACCAGATCGTTCAGACGCCGGATTTCCGCCCAATTCTGCCCCGCGGCCATCCAGTAGGAAGCCTTTGCGCCGGAATCGGGGCCGATCTTGAGGTGCACGGCGATGACCGAGTCCACGGACCCCTGGGCGATGGAATTTCCCGACAGGATACCGTCTTCGGCGTCCCTGAAGGTGCCTTCCCTGCCGTTCATTCCCACGACCCCGACAGCGAACTGAGCGGGCTTCGGAGAATCGACGGTCCCGGCGTTGGCCAGGAAATAGCGGGCGTCCTTGTAGTGGATGATTCCGCCCGTGGTGGGATCGTGGGCCGCCGTGTCGCCCACGCTGTTTCCCAGAATGCTGAAGGCATGGGTGAAAAAGAGCCGGATTTCCCTTGGCTCCGGTCTGAGGTTCTCGACGTCGATATCGCGAAGATAGAGGTTTTCATGGAAATCCACGGCATCCCGGCAATTGATCCGCAGACCCAGCCGCTCGTGGGACAGGACCACCCGGGTGACCAGAGTGGCCCCCGCGTATTTCAGGTCCGGGGCCCAGGCGCTTTCCACCCATGAAAATTCGCCGTCCGCCCACACTCCGAATCGGCAGTGGTTTCCGTTGAGGTGGTTTTCCTGGCCGACATGGGGAAAATACAGGTCTCGAATGCAGTAATCCTTATCGAAGCATACCAGAAGCTTTCCGTTTCCGAGCGGGATGTCCCTGGGCATTGCCGTTTCTCCTCCTTTTTTCTCAGGCCCCTTTGCCCCCGTTGCGCGGGGCAAGAGCCTTCGCCGCCCCGGAATTCTTTTCCACCCGCGAAAGGCCCCCGCCGCGCCGGAGGCGGCCCGCGAAAACTTTCCCGCGCTTTCGGATTCAATATAGGAACGCAATAAGGACAAGGGAACCGGCGGTCGGATTCCCCCGGGCGTTTCGGTGATTCATCCGCTGAAAAGCTCTTGACAAAACCGCGTTTTTTTGGCCAAGTGAGGATGCGTCATAAAGAATCCGTCGTTTTCCAGCATCCCGGAACACGGTGCAAATCCGTGGCGGTCCCGCCGCTGTAATCGGGGATGGGAATTTGCGAGGAGCTTGGCTCGGTCACTTCCGGGGTCCACCCCGGGGGGAAGGCTGCAAATTCCCGGTTGACCCGAGAGCCAGAAGACCTGCTGGGGAAACATGACGGGGTCCCAATGGCAACAGGAACCCGGAAAGTCGTACGCAGTGTGCGACTTGTCCGGGTTTTTTTAT
The DNA here is from genome assembly GCA_963663685.2 of uncultured Syntrophobacter sp. Taxonomy (GTDB): domain Bacteria; phylum Desulfobacterota; class Syntrophobacteria; order Syntrophobacterales; family Syntrophobacteraceae; genus Syntrophobacter. Next base: position 167,711 of record CAXXDT010000009.1, on the reverse strand, counting down.
GGGGTCCGCCGCTGTCATGAAAGGAGAATACCATGTCGAAGAAACAGAACATCATTTCCTATCGCCGCCGTTGCCGTGAAACGGCCAATGGCACGGGTTTGTCACATTACATTCTTTTGACCCCCAAGGCCTCCAAGAAGTAAGGATAACCCATGAGCACTGCACGAGAACTTCATCCTGCGACTCTGTACGCCAATACCGGGTACGGGCCGAACTTTGCGGTCCTTGAGATCGGTTCCCCGGACATGGTAGCGGTTGTGGAGCCGGACCACGCGTACTGGGCTCTGGTCGAGCGGTCCTCCCTGGGCCAGGCCCTGGCCGGTGAATTCGTCGGTGAATTCCGCGGCCGGGCCGATTCGCTCGGGGAAGAAATGAACCGTCTGCGTTTCGGGCTGAAGCCTTCCGCCGTCTACTTCAATTCCACGGACCGGTGCAACTTCAACTGCGGGTACTGCTACCTGCCCGAAGACATGCGCCGGAATGGGAAAACCATGACGACGGAAGAACTGTGCGACGCCGTCGGGCGCCTGAAGGCCTATTTCCGCGAAGTCCTCCCCGCCGGGGCCCTGCCCCAGCTCATCTTTCACGGCAGCGAACCCCTCATGGCAAAAGAGGCGGTTTTTGCCGGGATCGAACGTTTCGGGGACGATTTCGTGTTCGGCATCCAGACAAACGGCATGCTTCTGGACGATGAGGCCATAGCCTTTCTGAAGGACCATGGCGTGGGGATCGGCATTTCATTGGATGCCCCGGATGCCGAAACGGCAAACGCCGTCCGGAAAAACTGGAGCGGGACCGGCGGGTTCGATCACGTCGTACGGACGATCGAAAAACTGGTTTCCTATCCGGCCTTCAATGTCATCACCACGGTGACCTCCGTCAACGTGCACACCCTGCCCGCCATGGTGGACTTCTACCATGAACGCGGGGTGAAGACGGTGATGTTCAACCCGGTCCGGTGCACTCAGACGGGCGGGCAGGAACTGAAACCCGACAACGCCGTCCTGGCCGAATATTTCGGCCGGGCGCTCGATCGCACCTACGAACTGTACGCCAGGACGGGGCAAAAATTGGTGATCGCCAATTTCGCCAACGTTCTGGCGGGGATCGTCGGACCGACCGGGCGGCGGCTGATGTGTGACATTTCCCCCTGCGGAGGAGGGAGATGCTTCTTTGCCGTGTCGGCCAACGGGGACATTTTCCCGTGCAGTGAATTCATCGGGTTCTCTGAATTCAAGGGAGGGAACCTCTATCAGGACGATCTGCCGGCCGTCCTCACGAGCCGACCTTTCGTCGAAGTAACGAGCCGGAAAACGGAAAACATCGCCCCGTGCGCGGGATGCGCCATTCGGCATTTCTGCGGGGCGCCCTGCCCGGCGGAGGTACGGGTGGTTTCCGGAACTCTGAACGCCCCCAGCCCTTATTGCGAATTCTATGAGGAACAGGTGCGCTACGCCTTCCGGGTGATCGCCGCGGGCAGGGAAGACGCCTACCTGTGGGATGGCTGGGAAGAAGAGACGGAAGAGACTTTCCGTTTCGTGTAATAGAAGCGATACGAAAACGGCGGGCACCATTTCCGCAGCCCCTTGAATGAAGGGGCCGTTGCCCGGGCGGGCGGCCGCGTGTACCGCCCGCCCGGAATTCCGCCCAAACCGTGCGCCGGCGTGTGGAGCGCCATGTCTCCGTATTTCCCGTTTTTCGTTTTTCGCTGCGTCGTTGCGTGGGGCTCATACCAGCCGGTGTTCACGCTACGGGTGGCCCGTTTAAGACCCTATCGTCCGGGTGGAGATATGGGACTGTTTCAAAGACCTTTCGGGAAACAGGCCGGGGCGCAGATCCACACTTCCCGAGAAACATCGTTTGGTGCTTTCTTGAACGCAATTTTTCGTGATGCTCGCCTCACCCGCGAAGCATCGAAAATGGCTGTTTTCAAGGCAACCCAGCCTGGAATCCGGGATTTCTCTTTTCCGGCCCGACGCCTTCGGTCCGGCCCTTGCGCGGACCGCCCGTTCGGCATATTCTTCAGGTGAATTGGCAGGCCGCGAAATCGCCGCATTTTACGGAACTCTTACCGGAGGAAGGAGGAGCAACCAATCCCATGTCGGAATGTGGAAAAAAGGCAACACCGCCGCCCTCGACCGGGCCTCATCATTTTGAAATGAAAAGCTGGATAAGCTGTGCGCCGTTTGAACGGCTGCTGAACATGACGATACAGGAAGCAGCCGACGGCCGGGCGGTGCTCGATATGCCCTTTCTCGTCGATTACGCCCAGGGGGCCGGGCTGATGCACGGCGGGGCGCTGGTGAGCCTTGCCGACACGGCGGTCGTCATGGCCATCAAGACCCTGGTCCCGCCCGGATCGCATTTTGCGACCATCGCCTGTGAAGTCAGGTATCTGCTGCCCGTCAAGAAAGGGACCGTCACCGCAAGGGCCGAAGTGACGGAAAGAGAAGGCAGGATCCTGAAAGGCAGTGCAACCGTCTACGACGAGGACAACAGGGCCGTGATGGAATTTATGTCAACTTTCAAAATAGCGAAAGACGCCGCGATCCGAGGAATTATCTACAAAGACTGAAATGCCTGGAGAACGTCTCCCCGGTTCCCCCCGCCCCGGTTCGGAAGTCCGTTTGCACCCCTATTTCCCGCAGGATGTGAACATCATGATCTTGCAAAGGAATCTCTTCATGTGGTAAGTGTCCCGGTACTTCCCGATGTTGTTGACCTGAGAATCAGCGTAGAAGTCCCTCCGGGCCCCCTTTAAAAAAGGAGGGCCCCTGTCGACCCCTTTCCCCAAGGGGGGACGCGGAGGGAATTTGAGGATCATGCAAAAGATGGTTCATCCTCAGGTCGTCAGCGCTGGAATACCCCCTTGCGTCAAATTCCGGTGACAGTTGCCAGGCCTTTTGCTGAATGGGTGTCAGAGTCCTTGTCGTTTGGATCTTACAAGATGAAAGGAGTGCGTTCATGAAGGCGATTCCCGCCCGTATTTTCTTTTTCCTGCTCGTGACCGCCGTGGTTCTGATGTTCGGGACGCCCGCCTCTTTTTCCGCCGAGGAAGGCAAGTACAAAGAAGAATACAAGCTTACCCTCAACGTGGGCCCTTCCTACTACTGGGGGATGGGGGCGGCCAAATTCGCCGAACTGGTCAAGGAAAAGACCAACGGAAAGATCAACGTGAAGCCCTATTTCAACAGCACCCTGCTCAAAGGGGCGCAGTTGCAGTCACCCCAGATGGTGGCGCGGGGCATCATCGACTGTGCCGTCGAATCCACCATCAATGCGTCGACGGTCATCCCTTCGATGAACATTTTTTCGTTCCCCCTTCTTCATCAACGACTTCGAGAACCTGGATAAGATCGAAAACGGCGCGACGGGGAAAACCATTTTCGATGAAATGGAGAAAATCGGGCTGAAGCCCCTGGCCTGGGCGGAAAACGGATTCAGGCAGATCACCAACAGCAAGCGGGCGGTGGAAAGACCCGAGGACCTCAAAGGTATGCGGGTCCGGGTCGTCGGGAGCCCCATTTTCATCGATACGTTCCGGCAACTGGGGGCCGATCCGGTCAACATGAACTGGGGCGATGCGGTGACCGCCTTCCAGCAGGGAGTGGTGGACGGGCAGGAAAACCCCGTTGGGGTGCTGATCCCCGTGCAGATTTTCCAATACCACAAGTACGTGAGCATGTGGAATTACCTGGCCGATCCGCTGATCATCTACTGGAACAAGGAACAATGGAACGCGTTCCCGGCCGACATCCAGAAAGCGATTCAGGACGCCGCCAACGAAGCCGCAAGGTTTGAAAAGGCGGTCGCCCGTGCGGGCCTCGACGGGGACAAGTCGCTCAACATCCTGAAGGATGAATTCAAATACACCATGGAAGTCCCCGAGCCGCTCAAGTTCTTCCAGGAAAAGGGAATGACCGTCACCTCACTGTCCGAAGAACAGTTGAAGGCCTTCAAGGAAGCCGTCAAGCCGGTCCATGACAAGTGGATCCCCCAGGTCGGGAAAGACATCTATGACAAGGCCGTGGCCGATATGGCCCGATAGCCGCGCCGTATGAAGGACCTCCGCGGGCGGGAACGGCCGCGGGGGTTCCTTTTGCTTTTAAGGGAGAATCGAAACCGTGAACGGTTCGAAACAGTCCTTGAGGTCGTTCAAGCCGGAGCACTGGATCGTTGCCATCCTTTTGTTCGCCATGTCCTGCATTACTTTTGCGAACATCCTCAGCCGCTATTTTTTTCCATTTTTCATTCGCCGCAACCGAAGAAATCACCATCAACCTCTTCGTATGGATGTCCGTCGTCGGTTCGGGAATCGCATTCAGCAAGGGTGCTCACCTGGGAATGGTCACTCTTTTCGATCGGTTCCCCCATGGGCTCAGGAAGACCGTGATTCTGCTCAGCTCGGGTCTCAGTGCCCTGCTCTTCATCCTGGTGGACCTGTATCTCATTCGCACCATCTACGATGAAATCACCCTGTTTCATGCAACATCCGGAGCTCTGGGGGTGCCCGTCTGGATCTACTATGCGGGGGTCCCGGTTCTGTCGGTTTTCGTGTTCAGGGGAATCTACCGGGACGCATCCGTAAAGCTCGCGGAAACGGAAAAGAAGGAGGCGGGTAAATAGTGGCGATTCTTGCGATCTGTCTGACTTTCCTTTTTCTCGTGGTGATCGGAGTGCCCATCGGCACCTGTCTCGGCATCTCCGCCGTCGTCACCCTCTTCGGATTCAACCTCGGCATGGAAATGATCGGGATGAACTTCTGTGCCGGCATCGCGTCGTTCCCGCTCCTGGCCATCCCCTTTTTCGTACTGGCCGGCGTCATTCTTGAAAAGGCCGGGCTCGCGGCCACCATCGCCCGCCTGTTCGAACTCCTGGTCGGCCGCATGGTGGGAGGCCTGGCCATCGTCGCGGTGCTCACCTGCATGTTCTGGGGGGCCATTTCCGGCTCCGGCCCCGCGACCACGGCGGCGGTGGGGCTCATCCTCTTCACCCCCATGATCCGGCACGGCTACGACAAGAACTTCGCCGGGGCCACCATAGCGGGCGCCGCGGATCTGTCCATCGTCATCCCGCCGAGCATCGCGTTCATTATCTACGGGAACATCACGTGCGTGTCGGTGGGTGCCCTGTTCGTGGCCGGAATCATTCCCGGGATCCTGACCGGCCTTGGCATGGTGCTCATGGCCTGGCTGATTTCCCGGAAAAGAGGCTACCGGGGTTCGGAAGGCAGAGGGAGCGTCCGGGAAATCCTCACCGCCCTGCGCAAGTCCATCTGGGCGATCATGGCCCCGGTGGTGATCCTGGGCGGCATCTACAGCGGGATCTTCACGCCCACGGAAGCGGCGGTGGTGGCGGTGTTCTACAGCCTTTTCATCGCCCTGTTCGTCTACCGGTCCATCAACCTGAGCGATTTCATTCAAATCCTCGTCGATTCGGCGGTTACCAGTTCGGTCATCATGTTCATCGTGGTGTTCGCGGGAATCTTCACCTGGGTCGCGTCGGTGATCGGCGTTATCGACGTGGCGGCGAAATTCATCGTGAGCATTTCCCCCAACGCCGTTGTCATGATCATCCTGGTGGATGTTTTGCTGCTGGCCCTTGGAATGGTCCTGGACGCCATTTCCATTTCCTACATCCTCATGCCCATCCTGGTCCCGGTCCTTGCGGCCTTCAAGATCGACCCCCTGTGGTACGGGGTGATCTTCGTGTGTGCGCTGGCCATCGGCCAGGCAACGCCCCCCGTGGGAGTGAACCTGTTCACCGCGGCCAACCTGGTCGGAGGCGACCTCGATTCGGTGGCGAAGGAAGCCATTCCCTACGTGATCATATCGACGGTGGTGCTCATCATCATTTCGGTGATCCCGGCCTTGTCCACCTACCTGCCCATCAGGGCGGGGCTCTACACGCCGTAGCGCCGCGAACCGTGGAGGGACGAAGGTCCCGTTCGGCGGGAGTCCCCCGCGGGCTTCGAACCGTCGGGGCCACACAGGAGAGGAACAAGGGTGTGAGGGCATGGGGGACTGGTATTTGCGGGCAGGGACGGGACGACCGTTGTTCGCCTGGCGGGCGAGAGGCAGGGGACTGCCCTGCCGGACACCGGGACAGCATGAAAAAGACCGTTGGTGTAACGTGCAACACATAATCGAACTCTTTCAGTGGCTGACCCTCGTCAAGATGGGGACAGCCGTTCTGATGGTGGTCCTCCTTTCCGTTCTGGCAGAAGCGGTGAGCCCCAAATTCGCAGGAATTCTCTCCGGCTATCCGCTGGGGGCAGCGATCGGCCTCTTCTTCATGGGACTTGAGATCAGCCCGGGATTTGCCGCCGAAGGGGCTTTGTACACTTCCGTAGGCCTGATCGCCACACAGGTGTTCGCCTACGGGTACTACAGGATTTCCGTGGTGGCGGGGTCGCTTCGCGCGGGGTTGAACATCCTGCTGTCCTCCCTTGCGGGGACCGCCGGGTTCCTCGCCGCCGCTTCGATTCTGAGCCTCCTGCCGATATCCCGCATATCGGCGGTCCTGCTGCCTTCGGCTTCCATCGTTCTCTTCATTTTTATCTTCAGGCATGTGAAAGATGTGAAGATTCAAAAAAGAGTGGGCATGAATCCGAAGGTCCTGTTCTTCCGGTCTGCTTTCGCCGCCTGTTCCATCGTTGTCATCACTTCCACGGCCGGGCTTGTCGGGCCGGCCTGGGCGGGCATGTTCGCGGCCTTCCCCATCACCATGCTTCCGTTCGTCGTTATCATTCATTTCACGTACGGGCCGGGGCCCGTTTACTCGATCCTCAAGAGCGTCCACAAGGGGCTGGGATCGCTGGTCGCCTACTCTCTCGCGGTTTCTTTCTGCTACCCGGCCTGCGGCATTTACGGTGGCACCGCCGTTGCCTATGGCCTCGCGACCCTTTATCTCGTCGCCACCCAGGTGAAGTTCCCCCTTCACGCACGGAGTTGACATTGTGCCCGTAGGAACGTTTTCCGTAAGGACTTCGAGTTTTTCAGGGCACCTCCTCTTGCGCTCCGCGCCCGGATAACGAGTATCCGGGCCGCCCGTCTTCACTCAACTCATGCATGGCTTTGATTTGTTCTTTCGCTTTTCGTTGCGTCGTTGCGCCGTTGCGTGAGATTTCTCCGTGACTGCACGGGAAGTGGAAAGCCGATCGGACACGTGCTCCATCTTCCAGGCATGGTCCCCTTCGCCTCCTCTTGCGCTCCGCGCCCGGATAACGAGTATCCGGGCTACCCGTCTTCACTCAACTCATGCATGGCTTTGATTTGTTCTTTCGCTTTTCGTTGTGTCGTTGCGCCGTTGCGTGAGATTTCTCCGTGACTGCACGGGGAGTGGAAAGCCGATCGGACACGTGCTCCATCTTCCAGGCATGGTCCCCTTCGTCTCCTCTTGCGCTCCGCGCCCGGATAACGAGTATCCGGGCCGCACGCGGCATGTCCGATTCCCGTGGCATGTCCGGCGCCCATGGCACAGGAATCCCCAAGGCGCGGCACGTGATAGTTCGCAGGTGTCCGAGTATCCTTCCCGTTGACAACTTTCCGTCCCCCAAGTACTATTCCAAGTGGATAAGAGGATTGAGAATATCTTCTCCCGGTCCTTTCATTCAACGGCTGTCAGTCTGTGCCTGTCTCTTTTCCCCTTTTCAGCAAACCATCCGCCGCAAATCGGATTCGAAAGGGACGAGCCATGAGACATGTTGTCATCGGCAATGGAATTGCGGGGATATCCGCGGTCGAGACCATCCGAGGCATCGACCCGCAGGCCTCCATAACCCTCATTGCCGGCGAAGCCTTTCCTCCCTACAGCCGTCCCATGATCAGCATGGTGCTCGAAGGATCGGTCAAAGCCGACCGCCTTCCCATACGTTCGGACGACTTCTACGAATCCCTGCGCATAAAACCCGTCATTGGGGAATGGGTCAGAAGAATCGACCCGGAAAACCGGCTGGTGCAGACGGACCGGGGAAACGAATTTCCCTACGACAGGCTGCTCGTCGCAACCGGCGCCAATCCCCGCCCCCTGAAGGTCCCGGGGACCGGTCTCCCGAACATTTTCTTCATGCGGAACCAGGCCCACGTGCAGGGAATGATCGAGACCATCAGGGCGGGAGCGCGCAATGCCCTGGTGCTCGGTGGCGGGCTTGTGGGTCTGAAGGCCACGTATGGACTCATGCGCAGAGGGCTCAGCGTAAAACTTCTCATCCGGTCCGATTATCCTCTTTCCATGCAGGTGGACGAATATGCCGGAAAGATTCTGCTCGCGGAACTCGTCGGCAGAGGCCTTGAAGTCCGGGTCGGGGCGGAACCGGCGGCCTTCGAAGGAAACGGAAAAGTGAGCGAGGCGGTGCTCACGGACGGCACCAGGCACCCGACCGACCTGGTGGTCATCGGGAAGGGCGTGAATCCCGCCGTTTCTTTCCTCCCGAGGGACAAGATCAAGGTCGACCTCGGAATAATGGTCGACGAACACCTCGAAACCAGTCTGCCCGGAGTTTTCGCCGCCGGGGACGTTGCCGAGCACTTCGACATTGCGAGGAAGACCCGCTGGGTGAACGCCATCTGGCCGGTTGCCGTCGAACAGGGCCGCATCGCGGGCATGAACATGGCCGGCAGGAATGTCTCCAGTGCGGGCAGCCTCAGCCGGAACGTGATCCGGGTGTTCGGGACGGACGTACTCACCGCGGGACTGGTAAATCCCCCCGCAAACGGGGACTTCGAGAGCATCTCTCACCACGACAGGCACACGAATACCTACCGGAAGCTCGTTTTCCAGGGCGAGAGACTTGTGGGGCTCGTCATGGTGAACCGCGTGGAACAGGGCGGGGTGCTCATGTCCCTCATCCACCGTGAAATCCCCATCCGGGCGCCCCGGGAACGGTTGATCGCCGAGTCTTTCAATTATTCGCAACTCTTGTTGAAACCAGGGCCCCAATCCTGCCACCAGGAGGTCTTCCCATGAAGGAAGTCATTGTGCATCCGGAAAGATGCGTGGGCTGCATGCAATGCATGCTTGCCTGCGCAACGGCTCACTCGAAAACGAAGAGCCTTTTCTCGGCGGTTTTGGAGGACCCGCGCCCCCATCCCAGGGTTCACGTCGGGGCCGGGGTCTACGGTGAGGGTTTCCCCAACAGGTGCCGTCATTGCGATCCCGCCCCCTGTCTGCAGGGGTGCCTGCCGGGCGCAATCTACAGGCACCGCGCCACGCAATCGGTGCTCATCGATCCCGACCGGTGCATCAACTGCGCATCCTGTGCGATGGCCTGCCCCTTCGGGGTGATCCGGTACCACCAGGATGCCATGGCCTTTCCCGGAAAAACCATTGCCGTAAAGTGCGACAACTGCATGGAAAGGCAGGCCAAGGGAATTATCCCCGCGTGCGTCGAAACGTGCATGACCGGGGCTCTGACCTTTGAGGAAAGCAACGAGTCCCTTCGTAAAAAAACGACGGAGGTGGCGAGAAGGATGTCTCCGGGGGCGAAGGACCAGCCGTACGAGGGATCACCGGGATTTGCGCTGCTGAACGTTTTGAAAATGGAGCAGACAGCCGTTAACGAGCGCGAGCGCCGCGGGGAGGCTTCACATGAGTAACCTGGAAAAATACGATCGACTGACGACCACTGAAGATGCGAAACTGCTGCTCGCCAAGATGGAGAACGAAGGCATCGAGACCGCCTGGGACAGGCATGAGAAGCAGTTGCCTCAATGCGGTTTTTGCGACATGGGTCTGAGCTGCCGGATCTGCGCCATGGGGCCGTGCCGTGTGGATCCCTTCGGTGAAGGACCGCAGCGCGGGGTCTGCGGCGCCGACGCGGACATCATCGTGGCCCGGAACCTGGTCAGGATGATTGCGGCGGGATCGGCTTCCCACTCCGATCATGGCCGGGACCTGGTCGAGATGCTCTCCAGGGTTGCTGAAGGCAATGCCCCCGGATATTCCATCCGGGATGCCGGAAAACTCCAAAGCCTGGCCGCGGAGTACGGGGTGCCCGTCGATGGCAGGCAAACCGGGCAGATCGCAAAAGACCTCGCCCATGCGATGCAGGAAGATTACGGCACCCGCCGTGAAGGGCTCACGCTCCTGTCGCGGGCACCGGCAAAACGCAGGGAATTGTGGGCAAAGCTCGGGATCACCCCCCGGGGCATCGACCGTGAGACTTCGGAATCCATGCACCGCACCCACATGGGAGTGGACAACGACTGGGTGAACCTGCTGCTGCACGGAATGCGCAATGCTCTCTCCGACGGCTGGGGCGGTTCGCTCATTGCCTCCGAACTTTCGGACATCCTGTTCGGGACCCCGCAGCCGGCCATGAGCCGCGTGAACCTGGGAGTCCTCAGGGAAGACGAGGTGAATATCCTCGTCCACGGGCACAATCCCATCGTGTCCGAAAGCGTCCTCACCGCATGTACCGACCCCGAACTCGTGGAACGGGCAAAAAGCAGGGGCGCAAAGGGAATCAACCTGGCCGGGCTGTGTTGCACAGGGAACGAACTCCTCGCACGCCACGGCATCCCCATGGCCGGAAATCACCTGATGACCGAGCTTGCGCTCGCCACCGGCGCCGTGGAAATGATGATCGTGGACTACCAGTGCATCATGCCGTCCGTGAGCACTGTGGCAAAGTGCTACCACACGCGGATGATCTCAACGAGCGACAAGGCCAAGTTCCCCGGGATGGTCCACCGGGAATTCCGTCCGCAAACCGCCTTCGAGACCTCCAGGGCACTCGTCGGGGAAGCCGTGGACAACTTTTCGAACCGCAATCCACGAAAGGTGTACCTGCCCGTACAACCGGTTGATTTCATGACCGGATTTTCGGTTGAGTCCGTGCTGGGAGCGCTCGGGGGCAAACTGGAGCCCCTCATCGACGCGATCAAGGCCGGAAAGATTCGAGGGGCGGCAGGGGTCGTCGGCTGCAACAATCCCAAGATCAAACAAGACTTCGGACACGTGTCCATGACACGCAGGCTCATCGAGAACGACATCCTCGTGGTCGATACGGGATGCGCCGCCGTCGCCAACGCCAAGGCGGGTCTTGAAAGCACCGACGCGGCCCGCCTCGCCGGCCCCGGCCTCAGGGAAATCTGCGGCGCATTGGGGATTCCGCCGGTGCTTCACTTCGGAAGCTGCGTGGACAATGCCCGCATCCTGGTGCTGGCCGCGGCCCTCGCCAACACGCTCGGCGTAGACATAAGCGATCTGCCGCTGGCGGGTGCCGCACCCGAATGGTATTCCGAAAAGGCCGTTGCCATCGGGGTCTATTTCGTGGCTTCGGGGGTCTATACGGTGCTCGGCCCGACCCCTCCCATCACGGGCAGCATGAACGTGGTGAAGCTCCTGACCCAGGGGCTGAACGACGTCGTCGGCGCAACGTTTGCCGTCGAACCCGATCCCGAAAAGGCGGCCGATCTCATGCGGCGCCACATCGAAACAAAACGCCAGGCTCTCGGGTTGCCGTACCTGACGTTGTAGCACGAAGCGCCGTTGAGCCGTCCCATGTTCGAAAAGCGGTGTTCCGGCGTCGGATTCGATTCTTGTGACAGCGGGAACAGAAGTTCGCTCAGCAGTCGCCGAACCATTCATCTCTGTGGGTTTTCAACAGGTCCACCAGTTCGGCAAAACTGGAAGGCTTGGTGACGAAGGCAATGGCCCCGAGCTCTCGAGTAAGTGCCTTGTCCTCCTCGGAAGAGGACGTGGTGAGGACCACGACGGGAATCTCGTTCAGGGCCGGGTCCGCACTGATCTCCTTCAACACTTCGCGCCCGTCCTTGAGCGGCATGTTGAGGTCGAGCAGGATCAGGCACGGGCGCGGAGAAACGGACGGATCGGAATATTCTCCGTTCCGGCGGAGGTAATCCAGCAGCACCTGCCCGTTTGAAAGAAAGCTGACCTGGTATGGAAACGGGAGCGCGCTTTCTTTAAAGGCCGACTTCATGAGGAAAAAATCATCCTCATCGTCATCAACCATAATAACGGTGCGGCGGTGACTCGCCTCCACGATCACAAGCCTTCCCTTAGAGTTTTTAGCGGTAAGCCCGCCGTGAAGATCGCGCCAATTGCGGGTGCGGTCCCTGTGAAAACGGCCCCGTCGTGCGGTTCGGCCGTTTTCCCGCAGGCTGGCGGCCCCGTCCCGGACCCCTGGCACGGCTGCAGCGCTACGCGTGGTTGCTGAGCAAGCCCGCAAATACGGTCGGGGTACCGTTCAACAAGTTCGGTCCGGCTATCCTCAATGATTGCCCCGAAACCATCCGTGGAATGTCCCATCCCTATTTTTACCATGGACGCCTCATTATCCTTAGTGAATTTTATGAAATTTCACATGAGCGTGTGAAGCGGAACGTTCGGCATCCGCACGGGGGCGGCAAGTCTGCCGGGTCAAGAGGCTTCTTCTCAACGTGGCGCCTCCAGCAGGCCCTCTGATCGCCAATTTCCCATACCTCACGCATGGTTGTCAAGCCACACCGTCCGCCCGGGCAACACCGCGGCTCCCCACGGCACGGGGGAAAAGGAAGAACGCACCTGAGCATGACGGCCGCTTCGTGCCTATCTTAACGGGGGTATGAACGGAACCCGTTTTGTCACGGGACCTGATCGATCCGTTTTAGATTCTCATTGAACACAGGAGCAGGCAGGACAATATGGAAAAGCGCAGACTGGGAAATTCCGGGCTGGAGGTGGCTCCGCTCGCTTTTGGAGGCAATGTTTTCGGCTGGACCGTGGATGAACCGACGTCGTTCAAGCTGCTGGACGCCTTCGTGGGCGCCGGGTTCGATTTTATCGATACCGCGGACGTGTACTCCATATGGGCCCCGGGAAACAGGGGCGGGGAGTCCGAGACCATTCTCGGCAAATGGCTCAGGCAAAAAGGCAATCGGGACAAGGTGATCATCGCCACCAAGGTCGGCATGGCCATGGGGGCGAACGACCGGGGACTCTCGAAACCCTACATTCTCCGCGCGGTGGAAGATTCGCTTCGACGGCTGCAAACGGATTACATCGATTTATATCAGTCGCACGAGGACGACCCGGCCACGCCTCTCGAGGAAACTCTCGAGGCTTACGATCAATTGATCCGGCAGGGAAAAGTAAGGGCCATCGGTGCTTCGAACTACAACGCGGAAAGGCTTTCGCACGCGCTGGAAGTCAGCGTCCAACAGGGATATCCGGCTTATCAGAGCCTGCAGCCCCTCTATAACCTCTACGACCGCACCGAATTCGAGACGAAACTCGAACCCGTCTGCCGTGCCCGGGGACTGGGGGTCATCAGTTATTTCTCACTGGCAAGCGGGTTTCTCACGGGCAAGTACCGGTCGAAGAACGATCTGGCCAACAGCGCCCGAAGCGGATACGTGGAGAAATACCTGAACGATCGCGGATTTCGGATCCTCGCCGCTCTCGACCAGGTGGCGAAGGAAAAGGGGTCGACCCCCTCGAAGGTCGCTCTTGCCTGGCTGATCGCGCGCCCGAGCGTCACCGCTCCCATAGCCAGCGCGACGAACCTCGAACAGTTGAACGACCTGGTCCGGGCAACGGAGCTTGATTTGGACGATTCGTCGATGGAGCTGCTCACGCGGGCAAGCGCATAGGACCGCTGCCGGGGTTCGCCTCGGTCAGATCGATCAGCGTGTCGCACGCTGAAACACGGCGGCCGGTAATCCGGGACGACGCAACGGATCACCGGCCGCAGAATCTCAGAATCCCTCCCGGCCCGTTCCGGAAGCCGCAATGGCGTCATAACAAATTACCTACAAAATAGAGTCCCGAGATACCCATTTTGATGCTTCGCTCGTGAGGCGCGGCATCATGGACAATTGCGTTCAAGAAACCGCCAAACGATGTTTCTCAAGAAAGTGGGGAGCGGTGCTCCCTACACCCCTACGCCGCTGCGCGGCTTTGTGTGGCGCAGCGGCAACGCCGCGATCGCCAAGCGTTCGGCCCACACGCCAGCGCGTGGGCCGAAACCCTGAGGGATGCGGGGGGCTCATTCCCCCGCTCTTTTCTGAGATGTCAAGACTATCATTTTGAACGCAAATCAGTATCAATCGGGCCGGTGCTTTTCAAGGAAATGTCTTGCCGCATGCCGGGCCTTTTCGCCGTTGGGACTGATCCAGAAGCCCAGGTGTGTCCCTTCCTCGATCCAGAACCGTTCAGCCCCCTCGATATGCTCGTAGGCGTAGACGCCGTCGTAGAACTTGACATCCGCGTCGTGGGTCCCATGGACGATCAGGCTCGGACACCCGATCCGCTCCACCGGGAGGTGACTGTATCGGCGGAATTGTTCGACATCGTTCATCGTCCCCGGCTTTCGGTGCTTGTACGCGGTCATCGTGGCCAGGAAGGCACTGATAAACGACAGCGATCTTTCATTGCCGACCACGTGATCGAGATGCTTTTTCATCTGGTCCTTCGTGAAGCAGGCCTCGGCCCTCAAGAGACACTGAAGCATCATCCCGGGCCGGAATTTACCGATTTTTCTAATTATTTCCTGGCCGGGTTCGCTCAGGAACATGGCCTGGGTGATGGGACCGGCGGCTTCCGGCAAATCGTAATGCCCGCTGATTCCATCGATGACGATGAGTCCCCACACCCGGTCGGGATGGCGTATCGCGAAGAGATAGGCCGGCGGACCTCCGGCCGAAGCCCCCATGACCGACACCCTGTCCAGGCCGAGCGCATCGAGCAGTGACGCCATTGCATCCGCCTGCTGCTCGGCCGTCCTGCCCACTTCCAGGGGAGTGCCCAGGTACCCGGGTCTTGACGGGGAGAGGATTCGATATCGGCGGGTATCGATCCACATGGACAGAACGCGCCCCTGGTCGCAGCCTCCGAGGCCGCCGTGGAGAGACATCACCACGGGGCCACGGCCTTCGGTGAAATCAAATTCGACCGCTCCCGCAGGGGTTTCAGCCACTTGCGGGCAGATCGAAATTCCCGGGAGTACTTCTCGATGTTCCGCGGCGTAGCTCATTGGAGTGTCCTTCATATTGCGGGTCGTTGCGCTACTGCGCATCGGTTTCGACGGGCTGGACCAATTGGCCCTCCGGCATTCCCGCGCTGAGGCTCAGGGCGACCCGTTCGCCCTCCTCAACGCCGGAACTCAACCGTGCGATCTTGCCGTCACTGTGGGCGATGGAGACTTTCCGGAAATTCACCCGGTTCCTGTCGTTTACAACGGCGACAAACGGAAAATCCCCTTGCATTACGAGCGCTTCGACGGGGATGATCACGTAGACCGGGGTTTTCAACGTCAGCAACACCCTTATGAAACTCCCGGGCACGAGTGTGCCGTTCTTATTGTCCACGTCGAATTCTACGAGGAGCGTCCGCGTATTGGGATTGAGCTGCACGCTCGTACGGCTGACTTGCGCGTGCACCCGGGCCTCGGGCCGGGTCACATCGTAAATCTCCGCGGGATTTCCGACCTGGATGAAGCTTGCGTTCCTTTGGTCGCTGTAGGAATAAACCTTCAGCCTGTCCACCTGGGAGATGGTCACCAGGGGGAGGGCGGCGGTTTGAGTGGTGGTCGCGTTCTGGAGCAGCGCTCCCGGATCGGCGAACCGCGCGGTGACGACCCCGGCAAACGGCACGCGGATGACTTCGTACTGCCTCTGGGCCTCGAGGGACGCGGCAGTCGCCTTCGCCACCTGGTAAGCCGCCTCCCTGTTCTGTGCCTCTTCTATCGAGATCCCCCTCGGAAGCAGGGCCCATGCCCGCTTCGCTTCAATTTCCCTGTTGTTCATATCGGCAATCGCGGCATCGTACTGGCGGTCGAGCTCCGGGGACTCGATAACGGCAATCACCTCCCCCGCGGACACCCGGTCCCCGTAATCGACCTTGATTTCACGAAGATACCCGCTCACCTTTGCATAGAGCGTGGCCTGGTTGTAAGGCCTTGCCTCTCCGATCAATTCAACCGATCGTTCCCCCGGTCCGCGTTTTGCCCTGGCAATCCTGACCCGGGGCCCGGCGGCCACTTCGTCGGCCAGGCTGCCCGCTTCCGTGCGGAGCCGATCTTCGCGGTCCGCGGTCAGTTTTGAAGACAGCACAAGTGCCGACGCGACAATCAAAATTCCCAGCAGGATATACACCACGCTGCCGGTACTTATTTTCCCGGTCTTTCGGCGGCCGTCATCCGTCATGAATTCGACTCCTCGAAGTCCTCGCCCCGCTCTTCAGCCAAGAAACGCTTTTCGAGCATGTATTTCGAAGGGAGCTTCTTGCGCAGCATCACGTAGAACAACGGCACCACGAAAAGCGTGACCATGGTGGCCATGAGCAGCCCCCCGATGACGGCGCGGCCCAGCGGAGCGTTCTGTTCTCCCGCCTCGCCGAAGGCCAGCGCCATGGGGAGCATGCCGATGACCATGGCCAGGGCCGTCATGAGAACGGGGCGAAGCCGGATTCTTGCCGCTTCCATCACGGCCTCTGCGGCCGAAAGTTCCCTCTCGACGCGAACGTCATTGGCGAAACTCACCATCAGAATGGAATTCGATGTGGCTATGCCCACCGCCATGATGGACCCCATCATCGACTCGACATTAATAGTAGTGCCGGTGAGGGACAACATCCAGATGATGCCGTCGAGGGCACCGGGTACGGCGACCATGATGATGAAGGGATCGAGCCAGGACTGGAAGAGAACCACCATAAGGAGATAAACCAGGATGATGGCAAGGATAAGCCCCAGGGCCAGGCTCCGGAAGGACTCTTCCATGACTTCGTTTTGTCCGCGAAGGGTGATGCGGGTACCGGCGGGAAGTTTCCCGAGTTCAACGATTTTTCGCCTGATTTCCCGGCTGACCGACCCCAGGTCCCGGCCTTCCACGCTGAGATCCGTGTTCACCATCCGCTGAACGGTATAATGGGTGATGTTTTCGGGGCTCACGCGATGCCTTATGGCGGCGACGTCCGCCAGGGTCTGGGAAGGGACCTGCACCAGTTCGGATGGCTGTGGGGGGGTGTCCGGGTGGAGCAGGATACCGGCGGACGGCTGGGTCATGGGCAGGAAGTTAAGGCTGTCGACGGACGTGATCTGGTTTATGGGCACCTGGACGACCACACTGTAGTTCACGTTGTTCTGAGGGTTGAGGAAATAGGTCGGGGCAACCAGGATGCTCGATGACAGGGCGGTCAGCATACTGAACGCCACATCGTGCTGGCTCATTCCGATGTTCGCGGCCCGGCTTCGATCCACATCCACCTGCAGGGTCGGATAGTCGAGGACCTGGTTGATGTGTACGTCCACCGCTCCCGGAATGCCGCGAACCGCCTCCATGAGCCTGGCGGCGTATTGATGCGAAAGCGCCAGGTCCATCCCTTCAACCTGGATGCTGAGCGGAGACGTGATCCCGAAGTTCAGGACCTGCGTCACGATATCCGCGGCCTGGAAATAGAAGCTCGATCCCGGGAATTCCGACGGCAGGACCTCACGCAGCCGCCTCCTGTACATTTCCGTCGGCCGGTGCCCCGGCTTGAGGGCAATCAAAATATCCGCATCCATCCCACAGATGTTTTCCGTTTGAACGAACGCCAGATTGAAGTAAGTGGGAACACCGATCATGTCGTTGATCGTCTCGAGTTCCCGGGGTGGAATGACGTTTCGGATCCGGTCTTCGATCTGCGCGACCAGTTTTTCGGTTTCTTCGATGCGGGTGCCTATGGGCGCGCGGAAATGAAGTTTCATGAGACCGGCATCCACGCCGGGAAAGAAGTCCGTTCCCACGTCGAAAAACATCCTGACGGTGATGATGCCGAGGACGGCGGCGACCGTCAGCGTGAAGACGGTATGCCGCAGGACTACTTCGAGCGCGGAGCCGTAGGCGTTGCGGAACCCCTCGAAAGCACGGTCCCGAAAGCAGTTTGCCCGAAATATCGCCCAGGCCAGGCGCCCCCGCTCCGGGGCTTCATCGGGGGCGCAGCCGGTCTCGACGTGCCGCTCCCCCGGCATCAACCGGCGCGCGAGAGTCGGCACCAGGGTGCGTGAGAGCAAGTAGGAAGCCAACATGGCGATGACGACGGCAAGCGCCAGGGGGCTGAAAAGGTATTTGGACGGGCCGTAGAGCAGGACGACGGGAAAGAAAACGATGCAGATGGAGAGTGTCGCCACAATCGCGGGCACCGCAACCTGCCTGGCCCCGTCCAGAATCGCCACGGTCAGCGGTTTGCCCATTCCCCGGTTCCTGTGAATGTTTTCAACCTCCACCGTGGCGTCGTCCACGAGCATGCCGATGGCAAGGGCAAGTCCGCCCAGGGTCATGATGTTGATGCTGTATCCCACGAGGTTCAGACCGATAATGGAGGTGAATATGGAGAGCGGGATGGAGATGATGACGATGACCATACCGCGCCAGCTTCCAAGGAAAACGAGGATCATGAGAGAGACCAGCAGCGACCCGAGGACCGCTTCGTGCACCACTCCCCTGACAGCCGCACGGACGAAAACGGACTGATCGAAGTCAATCTTGAGATCCAGCCCTTCGGGCGCCGTTTCCTTGATGAGCGGCATGATGTCCCGCGTCGCCTCGACCACGGCCAGGGTGGATGCATCGGCGTGCTTGAGGATCGCGAGATAGGCGGCCCGCTTTCCGTTTACCCGCACGATATTGTCCTGGACCGCATAGCTGTCGGAAACCCTGGCCACATCACCGATATAGACGGGGGCCCCGCCCTGGGTCTTGATCGGGATCGTTCTGAACTGATCGAGAAAGGACGGGCTCGAATTCGTCAGCACGTTGTACTGGAGATTCCCGATACGGGCCGTGCCCGCTGGCAGAATCACATCGGAAGCCTGGAGTGCGTTGACGACGTCCTGGGGCGATAGGCTCCTGGCGGCAAGAGCGGCCGGATCGACGTCCACCATGATCTGGCGCGTCTTGCCGCCGAAGGGCGCGGGAGTGGACAACCCGGGGATGGTGAAAAGACGGACCCTGATGAAGTTCAATCCGTAGTCGAAAATCTGCTCTTCCGGCAGGTTTTCGCTCGTGAGGGTCAACTGCGCGACGGGAACGTTGGAAGCGTTGAACTGCAGCACATTGGGAGGTACCGTACCCGGGGGGGCAAGCCGCAGGATGGTGCTCGACACGGAGGAAATCTGAGAAATCGCCGCACCGATGTCGGTCCCCTGCTGGAAAAAGACCTTGAGCAGCCCCACGCCGGGAATGGACTCGGATTCGATGCGGGAGATACCGTTTACCGTCGTCGAATACGCACGTTCGCTGATGAGAACGATCCGGCGTTCCATATCCTCAGGGGCAAGTCCCGGGTAGTTCCACACAACGATCACGACCGGAATGTCGATGGTGGGAAAGATATCGACAATCATTCTTGACATGGAGAGCAGGCCCATGCAAAGGATCAGCAGGGCCATGACCGCAACCGTATAGGGCCGCCGGAGGGCGAGTCGGACAATCCACATCTTCAAGCCTCGTTCGCAGGTCCCGGCAACTTCCTTCTGAAATCGACCTTCGAGGTCCGACATCGGCACGCCTGCCGGGGAAGCGGGCAGGAAGGCGCAAGTGAGGGCACTGACACCATTGAATAGACTGATGTTAAGGGCCTGGAAATCGAAAATCAATCGACACCGGTGATAAAAAAAACCCGGGAACGTCCGCCCTGCTTGACTTCCCCCACACCTGTCTATACTATCCGGGCGGCGCGCGAGACGTTTTCTCCGGTCCGAGGGCCTGCAGGCGGCGGGCCACCCGGGGATTTCCCCGGCCTGACCCGGGAACCTGACGCTCCGAAGGCACGCGCCGGTCCGAACGACCGGCCACTGAAAGGAAACCATGCAACGAAAAGTGTTCTGCATCCTCTTTGTGTTCTCATTCCTGCCCCTTTTGTTTTCCTGCGACGACCCGGGCGGCAAGCCGCGCACGGCCAACTGCCGGCGGGACGATCCCACGGTTCGTGTGAAAAACGTGAACAAGGTGAAGCAGCAGGCGGTCGTGGCGGCGGCCGGAACCATCGAGGCCCAGGAAACCCTTGAAGTTGCATTCCAGGTTCCGGGAAAGGTCGCTCAGGTCTTCATCAGGGAGGGGGACACGGTAAAAGCGAACCAGATTCTTGCTGAGGTGGACCCGACCAAACTCAAGCAGGCCGTCGATGCCGCCATTGCCCGTGCGGCGGGAACCCGGCTCAGGGCCGCTCACACCGAGGAACAATACCGCCGTATGAAACGGCTTTATGAAAAGAAGGGGCTCGCTCCCAGCGAATTCAAGAAGTTCGAAACCGCCCACTTGGCTTCAAAAACCGCACTCCGGCGCGCTGAGGCCCATGCGGCCATCGCAAGGAAGGAACTCACCAACACCCGGCTGCTCGCCCCCATCAAGGGGGTCATTGCAAAGCGGATGGTTGCCCCCGGCGATACGGTGTCGGCGGGGACCCCCGTATTCACCATCGTCGACGTGGACAGGGTGAACGTCAGAATCCGAATTCCGGGAAACAGGATAGAAGACGTCCGCGTCAAACAGTCCGCGACGGTCCGTGTCCCCGAACTGCCCCGGCAGACCTTTGAAGGCGAAGTCGAAGCGGCCGGAAAGACCGCCGATCCCGACACCGGCATGTTCGGCGTTACTATCGGCGTCCCCAACCCCAGAAGAACCCTGCTCGGGGGCATGGCCGCCGACGTGCGGATACAAACCGACGCCGTGGCCGAAGTCCTGACGGTTCCCGTCGAAGCCGTCCTTCACGACCCGCAGGGACAAACGATCGTCTATGTGTACTCTCCGGATCAGAAAAAGGTATTCGCGAGGCAGGTCGACACGGGCTCCCGGCAGGATGGGAACGTCGAAATCGCTAAGGGACTGACAGGCAACGAAACGGTGGTGATTTCAGGGCAGGACCACTTGGCAGACGGGGCCGCTACGGAACACGTCGAACCGCAGTGAACGGACACCCGTTGATTTACCGGAAATTACGAACGCCGCGCGGGGAACAACACCACGGCGAGGGGTGGGAAAGCCCACCTCCGGCGGTCTAAGCGCCGGCGTGGAGGTCCTTGCGGCTTCCTCTTCCCGTGGATTTCACCTGTAATCTCCTGAAGCCGTCTTCCAGCTTGTCTCTGAAGACCACCGCCACGCATATGAGGATGACGGAAATTCCGATGAGGATGGAAAGGTGCGTGTACTGGCGCAACCTGATACAACTTCCGCAGAGCGAAAGCAGGATCGTTCCGAACAGCCGTCCGACCGTGCTCACGACCACGAATTGCACGGCGGGCATCTTCCCGAGGCCGAAGATATAGCAGAAGTAGTCTTTGGGAAAACCGGGAATGAGAAACAACAGAAACGCCAGGAAAGCGCCTTTGTTTTCGATCAGGTAGTCAAACCGTTTCAGGGCCGCCTGGGGCACGAATTTCTCGGCAAAGGGGCGCCCGAAATTTCTTGAGAGAGCGAAAGCCGCGCACGAGCCCAGCGTGAGGCCGATGGTGGAAAGCAGGACCGCGAACCAGGGGCCGTAAAGGAACCCCCCGAGAAGACCCGTCACGTCCCCGGGAATCGGGGATATGACCACCTGGAGGGATTGGAGAACCAGAAACCCGACCGGCCCCCAGGAACCGAGCGAACCCAGGAAATGCAACAGCCTCCTCTTGCTGAAAAAGATCTTGATGAGACCCGAATCATAAAGCCAAAACGTGAGACCGCCCAGAATGAGTACAAGTACTACGAGCTTGATCCAAACAAGGTTCTTTCTGCTGCCGTTCATTTTACTGTGCTTTCGGACTTTCCGCCGGCTTCGGCCTTGCCTTCGGGCTTTTCAACAGTTTCAGCCGTGAGTTGGGGAATCGAGTGTTGAGGATCGAGGGCCGTAAGCGGTTCGTTTACGATCTTTTCCCCTTCCTCGGTGGCCTTCCTGAAACTTTTTATGCCTTTTCCCAGAGAAGCACCGATTTCCGGGAGCTTCTTGGGTCCGAAAATCAAAAGAACGACCCCCAGGATCACAGCGACATCCGGCATGCTGAACATACTGACTCCTTTCTCTGAAAAGAAGATACGGTGCGTTCCGGGATATCCAAACCCGCATTCACTCCAGGATCAACTTAAGCCCTGCACCGGCCCCTGAGCAGCACGAACCCCGTACTTTCCGATCCGCCGGGCACGGGCAGCCCCCCTTATTCCGACACGCCGGAAGGGCTTATCAACCGGGATTCTCAGTCAGAAAAAATATTCCGATGAACAGCAACCCGTCAAAGGGACTCACCCTTTGGATAGACTACACCATCACGGCCCAGTATAGCCGCTCTGTCTCCATTCGTAAAGCTCCGCGACGGATTTTGCACGGGAATTCGCAGGAATTATCACCGTTCAGAGAAATGGACGGCAAACGCCTTCAGCCGGGCGGATTTCTTAAAACTCCGGGAGGCACGGGTCTAAAATGCTTTCTCACTGTCCATGAGCAGGGTTACCGGTCCGTCGTTTATGAGGTGCACTTGCATGGTTTCCCGGAATTTTCCCGTTTCGACGGGGAGGGAATACGTTTTCATTTCTTTCACGAAGGCCTCGTAGAGCGTCCGGGCGAGTTCGGGCTGGGCCGCTCCCGCATAGGACGGCCTCCTGCCTTTGCGGCAATCCCCGTAAAGGGTGAACTGGGAGACGACCAGCACACTGCCGCCGATGTCCAGCACGGACAGGTTCATTTTGCCGGATTCGTCGGGAAAAACCCTGAGATGGGCTATTCTGTCGGCCATGGTCCGCACGTCGTCCCGGTCGTCTTCCGGACCCACCCCGAGCAACACGACCAGCCCTTTGCCGATTCTTCCGGTTTCTTCACCCTCATTGATCGTCACGCTGCCTTCGAGAACCCTCTGCACCACCGCCCGCATTTCCACCCCCTATAAGGCCTTCCCGCCGCCCTGGCCGATGCCCCGCATATGTCCGCCATGGTTCGCCCCCGCAGGAGATGCGGCGGAACCGCAAATTGACCCCCGGCGTACAACAGGTGTACAATAACCAAGTGCTGCGGCCTCGTACGGCCACTCCCGCCGCCGCGGGGCGTGCATCGGGTTGCCGCCCCGGGCACTTCGGCCCGTTCATGACTCCGGGCACTTCACCCAAAACCTTTCATAGCTTATCTGCGGGCATCATGTCAAAAGCACCTTTCATCCTTCTGGTGAATCCCTGGATCACGGATTTTGCCGCCTACGATCTGTGGGCAAAACCTCTCGGCCTTATGCTCCTCGGCGCTCTTCTGAAGGAAGGGGGATGCGGCACCACGTTCGTCGACTGCCTCGATCGTCGCGATGCCCTGACGAACCTCTCCCCGGGTGTTCTGGCCGGGGTCTCGCGCCGCTACGGAACGGGGAAATATCCTCGGATGCGCATCCCTAAGCCGTCCGTTTTCTCCGGTCTTCCCAGGTATTATTACCGCCACGGCATTCATCCGGACAGCTTCAGGCAGCGCCTTACGGGTGTCCCTCGGCCGGATCTCGTCTGGGTGACCTCTTCCATGACCTACTGGTATGGAGGCGTGAAGGAAACCATCGCCGGCATTCGCGAGGCTTTTCCGGAAGTTCCTGTCTGGCTCGGCGGCATTTACGCGCAACTGTGTCCTTCGCATGCCCGTGAAAACAGCGGGGCCGACGAGGTGATTTCCTGCCCGCAGGGTGAAATCCCCGGACGAATCGAGGCCGCAACGGGTTTCAAGCCCACTAACGCGGCCCGGTGGCAACACTTTACGACGGCCTCCGTCCCGGACCTCGACTGGCTCCCCCGCCCCATTGCCTACGCGCCCATACTCACCAGTCGGGGCTGCGGGTTCAGGTGCCCTTACTGCGCATCGGGGATTCTCTTCAACCGGTGGGAACGACGGGATTCGGAAGCCGTCTATGCGGAAATCGTCGATCGTAGCGACCGCCTGGGGATCGAAGATTTCGCGTTCTACGACGACGCGCTCCTCTTCGATGCGGACACGACCCTCAAGCCGGCTCTGCAGCGCATTGCAAAAGAAGGCCGCGGGCTGAGATTCCACACGCCCAACGCTCTCCATGCCCGGGCGCTCACCCCCGGATGGTGCGAACTGCTCAGGGCCTGCGGCTTCGAAACGATCAGGCTGGGACTGGAAACGGCCAACCCCGAACATCAACGGCGCTGGGGCGGGAAGGTCGAAACCCCGATGTTCGATGAAGCGGTGAAAAACCTTCACAACGCGGGGTTCGGCCTGGAACAGATAGGGGTCTATCTCCTGTGCGGAATGCCGGGGCAGACACCGGGGGAAGTTGCCCAGGCCATCCGGGTGGTGAAGGACGCCGGCGCCAGGCCGCGCCTCGCCGAATATTCACCGGTGCCGGGAACGCCAATGTGGGCCGAGGCCAAGCGAATATCCCCCTTCGACCTCGAAGGCGAACCCCTCACCCACAACAACTCGTTTTTTGCCTGCCGCCGGCCCGATTTTACGTATGAAAACCTGGTGGAATTGAAAAAAATGGCGGGAAACTAGCGAACGGAACGGCCTTTCCGGCCGCACTACCCGCGGGACGCAGGAACAAGCTTGCCCCCCGCCGCCGCGGAAAACACCGGGACCATGCGCGGAAGCGCGATCGAGGCGCCCCCGTCTTCCCTTCAGTGGAGCGGGATAAGACGGTTGACCTGTTTGTTCACACTTCGGTAAATGTCTTCGTCCGTACCGTATATCTCCACGATACACTTGTGATCGATCAGCTTTTCGATGACGTAGGCCGTCACGTAAAGACTGACAAAGTGCGGACGGGGCACCAGCGTACGGATGCTCGCGGTCTGGAACTGGATATCGAAATCCTCCGCGGTGAGGAGATTCTGAAGCGAGAACGCGATCTGACGCTCGAGATCGTCCTTGCTGGTCGTTTCCACCAGCCTCTCTTCGATGAGCTTCATCGCGATGCGATCGCTGAGTTCATCCAGGTTTTCGCGCAAAAGATTCATGGCGTTGTGCCGCTGCGATTCCTTGGCGTGATCGAGCCGCGATATGACCGCTGACTCCCTTGCGTTCGGCCGATATTCTCTTCCCACGGGTTTTCCTTCCTCTCTTGGAGAATGAATCTCAAATAAACCCCGGCACTCGCCTGAAGTTCTTCACCGCGTACGGACCGGATGGCCTTCCCCGGGCTTCGCAAACCCGCGGTTGATCACTCCCGCGAGGTACCCGGCTCCGAAGCCGTTGTCTATATTGACCACTGAGACACCGGGAGAGCAGGTGTTCAGCATCCCGAGCAACGCCGCCACTCCGCCGAAGCTCGCTCCGTAACCCACGCTCGTCGGCACGGCTATGACCGGTCCCTGTACCAGCCCGGCGACCACACTGGGGAGCGCACCTTCCATGCCCGCCACCACCACGTACACGGAACCCTTCTGCAGTTGTTCCCAAATTCCCAGAAGCCGGTGAAGGCCCGCAACCCCCACATCGTAGTACCGTTCCACCCTGTTTCCCATGAATTCAGCCGTAATCGCGGCTTCCTCGGCCACGGGAACATCGGATGACCCGGCACAGATCACCTGCACCAGCCCGTCCGATTTTTCACCCACCTGCTCCTGTTCTAACAATAAGACTCTTGCTTCGGGATGGTAGACCACCCCGTCTATGTTTTGGAGAATGAATCGCGCTTTGTCTTCATCTACCCGAGTGGCCAGGACATTGCTCCCGAAATCCCTCATCGCCCGGATGATCGCAACGATTTGCTCGGCGGTCTTGCCTTCCCCGTAGATCACCTCGGGGAATCCACGCCGGAGATTTCTGTGATGGTCGAGCCTCGCGAAAGAAAGGTTTTCAAAGGGAAGTTTTTTGAGGAATGACAAAACGTCGGATAGTTCAATCTTGCCGTCTTTATAATCTTGCAGGATCGTTTCAAGTTTAACCATGGTCAATCTGCGTGGGCCTGTTTCCCCGGGAGAGTGGCGAGAATGAGGTCGACCTGCTTTGCCGCAACTCCTCCCAGTGTGTCCAAAGCTTTAGCTGCATTTCTTCCGTGAATCGCAAGCTCTGGAAGATGCCGAATCCAGTAGCTCCACTGGCTGAGAAGGTCAGATTCGTCCCTTGCCAGGAAGCTCCCATCGAATTGTTGGAGGATTCTATGTTCATGGAGCACTTTTTTCAAGTGAGGACCGTAAAAAACCGCCTTTTTCCATGCTGAAGGCTCCAGGATGTTGTGTCCGCCGATGGGTTCCAGGGTCCCGCCGCAAAAAATGAGATCCCCAAGGGCGTACAGTTCGAAAAGGATGCCGATGCGGTCGACCAGGACGATCGGTGCCGTACGCCGCTCTTTCATCCCTTCCAGGCTGGAAAGCAGGTGAAAGGCCGCATGGCGGGCCTCAAGGCGGCGGGTCATCCTGGAAATCCGTTCGAGGTGCCGCGGAACGAAGATACCGACCGCGTCCGGCGCGGCCTTGAGGAGTTCCAGGAACACCTCCGGCACCCGGACACATTCCTCCCCACGGAGGCTTCCCCCGATCACGACGGGAACGCCATGAGGGATCCCCAGCAGTTCACGCCACTTCTGCGCCCGTGCCGGGTCCGCCCCGGAGGCGAGCCCGTCGTATTTCGAACTGCCGAGCACCCTGGTGCGCCCGGGGTCCGCTCCGAGCCGGAGTGCGTTTTTCATGTCCTCTTCCGAATGCATCGCAAGCCATTCGAACTGCCTGAAAATCGGTTTGAAAACCGGTCCCAGAGCGGCGTATCTCCCGGCGGACCGGTCCGTCAGGCGTCCGTTCATAAGGACGGCGGGAATCCGCCTCAGCCTCAGCCGGCGGAAAAGATTCGGCCAGAATTCACTCTCGAACCCCACGTATAAATCAGGATTCAGCCTGTCGAACGCCCTTCGAAGGACCCGGGGAAAATCGAGAGGGAAAGGAAGGACGGGCACGGATGGCGGCAACTGCGCGCGCGCGTGCCGGGCCCCCTGGGGAGTGCCGACCGTCAGGCAGACCATGGAGGCGGGAAGCCGCTCCTTCAGAATCCGCAAAGTCGGAACCGCCCCCGTGACTTCCCCGACGGATGAGGCGTGGAACCATATCCTGGGTTCTCCCTCGGGGAAAAAATCGTCGGGGTACTTCCCGAACCTGCCCCGGAGAAAATCCGGATCTTTTCTCAGTTTGAACCGGAGAAACGGAAACGCCCCACAGCCGAAGCCGTGCAGCAAGAGGTTGTACAGGTAATCCTGCGGCGCCAAAGGAACTCCTTACGGTCGATCTCGTTTTGCCGAGCATCGGGACCGCATCTTAACCCAACCCACCCGGTTTGTCATCCGGCTCTTGAGGGGTTTGCAGCGGAGAACCACATGCAACCCTTCACTGGCGCTGATGAATTTTGGTGGACATCTCCACCTCGATCGTGTTTCATTAGGCGCAGGGAACGGGTTGGAGCGATTTTCCCGGGTTCGCCCGGGAAAGGGTGGTTACGCCGGGCCTGTCCGCGTAGCCACAATGGGGCATGCCTCGGGCAATCTGAAAACAGGCCGAAAAATGCGGTTTCTCACGGCGGGAATACTATGAGTCTACCGGATCTGGAGGTCAAGTGCTGGAAATGCTGGGGCTGCGGAGTCCTCTCCACCGAAGACCACTCGGGAAACATCGAATGCCCGGAGTGCGGTGGGCTGGGGTGGATTCCGACGGAGGACGGCAGAAAGCTGCTGGATTTTTTGCAGCGCCACCTCGACCTCGGCGGCACGGAAGAGGAAGACGGCTGAAACGTTCGCCCGGCTTCCGGGCGAACGAACCACAACAACACGAACGGATATGAAACGTCCTATGGCAACACTTCTGAACAAAAAGGTCATCGTGGCAATCGGCGGGGCCGTCGTCGTCCTGCTTGTGCTCCTGTCGGTGTATATGTTTTCGTCGGACTCCGTCAGGGAACCGGACAGCTTCAGGGGCATCAGGTGGGGGACGATCGCCGGCAGCGTTTCGGGGCTCACACTCCTGGCCGAGGACGGCGACCTGAAATTCTACGAAAACAAGAGCGACAAGATGAAGCTCGAAGGCGCGGACGTGGACAAGATCGTCTACGGGTTCCACAAGGACCGCTTCTATAATGTGATTATCTATTTCCATTCGGCGGACAACCTGCCGAAAATCAAACAGGCGCTCACCCGCCTGTACGGCGACCCCGTCCAGCCGGATCCGTCCGCGAAAAAATACTTCTGGAACGGCCCCAACGTCAATTTGCTCCTGTCGTACGACGACGCGGGGGACATGGGCAGGATCGCCTACCTCTTCAAACCGATCCAGCTTGAATCGGAATTGAAAAAATAAACAGGCCCGGCCCGGGCGGTCATCAGGAAGGCCCCGGCTCCGAATGCACCGATTTGAGCCGTCGGAGCTCGGTGTTGGCGGCGTCGAGAATGTCCTGCTTGCTCTCCATGCCGTCTTTCAGGCTCCCCACTCCGATGGCCGCCTGGATGAGAATCGCCGTATTCTGGTATTTGAACGGAGACTTGCGGATGGTCTGCGACAGGTAGGGAACGACTTCACGGGCTTCTTCCTCTCCGACCCCCGGCAGCACCAGGATGAATTCATCCGTCCCGTAGCGTCCGAGAAAGCTCTCTTTTGCGGGCAAAATCTCACCGAGCAGATCCGCAGTGTGTTTCAGCACGTCCTTCCCGCTGTCGAATTCTTCCAGTTCGTGAACATAACTGAAATCGATCACCAGGATCGAAAGGGGTTCTCCGCTACGGCGGGACCTTCGGAACTCCCGTTCCAGCACCGTGTGGATTTGGAAAAAATTGAGCAGCCCGGTCACCGGATCGTCAATGCCGAGGTCCTTGAGCTTCTCATAGGTCAGGCAGTTGTCCATGGCGAGAGCGATCTTGATCCCGAGCTGTTCGAGAAGATCGGTCCCGTCCCTCGGGCGATACCGATCGGCGTCCGTGCTCCCGAGAAAGAGCCCTCCGAAAACGGTTTCATGGATGCGCAACGGAATGATGACCCCCGACCGTACGGGAGAAACCGCTTCCGGGAAGCATCCGCGAAGTTCACCGATCCTGTCGGCCGTGAGCAGGAAAGGCTTGGGCGTCTCGGAACAGAGGGAACTCCCGGTTTCCGCAGGAAACGGTACGATCCACGTCCCCTCGCTGACGGGTTCGCTCTCCTCGGATATATCCGGGAAGAAACGTTCGAGGAGGTCCGGGTGGCAGAGAAACAGGATCACGTGCTCCGTCTGGAAGCGTTTCTTGATTTCGCGCAAAAGGTCTTCGATCAGCACGTCGAGTTCCCGGGTTCGGAACAAAATACGCTCGATCTCGGCAAAATGGCGCCAGATCTTCTCGTTGGCGGCGGCGGTGGCCACCACTTCGTCGATCTGCTTTCGAAGCGCCTCATTTTCCCCGGCAAGGCTTTCCAGCAGGCCAGCCTGATCGGGTCCCGCCGTCTCCTTCCCACCGGGTTCGACGGTCTGGCCGTTTTCCTGCGTTAAGGCCGGGTCCACGTGCTCTTCCATTCGGATACCTCGGGGTTAAGAGAGAAACTCAGGGGCGGCAGCGCCGCGTCATTTCGTCGGGAGCAATTCAAATGCCAGGGCCACGGCGGCCATGGGCGAATCGGCCGTATGCACGCCGGCTATGGAGAACTCGGGGTCGATCGCCACCACACCCTTGCCGATTTTGAGGGCCAGCGCCATTTCGGAAAGCGTGCCGTAGCCCCCGCCCACGGCGATCAGTACCTGGGCCGTCTGGACGATGATGGCGTTTCTCGCCTGCCCCATATTGCTTGCAACGGCGAAATCGATGGATTCGTTTGCGTCGTGAACGGAAGGGCCGGGCAGGATTCCGACCGTGAAACCACCCTCGGTCTTCGCTCCCCGCGCCGCGGCGGCCATCACTCCCCCCAGTCCCCCACAGACGAGCACTCCCCCCCGCCGTGCGATTTCCCGCCCGACTTCAAAGGCCTGCTCATCGGTGTCCGGCCGGGAGCGCCCCAAACCGATCACCCCGATATAAGGGCCGCGCATGTTTCAACCTTCCCATCCGAATTTTCCCACCAGGTCCACGAACCGGACGGCACCGAGATTCATTTTTCGGATCTGCCCCGCCACGGATTCCACCAGGAACAGTTCCTGCGAAAGCCGGTCTCCCACCGGGACGACCAGGCGCCCGCCCTCCGCAAGCTGGTCCACCAGGGGCTGAGGGATCCTGGGAGCACCCGCGGTGACGAGGATGCCGTCGAAAGGGGCCTCTTCCTGCCAACCCATGGTCCCGTCGGACACTCTCACAATGACGTTCTTGGTCCCCAGCTTCTGAAAGACCTGGTTGGCGCGAAAAGCGAGATTGGGGTTGCGCTCGACCGAAAACACCCGGAAGCAGAGCTCGGCCAGGACCGCAGCCTGGTACCCCGATCCCGTTCCGATTTCAAGGACCTTTTCATGGCCCTGGAGGTCAAGGGCTTCGGTCATCAGTGCGACGATATAAGGCTGAGAAATGGTCTGCTTGTCCCCTATGGGCAGGGGATGATCGCTGTAGGCCTGTTCCTTCAAGGCTTCATCCACAAACTGATGGCGTGGAACTTTACGCATGGCGTCGAGCACTCTCTGGTTGTGAATCCCCCTGGCAATAAGCTGAGTATCCACCATGCGATCGCGTGCTTTCTGGAAATTAACCATTCAAAACGGACCTTCTCCTAGTGCGGTTTCGCGCCCCCCGGGAGGCGTTATTTCTGTCAAAATCGCGCAGAACCTGTATTTACGTTTTCCACAGAACATTGCATAAAGCAAGAATATTATAAGCCATAACCCCCGTGCCACCAACCGAGGAACATCCGGGGCCCGGCATCGTTCCGGACGCGCGAGCCCGCCCGGGGCACGGACGTTCCGTCCTGCCGGCCCGGCTTTGCGCACCGGCTCTCTGCCGCCCGGTATGAACCGGCCGGCAGAGAGCCATGCCCTGCGTCTTCTCTCTGTTGATTCCTGACAAGGGATAAAGGAGTATCAGCCATTATATACTTCGAGATTGCTCTTGTGGGAAATTTCGCGCGCCGAAATGACGGCCCGGGCCTCCATTCCCGCATGCCGCCAAAGAAGCCCGCCGGCCGGCACCTCAATCGACGGAGCGTTCGTCGCTCCGGACACGCAGGGTCTCCGGTGGACCCGGACCGGCCGCCGGGGCGCTTCACGGAGCATCCTTTTCGGCGGACCGTGCGGCAAAGGGCCTCCGCGACCGGACCGGAGGCGAAGGGGCCGACCCGTGCGAGAACCGCGGGATACCGGAAAAAGACATCTCTCTGACGTACCCTCCCCATAAAAAGCTATTGACAACATATAAAGTTTGGATTACCTAATTACTCAAGCCGTGTTTATCATCGGAGAAAAGGAGGCGCTACATGCTGAATGGCTCGAAGATTGAAAACACATGTTCCTACGGCTCAATGAAGGCTTCGGGACCCGGGGCGTTGGCTCTTCGCGACGCAAAGCCCGGAAGGCGGTTCAGAGTGGCAGGAATCGAAGGCGGACGCGGCATCTGTTCCCGGATGGCTGCGATGGGGATTTATCCGGGAGTGGAAATGGAAGTGGTGTGCAGCGGGTACGGTTGTTCCTACATGGTGCGCGTGCATGGAAGTACACTTAGCCTCGGGAAGGGGGTTTCCGATAAGATTTTTGTGACCACGGTTGCATGAGCGTCTACGGGTGTGCTAAAAGGGGTGAGGAATTCAGTAAGCGGCTTAGGGGCCGCTTGTTTTTTTGTGTCAGGAAGTTAGGCTAGACTAATT
The DNA here is from genome assembly GCA_963663685.2 of uncultured Syntrophobacter sp. GTDB lineage: Bacteria > Desulfobacterota > Syntrophobacteria > Syntrophobacterales > Syntrophobacteraceae > Syntrophobacter. The sequence continues at coordinate 136,044 of CAXXDT010000009.1, read as the reverse complement.
TTGGAGCCCCGTATTCATGCGTGTTATTCCACTTCGTGAAATGTTACCTGGTCAAAAGGGCATCATCTCAAGGGTCAGGGCCACCGGAGAACTTGGCCGCCGCATACGGGACATGGGACTGGTCCCCGGAACGCCTTTCCAGGTGCAGGGTCGGGCCCCGCTCAAGGATCCCGTTGCCATTCGCGTTCGAAACTTTACCCTCAGCCTGCGCAACAATGAGGCGGACTATATTGACGTCGAGATCAGAAGAAACCCGATAAGCGAGTCCGGCCGTGAATACCTGGTCGCCCTTGCGGGAAATCCCAATTGCGGGAAGACGACCCTTTTCAACAGCATCACCGGTGCGCACCAGCATGTCGGGAACTACCCGGGCATCACGGTGGAAAAGAAGGAAGGGCTGTACCTCTTCAACAATTGCCGGCTTCGGCTGGTGGACCTGCCCGGAACGTATTCCCTCACGGCTTATTCTCTCGAGGAACTTGTGGCGAGGGATTTTCTCGTCTACGACCGGCCCCGGGTTGTGGTCGATATCGTCGACGCCTCCAATCTCGATCGCAATCTCTATCTCACCGTTCAACTGCTGGAACTGGGCATCCCAGTCGTCATCGCACTCAACATGATGGATGCGGCGGCGGGCAGAGGGATCACGATAGATGTCGCGGAATTGTCGAAGCGGCTGGGAATTCCCGTCATTCCTACAGTGGCGAGAACCGGCAAGGGGAAGAAGGAACTCCTCGACGCCGTAGTCGCCAAAGCGTCCCGGCACCTTCCCTGGGACCCCATTTCCATTTCCTACGGACCCGACATCGAACCGGCACTCACCCTGATGGAAAAAGGCATCAACGCCGGGGCTTTTCTTACGGACGTCTTTCCCGCACGGTGGACGGCCCTGAAGTACCTGGAAGTGGACGAGCAGGTGGTGACGAAGGGGAAGGAAACCAACCCCGACCTTTCACAGAAGCTCGAAACCATTGCGTCACGGGTTGCGGAGCATCTCCAGAAGACCCTTGACACCTACCCGGAAGCGATCATTGCAGACCACCGTTACGGATTCATCACTTCCCTGCTGAAAGGAGGGATCGCCAGGCAGAAGCACGACACCGACCGCCTGTTCCTGTCCGACCAGGTGGACAAACTTCTGACCCACCGTTTCCTCGGTCCGCTCATCATGATGCTCATCCTTTACGTGGTCTACCAGTTCACTTTCAAATACAGTCAGGTACCCGTGCAATGGATCGATTCGGGTTTTTCGGCCCTCGGGGGCTTCATGGAATCGATCATGCCGGCAGGTCCTCTGAAATCCCTGGTTGTCTCGGGAATCATCGACGGCGTCGGGGGCATCATCGGCTTCGTCCCGCTCATTCTGTTCATGTTCTTTGCCATCGCATTCCTCGAGGACACGGGATACCTGGCGAGGGTCGCCTTCATGCTGGACCGGGTTTTCAGGACCTTCGGACTGCACGGCAGCTCGGTCATGGCCTTCATCATATCCGGAGGAATCGCCGGGGGCTGCGCCGTGCCGGGCGTCATGGCAACCCGCACCCTGAGAAGCTCGCGAGAACGGCTTGCGACGATCCTCACCGCACCGTTCATGAACTGCGGGGCGAAACTGCCGGTATTTGCCATGCTGATCGCGGCTTTTTTCCCGGGCCGACGGGCGATGATGCTGTTTCTCCTCACCCTGCTCTCCTGGATTGCGGCCCTCCTGCTGGCCAAGCTCCTTCGCATAACCCTGCTGCGGGGGCCGAGCACTCCGTTCCTCCTGGAACTTCCGCCGTACCGGCTGCCGACCTTCAAGGGACTGCTCATCCACACGTGGGAACGGACCTGGCAGTACATCCGGAAGGCCGGGACGATCATCCTTGCCATCTCCATCCTGTTCTGGGCCTTGATGTCCTTTCCCGGACTTTCCGATTCCGAAAGAAACGCTTTTGAGAGCAAGAAACAGGGAGTGCTCTCCGAAGTGCCCGAGGCGCTGAAGCCGGTCGTCAACGCATGGAAAGCGTCCGAGCCCGATTCTTCCCCCGAGGCCGCGCCTTACGTGGAACGCCTCCGCGACATCAATCGGGAAGCCTCTCAGACCGCCTTGATGCATTCGTTTGCGGGGCGCTTCGGAAACGCGATGGAAACGGTGACCCGGCTCTGCGGTTTTGACTGGCGCACCAACGTCGCCCTTCTCTCAGGCTTTGCGGCAAAAGAACTCATCATCTCAACCTTCGGGACCGCCTATTCCCTGGGCGAATCCCGAAAGGGCGAGGATATTCCCCTGAGCGGCCGGCTTGCCCGGGACCCCGAGTGGAACCCGCTCAGGGCCTTTGCCCTCATCATTTTCGTCATGCTCTACGCCCCGTGCTTCGCAACGGTCACCTGCATCATCAAGGAATCCGGCGCATGGAAGTGGGGGCTGTTCTCGATGGCCTTCAACACTTCCATTGCTTTCGTGATGGCCGTGCTTATATATCAATGCGGGTTGTGGCTGGGGGCGGTCGGGTAGGAGGCAGGCAATGTGGCAGTCGATAGCCGTTCTATTGGTGGTGGGTGCGGCGCTCGCCGTCATTATCCGTCATTACGCACGAATCGTGCGTTCGAAATCCCCCGCGTGCTCGGGATGCCCTGGGTGCGGGGCGGCTGAAATCAGATCCGAAACGGCTTTCAAGACCGCAAAATCCACGGATGCGGGCGGGCCTCCCGAATGCTGCTGCGGACAGGATTCCGGCGCGGCAGTGGGCAAAGAGCGATAGGTACGGGCGGGTGGCTCGTATGAATCCTAGTGCCGGAAGGCATCCCGTTGCTTCGACCTGCGTGGGAATTCCCCATGATCCGCAAGCTTTCCGCCCCACTGCCCGGAATGACAAAAAAACGATATTATCCGGCCGGCGCCTTCGGCCCATACACCCGCTTCCGCTGCCCTTGAACGCAGGGTTCGGCCCGTGCGGAAGCCCTTTGCCGGCCCTCCTGGAGATCAATTGCATGAAACGGACTATTTCCCTGTCGGCGGACGCCCCGCGGAACTCGGACATTCTGGCCGGAGAAGGAATTCTTGAAGATGTTCTCCCGTCCATCGGGGGTTATCGCGGCGGCCACAAGACCTACTGGATCTGGGACAAAAACGTGCGGAAGCTGTGGGGTACCCGCCTGCGGCATCTCGGCTGGCCAGGCGACGACGACGCAAGGCTGATCCTTTTCCCCGCTTTCGAAGCGAACAAGACCCTGTCATCCATCGAAGCCCTTTCGCGCCAACTGGTCGCGGCCGGCGCCGACCGCGACAGCGCTCTCGTAGCCGTCGGGGGAGGAGTCACCGGGGATATGGTGGGCTTTCTCGCCTCGATTTACATGAGAGGCATCCCTCACTTCCAGGTGCCCACGACACTCCTCGCTCAGGTGGACAGCAGCGTGGGCGGGAAAACGGGCGTCGACCTGCCAGACGGGAAGAACCTCCTGGGAAGCTTTCACCAGCCGGCTGCAATCTGGATGGACCCGAGGTTTCTGGAAACGCTGCCGCCGCTGGAATTCAGGCAGGGAATGGCCGAAGCCATCAAAACGGCCATGCTCGGAGACGAAGCGCTCTGGCTTTTCCTCGAGGAACACCATGACGCAGTCCTGCGAAGGGAAACCGGTGCGTTGCTCAGGATCGTTTCCGCCTGCTGCCAACTCAAGGCCGCGGTGGTGGAATCCGACGAGAGGGAAGCCGGGGCCAGAAGAATGCTCAATCTGGGCCATTCGGTCGGCCATGCGCTGGAAAAGCTCAGCAATTTCCGGATCCGCCACGGGGATGCCGTTGCCGCGGGGATGAGTGCGGCGGCGGAGCTGTCTTTGCGGCTCGGCACGCTGTCCGCGGAAAGCGCATCCCGCCTGCGGAAAATGTGCGCGGCATGGGAACTCCCCACGAGAATTCCAGGGGAATTCCCGCCTGAAGCCATTATCCGGGCCATGCAAGCGGACAAGAAACGCATCGGAAACGTCATTCATTTCATCCTTCCGGTGAAGATCGGCGAGGTGGCCGACTGCGACAATGTCGTCACGGAAGACCTCATGGCCGTCCTGAAATCCCTTCAGGGCGCGGCCCGATGAATTCATCCTCTCGCGGGGGCCCGATCCGCCCTGCTGCGGGTTTCGTGCATTCGCGGCTCCGACGTGCTCAAACCAGGAGCGGACATGCCGTTTGATGAAAAAGGTCCTGATACGCTGCCTTCGGAATCCATCCTCCGTGAAATCCTCGCTTCCGTCACCGACGGCGTCGTGACGGTGGCCGAGAATCACAAGGTGGTCTACTGCAACAAGTCGGCGGAGCAAATGTTCGGCTACTGCGCGGACGAGATCATCGGACGGGACGTGTCCATAGTGATTCCCGACCCTCATCGGAGCCTGCACCGGCAATACGTCCAGCGTTACATCGACACGCGCGTCCCCAGAGTGATCGGGAAAGCGAGGGAATGCCACGGACGTCGCAAGGACGGAACGATTTTTCCCGTCGAGATTTCCTATTCCGTGTCCGGCACCACGGGTCAGTTGTATTTCACGGCGGTGATCCGGGACATCACTCACAGGAAGGAAATGGAGCACGAAGTCCGTTTCATGGAGAAGCTGGCCGACATCGGGAAAGCGGTGACCCACGTGGTGCATGAAATCCGAAAGCCGCTCATGCTGATCGGCGGATTCGCGAGCCAGGTGGAACGATGCCAAGCCATCCACGACAGTGAAAAGGACCGGCGGAAACTCCAGATCGTCGTGGAAGAGGTCCGGCGGCTCGATACCCTGCTCTCGGGCATCCGGTTGATCACCCGGCCCCCTTCTTCCAGCATGAAGTATTCGATTCCCGTCAACCGGGTGCTCAATGAGACCCTCGAACTCCTGGAACCCATGCTGAAAAGCCGCAAAATCGAGGTCACCACCGACCTCACCGAAGACCCCATCATGGTTCACGGCGATCCCGACCAGCTCAAACAGGTTTTTCTCAATCTCCTGGAAAACGCCATAAGTGCCATGAAGGGGCTGGGGAAGGTGTTTATCGCCTCAAGAGCCGGGGCCGCAACCGCCCAGATCATCGTGGAAGACAACGGGCCGGGCATTCCTCCGGAACACCGGGAAAAGGTCTTCGACCCATTTTTCACGACCAGTCCGGAAGGAACGGGTCTCGGCCTTGCCATCTGCCGCAATATCGTCCGCGACCACGGGGGTGATATCACCCTGCAATCCGCCGTTCCCAGGGGGGCGAGGTTCGTCGTGGAACTGCCCCTCGAAGGGATGGCCATGAGAGAATAGCGATCGTCGGCGCTCGCGGAGCGCGGGGTGTGGAGGGCGCGGCTCTCACTCTTCCGAGAAACATCGTCCGCTGCTTTTCTGAACGCAGTTTTTTATGATGCCAGCCTCACCCGAAGGACCCGAAAATAGAGAGTATTTTCCAGGGGGCCTGATGCCGGACGAAAATGGGCGGGGGTTCCCTCCCCGCCCATTCGCACGCATCTCAGTGGTTCAACCGCGAACCGGTATCAATAACGGACCTTGCGTATCTCGAAATCCGGATAGGCCGTCACGGCCACTTCGGACTGATCGAGCCCTTCGAGTTCCTGTTCCTCGGTTACCCTCAGGCGAACGATCTTATCGAGGATCTTGAAGAACACGTACATCGCGATGAAAACAAAACAGAAGTTGACGACAACGCCCACAACCTGGGCGACGAACTGTGAACCATCCCCGTAAAACAGGCCTTTCACCGTTCCGGTGACCGAATTCAAACCATCGCCGTAAGTCCCGTCCGCGAAGAGTCCGAGTGACAGGAGCCCCCAGGCGCCGTTCGCCCCATGGACGGAAACGGCCCCGACGGGGTCGTCGACCTTCAGGACCCCTTCGACGAAGAATACGGAAAGGCACAGCAGCACGCCGGCTATGAGCCCGATAATAACGGCGGAGACGGAATTGACGAAAGCGCAGGGCGCCGTGATGGCGACCAGGCCCGCGAGCATTCCGTTGCCTGCCATGGAGATATCAGGCTTGCCGTAGAAGAGCCACATGTAGAGCATCGCCGAAAAGGAGCCCCCGGCGGAGGCGAGCATGGTGTTCGTGGCGATGACCCCGATCCTGAGATCCCCACCGGCGAGCGTCGAACCCGCATTGAAGCCGAACCAGCCGAAAGCGAGAATGAAGCAGCCCAGAAGCGCCATGGGGATGTGATGCCCCGGCAGAGCGTTCGGCTTGCCGTCGGGACTGTATTTTCCGAGCCTCGGGCCGAGCACCTTCGCCCCGGCGAGGGCGGCGACGCCGCCCGTCATGTGAACGACCGAGGAACCGGCGAAATCGAGGGTCCCGTGGCCGAGACCGAAATTCTTGCCCAGGGCCGACAGCCAGCCTCCACCCCACAGCCAGTTGGCATAAAGCGGATAGACGATCATCGAAATGAAAAATCCATAGACCACGAATGATTTGAAGGTCCACCGTTCGGCCATGGCACCCGTCGGTATGGTGGCCGTGGTATCCATGAAAACCATCTGGAACAGAAAAAGTGCAAAAACGCTGGCGTCGTAGGCGGAACCCGAAAGGAAAAAGCCGGTGGTGCCGAACAATCCGAAGTCCTTACCGAACAGGCTGAGCGTGGCCTCGGAATCGAGGGTCGTCGCTCCTCCCAGAGTGGCCACGCCGCCGACCCCGCCCATCTGCAGGGCAAAACCGCAGATCCAGTAGCCCAGCATTCCGATGCCGTAGACCATGAAGTTCATCGCCATGGTGTGGCCCGCGTTTTTCGCCCTCGTAAAGCCGGTTTCCGCCATGGCGAAACCGGCTTGCATGAACATGACCAGAAAACCGCAGATCAGGGTCCAGGCAAAATTGAGCGCTATGCGGTTGTGGCCCACCACGTCGGCCAGCTTCACGGCGAGCGGTTCGTTGACCGCCAGCTTCTCCATGTCTTCCTTGGTCGGGGCGGATGAGGTCGCCCCGATGACGTCTGCGGCAACGCCGGTATTGGTTCCCGCGGGATCGGGTTCGGCCGAGCGGGCAAGCATTGGAGCAATAAGCCCGATGACGAATATAAAGATCATAAGTGCAAGAATGGAACGCTTTCTCATTTCAACCTCCCGAATCAGCTAGATTCTCCCTCAAATGAAAAAATCCGACGCGGACGCCTCCTACAGCGCTTCGGGCCCCGTTTCACCGGTCCTGATACGGACGGCCTCTTCCACGTTCGTGATAAAAATCTTCCCGTCGCCGATCTTTCCGGTAAACGCCGCCTTTTGAATCGCTTTCATGACCTCCGGGGCCTGTTCCCTGGAAGTCACGACCGTGAGCAGCAGTTTGGGAACAAAATCCACTTTGTACTCGGCACCGCGGTACATCTCCACGTGCCCCTTCTGCCTTCCGAACCCCTTGACCTCCATGACGGTCATGCCCTGAATCCCCAGTTTCACCAGGGCCTCCTGAACGTCCGTAAGCTTGAAAGGCTTGATCACCGCTTCAATCTTGACCATCGCTCTTCTCCTCTCCTCCGGTTGTTCGTTGCGTCCCACCCAAATCCACCCGATGCATTCTTCCGGGGGACATTGCTCCGCTGACGCCGGTCCGGGTCCCCATCCCCCCGTTCGAAAACAACATGCCGGGACTCTCGGCGCGGGAACGGCCCGGATCACACTTTCCCGCCGGGCAGAGAGAAGGGCAAATATCGTGCCACTGAAAGTGAACATATAGATATCAAATAGTTAGAATAATGCCGTGGTGATATCACGGGTTTTCTGAAACAATAAAGTTTCATATGGAATCAGTGTAACTTTTTTGTGCTTTTGAATTTCACTACTCAGGATTTCAAAACGGAGGCAGGAAAGAAAATTCATGGAACATCAGTGACTTGCAAACCGGATATCACGCCCTCGCATTCCTCGGAAGGCAAAGGAAAGGGAATCCGCTTCCGGGGGGCGCCCCCCCGGAAGCGCGGGATGCGGGCCTATTCGCCGGCCAGTTCCACGCCCGCGGGAGTTTTCTTCGCCACGGTGATGAAACCGGTGTGGGCGACCATGCGATCGACGGGGCGGGCTCGGATTTCATCGATTTTCCAGTCGCGTTTCAGCAGTTCGAAGGTTGAAATATTCGCGAAGCCACGGGCTTTCAGTTCCTTGAACATCAACTGGACCTGGCCGACATTCGGGCTGAGGCTCACAAGGATGGCGCCGTACCTCATGAGCTTTGCAACCGAAGGGATGGCGTGCCAGGGTTCGGGAAGGTCCAGAAAGACCCGGTCCACCTCGATATTCATCGCAAAATCCTGGATGTCCCCCACGACGACATGGTGGTTGGACGGGTGGCCGCCGAAGAACCGGTCGACATTCTTCATTGCTTCAAAGGCGAATTCCGCGCGTTTTTCGACCGAGATGAGTTTCCCCTGCCCGCCCATGGCACGGAGCAGGGCCAGGGTCAGCGCGCCCGAACCGATGCCGGATTCGAGGACGATGTCCCCCCGGCTGATGTCCCCGTAAAAAACCATCGCGCTGAGGTCCTTGGGATAAATGATCTGGGTCTTGCGGTCCATGGCGAAGATGTAGTCTTCAAGCGTAGGGCGGAAGAGATACAGCTTGGCCTCGGTGTTGGTTTCGATGGAATCCCCTTCTTCTCTTCCGACGACGTCCCGCATCTGGATGGTTCCAAGGTGCAGGGAATAAGGGCCTTCCTCAATCCGGACGAGCCATTTTTTCCCCCGTTGAGAGGCCAGCAATACCCATTCACCCATGCAAAATTTACCCATAGCCGACAGATTCTCCTTATGAATGACCGATGCAAAGCCGAAGTGCAGAGTGGCTGCCGTTATCCGTTCAGGGAACCGAATTCCCGCGGAATCCACACGGCGCCTGATGAATTCTTCCGACGCCCGTTATTTCGATCCGCACGACGGAGTGGGAAAATCGCGGGACGCCGGGCGCTTCAGGATCGCTTCCTCCGGTCGAGATGGCACTGTATTCATGAAACGATGCGTCAGAGGCTTCCTCAATGGGAAAAAAGAAAGTGCGTCGAACCATAAAGAATGGGACGGTCTTTCGTCAACCTGTTTTTCACTTGATTTTCGCCGGGTACCGGCGCCACCCGAATTTGTTCGCCTCGATCAAATTGGTCTCGGGGGGCACCGCCTGATCGTGCTAAAATAAAGATTCCAATGTGAATCCGGGGCCAATCCCTTCGCGGGCATCGACGGCCCGGCCCGTTGTGAACACCCTGATACAGCGCAGTCCGGAACACAATGCCGATTCCGGGGCGAGCCCTTCGATCGAACGCGAGGATAAACCATGAGGAATTCAGTTGACGTCTCATTAACCAAGAAGACTCCGTGCCACGGCATCCTTGCCGTTGCGGTCCTGCTTTGCCTCCTGATTCTTTTGGCCGGCCCGGAGGAATCCTTTTCCAAACCTCTGAGGGTGCTCGTTCTGACCGATTCGGCGGGCCTTGGGGACAAGGGGTTCAACGATGCCTGCTGGCAGGGGGTGCTGAGGGCCAAGGAGGAATTCGGTGTTACGGCCAAGTTCCTCCAGTCGAGGGAACAGGCCGACTACGTTTCGAATCTTTCCCTGGCCGCCGGAAATGCCGAAACCGTCGTTACCCTGGGATACCTTTACGCCGATGCCGTGGGCCGGGTCGCACCGCATTTTCCCAACGTTCGTTTCATCCAGGTGGAAGGAGAGGCCCCGGGAAGCAATGTGGCCTCCTTTGATTTCAAATCGGAGGAAGGGGGCTTTCTCGCAGGGTTGGTCGCAGGACTGTTCACGAAGCAGGGGAAAGTCGGAACCGTGACGGGCATGGAGATACCACCCGTCGAGGCGTACATCAGCGGTTTTCAGGCGGGCGTCAAAACGGCCGAAAAACATCGGAATCAGCCCATCGAAGCCGTTGTCGCCTCGGTGGGGTCTTTCAACGACCCGGTCAAGGGAAAATCCCTGGCCATGGGCCTGATCGACGCGAAGGCCGACGTGATTTTCAAGGCGGCGGGGAACACCGGCATCGGAGTGCTTGAAGCCGTCAAGGGCGCTCCGGGTGTGGTCCTCGTCGCCGAAGACATCGACCAGGACGCCCTGCTTCCCGGAAGGATTCTTACCAGCGTCCTCAAACGGATGGACACGGCCGTCTACGGGGCCATTCGAGACACCGTGCAGGGAAATTTCAAGCCCGGACACGTATGGCTCGGGGCATCGGAAGGGGCCATCGATATCACCGATATGCAGTACACGCGCCAGTTGTTTTCCGCCGAAGACCTGGCCGCCATCGACAAAGCGCGCACGCTGCTGAAACAGGGAAAGCTCACGGTTCCCAAGCGCTACACTGAAGTCGGACCGTTCCGGGCGCCCGATCTGTAACCCCCGGGAAGCGCCGGCGGCAGGTCACCTGTGGACGCGCATCGTTTCATCCGCATGGGTCTGTCGGTGTTTTTCCCGAATCGATGCGCGCTGACGCCCGCCATCCCGGTTCCGGCCTCCGCCCGGGAACACGGCCTGCTCATGGCGATTCCGCTTTCCAAAGGGGCGGTGCCGTATGGCTTTGAGCACAACCCGGCAGGACAAGGCATTGTACACGTCCGTTTCGACACGCGTGCCCACCGGGTACCCGGTCCGCACATCCCCCGAGACATCGGACCTGAGAGGATTTCAAGCGCCTCCGGCGCAAGAGACTTGCAGATGCCGCAGCTTTCGAACCCCGACGACAAACCGGTCCTGAGGACCGATAAAGTTTCCAAACGCTTCGGGACTTTCCGGGCGAACCGCGAAATATCGATCGAGTTCGCCCGGGGGCGAATCCACGCCGTCGTGGGAGAAAACGGCGCCGGCAAATCGACCCTCATGAAGATCCTCTACGGCCACCTTCAGCCGGATTCGGGAACCATCTATTACGAAGGAAAACCCGTGTTGTTCCGACATCCGCGTGAGGCGCTCCGCGCCGGAATAGGGATGGTGCACCAGCAGATTCTGATTTTCCCCCAGTTGACCGCCCTGGAAAACATCATCGTTGGAAACGAACCGGAAACAGCGGGGTTCATCCGGAAAGAACAGGCCAGAAGAAAGCTCGGCGAACTTTCGGCCCGTTTCGGCTTCGATCTGCCGCCGGACGAAGACGCGGGCGACCTTTCCTTCGCCAGGCGACAGCAGATCGCCCTCCTCCGGGTGCTCTACCGCGATTCCCGGGTCCTGATCCTGGACGAACCCACCGGCATGCTCGCCCCATCCGAGGTCCGCCGTTTTCTCGGGCTGCTTAAAACCCTGCGTGATTCCGGCAGCACCATCATTCTGATCAGCCACCGCCTCTCGGAAGTCTTCGAAGTCGCGGACAGGATCTCGGTCCTTCGCCGCGGGAAGCTCATCCGGTCCTGTGCCGTTTCCGACACGACCCCGGAAAAAATCTCCGGTCTGATCATGACCGGTGAAGACTCTTCGGGGGGGCAACCCGCTGCACCGGCGGGCGTTTTTCCCGCCCTCCCCGGTGAGCCGCCCCCCGGCCCGCAGGAACACTTGGTCGAGATGGCGGGAGTCAGCGCCGGTTCCTCCGGAGGCGAGGCCGGGCTCGACGATTTTTCACTTTTCATCAATCGGGGAGAAATCCTCGGAATGGGAGGCATCGTCGGAAACGGACTCGGCACCCTCGCCCGTGTCCTCTACGGACTGCTTCCCCCGGCCGGAGGCTCCATCCGTTTCCGGGACCGTGAGATCTCCCGCTTCTCCATCGAAGAGCGCATCCGGCTGGGCTTTCGGTGGCTGCCCCCCAATCCCCTGGAAGAAGCCCTTCTGCCGGATAGGCCCCTGACCGAAAACCTGCTGCTGGGGTTTCAGCGCGAGGCCCGCTTCCAGACGATGGGCTTTTTGAGAAAAGAGCGGATAGCCCTCTACTCCCGGCGGCAGCTCGAAATCCAGAAAGTCGCGTACCAGGACATCAATCAGCCGGTATCCGGCCTTTCCGGGGGCAACCAGCAGAAAGTGGCCCTGGGACGCGTCCTTTCGGGCTCTCCGCAATTCATCATACTGGAACAGCCCGGGCGCGGGCTTGACATCAAAGCCCAGCGGCAGCTCGCCAGAAGACTGCGCGCACTCAATGCCGCCGGCATCACCTTCCTCATTCTCTCCCACGATCCGGACGAACTGCTTGCCCTGAGCGGCCGCATCGGCATCCTTTATCGCGGGCGCCTGATGGGGATTACACCGGGAACGCCGGCATCCAGGGAATTGCTCGGAAGATGGATGCTGGGCCTGAAAGAACCGGTGCGGGGTTGAATTATGGGACCGATCGAAAACAATCCCGTTGAGACCCGGGGGGGGCATGCCGGAAGACTCGGTGGAATGTTCGAACCTCTTGCGGCGCTGGTTCCCGCATTGGCCGCGGGCTTTATCGTCTGCGTGGCCGTATCCCTCTTTGCCGGGGCGGGAACGTTCGGACTCTTCGCCGCCATCCTGGAGGGTGCCTGGGGGAGCGGCGATGCCGCCGCGGCGACCTTCAGCAAACTCACCGTGCTGCTTCTGACCGGCCTCGCCGTCAGCATGGCCTACCAGGCCAGACTGCTCAATATCGGCTGCGAGGGCCAGCTCACCGTGGGAGCGCTTGCGGCGGCGAGTTTTGCGGCAACGGCCCCGGGGCTTCCCGCCCTGCTGCTGATACCGTTCACGGCGGCGGTCGGGGCGGTCGCGGGGGCCGTATGGTCCTTCCCCGCCATATGGCTCAAGCAGAGGCGGGGAGTGCACGAGGTGATCAGCACCATTTTCCTCAATTACCTCGCCACCTACCTGTGCGACCTGCTGGTGATGGGTCCCCTCGGGGATGGGACCGGCATGGGGCGCACGCCCGAAATCGCCTCCCGGGCCGTGTGGCCGCTCCTGTGGCATGCCGGGGCCCAGGGAGTGACGGCGGCACCTTTCCTGGCTCTCCTTTTGAGCCTGCTCGCACAGGCATGGCTCACTCGAACCACTTGGGGCTTTGAGGTGCGGGCCGCCGGGTGCGGGCCGGAATCCGCCCGCACGGCCGGAATCGATGTCACCTCCTGGCAGCGGCGGATGTTCATCCTGAGCGGGGCACTGGCAGGTCTTGCCGGGGCGCTGGAAGTGGCGGCCGTGCACTACCGTTTCTACCGGGCCTTTTCCCCCGGATACGGGTTCGACGGCATCACCGCCGCTTTCATGGTGAATGCCGCCCCGGGCTGGGTCTGGTTGAGCGGCCTTCTTCTGGCAGGCATGCGATCGGCGGACAAGTGGCTCCAGATCAGCCTGGGCATATCGCCGAGCACGATTTACGTCATCCAGGCATTCCTGCTGCTCGCCGTGGCCAGCCGGGAGGGCCTGTGGTCCGGCACGACCCGTGTGGTTTCCCTGTATCGCCGGTGGCAGCATCGCGCTTCCGGGAAAGAAGGGGTGTGATTTCCCGCCCATGGCGTCATTTTTCTACATACTCTCCCTCACCCTGGCAAAATCGACCCCGCTGCTCCTCGCGAGTTTCGGCGGGCTGTTGTCCGAACTCACCGGGGTGATCAACTTCGCCCTCGAGGGCATGATGCTCATCGGCGCCTTCGGGGCGGTCTGGGGCGCAGCGGCCACCGGCTCCCCCTGGCTCGGCCTGCTCACCGGTGCCGCGGGCGGAATGCTCATCGGCCTTCTGCATGCCGTCGTGTGTCTCAAGTTCAGGGCCAACCAGATCGTCAGCGCCGTCGCCCTGAACCTCATGGCCGTGGGGATTACCGGGACTCTTCTGAACCAGGTTTTCAACGTCTACGGAACTTCGCCGGAAGTACCGAGACTGCCGGGAATCGATCGGACGATCTCGGGTGTTCTGGAGGCATTCGGGGCGGATGTTCCGGACTTCGCCCAAGGCATGTCCGTACTCGTTCCCATCGGCCTCGCCGTTTGCCTGGCTATTCCGGTCGTAATCGCCCGGGGCCGCATCGGGCTGCGGCTCCTGGCCTGCGGAGAAAACCCGAGGGCGGCTGAGGCGGCCGGGCTGTCGATTTTCCGCATCAGGCTGTTTGCATTGCTGGCCGGAGGGGCCCTGGCCGGGGCCGGAGGCGCTTACCTTTCCATCGGGGAGCTTTCCCAGTTCGTTGAACAAATGACCCAGGGCCGCGGTTATCTTGCCATTGCGGCGGTCATACTGGGAAGGTGGCACCCCGCCGGGGTGCTCGCGGCAGCGGTTTTCTTCGGCTTCAGCGAAGCGATATCCGAGTGGTTGGCCGTTCGCTGGACGGCCGTTCCGCCGCAGGCATTTCTTGCCCTCCCCTACCTCATCTGCCTTCTCGTCCTGACGTTCAACATCGGAAAGCGCCGCCCCCCTTCGTCCCTCGGCCGCGTCTGATCCGCCGGGGGGAGGCATGCTCCGTCCGGGCAGGGGTGGTGCACGGGGCAGGGGTAACATACCGTCAGCCGAAAAACCGCGCTTACGGCCCAGGATCGAGAACGGGACATTCGGGGCTGGAATTCGGTGGACCTTCGGTGCAGGTCCTAAAATGCCTCACGCAACGGCGCTACGGCGCAACGAAAAGCAGGAAACTTGAAACGGTGAATGAGGACGCAGGGTGGCCGGGATGCTCCTCCCACGGGGTAGCCCGCGGCTTTGTGCCGTGCTTGCGGCAGACATTGCAGTATTGAGTGGGAAGGGCAAACGTGTTTCCCGGGGTTCGCATGTGAGGGTATGCAAATTTTTATTGTCTCACGCAACGGCGCTACGGCGCAACGAAAAACCATATACAATTCGCTGCGCTTCCGACAGGCTTATCCCGCAACGGCGATGACCACGATCCCGGCAAAGATCAGGACGGCGCCGATGGTCCGGATAGCCCCGAATTCCTCGTGCAGCCAGTGCCAGCCGGCAAGTGCCCCGAGGATCACGCTGACCTCCCGCGTTGCGGCGACGTAACTTACCCGGGCGAACTTGTAGGCCTCAAGCACCAGGATGAATGCGGCCAGCATGAAGACGGCCGCCGCGAAGATGCGTCCCCGATATGATTTCCAGACCTCAAGGATCTGCTTCGGGCGATGGGAGAGGAATATTACGGGCGTGAGCAGGACGGCGGTCAGGGCCAGCACGAGGGATGCGTAGGCGTCGGGGGCCATGACGCGCATGGCCGCCCCGTCTATCACCGAATAGATCGATATCCAGAAGGAAATGAGCAGGGCGGCCCCGACGCCTCCCGCCGTCAGTTTTTTGAAGCTCGAAGCCGTCCAGATACCGGCCCCTCCAACGACGGTCAGTCCGAGCACCAGGATCGCAAGTCCTGTAATTCCCCCCGCATGCGGGCGTTCCCCGAGGAACACCATGGCCCAGACCGCGATCATGGCCGGGGCGGCGCCCCGCGCGAGCGGGTAGACGAACGAGAAGTCGAGATGCTCGTAGGCCTTCACCAGTGCGACGAAGTAGATCACCTCGACCGCCGCGCTGCCCAGGAGGTACGGCCAGGCTTTGACAGGTATGGGAAGTCCCTTCACGATGAGAGGAACGTAGAAGAGACAGCCGACGGCAAGCGTCCACCAGGAAAAGATCTGCCTTTCCCCGACGTTTTTTAAAATGAAATGCCACCCGGTGTGCAACACCGCCACGATGATGACGAGCAATACCGCTTCTATCGGCATGGATTATCCAGTTCAGGAGACGGCCTGGAAACCCCGACAGGGTTGTTCTCCAGCCGTATTTTTCCAATAACCTTACGGCACTGATGTGTCCATGGTTTTTCGTTGCGCCGTTGCGCCGTTGCGTGAGACAGTTCCGAACCCGCACCGAAGGTACCTTAAATTCCAGCCCCTTTTGTCCCGCTTCCGACCCCGAGCCGCAGACCGTATCTTCCCCATAGGCCTACGGCACTGATGTGTCCATGGTTTTTCGTTGCGCCGTTGCGCCGTTGCGTGAGACAGTTCCGAACCCGCACCGAAGGTACATTAGATTCCAGCCCCCGTTGTCCCGCTTCCGACCCTGAGCCGCAGACCGTATCTGCCCCATAGGCCTACGGCACTGATGTGTCCATGGTTTTTCGTTGCGTCGTTGCGCCGTTGCGTGAGACAGTTCTGAACCTGCTCCAAAAGCACTCTGAATTCCAGCCCCCGTTGTCCCGCTTCCGACCCTGAGCCGCAGACCGGATCTGCCCCATAGGCCTATGGCACTGATGTGTCCATGGTTTTTCGTTGCGCCGTTGCGTGAGACAGTTCTGAACCCGCACCGAAGGTACCTTAAATTCCAGCCCCTTTTGTCCCGCTTCCGGCCCTGAGCCGCAGACCGTATCTTCCCCATAGGCCTATGGCACTGATGTGTCCATGGTTTTTCGTTGCGCCGTTGCGTGAGACAGTTCCGAACCCGCACCGAAGGTACCTTAAATTCCAGCCCCTTTTGTCCTGCTTTCGGCCCTGAGCCGCAGACCGTATCTTCCCCATAGGCCTATGGCACTGATGTGTCCATGGTTTTTCGTTGCGCCGTTGCGTCGTTGCGTGAGACAGTTCCGAACCCGCACCAAAGGTACCTTAAATTCCAGCCCCTTTTGTCCCGCTTCCGGCCCTGAGCCACAGACCGTATCTTCCCCATAGGCCTATGGCACTGATGTGTCCATGGTTTTTCGTTGCGCCGTTGCCCAGTGGCGTCGTTGCGTGAGGCCGACTTTTCCCGGCACTTTGGCCGGTCTCAAAGCTTTTGCCGGACATGGCCTTTTTACAAATCGGGAGAATATCCCGCAAGGTCTTCCATGGATAGCGTTCTCTCCAAAGCGGCTACCCGGTCAACCGTTTTTTCGAATCCCCGGTCGCCGAACAGCATTTGTTCCTGCGCTTCGAGCTTCTCGCTCATTTCCCGGTAAGGGCCGGCGGAGACGACTTCTCTGAGGGTCGGGAACAGGACGGTGTCCTCACGGTCCGAGTGCGCACGGACCATCCGCGTGAACTGATGAATCGCCGCATAGAGCTTTCTGCGCTTTTCATGGTCGTGGGATTCGACGTTTACCGCAAGGTGGGATATCTGTTCAGTGAGGTCCCGGCCGGCCTTGTGCTGCTCACGAAGCACCTGCACCAGGGGGCCCAGGTTTTTCACTTTCTCGACCTGCGGAAACACCACCTGTTCCTCCTGAACTTCGTGAAACTTGTGGATGAAGGTCCTGATTATATCGACTGCTCCCGGGATCACTTCCGCGGGCAAATCCATGTGGGCATCGAGCCGGCGCACGGATTCGCCGTAGACCGCAGTCAGGCGCCGGAGGACCCCGTGTTCGCGCATGAAGCTTTCCCCAAGGGGAACGGCGTCTCCATTGCCCTTTTTCCGGCCGTCCCCGGAACATCCCATGAGCATCAGATCCGTTGCAGCAACTCCTGCAACCGCTAAGAATTCCCTGCGCGTACGACGTATATTCCAGTCCATTCGTCTTTCCTCCTGAAAATCATATCGTCACCGGCATGCCCCCCGGTGGGCGGACATGCGGAATTATCCTTTTTCACCTGTTTCACCTGCCGGTCGAATTGACTTTTTGGCCGTTACACTCTACGGATTGATAGAAATCTGTCAAGGATTGTGCATAATGAAATACATGAATGTGGGCGCGTGGACCGAAGACTGCTGAACCGTTGAAACAGGATGCTTGCCGAGTCACGACATGGAACCCGATAAGATATCAAGGCTCCGGATCGACAGGGAAGAACCGGCTGCCCCGAAGAGCGGCCGCGGGCGGAAGACGATCCTGGCGATTTTCCTGCTCGCGGGAGCGGTCGTGGGGCTGTACCTGGCATTCCACCACGGCCTGCTTACCGCTACGGCACAGGTCCGCGCAACTTCCGTCGGCTGGGTGTATCCGGCCCAGATCATCACCGATTTCAACGCCAGCGGATACGTGGTCGCTCAGCGAAAAGCCGCCGTGGCATCCAAGGGCACCGGGCGCCTGATCTACCTGGGGGTCCAGGAAGGCAGCCGGGTAAAGGAAGGTGAAATCGTGGCCAAGATCGAAAGCGACGATCTGGTCGCGGAGCGAGCCCAGACCGAGGCACAGCTTGCCGTCGCCCGCGCCGAACTCGTTCGCGCGGAAACCGAAGCCCGGACCGCCGAACGCAACCACGACCGCTTCAGTGATTTGTACAGCCGGAAGGCCGTCTCGCAACTCGATTTCGAAAACGCGCAGGACAGGCACCTCAAGGCCAAAGCCGCCGTGGATTCGGCAAAATTTGCCATCAAGGCACTTGAAGCCAACGTGCACCGGCTTTCCGTGCTGATCGAATACACGGTGATCCGCGCTCCCTTCGGCGGCGTGGTTCTCACGAAAGACGCGGACGTGGGTGAAGTGGTCGCTCCGTTCGGTTCCGCCAATAATGCAAAAGCCGCCGTCGTGAACATGGCGGACCTCAATTCGCTCATGGTGCAGGCCGACGTTGCCGAATCCTTTCTTTCCAAGGTCCGTGTGGGGCAGCCCTGCGAAATCCAACTGGATTCCCTGCCGGACACGCGGTTTCCCGGAAAAGTCGATACCATCGTCCCCACGGCCGACCGCACCAGGGGGACCGTTATGGTCAAGGTACGCTTCGATCAGCTCGACCCCCGCATTCTGCCCGAAATGAGCGCGCGGGTGGCCTTCCTTTCAAGGCCGCTCACCGAGGGGGAGACGCGTCCGTTTCTGGCGGTCCACCGCGACACGGTGGCCCGGCGTGGCGGGGAACAGGGGGTTTTCAGGTTCGACGATAACCGCGTGGCATGGGTCCCTCTTCCCGACGCCGAATTCACCGGGGATTACGTTCTCGTCGGTTCCGCGATGCACAATGCGGACCGGGTCGTCCTGAAGCCTTCTCCGGAACTGAAATCCGGTGCCAAAGCAGGAATAGCCGAATAATGGCAAACCGTGACCCCAGCGCCGCGGACAACGGGATTGTCGCCCTTGTGGAGAACATCCACAAATCCTACAGGCGCGGCTCCCAGATGATATCGGTCCTGCGAGGGATCAGCCTCAGCATCGGGCACGGCAGCTTCCTTGCGCTGATGGGCCCTTCGGGTTCAGGCAAGACGACGCTTCTCAACCTGATTGCCGGACTGGACCAGCCGGACGAGGGGCGGATCGTCGTGGCGGGGACGGACATCACCCGGCTCGGTGAAATGGACCTGGCCCGCTGGCGCGCCGTTCATATCGGGTTCATCTTCCAGTTCTACAACCTCCTCCCGGTGCTCACCGGCCTGGAAAACGTGGAACTCCCCCTTCTGCTGAGGAACCTCAGCCGCAGGGAACGCCGCGATCACGCCATGCTCGCCATCGAACTCGTCGGTCTTGCAGACCGTATGCACCACTACCCGAAGGAGCTTTCCGGAGGCCAGCAGCAGCGGGTCGCCATCGCCCGGGCCATCGTGACCGACCCCACGCTCATCGTGGCCGATGAACCCACCGGCGATCTTGACAAGCATTCCGCTATGGAAGTCCTCGATTTGCTGGAACAGCTCAACGGAGAATTCGGCAAAACCATCATCATGGTGACTCACGACCCCCGAGCCGCGGAAAAGGCCCACGTTATCCATCACCTGGACAAAGGCGTGCTCGACAGCCTCGAAATCTGAAAAGGATCCGTCCGATCTCGCCATGGAACTCTTCAAACTGATCCTTCGCAATACGCTCAGGCAGAAACTGCGGACCGTACTCACCATATGCGGCATGGCCGTGGCCATACTGGCCTTCTGTATCTTGAACACGATCGTGGAAGCCTGGTACGCCGGCGTTTCCGCCGCTTCCCCCGATCGGCTCGTGTCGAGGAACGCCGTTTCCCTCATTTTCCCCCTGCCCGTCAGTTACCGGCAAAAGATCCTCCAGGTGGAAGGCGTGAAACAGGTCGGCTACGCGAACTGGTTCGCGGGCATCTATATCGATGAGAAACACTTTTTCCCGCGAATCGCCGTCGGGGGAGACAATTATTTCGATCTCTTCCCGGAAATCGTTATCCCACCCGAGCAGTTGAAGACGTTCCGGACTCAGAGGAACGCCTGCATCGCGGGCCGCAAGCTGATCGAAAAGTATAAATGGAAGCTGGGGGACACCATTCCTCTTACGGGAAATATCTACCCGGGAGACTGGCGTTTCGTGCTCGCGGGCGTGTATCGAGGCGCGACAAAAACCATTGATGAAACCGCTTTCTTTTTCCGATGGGATTATCTGGACGAGATGGTCAAGCAGAAAATGCCGTCCCAGGCCGGCAAAGTCGGATGGTACATCGTACAGGTGAAGAATCCCGTCCAGTCCGGAACCGTTTCCCAGTCAATAGATGCGTTGTTCAAGAATTCGTGGGCGGAGACGCTCACCGAGACCGAAAAGGCGTTCCAGCTCGGCTTCGTGGCCATGACGGAAGCCATCCTCGTCGCGGTGAGAGTCGTTTCCTATGTGGTGATCGGCGTCATTCTCGTCATTCTTGCCAACACCATGGCCATGACGTCCAGGGAACGAATGCCCGAATACGCGACCCTGAAGACCCTCGGCTTCGGAAACGGGTTCCTGACCACTCTCATTGCCGGGGAATCGGTCTGCATCGCAGCCCTCGGGGGGCTGGCCGGCATCGGCCTCGCCTTTCCCGCGGCAAGTGTTTTTTCCGAGCATCTGGGGACACTGCTGCCCATTTTCCATATCACCGGTGAGACGCTGATCCTGAGCTTCTCCCTGTGCGTGGGGATAGGAATTCTCTCCGCCATGTTTCCTGTCTGGCGGGCCGTAAGGGCGAAGATTGTGGATGCACTGAGCCACGTCGGCTGAAGGCAATCCACCGTCGATTTTTAACCTTTTTTGACGGTTTCATGGCCCGATGCATAAAATGAGGGTGAACCGAAATGGCCTTTGGGTACTGAAACGATGCAGGAATGCATCCCCGGGCATTCCCCCATGAAACCACACCGGACGAAGGGGTGAAATACTCAACGAACGACAGGGAGTTAGCCGAAACGGTTTTTTGCCGGGAGAATGATGCAGTGACGCATCCCGCCATCGGCGTTCATGCATCACTGGGGGTGAGGGGCTAAAGCTTACGATGGACGACAAGAAGGAGTAAACCGGAATGGCATTAAAACCCGGGTATGACGCGGGCGCACATCTTCTCGTGGGTTTCCGAGGCATTACGCCCGAAGAGGAACTGAAGTCCCTCATCGACGATTTTCATATCGGAGGGATCGTCCTCTTCAGAAGGAATGTCGAGTCACCGGAGCAGCTCCGGGATCTTCTCGACAATACGCAGCGTTACGCGTTGCAGGTACTGAAGAGGTCCCTGTGGGTCTCAATCGACCAGGAAGGCGGTCCCGTCCAGAGGCTTGCTCCCCCGTTTGTTCAGCTCCCGGCGGCAAGCGAACTCGCCGCTCAGGGCCCCGCGGCCGTAGCCGAATGGTCCGCCAAAGCCGCCTCGGATATGCGCAGGATGGGGATCCACATAAACCTGGCCCCGGTCCTGGACCTGCAGCCGCAGAACCAGCCCCGGTTCATGCAGGGGCGCTGCCTGGGCTCGGAACCAGAAGTCGTCTCAAGACTCGGCGGGCTCTGGATCGACACCATGCAGCAGGGCGGGGTTTCGGCGACTGCCAAGCATTTCCCGGGGCTGGGTCTTGCCGAACTGGACCCGCATCACTTCGTTCCCGTGATTCGCTGGACCGGTGACGATGCCATGCAAAAAGACCTCCTGCCTTTTCACGACGCAGTGAAAGCGGGCGTCCACTGCGTTATGACTTCCCATGCGCTTTACCCCCACGTCGATCCGGCCTGGCCGGCCACGCTGTCGCCCGCAATAAACGACGGGCTGCTCCGTAAGACGCTGGGATTCAAGGGAGTGCTCCTGAGCGACGACATGGACATGGCCGCGGTGTCCGAGAAGTTTTCATGGAAGGAAATGGCCGAGCAGGGGCTGCTTTCGACCATCGATTATTTCCTCCTGTGCCAGAATTCCGAAAACATCGAATTCATGGCGCGAGCGCTCAGCGACAGTTTGGCGGCTCGGTCCGATCTGGCCGCCATGCGCGGGGAATCGCTCAAACGCATCCAGCGGCTCTTCGAACGGCACCCGGAACTGCGATCCGGTCTGGCATAATAAACCCGCAGAACCTGCCGCACCGGGTCATCCCCGCAAAACCGCTCGTAAACCCGACGCCGGGGGCGGGCACGACTTCCTCGTGCCCGCCCCGAAGAAGCGCCCGAGCTTCAATATCCGCCACGAACTCCTGTCCGCGGACTCAAATCCCCGGTCCTTTTGTGTGACCCCTTTTGGCCCATGCATTGCAATAGCTCAGGACTAACGAAAAGGCCGACGGTCCTTGCCCCGAATCAGGAATGTCTCGATCCGGGCGAAAAGAGATCCCTATTGCAACTCAACTTCTTACGCATGGAAAGGAGAACGCTTATCTAATAAGGCTGAAGATCAATCGAACGGTTGATCGAACGGCCGCATTGACGGGAGTTGGGGTCAACCGGGGTAGCGGACAAAGGGTTCAGGGGGCGAAAGCCTTTCATACGGGCAAGAGAGCATTCCATTCGGCCAGGCCCACGGCACTGAAGGCAAGGTCCGCACCACAAAGCAGCTTCAAAAACCCTGAAACCCGCCTGAACCGTATCCCCGGGCATTTGAACCTCAGGCAGTCCGTTTATGAATCTTCGACTTGAAGGACATAAGGCCGGGATCATGCCTCCGAGCGCGCCTGCTCCCCGTGACTCTCGATTGTGGGGCTTTAACGACACCTGGACCTGATCTACGAGGAGGAAACGAGTTATGAAACGCCTTTCACTGTTGCTGCTGGTATGCCTAACCCTGTTGTTTCCCTGCGCCGTTTCGGCGGACAACACGGCCCGGGATTACATCCCGGCCCCTCCGGACACTCTGGCGACCATGATCTATTATACCCACACCACTGCGGACACCCTCTACGGAGGCGGCCACAAGCTTGCCACGGGCCTCGATCTTTCGGAAGACGTGGGCATCCTGAGAACCATTTATTACTTCAAGCTGGGCCCCTTCATGGTTGACCCCCAGTTCCTGCTGCCTTTCGGAGGCGCCAGCCTCGGTAACAAAGGCAACGACCTCTCGGCAACCGGCGTCGGAGACCTGGCGGTCCTTGCGACCATATGGTTCGTCAACAACCCGCAGTCCAAGACATGGCTGGGATTCACGCCGTTCTTTTTCTTCCCCACGGGCAATTATGAAAATAACGGGGCTTTGAGCCTGGGTTCGAACCGGTTCGGGTTCCGGGAAGAATTGGGTTTTGTCCAGGGCTTCGACGTCATTCCGAATCATCCGGCGTACTTCGAACTGCAGCTCGGCGGGGACTTCTACACGGACAACAACGACTACACCACCGCGCAACTGACCCGCAGCCAGGACCCTGTTCTGAACGTCGAGAGCCATTTGAGCTATGACGTCACGAAAGCACTCTGGGCGTCAGCCGACTATTATTATCATTGGGGCGGGGAATCCGCCGTGGCCGGCATCGCCCAGGACGATCGCCTGGCCAACCACACGCTCGGTTTTACGCTGGGCTATAATATTGCTTCCAATTATCAGATTCTTTTTCAGTACAAGAACGATGTCGAGGTTGAGTCCGGTCTTCCCGCGCAGTCATTCACGATCAGGTTTACCTATATGACCGATCTGGACAGCCTGGTCGGCAAAGTCACGAAGTAATTCACTACGGGGGAAAACCCGGCAGGGTTTCCCCCGTTGCGATTTTCACCGGGTTTTTCCACCTCTCTTCAGGGTAATGACCGTCACCTCTCCCCGGCACCCGAAACGAACCGGAACACCCGAAACCCCGACCCCGCTCGTCGTGTATCCCTCCATGCCTCCGTAGGTCCACTTTCCTTCGCAGAAGCGCCTGGGAGCCCTGCTGTGGGTAAAGAGGGGGCCCACGAAAGGAAACTGGATCTGGCCGGCGTGGGAGTGGCCGCAAAGGTACAGCCTGGGATGATACGCCGCGGCCTCACGGTATATTTCGTTGGAATGGGCGGCCAGGATCGCGAACGCTCCCGCGGGAACGTCTTCAAAGGCCTGATTGAGGTCGTCGCACATGAAGTAGTGAGGATCGTCCACACCGACGAGCCAGAGTTGGTCCCCGTTCCGGCTGATGGCTTCCGCATCGTTTACCAGGAACTTTATGCCCAGGTCCTTGAGAGGTTCGATCATTTCCGTGCAGTCGTGATTTCCGAGGATCCCGTAGATTCCGTCCCTGGCGGAAATCCCGGGAATGACCTTGCCGATTTCGTGAAAAGCGGGGGCAAAAGGGCCGTGGGTCTCCATCCGGAGGTCCCCCCCGATGACACACAAGTCGGCCTGAACGTGCGACACGATCTTTGCAAGTCGTTCCGCAAGTCCGTCCAGCCCATCCAGGTGAAGGTCCGAGAAAAACAGTATCCTGTAGTTGTCAAAAGAAGGCGGAAGGTCCGGGAATTGGAAGGTGATGTGGTTCTCACTCAACCGCAACGCATTCCGCTTTCCCCTCTCATACACTCCCAGGACCTTGAAAACCGATTTCATGAGGAGGTGGTAGTAGATGGAATCTTCAAAATTGACGAAAAGGTGCAGAGGGGAGGCGGTTATCTGACAGGCGCGGAGGTCCTTGATGCGCACACCGGGCCGCAGGGGCCGCGGGTAGGAGTCGAAAGGCTTGCTGAGGAGCACGTCGTTGAGAAAGACGGAACCGGCGTATGCCCCGCAACCGAAGACCAGGTACAGGGACAGGGCGCCCCAGGGGCTGAATGAGAAGTAAGGGGCAAGGAGCAGGAGCGGCAGGAGGCCTTCAAAGGCCTGGTCGAGCCCCGGGGCGATCTTCCCGCTCTCCATGCCGAGACGTCTCTTGATGAAACTGGAAAAGAGATCGCCGGACATGCTGAGTATCCCCGCCAGACAGCCGATCCACCACGAAAACCCCATGATGCCGGCGGCAACGCCTCCGGCTGCAACCCCGCCCAGGACACCCCTCACCGTCTTGTGGCTCCCGAAAACAGGGCGGCCGTCCTTCAGGCAGGTGCCTCCGTCCAGCGGTCTTCCCCACCGTTCGTCGAAAATGACGGAAAGGGCCGGGGGGGCAAGATTAATTATCCATAGCGATAACAATATCTTGAAATACATGGGCGCGTTGTTTTAAACCCGTTTCCCTTCCGCTGTCGTACCGGTCCATGGGTGCCCCGAGCGGGGCACGGGCAATGCCTTCCTTCATAAAAAACCGCCCGTCCCCCGATATTCGGGGAGGCAGACGGTCAGCATACCGCAGAGGCCGGGTCCTTCTTTGTCTTCATGCCGGAAACGGGGCAGTCCGACGAACGCGGGAAACCGCTCCGGCACTCCCGGAAAGCAGTTCTATTCCATAAAAGTCTTCAGGCACGCCTGGCGATTCGGGTTCCGAAGCTTTCGAAGCGCCTTCTTCTCAATCTGGCGGATCCGTTCCTTGGAAACCTTGAACGTCTTTCCTATTTTTTCAAGGGTCTCCGCGGGCTGCCCGTCAATGCCGAACCTGAGCCGCAGGATTTTCTCTTCCCGCGGCTGCAGACTGGAAAGCAACCCTCTCGTGATTTCGGCCAGTTCCCTGTCCGAACACTCCTCCATGGGCGAGGCGGCCCGATCGTCCTCGATAAAATCCCCCAGGCGCTGCTCGTCCTCTCCGATAGGGGTCTCCAGAGAAATGGGTTGAGCCGCAAGGCTCAGAACCATCTGCACTTTTTCAAGGGGCAAACTGGCGCGATCCGCGATTTCCTGCGGTGACGGCTCACGCCCGAGTTCTTTCAAAAGTTCATAGAACACCTTAAAAAAGAGGTTCTTCAACTCGATGAAATGCACCGGCAGACGAATGGTACGCGTCTTGTCGTAGATCCCCCGGATGATACTCTGCCTCACCCACCACGTGGCGTACGTGCTGAAGCGATTTCCCTTGGTGTGGTCGAACCTGCCCACCGCCTTGAGAAGTCCGAGGTTTCCCTCCTGGATCAGGTCATCGAAGCTCATCCCCCTGCCACGATACCGTTTCGCAATACTCAGCACCAAGCGCAGATTCGCCTTGACCATCTCCTGTTTTGCAGCGTCGATGGATGCGATGATCGTCAGGGTACGCGCAAGCAACTGGTGAAATATCGCTTGGGCGGGATGGTCGAGAACCCCGCGTTCAAAAGTGCGAACGATCACCTTCAGGATCTTGTCCCGAACCCCGGGAAAGCTCTTTTCATTGTCCAGCAGTCTTTCGACCTTCTGGTACAGATCCATTATCAGTCTGTCGTCTGACGTGTGTTCCCCCACCATTCGGACCAGTTCTTCCTGGCCTTCCCTGATGATCTGTGCAAGCTGGGTCTCACGTTCCTGGGTCAGCAGAGGGTAGCTCGAAACCTCCCGCAGGTAACAGGTGACATGATCTTCCTCAAAATTTTCCTCGACGGGAACCACCGCCTCGGGATACGGTTCTCTGTCCTCGTCCTCCTCGAACGACCCTTCGAGCGGCTCCTCGGGCTCCGGCCGCACCATGCCAACATCATCCTCAAGAATCATGCTCGGATCCTTCAACCTGTCCTTCAGCATGTTCTGATCGATGAGGCCGTATTCCTCCGAAATGTCCTTCCTCTTGAAATAATATTCCATCGGAAGGCACTTTTCAGATGCGTAACCTTTCATGCTTCTATTCCTCCTGTGGGGCAACACTATCTACAAAACTCCTCTGACCACTTGCCCCTCTCTTGCCTCCCTCTTTCCTCCACAAACAGGGCGCCAGGCAAAGGACGCGATTTCAGAGTTTCACTCCCAAAAAACATAAGACTCTTTGAAAGGTTAGTCAATTGTTAAGAATAAGTCTACAGGCAGGAAAACCACACGATTTCAGCATCTTCATCGGATCAGTGGAACACAGGAAGCCAATTGATTCACCACCGCCAAAGAGTGTATTTTCAGACCTCAAATATGCATTTTGACAATGTCTCCGTCCTGAAAATGCGATCCATTTTCACCGTCCGTTCATCTAAACGCAAACCTCCCACGGAGCTTCGCCGATGGGGACCGGTTCACTCGGCCCTCAAGGCTTTCGGCCCGCAGCCTCCGTCAGGGCGCCCCTGCTCAGATGGATGGAGCCGATCCGAAAATCAAGCTCCTCTCCAGGGATTTTCGTATATACATGAATAATTCGGGAAAATCCATAGTGATTCTCCAGGATCAGATGCGGATTTCGGCCGGTCCGGGGGAAGCACCACCGTGCGAAGAGCGCGTTCTGTGAGGCCCTGCAAGGCTTTGAAGCATGTGCCATCCCGCTTTTCAATCGTGTGCCGGGGATGAAATTTTTTTTCATCCACAGGTGCAAAACCGGGTGGCCGGGGGAGATAACCGCCATAAGCCATTTTCCTGCAAAAGCGGGGACCCGGGTCCTTTGTCTTGAAACTGTCGAGTTTGGCAGACAGGGACACGAGTCCCCCGGGTTTTTGGCGATGGGGCGATGGGGCGATGGGGCCACCCGAGGGATGGGAAGTATCCGGGCAACAGGCCGATATGGCTCTTCCGCTTATATCGAGAGGCTTTTTCATTCCCTGCATGCGGTTGGATTTCGTGGGATCCAGGAAAGGTATGCCCCCTCTGCCGGCCCTTTTGGCGGTTGCTAATCGGGCTCAAACTCATTATAAGTGTCGTACACATATGATTTTTTGCGGGGGGCAAGGAGGTTACGGATTGAAGTGTCCTGTTTGCGGCGATCTGTTGATTATGGTGAAGACCTGAGATGAGGTGGTTTGGCGTTGCAGGGGCTGCAGCGAATCATTTAAGCTCAAGGACATCGCTGACCAGCTCAGCGAACAAGACGAAAGGGAACTGATCCGGTGCCGTCTGGACCGCCTCTGACCGGAGGACCCATTAACGGAATCCGGTCACACCCGTAAATTCCGGGGGGCATCGTTTGCCGCTCTCTTTCTGACCGGCGTCTTACATCTGAAATATCCCTCTGAATTCCCTGGGGCGGACCGGAAACGCGGGTCGCCCGTCGTGTTGTGCCAGGCCCGCAGGACTCGGCCAACCGGCCATCCGCATAAGCAATCCCGCCAGAACTCTGCATTCGGGAACATCGGGATGAATTACCGAACACCACCCGCGCTTCACGCACGGCCAACCGAGTCACCCGTTGTTAACCGTACCACCCGCTGCGGGGTAAGCCCGCCATGCTTTGCTCAACCCAATGATGGCTTCGATTTGTTGATTGGTTTTCCGTTGCGCCGTTGCGTGAGACTTCTTTGAAGCCGCACGAAGGGCAGGGCCGACGCGAGTCCGGCCTATATTTGCTCCGACTTGCACAGGGCGGCGCGGCTTCACTGCGCCACCCTGCGGTCAAGCACTTGGTGCCTCGCGGGAAACCCGGTTCAGAGCTTCTCGTTCAGCAGTTTCCCTGCGAGATCCAGGGCATCCTGCAGCTTTTCCGGGCGGTTTCCGCCCGCCTGCGCCATATCGGGCCGTCCGCCGCCGGATCCGCCGACTTCACTGACAATGTTCTTGATCAACTTGCCCGCATGGATCTTCGACGTCAGGTCAGGGGTCACGCCAACCAGGAGAAAGACCTTCTCCTCATGGACCGCACCCAGCACCGCGACACCGCTCTTTACGCGTTCCCTGAAGCGGTCGTTGATCTCCCTGAGGGCCTTCGGATCGTCCGCTTCGACCCTGGCGACCAGGACTTTCACACCCCGAACTTCCGCGGCCTGCTCGAAGAGGTCCACCGAACGCCGGCTTGCAAGGGAAGTCTTGAGCGCTTCAAGTTCTTTTTCCATCTGTTTCTGCTGAGCGAGCAGCTTTTCGACCCGGTCCGCGACCTCGGCGGGGGCGGTTTTCAGCAGCGCCGCGGCCTCCTCGAGCACGCTTTGCTGCTTCGCCACGTGGGCAAGGGCGGATCGTCCCGTCAGGGCTTCGATCCTCCGGACTCCCGATGCGATGCTCGATTCCTGCGTGATCACGAAAAGGCCTATATCACCGGTCCGCTGAGTATGGGTCCCTCCGCACAGCTCACGGCTGAAACCGGGAATTTCCACCACCCGGACCCGGTCTCCGTACTTCTCCTCGAAAAGGGCCATGGCCCCGGTCTTGAGAGCGTCGTCCAGGTCCATGACATGCACCTGGACCGGCCGGTTCCTGCGGATCTGTTCGTTCACCAGCCGCTCGATTTCCGACAATTCCTCCGCGGTGATGGACGCAAAATGGCTGAAATCGAACCGGAGTCTGTCGGGAGATACCAGTGATCCCGCCTGTTTCACGTGGTCCCCGAGCACCCGGCGCAGGACGGCATGGAGGATGTGAGTGGCCGTATGATGGAGTGCCGTATCCTGCCGGAGCGATCCGTCGACTTCCAGATCCACCCGGTCTCCCACGCGGATTCTGCCTGCCTCGACCTTTCCGACGTGGACGATCAGGTCTCCGGGGTATTTCAGCGTGTCGGAAACCGTGATCGTCCCGGACTGGGTCCTGATCTTCCCGTGATCGCCCACCTGGCCGCCCGAAGCACCGTAGAACGAAGTCTCCGAAGTGACGATCTCAACCTCCGTCCCTTCCTCTGCCTGCCCCACCGATTGTCCTTCCCGGGTGAGAGCGATGACTGCCGATCGTGCGGTGAGCGTTTCATACCCCACAAAACGCGTGGACACTCCTCGGGCCGAAAGCTGCCGGTAGACGTCGGAAATCTCCCTGTCGCCGCTGCCCTTCCAGTGCATCCGGGACTGTTCCTTCTGCCGGTCCATCAGTTCCTGGAAGCCCGGTTCGTCCACCTGGAAATGCTGGTCCCGGGCCAGGTCGGTGATGATGTCGATGGGGAAACCGAAGGTGTCGTAAAGCTTGAATATGAGCGCTCCCGGAATCGTCTGAACGCCTTCGTCCCGGAGCTGCCCGATCTCGTTCTGGAGCAGCCTCAGTCCGTTGTCCAGGGTTTCGTTGAACCGTTCTTCCTCGTTCAGGATGACCCTGGTGATGAAGTTCCTGTTTTCGAGCAGTTCCGGATAGGCATCCTGCATGGATTCCATTACGGACACCGCGACTTCGCTGAGAAACGGCCGTTCGATCCCCAGGAAGCGCCCGTGGCGCAGCCCGCGGCGCAGCACCCGGCGCAGCACGTAGCCGCGCCCCTCGTTGGCGGGCAGCGCTCCGTCCCCTATGAGGAAGGCCGCGGCCCGGCTATGGTCCGCGATAACCTTGACGGAAACGTCCCTTTCAGGGTCGGTCCCATATTCGTATCCACTTATTTCCGCAATCTTCGCCCTCATGGGGGCGAACAGGTCCGTGTCATAGTTGGACGGGACCTTCTGAAGCACGGCCGCAACCCGCTCGAGGCCCATGCCGGTATCGATGCTCGGCTTGGGAAGCGGCTCCATCGTGCCGTCTTCCTTGCGGTTGAACTGCATGAAGACGAGGTTCCAGAGTTCGAGGTAGCGGTCGCAGTCACAGCCGGGCCGGCAATCGGGTCTTCCGCAGCCGATCCCTTCACCCTGGTCGATGAGGATCTCCGAACAGGGGCCGCAGGGACCGGTGTCCCCCATGGACCAGAAATTGTCCTTGGTCGGAAAGGTCAGGATGCGATCGGCGGGCAGGTAGCGCGCCCAGTACTCCCGGGCTTCCTCGTCGGGCCCCAGGTGCATCCCCTCATCGCCCTCGTGGATAGTGGCGTAGAGTTTGTCCTTGGGAAGCCCGTAGCTTTCCGTCAGGAGCAGCCAGGCGTATTCTATGGCCTCTTTTTTGAAATAATCTCCAAAAGAGAAATTGCCCAGCATCTCGAAGAAGGTGTGATGCCTTGCCGTCCGGCCCACGTTTTCCAGGTCGTTGTGCTTTCCGCCCGCACGCATGCACTTCTGACTCGTGGTCGCTCTTTTGTAAGGGCGCTTCTCCTCCCCCAGAAACGTGCGTTTGAACTGGACCATCCCCGCGTTGGTGAACAGCAGAGACGGATCGTCGTGGGGTATTACGGACGAACTCTTTACGATGGTGTGCCCTTTTTGCTCAAAAAATTCCAAAAAAATCCTGCGGATTTCGCTGGCTTTCATCAAGAAAATCTCCCGAATCGCTCGAGGTGGAAAATGATCCCGGTACTCCGCTTCATGCATCCCGGTTCATAAAATACAGTGTCGTCAACGTCGTGCGGCACGCGCCATGCCGCATCCCCTGTGCCATCCCGACCGCGGGAAGCGATCCCGAGCCGCCCCGGGACCCCAGGATTTCCCGCTGCGCCCGAAATGGCACCGGCTTTTGGATTTTGTCCCCGCTCCGGCCTCTCATTCGGCGGGAGGCGTGATCGGACCGGGAGCAAATTTCAGGTTGTGCGCCTCACGCAGTTTCTTTTCCATTTCAGCGAGGAGTTCCGGGTGGTCTCTCAGGAAACTCTTGGCGTTTTCCCTGCCCTGCCCGAGCCTTTCCCCGTTGTACGAATACCAGGTACCCGATTTTTCAATCGCCCCCGAATCAACGGCCAGGTCGAGAATGTCCCCTTCCTTGGAGATTCCCTTGCCGTAGACCACATCGAATTCGACCTCCCTGAAGGGGGGGGCGATTTTATTCTTGACGACTTTCACCCGGGTCCTGTTTCCGATGAAGTCCTGCCCGTCTTTGAGGGGACCGATGCGCCGGATATCGAGTCTCATGGTCGCATAGAACTTGAGGGCGTTCCCGCCGGTGGTCGTCTCCGGAGAGCCGTACATCTGGCCTATTTTCATCCGGATCTGGTTTATAAAGACGACGCAGGTTTTCGACTTGCTGATGGCGGACACGAGCTTGCGCAGAGCCTGGCTCATGAGGCGGGCCTGCAGACCCACGTGCGGATCCCCCATTTCCCCCTCGATTTCGGCCTTGGGCACGAGGGCCGCCACCGAATCGACCACGATGACATCGATGGCATTGCTTCGGACGAGGATCTCCGCGATCTCCAGGGCCTGTTCGCCGAAATCCGGCTGGCTGATGAGCAGGTCTTCCACCAGGACGCCCAGTTTGCGGGCATAATTGATATCGAGGGCATGTTCGGCGTCGATAAAGGCTGCAAGTCCTCCCAGCTTCTGGGCTTCAGCTATGATGTGAAGAGCCAGGGTTGTCTTTCCCGAGGATTCCGGGCCGAAAATCTCCATGATGCGGCCCCTTGCAACTCCCCCGATACCCAGGGCAAGATCGAGGGAAAGACACCCGGTGGATATCGCGGGGATTTCCACGTTCCCGGTGTCCGCACCCAGGCGCATGATGGCGCCTTTTCCGCACATGCGTTCAATCTGGGACACGGCCGTATCAATGGCCTTCTGCCGCTCGTCATTAGGTCCCATATTACGGGCCTCCTTTTAGTTTAACGGTATGGAACTGGATTGTGACAACCTGATGCGGCCGGACGAAAACGGGGGCCGCCCGTATCCCCGCCCGAATTCACCTTCGAATGACATCCGTGCACCAGCCGGCCATCGTGCGTCCGAGCTGTTTCATACGATCTCTGTTCCGGGCGCACCCCGGCATGAGCGGGGTATCACGGCGTTGGACGAAGACCCCGCGCAACATTCTGAAGACAGGACCACCCGCAAACCTGAATTACACGCCTGGATTATATCACCCGCCGCACTAGCCGCCGTGTCCCGCCCGACCGCGGCATGCGGCGTTCTCCGGGAAATTCCCCGGTTTTCCGCTTTTTGTGCACCACACGAGAAAAGGGAGCCCCGCGAAGGCAGCGTTCCGCGTCGCCCGGCCCCAGGCACCGCCGAAACCGATTGAAACAGCAATGATTCGGGGGGGCTCCTCGATCAGACGGGGCGAGCGGTAAACGGCGCCCTGAAGAGCGGGGTGTAAACCGCGCCTGCAGGCCTCAGCTCACTTTTATACAACACAAGTTCATCAACGTCAAAAGCTTCCGCTTCAAAGCTTTGATTTGCCATGAGAATTTCCTGCAGAGCGTGAAGCTTCTGCCTGCCCCTGACACGCCCCAGCGTGAGGTGCGGTTTGAACGGCCGGTCTTCCGGCTTGAAGCCGAACGGGACCATCGCCGCCTCCACTTCCTTTTGGAGTCTGCCCAGGCTGTCGTCCTCTTCATGCAGCCCGACCCACACGACGCGCATCGCCCCGAGAGACGGAAAAGCCCCACAGCCGGACGGCCGGAGGCGGAACGGCCGGACGACCGCCGATACGTTCCCAAGGGCCGACTGAATCTCCGGAATCCGTTCCGGAGGAACATCCCCGAGGAATTTCAGAGTCAGGTGGATGCGGTCCGGTTTTATCCATGCAACCGGGGCGTCGGCCCCTCGCAGCTCACGTTCGAAGCGGTCGAGCGCCCCCTGAACGGGCTCGGGCAGATCAATCGCAATGAAGGTTCGAATCATCGGTCAAAGTCCTCCAGAGGAGCAGAAGAGCGGCCTGAACCGCGCTTACCTGGATTTGTTCCCGGCCCCCCGTGAAAAGGTATTTTTTGACCCTGCTGCGATCCGGGGTCATGCAGGAGATGAAAACGGTCCCCACCGGTTTTTCCTCACTTCCGCCGGAAGGACCCGCTATTCCCGTAATGGCCACGGCCACGGCTGCTCCGGCCTGTTTCAGCACCCCTTCGGCCATGGCCAGCGCCACCGGTTCACTCACCGCTCCGTGGGCCTTGAGCATTTCTTCGGGAACCTTCAGAAGGTCCATCTTGGCCTCGTTGCTGTACGTGATGAACCCCCTGTCGAAGTAGTCCGAAGCCCCGGCAACGGAGGTTATCTTCCCGGACAGGAGCCCTCCCGTGCAGGATTCCGCGACCGCAATCCGCCACGACCTGGCGCGCAGCAGTCCCCCGACGACCTTTTCCAGGCCTTCATCGTTGCGTCCGCTGATGTGCCGGGCCCCCAGGCGTGCGATGACTTCCTCCCGGACCTCCCTGATGTGGCTGCGGCATTCCTCCTCGGTTGCGGCCGTTGAAAAGAGGGTGACCCAATTTTCTCTTCCCTGGGGCAGGTAGCCGATTTCCACGCCGATGTGGCGGCAGTTGAGGTCTTTCAGCCGCAGGTTGACCTCGGATTCGAAATACCCCTGGACCCTGACGATCTCCTTCATATATACGCCCCGCTCGGGGAATCGCCGTTCCAGGTCAGGAATCACGATGTTGGCAAGCAGGAAAGCCGTTTCACTCGGAACCCCGGGCAAAAAATAGCAGGGGATGTTGCGGTGATCGAGGAAGAACCCGGCCATGTCCATGCCGAGTTTGACGGCTCCGTCGGGGAGCGAGGCCATCTTCTCGACCCCGCTCGTCCAGGTGATTCCGTGTTTCTCCGCGCATTTTTTCAACCACTCGGTGTACTGCCGGTCCGCCACCAGTGGCCGTTCGAATGCCTTTGACACCGCCTCATTCGTCCGGTCGTCGTCGGTCGGCCCCAGGCCGCCGGTCACTATGATGAAATGAGATTTCTCCAGGCACGGGACAAGGCTCGATATGATTTCATCTTCCCTGTCCCCAACAGTGATCATCTTTTCCAGGCGAAACCCTCGTGCGCGCAGCTCATAAGCGATGTGCCGCGCATTTCCGTTGATGATGTCCCCTTGCAGAATTTCGTCCCCGATGGTGAGGAGCGAGCCGATGACTTCCGTCGGTTTAGTTGCCATGTGCAATTCCTGCCTGCAGTTGACTGATAGCGGTGAACGATACGTTAAATGCACCCGAACCGGCGGCCCCTCATGCCGCGGGTTCAATAAAGGCAAGAGAGGGGCCGGCGAACCAATCGTAAGAATAGCGAAAGCGGCAGGAAAGCCTCTTGCCTCCATCCCGGCCAACCCGTTTTCCTGTTCCCCTCCGCATTCGCACCGCTCGTCTTTTTCGTCCCGACGCCTCTTATCGGTCCGTTAAATGACAAAAATCATGCGGGCGCATGAGGGAAATCCACAGAGATCGTCACTCCCCCCCAAAGCGAGGGACCGGTGCTTTTTGCCGTATGAACTCGATAGAAATGCCACCGGGTTCCCGCTTTCACAGCAATAAGGTGCCCTGGCGTCTCTTCCTCTTGTGTGCGGACGATCCCCTTTTCCAACGAGCGGCTATAAACGCGGGGAAACGTCGGCCCCCCTGGCCGCAAACAATACTTCCTCGTAAACCCTGCCTATGGGAATCCCCCGGTCCAGGGCGATCCGCCTGCAGTCCTCGTACTCGGGGACCCCGCGCTCCTCCCCCCCCGGCATGGTCACCCGTTTTACGCGGCAGGGCCCGTAAGACGTCATGATTTCAACGATTTTCCTCGGAAGTTCAATCCGTTCCACTTCCTGGATCCGCACCCCGAGAGAACTCGTCTCCCTGAAGATAATCTCCACCGCCTGCGTCTGCAGGGACGGTTCCATGAGCGCGCGGACGAGGACTCCGGGCCGGTTCTTTTTCATCTGAATCGGGACGAGGTTCACATCGAGGACCCCGATTCCGAACATCCGTTCCATCATGTGATTATAAAACTCGGGATTCATATCATCGATGCTGGTTTCGACTAAAACGAGTGTTTTTTTCGTGACGGGTTCGATCGAAGTTCCGCAAAAGACCCGGAGAACATTGGGCGGGTCCGCGGAAGGGTTGCTGCCGACTCCGTAGCCCACCGACTGCAGGACCATTTCCGGCGCACAGCCGTGGAATTCGGCAAGGGTCGAAAGGAGCGCTGCGCCGGTGGGGGTCACCAGTTCCCGCTCCGCCCCTCCGTCGCAAACCGGCAGCCCTTCCAGGAGCAGTGCCGTGGCGGGGGCCGGAACGGGGAGCAGTCCGTGCTGCGTCCTGACAAAGCCATGACCGAGCGGGACCCGTGATGTGCCTATGCGATCGATCCCGAGATACCGGAAGCCGAACACGGCACCGACGATGTCCAGGATGGAATCCACGGCCCCCACCTCATGGAAATGAATATCGTCAATCCCGACCTGGTGAACCCGCGATTCGGCCGCTGCAAGTTTGTCGAAGACCGCCAGGCTCTTTTCCCTGACCGGAGCTTCCAGTTCACTGCCCGCGATGAGTTCCCGGATCTTGCTGTAAGCACGCGGCGGCTGTTCCTCGATATCAATCCGGATGCGCATTCCCGAAATGGCACCACGCATCTCTCTGGCCGTGTGGACCGTATATCCTTCCAGGGGAAGCTTTTCGAATTCACGGAGCAGGACATCCGGAGGCAATCCGATGTCGAGGAGAGCCCCCAGCACCATGTCTCCGCTGATTCCCGAAAAACAATCGAGATAGGCGAGTTTCATGTCGAACCTTTCCGTCCGGTTTGGAACAGCATAACACATGCCCCGCAAATGAGGGGCAATAATGGTGGTTTTATTGCCGCGGCGCCCGGTCCGCCCGCCTGCCTGCCGTGGCATTTCTTTTGAACTTCAATTTACTTTGCCGAAGGCGGGGAGGTCAATCGGGAGATTGTCGCAGCCGGCGGGTGGATTCTACCCGGGTCCTCGTAAGCTGATGGCCGCATCGGCCTGCGGCCTGAGATTTCATCCGCCTTGAAACGCAGCCCTCTTCATACTGATTTGCGTTCAAGACATACTGCAATGCCGAACTTTGCAGGATGGGCACCTTGGTGCCCATCGCTTTAGGTGGGCAGCTCCACGCTTCTGCACTCCCCTACATTCTTCTCATCGTTCTGTTCGCTGACCAGTATAATTTTGAACGCAATTTCGTATCAAGTGCCGATGACAGGCGGAGCACAATTTCTTGACACTCAAAATCCCCGATGCTAGGATACGCATTCTTATTTATAATGAGAGCTATTCGGAGGGATGGCCGAGTGGTTTAAGGCGGCGGTCTTGAAAACCGTTGTTCCGTTAGCAGCGGGACCGTGGGTTCGAATCCTACTCCCTCCGCCATCCCAACCGGAAGGATACGAGGAGAGATGGCCGAGTCGGCTGAAGGCGCTCGCCTGCTAAGCGAGTGTAGGGTGTAAAGCTCTACCGAGGGTTCGAATCCCTCTCTCTCCGCCACCACAAACAATCAAGCCCCTGTTTCGGTACCTCTGAAACAGGGGCTTTTTTATGGCTAGCGTCACCCCTTGCGTCACCCTTTTAAAAAAAGTGGCCGTAGAGAGCCTGCCACAAGATCCTCAGCGAACGCGGGAGTTGAACCCACGTCTTCACCTGTAAAATGAGGGATCAAAATGAGCTGCACCACCATTGCACCACCGACAGGAACAAGGCGGCTGGTGTGACTACAGGTGGTTGGGGGATTCGAACCACCGATTTTGCCTGTGAAGTAGACCTTGGCAAGGACCGTTCCGCACCTGCATCCATGCTGCGCCATCAGAAAGACCTGGATGTTTAGGTTACTGGGGCAGCGCCTACACCAATTCGAGGCGAAGTTCACGCCCGACGAGTGCGGCCGCACGTTGGAGCGTTTCAACCGTGACGTTTCCCTTTGCCTTCAGAATCCGATCAACCTGCGCGCGACTCGTGTGCAATCGCTCAGCCATCTCCGTTTTGGTGATGCCCTGCTTTCGCATTTCTTCGGCCAGCTGCCATATAATCACGCGCAAAACCGCTTCCACCTTCGTGGAGTCGTAAATGCCTTCCTCGTGCAAGAAGTCATCGAGAGTCGATCCCCAATGAGGATTTTTCTTGCTCATGCTTCCATCTCCTTTTTCCGTTTACGCGCTAATTCGATGTCTTCCGGTGGCGTTTTCTGCGTTTTCTTGATAAAATCATGCACAATCCCAAGGCGCCCTTCACCCGCGAAAAACAGTATTCGCGCGATGCGGCGGCTCGGCAAATCGGTGCGCACTTCCCATAAACCGTCACCGAGCGGACGGCATACCGACATTCCGACCGGCCAACCGAATTGCACCGTCATAAGGTCAGTTCCAATCTTATGGCGATCATCGTCCGGTAAGCCCCTCAGCCAATCCCTGACCGGCTCAACGCCGTTCCAAGTGCGATAGAATACGAGAGATATTTTTGTAAGTTGTTTGCCGGCCATAAAAAAACCTTTCAAAGAAAAAGTACCATAAAACGTACATTTCCGCAAGGAGCTAATTCACGCTTTGTTGTTGTCGTTCAAGAAGATAGAGAATGAGTAGCCCCGTCTTCCCAAAAACAAGGACACCCATGCATCGTGACATCCGCTCCATGACACTCACCGACAAGGGGGAGTCGATCACCTTCGATATGCCCGGTTGGTATTGCGACCAGTCGGAAGAGTCGTAATGACAACCGAAAATTCCCGCAGCCCCATCAGTGTTTTGGTTAAGGTTCCTGGTTTCGTCAACTTGATTTGGCCCATTTTGATACTCTCATCTGGCCCCCCGGTGTTGATCAGTCCAGCCCCATTGGCGGGATTTCCGGGAAAGGGGGAAACGGAGGGAGCCCGTAGGGCGATCGGAGTTGCCGATTCCGGAATGAACTCCGGTACAAACCGGGATGAGTTGGCCAAAGCCTGCGGGAAGTACCTTCTGGCGACCCGCATGGGCAGCGTTTCAGAGATCAAGGAAGAAGTACTTATAAGGCCCGGCCGGTTTAAGACGATTGCCCAAAACCTCCAGGCAAAGGAAGTTATCGTAGGCAACGGAGAGCTGCGGCGCAGGTATATCCTTTGCTTCAATCCTCGTGAGGCTCAAAGGGAGCGAAGGCATAGGGACCAGGTTGTCAAAGAGCTTGAAGAAGAACTTGAAAGCCATCCGGACCGTCAGGCCACTGCCAGCCCGGGCGAGCCATCGACCCTGCAGCCGATTGCGGGCCGCACGATCCACCGCGGAGCCGGATAGAGTCAAGTCTCCACCGGCATCAAGGGGCAGTATGATGCGTGAAGGCCCTGCACGGTTCAACAGATTCCTCAGTTCGAAAAAAGCAAACAGAGACAAAGCCGGAGAGGCGATGTCCAGCGACGCACCGTCTTGAACTGTTTGCCGCAAAACATCGATCACGCGATTGGTGCCGGTATTGTTGATAAGCTTCATGAGGATAACCCTTGGCTATGGCATTGAAGCTCAAAATGCTGTTCCAGTATCTGCGGGTTTTGGGAATCTGCGCGCGAAGAGGAGGATTGCGGATTCTCAAGACATAGCGCGCGATATACACTACAGGAAAGCGTGAGGAGTAACAAGGCAAGTTCTGGAGTATCGAGAGGCTGCTGTTTCTTATACCGGCGACGTACAGGATGTCTTGGCGTTTGTCCCGAAGCTGAGGTCCTTCAGGCCGCCTGATATGTCCATGGGGAATGACTTGGTGCCCTGATACCAACCTGCGTCATACTATAGGTCGATCTTGGACGCAGGTTGGTATCAGCTATGACAGATGAGTGCAGACGCGCGCGCATCGGCGAGCAACCGAGTGAAACTCCGCACCAGTCGTTGCGCGGCAGTTGTCTCACATCACCGCGACATCAGCGCGAACACACCCCAGCCCAGGTATTCACGGGTGTACGTGGCGTAGCGTTCGGGCGCCGAGGTCAGTTCGGCCCGAACATCTTTCGCAAAGTCATCGTCGGGATTCGTTTCGAGCCATCGGCGCATCGTGAGCCACTTGGCTGCCTCGTACCTGTCCCAGCTGTCTTGGTCTGCCAGAACCATTTCCACGACGTCGTAGTCGAGGTTGCCGAAAGACGCGAGAAGTTCTGGAAGCAAGAGAAAGTCTGAGATGGAAACGGCGTGGCATCTCTTGGCGACCTCTTCTGTCGGCGGCAATCGCAGCCAGTATGGCTCGCCGATGAGGATGATCCCTCCCGTGCGGAGACTCTCAGCCAGAAGCTCGATGGTGCCGGCGACTCCCCCTCCGATCCAAGTGGCGCCGACACAGGCTGCCACGCCGACCTTTTCGTCGGCGACGTAGCCGGCAGCGTCTCCGTGGATGAACTCGACCCGATCGGCGACGCCCAGTTCGTCAGCGCGACGTTTCGCTTGTTCGGTGAACAACCGGCTCATGTCGATGCCAGCGCCGCTGATTCCGTAATCGCGTGCCCAGGTACACAGCATCTCGCCCGAACCGCTGGCGAGGTCGAGCACACGGGTCCCCGGTTCCAAACGCAACGCCGCGCCGAGAGTGGCGAGCTTTTCTGGTGTGAATGGATTATGGATGCGATGAGCACTTTCGGTAATGTTGAATATCCGCGGAATGTCCACTGCAGAAACTCCTTTGAATGCGTGGCATTGCGCCTCCGTTTCGCTGGAATGGAGCGCAGTGCGAAAGGCTTCGGTGACGAGTTTGCCGATTGCCGGGATGCCGCCAGACTTTTCTATGGTGCACCATGGTGTACCCATCTGTCTAGACAAACATGAGGCTCATTTAAGGTGGAACCGCTCTTGCCGCGCCGGCCATGCCTCCCTTACTCATCAAGGATGTCCTTGATAGTATCCGTCTTGCCCGCCCGGATGATAAGGCAACCCTGGGGACCGCCCTGAGCGCCGCGGCGGGAGGATGATGGAGGGGCAGGGCTGTCTTTCCATCTCATTGGGCTGTCCGGTTTTCCGGGTACATTACAGTTGTCGGACATATAGAGCACCGGAAAAGGCTACGGGAGCGGAACTTGTAGCCTCACTTGCCCGATACAGATTTCCCGCATGAGCGACTTCCTCAAGGAGCATAACTGCTGAATGATTTGTAACAATCCAGAACAACAGCGTTATATTACACAAAGAACATGAAAGTCACTATCATGAAAATGGGAATCAGCACCACCGCCGAATACAGCATGTACTGGAAAAAATCGGGGACCTTAACCCCCTGTTCTTCGGCGATGGATTTGACCATCAGGTTGGGTCCGTTTCCAATGTAGGTGAAAGCACCCATGAAGACTGCCCCGCAACTGATCGCTGCAAGCAGGTCTGCTCGCACTCCGATTCCGGAAACAACGGCGCCGGTATGGGCTATACTCCTGGTAACGCTTTCTCCGAGGCTCGTCAGTGCCACATAGGTTGGAGCATTGTCGAGAAAAGAGCTGAGTCCTCCCGTAATCCAGAAGAACTGCCACGGCTCGGTTATCCCAAGAGAACTGCCACTGGTATGCAGCGCGGAAAGCCACGGCACCATGGTGACGAATATGCCGGCAAAAAGGACGGCGACTTCGATGATAGGGTGATACGTGAACTTGTTTTGCTCGCGAACATCCTTTTTTGTGAAGTAAAGAGAAAGGGCCATTGCAGATATGAAAACCAACTCCCGGACCGGGGTCGGGGTCTGGAAGAAAATGGCGAGCACGATGGCCATTAAGAAGATAAGATTGATCTTCCCATGTACCGATACTGGAATATGGGTCTCAGTATCCTTCCGGATATCCTCTTTTCTCTCTTTGCTGTAGTTATGCCTGTCCCAGAAATAGAAGGTCGCGAGCAATATCCCTACCGCAGTGATCCACTGGGGCAACAGGCCGAGAGTCCAGGCGAAGGGGACCCCACGAATGTAGCCAAGAAACAGTGGCGGATCACCTAGCGGGGTAAGGCTTCCCCCTATATTGGAAACCACGAAAATAAAAAATACGGGAATATGGAGGATTTGTCTCCTCTCGCTTATCGTCTGCAGGAGAGGGCGGATTAATAACATACTCGCCCCCGTTGTCCCGATGAGATTCGATATGACCGCCCCAATCAGCAGAAAAATGGTGAGAGTTCCGGGGGAGGCCTTGAGGTCCCCCTCTACCAGGATTCCTCCGGAGATGATGAAAAGAGCAGATAACATAAGGATGAAGCAGATGTACTCCTCAATGCTCTGCAACAGTCTATCGGGGAAGTGGATAAAGTTAAATATGAAAACAGGTAAAGCTATGATCACGCAGACTATTGCCTTGTTCCTGTTTTCAGACCAAAAGCGAGGGAAAGCAATCGGCATCACAGCGATTAAGAGTAGAATAGCTCCAAAAGGTATATAGGTCCAGATCGGTTGATTCAACATAATCCAACATCTCTCCATTAGCTTGATTTGTTAATTAAGTTACCTGATCTAATCCAATATAGATCTAATCAGCTCAACCTTGGCCCTATTTGAAGGTTTTGATCTGCTTCGCAAAAAAGGCTTCAACTCTTCCGTTAAATGAATGATTTTATCCTGTATCGCTGCGTCTATATCGTTTCCCTCTGAGCATAAGTGAGCCAGCTGGTACGCAGCGGCCAACTTTGCCGCGGTTTGTACACTTATCGAGCTATCATGAATCCCCGAAAGGGCGCAGTCGAGAATGTCGTTCAGGTATGACTCCCTCATTGTTTCGGGATCTGGGAGAAGATCCACCACTACGCTTGATAGTTGCAGGTACGCCTGCACTCGTTCCCTCTCGGTACCTCCTTTGGCCTTGTCAATCAGCCTGGTGATTTCATTTCTAGGCATATGTCGCTCTACTTTGGATTTAACTATCCGATCGATCATACTCATTGCAGTTCTCCTTTCTGAATTCTGCCTTTGCACCGAAGTGGGCATACATGCACAGCGACGATGAAGCCGCATCCCTGCGAAGCCCTTACTTCAACGGGCTTCCGGTCGGCCATCATCGCTGCCCATACTAAGGGCAAAGTCCGTGCCGGACCTCGAATGGCACGATTTTGAGACTCGCTTATGCCCACGTGGAAAAGGGCTTATGCTCTTCATTTCCGGAAAACCGCAATCCGGGTTGCACGATCGAAACCGGGAGATTGCACGAAGCTGGACCGAGAAGGGCACGATTTAACGACTCCGTGACGTGGCCAAGCCGCGGATTATGAGGTCTGCGGTGAGTGTCGTTGCCTGATCGTGCAATGGCCTTGAAAGAGGTGGCAAACCCTGGTAGATTTTACGAACGGTGCGGTGAACGAGTTTCTTTGGCCCGCTTTTTCACTTCATAAGGAAAAGAGAATGGCTCTCCTCCCCCGCAACATGGCCGTGAAGCTCGGCGCCATGTTCGACATGCGATCGGTGCCCATATGGATGAGGCTTTTGATCGTACTTGTCCCTTGCACATTGATCCTTCTCATCGTGGCCGGCTTGACTACAAACCAGTTTTCCGGCCGGTTCCTGGATGACGTTGTCCGGAAGAATGTGCAAATCCGCGCCACCGCTCTTGCCAACGAAGTAGGGGTTTTTCTGAGCAATCGCAGGGAAGACCTTCTGATGCTTGGATATAAGCAAATCACTCGTGAAGCCCTGTACGATTTTTGGAAGTCACGGCAGAAAATCTACGGGTGGGGGTATGAGGCCGTTGCCTATCTGACAACCGATCCGGAGCAGTGCATTTACCTGGTTAGCCGGGGGAAGGACGCTGTGATGATTCCGGCGGGCGACATCCAGCAGGTGCGCCCCGACCCAAGGAATGACTTGAACGAAATTCCCAGGCCGGAGGATGGCATACTGGTTTCCTCCGTAGTAGAGACTAGCTATCCAATCACAGACGCTGAACAGTTGCGCCCTTATTTAACCAAAAACGTAATCCGGTTCATGAATCTGGTTATAAAAGACGGAATGCCCGATGGACTGCTCCTTCTCGAAGTAGACGCTTTTCAGATCAGGAACATCCTCGCGAAATTCTGTTCTTCCACGTCGAGTCTCAATCTCTTCAAAAGCGAGGAGCCGCAATACTCTTTCTTCTTCGGTTTAGAGGGCTGGCTATGGTTTCGCTCGGACCAGGCAAAGAGCATGAGCCCCAATTTTTCGCCTCCGCTTGCCCGAAATGGATTTTCGGGCAAGTTCGGAAAACTCGGACTCTCCTCGGCTTTCAAGCCCTCCGGCGAGCATACCGAGTACTGGCGGATGGTTAGCGAGGTCCGGGACGGGAGAGCGGGAGTCGTCATGTTGCCTGACGAGGAATCCGGCTCAACGACTGACAGCTACTATATGGGGTACGCACCGGTTAGCGTCCACACGGGGCCTGACCTTAACCACAAGA
Source organism: uncultured Syntrophobacter sp. (assembly GCA_963663685.2). GTDB lineage: Bacteria > Desulfobacterota > Syntrophobacteria > Syntrophobacterales > Syntrophobacteraceae > Syntrophobacter. The sequence continues at coordinate 92,400 of CAXXDT010000009.1, read as the reverse complement.
TCTTCGGCGGAGTGGCATTCGTTGATCACGGCGACCAGGGAGGCCAGCAGCAGAGCAGTTTGATTTTACTTATCGCTATGTTCAGCGCAATCCTGCTCTCGCTGGTGGCTTACATCGTGAGTCGGGCTATAACTCGTCCGATTCTTGAATTGACCAACGAACTCGACCGCGCGTGTTCGACCGGGCAATTGACGGATATAGAAACACCAGGGCACGATTTAGAGACTTCTCTCCTAACTCGCTCGATAAATCGCCTCTTTACGAAAATCAGGGAGCAGAACGAAGAACTCGGACTCAAGGACCAGTTGCTGCTCATGAGCGCAGAAAACGAGAGGGTTAGGCTTGAAGAGGAGATCAAAACCCTCAAGAGGAAATTCCTCGCTGTGGACGTCGAGGAGATCCTGGGATATACGCCTGCTCTCGAGTCTCTCAAGTTGGATATCATTAAAGCATCTTCGATTGATGCCGACGTGCTCATTTTGGGTGAAACGGGGACAGGAAAGCAATTGGCAGCCGAAGCCATCCACAGGCTGAGCGGCAGGTCCCGCAAACCCTTTATTACGGTCAGTTGTGGAGGTCTGAATGAAAATCTGCTCCTGGATGAACTCTTTGGGCACGTTAAAGGGGCTTTCACAGAGGCAAGGACTGATCGCAAAGGAGCATTTCTGGCGGCAAACGGCGGCATCCTTCTCCTTGATGAAATAGGCACCGCTTCGCCGAAAGTTCAGCAGGCTTTGCTGCGGGCTCTTTCGGCAAGGAAGATAACCCCTCTCGGAACCGATACGGAGTACGAAATCGATGTCCGCGTGATCGCTGCAACCAATGAGGACTTGGTGAAAATGGTTGAAGAGGGGCAATTCCGGGAGGATCTTTATTACCGCCTTAGGGTGATTACGATCCGTATCCCGCCGCTCCGGAATCGTCGCGAAGATATTCTCGTTCTGGCAAACCATTTTCTCAAGGATGCTGCCATTCTGACGGGCAGAAAGGATGTCGGGCTGACGCGGGGGGCACTGGAGAAGCTGCAAGCCTACGACTGGCCGGGAAATGTGCGGGAACTCCAGAATTGTATCACAAGGGCCGTCGCAATGGCTGAAAGCTCCCTCCTATATGCCGACGACATTCAGTTGGACGAAGAGGACTCCCCGTCTCACGTCCACTCCCAAGACGGGTTCAGATCTCTTGCGTCGGCAAGTCCCGTGCCACCGGACGTGGAATGGCATCTTCCGGAAGGGGTCATTCTTAATGAGCGGCAGAGGAAAGCGGTTTCGATCATCCTGAAAAATAACAGTGAGATAAATCGCTCGGACTACCAGAAAATGCTGGGGGAAGACCTTCCAAGGAGAACCGCTGCCTACGATCTGCAGGACCTTGTCCGGAAGGGTGTTTTAGAGATGACGGGTCGAGGTCCTGCGACCCGGTATAGGCTGATTCGGCCGAAGCAGACCTCTTCACCCTCGGCCACCGAATGATCCTAAAGCTGCTCCTGAAGCGCTCCCCTACTGCCCCAGAGATGGGGCATATCGAATTATTGGAGAAATTACGCCAGCATGTACTCATTTCCGGGATGAAATTCGATTCCCGGACAAGCACCGCACTTCACGGAGCAACCGTCAGCAGGACATCTTCGGATTTGTAACGGTCCACAGTTCTTGGACAGATCCGGCGTTTAAACCATGCGGCCCTCTCCAGTGAGCCGAACTGTGAACTTCCCCCATGCCAGCGGAGTCTTCTCAGGCCGGAAGAAACCTATTCGCTGAACTTGACACACAGCCTTTTCAATGCTATTTCCCATCCACTTTCAATCGGCAATGAACCCCCCGGGTTGCCGGCCGGTTGCATTTTCTCCTTTTCAGCACGCGACTGCTCTCGACTTCTCCTGTGCCCGCTGTTCCTGATCCTCCCATTCCCTCAGACCGCAATTTCTTCGCAGAGGTGCGCCGGGCGGAGGTTGCAGGATATTGAACAATATCGTCCTGCAGTTTCGGGCAGAATGTGATTTTTTTGTTCTTGCCCATTGATTTAGTGGTATCATGTGAAACAAAACACATCAAACCGCCCGTCGTGACCGGATCCATCGCATACGCCGGACATGGAGGAGGAAAAACAATGTCGCAAATCGAATCGAGATCTACGGGATATTTTTGCCCTGTGCTGAACGAAACCGTCACCATGACCTACAAACTCGTGCTTCTCATCGGGGCCGACCATGTTCCCGCGACCAGGAAAGCCGCCAACCACAGGTGCGAAAAAGCCCTCACCTGCGGTGACCTGCTGTTCAAAGGATATTGCCCGTTTTTGAACGTCCCCGTGTCCTGAAAGGATTCGGACCGGGCACATTTCGATCGGCTTTCGCCGCATACCCCGGCCCGCCGGTACCCGGTTTCACGAATATGCCGTCATTTCGAATGACCGGGCCGGGGCACGGCACCGTGCAGGACCTTCCCGGTGCCAAGACCCCGGAGGCCACGCAGGGTGAAGCCGCTTCACCTGATGACAAAGACGGCCCGAAGGGGCTCATTGCACGGCTGGCCCGGCTGAAGCCCAGTTCCATGACTTCCCGCCCTCAACGCTTCGCACCACGGTTCGATCTCAGGGTTCGAACACACCGAGATGAATTGCCGCCACGCAACCCGGAAAGGTTTCGATCCCGCACCTCCTGTCCTGACGGACCCGGAAACAAGTTTCCGGGCAGACGGGCCGGGAATCATTTCCACGCTCTTTTTGAGCATAATAAAAGGGTTATTTTGAACGCAACCAAGTATCAACAGCGAAATCCGGCGCCGGCGCGTCAGCCGGGTTTATCTTCTCGAAGTGATGGGATAGAATTCGTATTCAAAAAAGGAATGGGCACAGCCGCATCACGGCCTTCACGGCGAGGGGGTGCATGGAGGGAACGCGGGGATCGGCCGAAGGGGCATACCGTCAGGGAGGAAAACCACACATGACCGGGAGAGTCGAGAATACGAGCCTCATCGACAGCCGTCCCACCGAATGGGACGAAGCGGACTTCCACAGGAACCTGGACCGATTTCTGCGTTCTCTCGCCGAAAATGGTGAAGGCACCATCCCGCTGGGGCGCATACAGTTTCAGATGGGTCAAGATTCCATCTACCGCGATGTTTCGGCACGATGGTCAGCAATGACCGGCACCCAGCGCCTCACCGCGTGGAAAAGCCTGCTGCGGGCCGGCGAGGAGCTCCTGCACGAAGTGCTGCCCGTATGCGTTCAATGCGGAGATTGCTGCCGAAAAGGCAGCCCGACGCTTCAGCTCGAAGACCTCGACCTTCTGCGCGACAACCGGATCCGGTCGGACCAACTGTTCACGCTGCGGCATGGCGAACCCGTCAGTTCTCCCTTCAAGGACCGGGTCTTCCCGCTTGAAGGGGAACGGATCAAGCTCCGGGAAAGGCCCGAAACCCGGGAATGCATTTTCTTCAGCGACGAAACGGACTCCTGCACGATCTACGCGGACCGGCCGGTTCAGTGCCGGGCACAGGCGTGCTGGGACCCCGGGCCAGCCATGGAAGCCGCGAAACAGCCTTTTCTCACCCGCAGGGACATCTTCGAAGGGGTCGACATCCTGCTCGAAATCATGGCGGAACACGACCGGCGATGTCCGTTCTCCGGATTGAACGACGTTTTCACCCGGCTGGCGGAAACGAAGGGTGAAAACATCGAGGAGGTCCTCCGGCTGCTGGCCTTCGAAAACCATTTCAGGGACTTTATCAGCAGTAAACTGGATATTCCCGCCGGTTCCCTTGACCTCATCCTGGGGAGAAGCTTTGCCTGCCTCGTTCAGCTTTTCGGGTTCAAAATCGTCATCGACACCGAAGGAAATCATTGCCTCGTTCCGGATGTGCCCGACGAGAACGATTCCCTGCCGTGAAAAGGGCAACAAAAAAGCTAACCGGAGGGGCTAGAACCGGTTAGCTTTTGAGGAGGAAAGAGTTGGTTTCTCTTGCGACCTGACATTGATGCAAGACAGGTGCCAAATTCCGAAGGATTTCCTTTAAGCGGCCATCCAGGCGGATGCAGGGGGACTTGGTGATGAATGACGCTGGAGCGTTCATCGTCTTAATCACGCCAAAACAGAACGAATCGCGCCACAATCGTGCCATAAACACGCCAAAATATCCCTGAAGGCGGGAATAAGAATCGGTGAGGCCTTGAACGGTCAAACCGGCCGGCATCTCAACCCACAGACGGCTTTGATCGGTTTTCCGTTGCGGCGTTGCGCCGTTGCGTGAGATTTCTTCGTGACCGCACACAAAAGGGGAAAAATCGGACATCCCACTCTCATTGGCTTCCACTACCCACTCCTCCTGCCCTTTCTCGCCCGGATAACGAGTATCCGGGCTACCACGGCGCAGGTCCGTCACGGTCTGCTTTGTTCAACCCGTGGATGGCTTTGATCGGAAATCATTCCCCCGCTCTTTTGGGGAATGATAAAAATATTACTTTGAACGCTGTTGTCCATGATGCCGCGCCTCACCAGCCAAGCATGAAAATGAAGGCTATTTTCCAGGTAACCCGGGATCAAACCTCTCCCCGGATCGCCTCACGCAGTTCGCCGGGCTCGGTTATGGGGTGCCGGCAGGTATAGTCTTCACAGACGTAAACGGTGGGCTTGCCGTCGAGCGGGCGGAGGTCCAGGGTGAAAGGGGCCAGAACGGCCAGTTCCTCATCGGCGCCGGCCTCTCCGCTACGGAAAAGCACCACCTGGTTGGGGGTAAACCCGTTTCTCACGATTTCCACCATGCATGCCCCGGTCTCATGAAGCAGGTCGCCGGCAAGAACGATTTCCCGGCTGGGGCCGATGGCGAAATCCACCGCATTGAGGAACTGGGTGTGTGCGTAGGGAGTGCCTTCCACCGTTTCGGAAAACCTTCGGAACAGGCGATCGGCCTTTTCCTCCAGGCGGCTGTTCCCGGTCATGCGCGCCAGCCGCAGCAGGTTGAGTCCCGCGACCGAATTGCTGGACGGCAGGGCGCCGTCGTATATTTCCTTGTCGCGGACGATGAGGCTTTCGCCGTCCGAGGCCGTGAAGAAGAAGCCTCCTTCCGGTTCGTCCCAGAACAAATCGATCATGCGATTCTGAAGATCGAGCGATTCCCTGAGGTACCTGACGTCAAACGTCGTTTCATAGAGTTCGATCAGCCCCCAGATGAGGAAGGCGTAATCGTCCGCAAAGGCCGGATGGGAGACATTGCCGTCCCTGAAGCGGCGGTATAGCCGCCCGCCGTTTTTTCGCATGGTGCGCAGGATGAAATCGGCCGCTCCCGCGGCCGCCCTGGCGTATGAGGAATCCTTGAGCACCAGGGACCCCATGGCGAGGGCCGCGATCATGAGTCCGTTCCAGGCGGTGAGGATCTTGTCATCCTTGAACGGAGGAACCCTTTTGAGGCGCGCTCCGAACAGCTTCCTCCGGCCGTCCTCGATCAGCCCTTTCAGCTCATGGATCCCCATCCCGTATCGCTCAGCCACCAGCTTTGCCGGTCTTGGAACATTAAGAACGGTACGGCCGCCTTCGAAGTTCCCGACCTCGGTGATGCCGAAGTACGTGTGGAAAACCTCGCTGTGCTCCCGCCCCACCACTTTTTCCACCTCATCCGGCGTCCACACGTAGAAGGTCCCTTCCTTCCCTTCGCTGTCGGCATCCTCGGCCGAATAAAAGCCTCCGCCCGCATCGGTCATGTCTCTCAGGACATATTCAAAAATCTCGCGGGCCACGTCGGCATGCCGGTCATCCCCCGTCAGGCGAAAGGTTTCGAGGTAGGCCATGGCGATGAGGGCCTGGTCGTAGAGCATTTTTTCGAAGTGAGGCACCATCCACTTTTTGTCGACGGAATAGCGGTGAAAGCCGAAACCGACCTGGTCGAAGATTCCCCCCTCTCTCATGGCGTCCAGGGTTTTTTCGACCATGCCGAGCGCTTCGGAATTCGGGTTTCGCTTATGCCATCTGAGGAGGAAGGTCAGGTGATGAGGAGTCGGAAACTTGGGGGCGGCCCCGAAACCTCCCCAGGTGGGATCGAAGGCCTGCCTGAGCTGGTGGAACGCGGCCTCCTGCGCCTTAGCCCACGGAAACGATTCCTGCCCCTCCGGGCTACGCGGCTGAACGGCTTCGGTGACACGATCGCCGGCTTCGACCACGCGCCGACGGGTGTTTTTCCACATGTCGACCGCCTGCCTCACGACTTCAATGAAGCCGGGCAGCCCCATTCGAGCGGTCTTCGGGAAATAGCTGCCCGCGAAGAAGGCCTTCTTCTCCGGCGTCATGAAAATGGAAAGCGGCCAGCCGCCGCGTCCTGTCAGCACCTGGCATATGTTCATGTACACCTGATCGATATCGGGACGCTCCTCCCGGTCCACCTTGACACAAACCATATTTTCATTCAGAAGCGCCGCCACTTCCTCGTCTTCGAAGCATTCGTGCTCCATCACATGGCACCAGTGACAGGTGGCGTAACCGATCGACAGAAAGATCGGCTTGTCTTCTTCCCGGGCCTTCCTGAAGGCCTCGTCCCCCCAGGGGAACCAGTCCACCGGATTGTCCGCATGCTGGAGAAGATAGGGACTCTTCTCCCCGCTCAGGCGATTTGCCATCGGATCAACTCCATACGACGATTACCTGTTGATTGACGCCCCATCAGCGGGGATCGTTCTTGCCTCCGTACGCCGTTAAAACACACCTGCTGAAATCGATCTCCTTCTTGCAGCCCGGGCAGATTCGGGGTTTGTCGAACTCATCGGAAAAGACTTCCACTTCTTTTCCGCACCCGGGGCATCGGCATTCAAAAGACTTCAGCGTCTTCAGACTCTCCATCCCGGGACAGTGCCGCGGCGTGTTCATCGCTTCCTCCGGTCTTCCCCCACGGGATCTCCTCCCGCTGAAAGTGAGGGAAACGGTCGATTGCTCCATTCCCGGGAAGTCGGGAATCAGCGGCTTCCTTCCAACCGGCAATTCCGGCCTTTGCCGCGGGACCGATATCCGCCGGTTTCCGGCGCTTTCATTCCCGCTTCCGTTTTTCACGCCCGCCGGTCGGACCGTGCGGCCCCTCGCCAGCGGGCACACCTCTATCTAAGCTTTTTCAGTTCCAGGATCAGTGTTTCAAGATCCGGCCGCTCGTTGATGTCGTGGACGTCGATGTATCTCAGGATCCCCTTTTTATCGATGACGAACAGGGCCCGTTCCGACACCCCGTTAGAACGCAGAACGCCGTATCTTGCCGCAACCCTGCCGTGCGGCCAGAAATCGGACAAAACGGGGAACCAGACCCCCCCCATTTGTTCCGTCCAGGCAAACAGGGTCGGAACATTGTCCTCCGTGATGCCGATGAGAACGGCGTCGTTTTCATCGAACATGGCCTTCACGACGTTATAGCCGGGCCACTGTTCGGAACACACGGGCGTCCATGCGGCGGGAACGAAGGAAATGACCACATTCTTTTTTCCAAGGTACCGTTTCAATGAGACCGTGGGGCCGGAAACGGACGGAAGGGTGAAATCGGGGGCCTTTGCGCCAACCTTGAGCTTTGCTTTGCTGTCGATGGGTTTGAGCTTCCCCACGTCATAGATTTTTCCCCGGAACTGTTCCGAAGCGGCGAGAACTCCCGTCGATATTCCCAGCAGGATAAAGCAGGCGATCACCGGGACCGCTAGAGACATTCGTGGTTTCAGCATGGACGTGCGCTCCTTTCGCGCCGGTTTATCGGACGAGAATCAACTCCAGAAACTTTTCCGGATCGCCGAAGCTGCCGACCTTCGAATAAACGACCGTCGGCGTCTTCCCGGGTTTGTTTCTCACGACGATGAAGTAAGGGGTCCTGGTTTCTCCCAGGATCTTATGGATGGAAAAGTCCGCGTCCGGGAACAGGGGAAACGGAACATGGTAGAGGTCCTTGAAGGCATTGACCTCAAATTTCGAATTTCCCGCACCGATGCCGATGATCTTGACCTTGTCCCTGAGGTCGGATCGGCCGGCAACGATCTGGTAGAGCTGGTTGACCACGGGGGCTTCTTTCTGGCAGTACGGGCAGTACATGCTGAACAGTTCGAGAACGATCAGTTCCCCACGACTCTCCGGGATTTTGAATGACCCGCTGTTCGTGAGCCCCAGGTATTCACGTTCTTCGGCCCGCTGCGGCGCCTGAAGCACGAACTCTGGCAGAACTCCGCCTTCGGGCGGGCCGCCTTCCGCCCGGACTTCGGGCATGGCCCAGGCCACGGCGATCATCGGAAGCAGCACGAACCGGAACGCTTTCACCCACCATCGCATGATCGATCATCTCCTCTCGGCTTGCCGGGATTCATTCTTTTGCGCCGGGCCAGGATTCAAGCCATCCCCGCATGCCTGCATGCTTCCAATCGTGAGTTGAAAAAGGAAAGAACCATGTAAAAAGGGGAGAAACCTCCACGTCTCCTCGTGCCGACGAAGGCCGGGGTGGAATCAACGGCTTATACCAGGTTGCGCTCAAGAAAGCACCGAACGATGTTTCTCAAGAACGAGGGGAACTCCGCCCACGCCACCCTGCCGCACCGCGGCTTCGTGTGGCCGCCGAGCGCCCGGCCTCGCCTCCACGGCATGGCAGGGCGATCTCCCGGCACGGAGTCTTCGCCGGGAGACGATTTTTCTTCAATCAACTGAAGGCACCCGCCCCGTCCAGGTTATTGCCCGCCTTGTCCATGAACCAATGCTCGGGATCGATATAATAGAACCGCAGATCCGCAAGGATTCTGTAATGTTCGCGTTCCTCCTCGAGCATGCGGTCCACAAATTCACGCTCCAGCGGGTCCGTGGCGTGTTTGCGCTGTTCTTCATAGAACGTGATGCTCGCATCTTCCATGTGAAGGCCGGCATCAATTGCCGCAACGTCATCGAAACAGGCTTTGGGCATTTTCCGCCTCTCCGAGGACATCTGCCTCAGGACGGCCCTTCGTGCCGCCTCATCAACCGGTTGGAAACGGCACGTACCGGCGGCAACCTCTCCTCTTTTCAGACTCTCATACAGGTCCTGGATATGATTGATGTGCTCGGCTTCAGCGTCGAAAAGCATTTTAAACGTTTCGACCCCCACCTGGTCCGGGCAGGATTTCATGGCTTCGGCATACAAGGCCTTCATTTTTTCCTTCATCCTGACCGCGGTGCAAAACAGCTCAAGGGATTTGTCCTGCGCTCCCATGTTCAACCTCCTTCAGGGCTAGAAGTCGGACCGCCCGTTATTCTTTCTTCTGAGTTACGGAACCGCGCTTTTCCCGTGCCGTAACCATCCGTTCAAGCCGCGTTTCCAATGTCGCGGGAAGGCCGGCAAGTCCAGGGTTTACACGGTTTTTCTCCCCAAAACACCACTCACTGCCCCAATAACGCTCTTTATATAAGGACCTCTCCCCGCCATGTCACCACCCGGAAAACCGAATCGCTTCATACCGGCTGTACCTGCATGGGGACTCCGGTCGCAAAGCAACCTTTCCGATTTTTAAGAAATGAATATCGGTCCGGTTGCCGATACTCATTTTGTGGAGGATCGCTACCGATCCCCCTTCCGAGAGGAGAAACAGCGACGTGAAGGTTTTCCGGATACGAAAATCCCAAGGGTTCACCCTGATTGAACTGATGGTAACGGTGGGGCTGGTGGCCTTCCTGGGTCTTATTCTGGCCAAGACCTTCAACACCAGCTCATGGCTGGCCCAATACCGCCTGAGGAGCGCGGCCAGGGAGTTGGCCCTGCACCTTCAGAAAGCACGGATCAACGCCATCAAGGAAAACAGGTCATGGGCAGTCGTGTTCGACACGGGCTCAGGCAACTATTCCCTGGTCAGCAGCGGAACCGACAGGAGCATCGATGCGACGGCCGACAACACCACGGCCGAGACCGTCGCCTTTTCAGGCTACAAGAACGGAGTCGGATACGGCCGCGGAGGGGTTGGGACCGCACCACGAACGGGGGGAGACATCAGCAGCGACGTCACCTTCAGCTCGGCGAGGGTTGTTTTCAATTCCCAGGGACTGGCCGACGGAAACGGCTATTGCTACCTGAAAAACGATCAGGGAGGTGTCTACGCTGTGGAGGCATTGATTTCGGGCATTGTCAAGGTGAAACGATGGAACGGCTCCATATGGCAGTGAAGGCCGAGTGAAAGCAGTTCCTGGAAACGGGATCAAAGCATGCTGAACAGGAAGGACGGGTTCACCCTGGTTGAACTGATGGTCGCGCTGGCCCTGACGGCCATGGTTCTCGCGGCGGTCTACAGGACTTTTGCGGTCCAGCAGAAGGTGTATACCGCGCAGGAACAGGTTGTGGAAGCGCAGCAGGAGCTGAGGAGCGGGATGGAACTCATGGTGAGGGAACTCCGGATGGCGGGGTACAATCCCACCGGGAGCGGTCTGCCGGCCGCAGCCTGGGGCATCGTCACCCCTTCCGACAATGCCGTGGCGACGGACGCAACGTCCACTTCTGTCACCTTCGGCTGGGACAAGGACGGGGACGGCGTCCAGCAGGCCAACGAACTCGTCACGTACACCCTCAACGGGACCCTGCTCGAAAGACGCGAAAACGGCGTCGCATACGACTCCTCCACCGGGGCGAATGCCGGAAACATCATGGCGGACAACGTCGACGCCCTGGACTTCGTCTACCTCAATTCAAGCGGCACGGTGATCGCCACGCCCGTTTCGTCGGACGATGCCAGCAAGATCAGATCCATACAGGTCACTATGGTGGTAAGATCCGACAAACCCGACAAGGACTACACAAGCACGGCTTCCTTCTCGAACCAGCAGGGGACCGTAATATACACACCCACCACGGGCCCTCCGGACACCACGAAATACAGGCGGAGGATACTCAGCACAACGGTTCGTTGCCGCAACTTGGGATTATAGAGATGATAACTGGCGAACGGCATGCTCAAGGCGGCTTTACGCTGCTTGAAGTTCTCATGGCGATCCTGGTCTTCACGTTCGGCGTGCTGTCTCTTTTCAGGCTTCAGGCCGCCAGCGTTCAGAACAATTCCATTTCCAGCCAGATGACCCAGGCGACCACGCTGGCCCAGGACAGGATGGAAAGGCTCATGGCCCTGAGCTATTCCAGTGTGCTGGACACGAACGGCGACGGGGCGGCAGGTCTCAGCAATACAACGGGGGCCGACCAGACCGATACGACCCACGCACCTTTCACCGTTTACTGGAACGTCGCGGACTATTGCACCACCAGCACCGACTGCGCTCCCCTCGAAAACACCAGGAAGATCAGGATCATCGTCACGTGGCGAAACTGGGCGGCGCCGGGCAGCCCCCATACCGTGACCCTGGAATGCGTGAAACCGGACATCATATGATGGCGGGATGGCATATTCGCTCGGCCCCGGAATTTCCCGCCGCGCCCGATCGCGGGGTCTGCAACCAGGGAGGCCGGCGCCGGCGAGGGGCCCTCGAACCGGCATTCCATACGCCGTTCATTAAACCCGACCAGGGGGAAAACCGTTGTGAAAATACTCAGGGAAGAAAAAGGTTCCGCATTGATTATCACCATACTCGTGGTCGGTTTGCTTGCCGTAATCGCCATCAGTATGACCCAGACGACAAAAACCGAGACCAGGATCACCAGAAACGACAGGCTTTACAAGAGCGCTTTTTTCCAGGCGGACGGCGGGGTCGAACTGGGGATCATGCTGGTGGAGGCGAACATCGATCAGAGAGGTTTCACCTGCCCGGAAAGCGGTACATGCACGTATGAAAACGTGGGGATCGCCCTGACTTCCGGCAGATTTTATCAGAATACCGCGCTGGATTCATCCACGAGGCCATCGTCGAGCAATCGGGACGCGTATTACCCGGTGCCGGCCACCGGGCAGAACCCCTGCCCCCAGTCGGGGAATTGCCTTCCCACCACCAGTTTGAATTTCGGCGGGACCACCAGCCTGTCCACGGGCGGCGCCATCCAGATGATCGCCGGCTATGAAGGCAAAGGGAAAAGCGCCGCAGGGGCCGGTGCCTGGGTTACCTACAACATCCGTTCCCGGAACCAGGGACAGGACAGCAGCGAATCGACCATCGACGGCCGGTGGCGTCACGTGCTGTGAAAGCGGATGCCGGGCTTCTGAAACGGGCTGATACCAGGTCGCGTTCAGGAAAGCGGCTCCATGGGTGCTACCCGGGGTGTGGGTTCATTTCTCCTTGAAAACAGGAATTAAGCCAATGCTCGAACGAAAAATACTCGCTGTTTTTTTGGGAATTTCCTTCGGCCTGTCGTGCCTTCTCTTCAGCCCGAGCGCCGCCAGAACGGAAACCATGGGGGATTACAGCCTCGCTCCTCCTTTTGTCACGGCGGGCGCGGCGCCGCTGGTCATGCTCGTCCTCGGGCGCGACCACAAGCTCTATTTCCCGGCCTACAACAATGCCACGGATTTGGATTCGGACGGCACCATCGAGGTTCATTACAAGCCGAGCATCGACTACTACGGCTATTTCGATTCCTACAAGTGTTACAGCTACAACTCGAGCAACGGCCGCTATGAACCGGCTGGGACCACGGCCAACAAACAGTGCAGCAGTTCCTGGAGCGGGGATTTTCTCAACTACCTCACCATGTCGCGTATCGACTGCCTGAGGAAGGTGCTCTACGGAGGCTATCGCTCGACCGATTCCGCAACCGACACCACGTTGCAGAGGGCTTACATCCCGCAGGATTCGCATTCCTGGGGCATCGAATACCAGGGTATTTCCCATGACGGCTACGACATCAGCAAATACACCCCGCTGAGTGTTCCCGAGGCCAACAACTACCACCTCTTGGCCAACACCACCCTCTCCGAAAACGGGACCCCCCTGCTGCGTGTCTGCCCGAACACACCGCGCCGGATATGGGAATGGACCTCCAAGGAGTCCCCCGAGGCGACTACCGGGTTTCAGACCGGGAGTGCAACCATGACGGCCCCGACGGACCACGACGACTTCGTGACACTGCTGGCGCAATATCAGACCACGGGCCACCAGGAATGTTCGACCACCATTGCGTCATCCCAGATCAACGGCTCAGGAAACCCGTGTTCGGGGGGAGCAAGCAGTTATTTCGTGAGCGTCATCACCGCGACGCTCACCATCAAGACGGGGGGCAGTTATCAGTTCGCGGTGGATGGAGGCAGCGCGGTTGAGGCACAGATAACCGACAGCACCGGTTCCGTCGTCAAGGTCCCCTATTTCGGCTATTACAGCTCCCACAACGCCTGCAGTTGCCGCACCCATACTTCAGGATGGGTAACACTGGCAGCCGGAACGTACAAGGTCACCTTCAACCAGATGGTGCTGTCCAACACCCCGAGCTGGTACCTCTATTGGAGGGGGCCGGACAGCGGCTCCTATTGGCAGATCGTTCCCAAACTCGCAAACTCATCGGGCCTCTCCAGCGTCACCCAGACCGTCTACAATATGCTCAGCACGATCACCGATTACGCCGTCAGGGTACAGGTGGCCCTTGCGTCCATGGCCGAATCCAATTGCCTTCAGTATCCCAACGGCGTCTATAAGCCGGTGGGAATCCTTCAGAAATACGGGGCTTCGGACCGCATGCTCTTCGGACTCATCACCGGTTCCTACGCCAAGAACATGGCGGGTGGAGTCCTCAGGAAAAAGGTTACGTCCATATCCGATGAAATCGATGCCGACACCGGGCAGTTCACTCACAACGAGAACAGCACGACCGCGGGGATCATCGGAACGATCGACACGCTGCGAACGTACGGGTACAGCTATAGCGCCTATTCTTACAGCACCAATTGCGGGCTGATCGTGGACAAGCCCCTGGACGAGTATTCCGAAGGCACGTGCAGCATGTGGGGAAATCCCATCGCCGAAATGATGTACGAAGCCCTGAGGTATTTCGCGGGGAAGGGATCGCCCACTTCCGTCTTCACCTACAGCGGGAGCACCCAGGACAGCGCCTTGAACCTGCCCCTGGCATCCTCCGCCGACTGGGCCGACCCTTATGCCACGGTCCCCAGTTGTTCCAAGCCGTTCATGGTGGTTATCAGCGACATCTATCCTTCCTACGACACGGACCAACTGCCCGGAAACGCCTTCTCAACCTTCACCGGCGACGATTTGTCGTCGGGCAGCAAGAGAGCGGCGATGAACGTCACCACCCTGGCCAATACCATTTCGACCAATGAAGGCATCTCCGGGCAATACTTCATCGGGCAGAGCGGCAGCACCTACGACGGCTCCTGCTCTCAGAAGACCGTGGCCGGGCTGGGAAACATCCGGGGCCTGTGCCCAGAGGAACCCACCAAGGACGGAGGCTACTATTCGGCGGCGGTGGCCTACTACGGGCACGTCAACTCCATCACCTCTCCTTCCTCCAGCCAGAGCGTAACGACCTACACCATCGGCCTGGCCTCTCCCAACCCCGATTTCGCCATCACGGTCGGGAGCAAGACGATCAGGCTGGTTCCTTTCGCAAAGTCGGCGACATACAGCGGCAGCATCAATCCCGCCAAAGGATCGTTCCAGCCCACCGACCAAAACGCCGGGATATGGATCGACCACCTCTCTTCGACGTCCGGAAGTTTCCGCTGGAACTGGGAAGACGCGGAACAGGGCAACGATTTCGATATGGACGTCATCGTCAAGTACGAATACCAGGTCGTCGACAGTGCGGGGAACGCCGTGACCGACCCCGCCAACGGGGTCGCCGTGGATATCACTCTCACCGCCCTCTACGATTCACAGGGCATCAACACCCATTCTGGGTATATCATCTCGGGCACCACGTCCGACGGGACCTACATCGTGGTCCGGGACAAGAACAATTCGTACACACCATACTGGATGGACTATCCGTGCGGAACGAGCTGCACCAGCAGCACCTTTACCACGACCAGCACCATACGGTTCTACCCCGGCAGCAACGCGGCAGCCACCAACATCAAGAACCCCCTCTGGTACGCCGCGAAGTGGGGAGGATTCGAAGACTCCAATTCGAACAGCCTCCCGGACATTGAATCGGAATGGGACAAAACCGGGACGGGGACCCCCGACAACTATTCCTTTGTCCAAAGTCCCCTGCAGATCGAGACGGCGCTGAACAGCTCCTTCTCCGACATCCTGCGGCGTGCGGCGTCGGGCACGGCGGCTTCGGTCATTTCCAGCACTCGGTCCGGCGAAGGCGCAATTTACCAGGCCCTCTTCTATCCCGAATACAAGGACGACCTCGGCAACACCGTGAATTGGACGGGGGAACTCCACGCGCTGCTGGTCGACGGGTACGGGAACATGAGAGAAGACACCAACGGGAACCAGACACTGGATGTCGCAAACGATTATATCCTCCAGTTCAGTTCGGATTATGCCGGCACGGTGTACAAGTACGTGGATACCAACGCCAACGGCGAGCTCGACACGAGTGAAACGACCAGCCCGACAGTGGTGAAGACCCTGCGGGGATGCCGCGCCGACGAAATGCTGAAAAGTCCTTCGCAGCGGAGCTGCATCGCCTATCTCTGGTCCACAACCTCGGTCCTGAATTCGCTCTCGGACGCAAACATCATTCTTCAGCGGTCCCCCTACAGCGACGCCAGCGATCTTCGATATATCTTTACATTCCTCGACGGAACGGGTTCGGGGGGCACCACACCCGACATGGTCCCGGAAACCGGAGAAATCGTCGATTTCGTCGATACGAATTCGGACAGCATCAAGCCCTTTCTGCACCTGTACCCGCCGTTCACGGGAACCGCGCCGACCTGGACCCCGAGCCAGTCAAGCACGACGGCGTACAGCGATTTCACGTCCAAGCAGGCCAAGAGAATCATCGATTACGTGCGTGGCCAGGACCAGAGTTCGTATACGTCCACCACGAGCCCCACATACACCATCCCGGCATTCAGAAGCAGGAAGTCGGACTACGATGAGTCCGGCACGGCCAAGACCTGGAGGTTGGGCGATATCGTGTATTCCACCCCGACCATCGTTGCAGCCCCGTCGGAGGACTTCGACCTGCTCTACAAGGACGACACGTACACCGATTTCTACAAAAAATACGTGAAGAGACGGACCGTCGTGTACGCGGGAGGCAACGACGGCATGCTGCACGCCATCAACGGCGGCTTTTACGATTCCGGCAATCTGAAATTCTGGAAAGGATGCGATTCCGGCACATACAGCGACACGGGCAAGAGCCTCGGCTCCGAACTGTGGGCCTACGTCCCGTACAACCTGCTGCCTCATCTCTACTGGCTGACCGATTCGGCCTATAATTCCCAGTATCACGTGAATTACGTCGACCTCAAACCGAGGATTTTCGACGCGAAAATTTTTACGGCCGATACCACTCACACGAATGGCTGGGGGACGGTGCTGGTGTGCGGAATGAGGTTCGGGGGGGGAAAGATCCGGGCCGACCTGAATCATGACAACACCTATAGCACGACGGGCACCACCCCGGACCGTATCATGAGGTCCGCCTACATCGTCATGGACATCACCGACCCCGAATCGCCTCCCACCCTGTTGGGAGAAATCTCGGATGATTCCCTGGGCTTCACGACCTGCTACCCCACGATCATCGCCATGAAATCCACGTCGAGCACCTCAACCCAGAACGACTGGTACCTGGTTCTCGGTTCCGGTCCGCACGGATCGGCCGGTGCGGACGGCAACCCCGGAGCCGACAACACGGCGCTCATCAACGGCACGAGCGATCAGCCGGCCAAAATCGTACTGGTAAGCCTGAACGAACTGGCGACCAACAAGGTGGTGAGGACGGTTGACGGAAACACCAACGCACTGTCGACCGCCGGATTGGTGAAGACCTACGCGAGCCTCGACACCAATTCATTCGTGTCCGATCCCGTATCCGTGGACTACGACCTCGATTACAAAGCGGACGCGGTGTATTTCGGTACCGTTTCGGGAAACTACACGGCCAACTGGGGCGGAAAACTGCGGAGAATCGTCACCTTGGACGATCCTGACATCTCCGCATGGACCAAGGACAGCACCCTGATAGACCTCAACGATATCAAAGCCTACGACGATGCGGGCACAGTAACGACGACTTACGGGTACGGACAGCCCATCGTGGCGGCCCCGACGGTCGGGGAGGATTCCAGCGGCCAGCCGTGGGTATATTTCGGCACCGGCAGGTTCTACAACCGCCAGGACGCCTCCGATCCCACTTCCGCGAACGTGCAGAGCTACTACGGCGTAAAGGAACCCCTGGACAGCAGCAATAACCCGACCTGGGCAACCGTAACCCGCAGCCAGCTCATGGACGTGACCAACGTGCAGGTTTTCGAGAACAAGTACGTATCGGGAGCGACAGGGGTCACCAACTTCTCGTCCCTCAAATCCAAAATCGCCGCGAAAGCGGGCTGGTTACTGAACCTCACCACCACTGAAGAGAGAAACCTCGGCCAGGCCACCCTGCTCGGCGACATCCTCACCTTCACCACGTATGTCCCATCCACGGACCTGTGCGAGTTCGAAGGAGTGAGCAACCTCTATGCCTGCTACTATACCACCGGCACCGCTTACCCCAGTTCGATCATAGGCCTCGGCACCAACTCCGTAGTCGACGGTAGCTCCACGAAATACGAGGTGTTGAGGAGCACTTCCCTGGGCAAGGGCCTCACCCTCACTCCCAGCATACACACCGGCCGGGAAAACGGGTCGAGCATCTATGTCCAGACCAGCACGGGAACGATCATAGAGATCAAGGAGGAAAACCCGGGAACGGTGAAGAGCGGGGTCGTTTCCTGGAAGGAAATGAATTAACCCTGGAAGCGAACCGTTCGGTGCGTCTCAAGCCGGGCCCGCCGTCATGGCGCGGCGGGGGGCGGGAACAAAACAGGATGGCACGAATCTTCCGGGTGGAGTGAAGGATTTTATACAGAGTTGCATTCGAGAAAACGGCAAACGATGCTTCTCGGGAGTGCGGAGCGCTGCGGCAGCGCCCCGTGATACGAAATTGCGTTCAAAATTATACTGGCCAGCGAACGGAACGGTGAGCAGAATGTAGGGGGGGCAGAAGCGTAGCGCTGCCCACCGAAAGCGATGAGCACCAAGGTGCCCATCCTACAAAGTTCAGCATTGCAGTTATGTCTTATATGAAACTTCATCAGGGCAAAAGCGTGCCCTGCCGTTCCGAGCTTGTTCTTTTAGAATGATGCGTCCGGCGGCGCAAGGCCCAAGTTTCATTCTCGTTCAAACCGCGTCCGAGGACGTGACGGCCGGGCTTGAACGCAACTCAGTATGAGACACCGGGCAGTCGCCATGAGCACCAAGTACCCGGCCTCACGCGCCGGCGCGTGGGCCGGGACCCGGGGGGGATGAGGGGGGAACGAATTCCCCCGCCCTTTTTGGGTGATGTCAAGATCAGCGTCCTGAATGCGGCTCGGTATCACAGGGGGGAAGGAATCATATGATGAAGAAGGAATCGGGGTTCACACTCGTTGAACTGATGGTTGTCGTTGCGATTATAGCCATACTCGCCGGGGTCGCCACTCCCGCCTACGTCAACCACCAGAACCGTGCACGGCAGACCGAAGCGGTTGAGGCGCTTCTCAGGGCACGGATGGATATGGAAACATTCATTGCCGAAAACAACACGCTCCCCGCCAAGATCGGCTGCCTCTACTCGTTCGGGGGATCGTGTTCGAAGGCGACCTATCTCACCGCCACGACCGGCAAGGGCTACACCGTCAGCCTCAGCGCGAACAGCATCGTCGCCGTGCGCCTGATCCCGAACACGGGGCAGACGGACAAGCTGTGGTTTTCCAAAACCGGGAACGAGAGGAACCCAACCGTCGTGAATGCGGCTTCCACCAATTTCTCCATTTTCCAGTGGCTTTTCCAATAGCCCCGGGAAGGACGCGCATCGACAATCGCCCACGGAGTGGAAAGCCATGGGGAAATCCCGGTTCCGGCGGTGCCGGACCGTCAGTGGGATTCGGCGGATTCCAGGTTCGAAGGGGGTTCGGCGGTCTTTAGTTGTGAACTGAGCGGGAAGGTGATCTTAAAGGTTGTTCCAACCCCGGGTTCGGTTTCCAGGTCGATGAAGGCGCCGTGCTTTTCCAGGATCTGGCGCGAAATGCTGAGTCCCATTCCCGTGCCTTCCGGTTTCCGGGTGAAGAACGGATCGAAAATCCGGTTTCTGTCTTCTTCGAGAATCCCCGGGCCGGTATCGGCGACGCTCAGCACGAGGCACGGCGGATCGTTCATCATTTCGGTTTTGATGGAAAGCTTCCCACCCTCGGGCATGGCCTCTATGGCGTTGATCACCACGTTCATGGCAACCTGGCATATCTGGGTGAAATCCATGACGACGGAGGGCAGTTCTTTGGCCAGGTCGAGGCAGACTTCCACGTTCGCCTTGATGAGGTACGCCTTGGCCATGTCCAGGCAGTACCGGACGACCTCGTTCAGTTGATTCGGCTGGAACTGGGGTTCCCGCGGGCGCGCGAAGTGGAGGACCTGCTGGACGATCCGGTCCATCTTGCGTATTTCCTGGATCATGTCGTCAAACATCTGCTGTTGGGCGGAATCGAGCTTCAGCTCCCTCTGCAGCATCTGGGCATTGAAATTGATCGTCGCAAGCGGGTTGCGAACCTCGTGGGCGATTCCGGCCGCCAGTGTACCCAGCGCCTTGAGCCTCTCGGTCTGCTGGAGTCGCTGTTCCAGTTTTCGCGCCTCGGTGCCGTCCTTTTCATAATAGACCACGCGCTCCAGGCTTCCGGTGGGATTGAATACCGGAAAGGCGTAGTAGTGATAATACCCTCCCCAGCGGGGATGGGGCCCTTCGCGATGGACCGGTTGTCCCCCCCACAGGCACGCCCAGATGGGACACTCCAGGTGAGGCTGCTCCTTGCCGTAAAGCACCTGGGTGTACTTTTTCCCGACAAGGCTTTCCCCTTTTCCGTATACCATCTCACTGGTGCGGTTGACCCGGTATATCCTCATTCTGCGGTCCACCAGGAAAATGCTGTGCTGGATGGCATCGAAACTGATTTCCAGTTCGCTCTTGGCGCGCTCCACCGAATCGAACAACTGGGCATTCTCGATGGACACCCCGAGCTGGTGGCCGATGGTGGTGAGAAACTCGCTTCTGTCGGACTTCAACTGAAGAGCGCCGTCGTTGGTCACGTAAAGAAGGCCAAGGACCTTTTTCTGGGACAGCAGGGATATGCAGATGATCTCGCCGATTCCGTCTTCCTCCATACGCGCCCGCAACTTGGCAAAGGTGAGCTTGGACACGGGGAACCAACGGACCGGCTGCTGATAATGATACTTGTCGATCAGCCGGGTGGGGATCGAGAGAAACTGAATGGAATTCAGAAGAATGTCAGAGAAACCGCGATGGGCCGCAAGTTCCAGCAGCCACTGCTCATCCGTGGTTTCCTTGGCAAGGTATATCGCCCCCATTTTGAACTTCAACGTGTCCAGAATGCTGTTGAGCGCTCGCTGAAGAATATCCTGGAGATGAGGTGAATAGTGAAGAGCTGATGAGATGTCGAAGAGGATTTGAAGTTCGTTATGCTGGCGCAAATATTCTTCCCGGGAATCGTCCGCCCGGAAAAGTGTTTTCAAATCTTTAGTCTCCATCTTCCTTTTCGATTTTTTTTAGAACGGACATTACAATTGCCGACCCGAAAACCGCAGGCATTTGAAACTCGGTCATAATCTTACCAAATACACTGCGCATAAGAAAGCATCTTTTGACCCGGGAACGTTCAAACGCCGCCCTCCGGTCCCGAAAATGGGGCGGCAGAGGGCGGAATTTCCAATTATCCGGTCGATATCACCGGACATAAACTTACAATTGCACACCAAAAGGCAAGGCCCGCAGAGAGGTTTGAAAAGCTCCCGGCGCGAGAGGCCCCGCCGGAAGCCGCATCCGGCCCTTGCCCCGCAATGACGCGGTGCGGCTCTTCCCGGCCGCTTTCCGGTCCGGAATCATTTGCAACATTCCCGCTAGTCCTGGTTTGTCTTCTTGCTGATGCCCTCCCACTGGGCGCAGACCCCCTGGGCCACACGGATGGAAGCGGCATCCACCATTTTCCCATCGATGGCAAGGGAGCCGCAGCCCGACTTCCGCGCCTCCTCGTATGCCGCACAGATCCGCTGCGAACGTTCGATATCCTCCGGAGACGGCGTATAAATCTCATTGATGATTTCGATCTGATCCGGATGAATCACCCATTTGCCGTCGAACCCCAGGGCCGCGCTCAGGATACAGGAGCGCCTCAGGCCCACCGGGTCCCTGTAATCCCCGTAAGGGGCGTCGATGGCGGCCAACCCGGCGGCCTTGGCCGCCATCGCCATCATGCTGAGCGGGAAATGCCACCGGTGCCCGGGATAGAATTCTTCCTTGTCCCCGTGCCCGCTGACTCCCTTTGTCATCATCGTAAGCGAGGCGCCGTAGTCCGCGACCCCAAAAACAAGGGCTTCGAGGCGCGGGGAACTGAAGGCGATTTCTCCCGCGCGAAGCATCCCCGCCGCCGTTTCTATCGAGGCTTCCAAGCCGATATGCTTCTTGAAACCCATCCGCATCCCGATCTGGGTCAGCAGGTAATCGATGGCCTTGATTTCGCTGGGGTCATTAATTTTCGGGACCACGATGACGTCGATGAACTCCCCCGCCGCCTCCACCACGTCGATGAGGTCGCGGTACGCAAAAGGGGTATCCATTCCGTTGATGCGGTAAGCCCGGACCTTTCCCTTCCAGTCCTGCTCTTTGAAAGCCGTAATCACGCGTTTTCGCGCCTCGTCCTTTTCAGACACGGGCACGCTGTCTTCGAGATCCAGCATGATGACATCCACCGGAAGTGAAAACGCCTTCACCACCATCTTTTCCCTGTTTGCCGGCACGGAAATTATAGAGCGGCGCAATCGAGTCTGCTCTTCCACTAAGACCTCCTTTGAATTTGAATACTTCGGCATAGCCTGTTCGCTGTCATCGGGGGCGGGTTGGAACCGCGGACGGAAACGCCCGCAAACCCGCCCCAATCATTGTCCGTTACCGTTTTCGCGCCGAAGATTGTAATCCTTCGTTCTTGGCTCTTCCCGCCGCAGGATTTTCACGGTTCTTCAGCCGCTGTTCTCTCAGCGCGGCCTGCGCTGCCGAAAGCCTGGCCGCGGGCAGCCTGTACGGAGAACAGCTCACATAGTCCAGCCCGATCCTGTGGCAGAAGTCGATGGAAGTCGCCTCCCCGCCGTGCTCCCCGCAAATCCCGATCTTCAGGTCCGGCCGGGTCCCACGCCCCTTCCTGACCGCCATTTCCATCAATCCTCCGACGCCCACCTGGTCAAGGCGCTGGAAAGGATCCTGGTCCCATATCCTGGCCCCCAGGTACGGGGGGAGGAATTTTCCGGCATCATCCCTGCTTATGCCGAAGACCATCTGGGTCAGATCGTTGGTCCCAAATGAGAAGAACTCCGCGACTTCCGCAATCTGGTCCGCGGTGATGGCGCCCCGGGGAACTTCGATCATGGTTCCCACGGTGTAATGGATCTTCACCTTCAGCCGTTCCATCACCTCTTTCGCCGTATCATCGACGACCTTTCTCTGATTCTGCAGCTCGGCGACATGGCCCACGAGGGGGATCATGATTTCAGGACGTACGTCGATCCCCTCCAGTTTGACCTCGCACGCGGCCTCGATGATCGCGCGGGTCTGCATCGCCGTAATTTCCGGAAAGACGATGCCCAGCCGGCATCCCCTGTGTCCCAGCATGGGGTTGGTCTCCCGCAGGCTCTCCACTTTGAACTTGAGTGCCTCGATGCTGATTTCGAGCTGAGCAGCGAGCTTTTCGATTTCCTTTTCGGTATGGGGAAGGAACTCATGCAGCGGAGGATCGAGCGTGCGAATGGTCAGGGGTTTTCCGTTCATCACTCGGAAGAGCCCCTTGAAATCCTCTTTTTGCATGGGAAGGAGCTTGGCCAAGGCGCGCTTTCTTCCGGCCAGGTCCTGCGCCAGGATCATTTCCCGAACCGCATCGATGCGGTCGCCTTCGAAGAACATATGCTCCGTACGCGTGAGTCCTATGCCCTCCGCCCCGAAAGCTATGGCCTCCTCGGCCTGATTCGGCTGGTCGGCGTTGGCCCAGACCCGAAGTCGCCGGTATTCGTCGGCCCAGCCCATCAACTCCACGTAATCCCGGTAGATCTGGGATTTTGCGGGGCGCAGGCTCTTGTCTATGAGGACCCGCAGGATCTCGGACGGTCTCGTCGGGATCTGTCCCGCGTAGACTTCCCCCGTCGTTCCATCCAACGACAGGTAATTGCCCTCGCGAATCACCCGGTCTCCCGCCAGCATCCTGCGTTGCTGATAATCGATTTCAAGATCGCCGCATCCCACGATGCAGACTTTTCCCATCTGCCGGGCAATCAGGGCGGCATGGGATGTCATCCCTCCGCGGGCTGTGAGGATCCCGCGGGACGCATGCATGCCGCGAATGTCTTCCGGCGAGGTCTCGGTCCTCACCAGGATGACGGCCTCACCGTTCCCTGCCCACTCCTCTGCGTCGTGGGCGTTGAAGACCACCCGTCCCGTCGCCGCCCCGGGGCCGGCGTTCAACCCCTTGGCGAGAAGAGCCCCGTCCCGGATCGCCTCCGCTTTTGCCTTGGGCGTAAAAGTCGGGCGCAAAAGCTGGTTCAGGTGGTCTGAGGTGACCCTCATAAGCGCTTCCTCTTTGGTGAGAATCCCCTCGCGGACCATGTCCACCGCAATCTTGAACGATGCGAACCCGGTGCGCTTTCCGGACCGGGTCTGGAGCATCCAGAGCTTCCCCTTCTGGATTGTGAACTCGACATCCTGCATGTCCCGGTAATGGTGATCGAGGGTCGCCCGTATCCGATCCAATTCCTCGTAAACCCCCGGCATGACCTCTTCCAGGGACAGGCTGCCCGGATCGGTTTTCTGGGCCGTATTGATGGGCAAAGGCGTTCTTATGCCTGCAACGACGTCTTCCCCCTGGGCGTTCATGAGGTATTCCCCGTAGAAGATGTTTTCCCCCGTTGCAGGGTTGCGGGTGAAGGCCACGCCCGTGCCGCAGTCTTCGCCCATGTTGCCGAAAACCATGGCCTGGATGTTGACGGCCGTTCCCATATCCGACGCAATATCATTGAGGTCCCTGTAGGCGATGGCCCGGGGATTGTTCCAGGAATTGAAAACGGCGCTGATCGCACCCCACAACTGGTCCATGGGGTTTTGCCGGAATTCCACTTTCTTGCGCACCCGGATCAACCCCTTGTACCGCTCGACCAAATCCTTCAGATCGGACGCAGGGATCTGGCTGTCGTACTCGACCCCCAGTTTCTTCCTGATTTTTTCGATGATTTCGTCGAAGGGATCGAGTTCATCCTTGGCTTCGGGTTTCAAGCCGAGGACAACGTCACCGTACATCGCGATGAACCTGCGATAGCAGTCGTAGGCAAAACGTTCATCACCGGTTTCTTTAACCAGGCCTTGAACGGTATGGTCATTGAGTCCGAGGTTCAGCACCGTGTCCATCATTCCCGGCATACTGATGGCGGCCCCGGACCTCACGGACACCAGGAGCGGGGTATCGGGGTCCCCGAATTTCCGGCCCATGACCGTTTCCAGCCTGCGGAGTGCCTCTTCGACTTCATCGGCCAGTTCCACCGGGTAGACGGCCCCGTGTTCGTAGTAGTATTTGCACACCTCGGTGGAAATAGTAAAACCCGGAGGCACCGGGATTCCGAGATTCGCCATCTCCGCAAGATTGGCTCCCTTGCCTCCCAGGATATCCTTCATCCGGGCGTTTCCGTCAGCCTTCCCTCCTCCAAAAAAGTAGACATATTTCGTGGGCATGGTGGCTCTCCATTGGGTTTATCATTATCCACAACTTTCAAATGGCCGCAAGCTGTTAAACCAGCTCGAAGCCGGCACATAGGAATTCCACAAGAATGGGACGAACTTTTCCTTTGCCCGACAAGGGGCAAAGGTTCGGGAAGTGGGGAATGATCGCATCATGCGCGGGAGATGGCGGTGCAAGCTCGGCGATTATGAGATCCGGAAGGAGATGGTCAGCAGCGGGTCTGGAATGCCCCCTTAAATTTCCAGCCAGGAATCGGAATAAAGCTGATGGCCTAAAATGACCCTGGCCGTCTTCACGTAGTCGAGTTCCTCCTTCGTGAGGTTGTCGGTATCGATGGGTTCACCATCTTCCACTTTATACACCAAAGCATCCAGGTCGGGCCGTTTTTCTTGTGCAATTCCGTGCAGCTTCAAATCGAAGCAGTCGACAATCGACGAAGACAGCCCGTAGCGTTTCAGCAGAATCAGCATCACGTGGTTGAGGATGGGTCGAAGGTGCTCGGGCGCCCCGTTCGACACGTTGGAGAGTCCTATGATGCTTTGGCAGCCGGGGGCAATTTCCTGGAACATCTTCATGAATTCCAACGACTTCAGAATCTGAACCTGCTGGACGTTGACGGGGGTCTGGATGGGATCGATATGGATCCTGCCGGGATCGATCCCGTACTCGCCGGTGGCGGTGAACACGAGTTCCGCGCACAGCGCTCCCCGTTCGTTTTCGTCCCGGGGCATGCCCTCCGGCCCCCACAGAAGCCCGACGAAATCGGCATCGTATTGAACGACAAGCGGCAGCAGCGCGGCCATCCGATCCGGCTTCACCATGATGGAATTGACCAGGGCGCGGCCTTTTTTGTGGGCCTTGAGGCCGGCTTCTATGGCTTTTATGTTCGAAGTGTCGAGCGAAAGAGGGAGGTCGACCACTTCATGAATGACCGGAACGACCCACGACATGAGTTCCTCACCGGTTCGACCGGCCGGGCCGATATTCAGCTCCATAAAGTCCATTCCGGCTTCGGCCTCCTTGACCGCCAGTTCCTGAATGGTCTTCCGGTCCTTCTCCTTCAACGCTTTTCCGTATTTCTTGCTCATGATGTTCAGGTTTTCACCGATGAGCTTCATCGCGGCATCCTCCTGTTTGCGGCCGTGAACGGCGCGGGGCCGTAGCAAGGATCGTCACAACCCCGTTTTTCATTGAGCCATTGTCCTGAGAAATTTCGCCAGCTGGCTGGCCTCGCGCGGCCCCACGATCGCCTTCCAGTCCCCGCCGAGTTCTTCTTCGAGTTCTCCGCTGATGGGCGCGGCATAGCCCGGGATGACGATACTCCTGTGGTTCACCTTTTCCATGATTCCGCTTTTCTTCAGGAAGGCCCCGACGGTTTCTCCGGAGAATTTGCCGGCCGCCCAAGCCGTCATGACCGACAGGCCCTCGGTATCCTGGATGCAGAGCCATGAAGGGACCCTGCTCGCCTCGATTTCCCCTGAAATGATGAAATAGGTGAGCGAGAAGTTGCAGGTGACCAGCACGGGGGAATCGCCGTCCGGATTGTTGATGGGATAGATGCCCTGCGCCGCGGTCATGGGCCGCTGCGGGTCCGTGTAGATGTTCAGGCGCTCGAGCAGCAGGGGGAAGACGCTGTGCGGCTGGAAATCGCTCATGACGATCAGTCCCCCGTATTTTGCGACGAACGTCGCGGCGACCAGGGTTTCTTCCATGAGGTCGTCCGCCATTTCATTGGCCATGATGATGGTGGGGAAGCCGAGCGGCCGGAAGCGGCTCTTGAGCGCCGAACGGCGGATGAGCACCTGTTCTTCGAAGACTTTTTTCAGTTCCCGGCTACCCGTATCGATCACCAGGTCTTTCAGCCCCATTGCGGACAGCCGTTCCGTGAGAGCGATAACGCCTTCGAGGGTCCCGTCTCCTCTGACGACCAGCGGGCACTTCGATTCCCCGGAAAGGGCTCCCAATTCATCGGCGTTTGAGGAATCGGCGGCATAGATGAGGGGGCGCCTGCCCCGCAGTTCGGATACCGCAAGCTTCAACGATTCCACATTCCGGGACATGAGGATGAGGGCCGCCCCGGTCTCGTCCGAAACCTTCCGGGCAAGCGCCAGGAATTCGGCGGGGTTTTCCGAATCGTCCCTGATGGCAAACATCTCGGGCTGGAGCCTGAGGCCCACCCGGTCATACCGGCACATCCTGAATCGCTCGATTTTGCCCGCAACCGATGCGTCGTCCTCCCCGGTGCCGATCACCGCCGCAAACCCCGGGGGGTTCACAAAGGTCTTTTCATGCCGGAAGAGAACGGTTTCGCCGCCCGCCTTCACGGCAAAATCACCCGTTCCGGCGGTTATCGGGCGTATGGGCGGAGCGGATTCCGAGGCCAATGTCTCCTTTGCCTGCTCCGATACATAAGGGCATTTATCCAATTCCGTCTTTCCGGAAGCCAGATTCATGGCAAAAGCCAGACACGTCGGTACCCCCGCATTGACCGCAGTTGGTTTTCGGGAGCAGCTTGAAGATCTGAATACCTGTCAACGCCATCGGAATGTCTCCTTCCCGGGTCTCCTCAACAGCCCGTTGAAAAAGGGAATTTCCGCCCACAAAATGAGGAAGAAATACCAAATCGCATTATTCCCGAAAAAGCGGGAATCCAGTGTCTTTCGTTTCATGCCGGGCCGCGTTCAAGGCGATGGTCTTAACATCCCTCAAACAAGCGGGGAAATGATTCCCGCACCCGCACTCCTTTCCCGTTCACGCATCATTCCAGAAGGGGATCCATGGTGAGCGCCGGGTGGCCTACCCGTTCGAGGAACGGGTAAATCTCCTCCTCGGACACCCCCTGTTCTTCGGTTGCTATCATATCGAAGAAATTGGGAATCCCTATTTCCCCGCTTCTCCTCAGCAGCCGTTCCCGCAATTCTTCCTTCAATATCTTCGGCATCCACACCACCCGCTTGATGCCCCCCGTCCCCGGAGATGAATTTGCGCTGGGTGATATTGTATTTGCTGTGCCCCACAAACCCGGGGGTCACGTTCCCGCCGCCGACCATCCCGGCCAGGGTCGTAAAGGACATTCCGCTCGGGGTCATCCCCGTATATTCACGGTTGACCGTCATGACCCCGTTGCAGAGAGGCATGACGGCGGCAATGCATTCGCAGCATCCGCACGTCGTCATGGGGTCCTCGACCAGGCTGTAAAAATTGTAGCTCGAAATGGTCTGGCGGGATGCCTTGAAAACGAAGTCGTTGACGCCCTTCCAGTTTCCCATACGGGCGTTCAGCGTCAGGCCCTTTTCGACCGGCTGGTTCGGCCCGGTGGGATTGATTTCGTGGGACGCCTTGCAGTCCAGCCAGTTGTAGGCGCCGCAGAGCCCTGTCCTTTCGGGGCTGATGACGCACACATGAGTGGGCGCAAAGGACTGGCACAAGGTACACGAGTAATAAATATCGGCGCTTTCGTCGGTCATCCCTTCGATGCGTTCGTCCCGAACCCGGTAGGCAGCCTGGGCCAGGGGAAGGATCCCTTTCACCTTCTCCTCATCGGTGTAGATTTTCACCTGACATTTGTCGAAAATCGCCCCGAAATCCTGGTGAAACTTGGCATGGAGGATCTTCCCGATGTGTTCCAGCGCAAAGCCCTTTTCCACCGCCTGTTTGCCGATGCGGTACCAGGCAATGTCCCGCTGTCCGATGTGCATGATGCCCTGGGCGTAGTTGACAAGGTGGTGGATCTGGCGTTCAAGGATCGGTTCGTAATCCTCCTGCATCCTGCGCCCCCCCACCTGGACCGTAACGGCCAGGGGGAGGGTAGCCCCCGGTTCGACATCGCGAATGTCCGGTCCGATCACTTCGACCCGTCCGTCCTCGATGGAATCCATGTCCGCGATCTGAACGAGTTCGCAGCACGGGGTCCGCCCGCCTCCGCATTCGAGGTAGACATCGTCCCTGTGGACCCGCTCCCCTTCGAAAGCCGGTCCGTAGGCGACGGGAACCGGGATTTCGGCGATGTTCAGCTTCAGCCCCCTGACCTCGATGGACCGGGCGGCGATCCGATCGTGTGAAACACCGGACACCACGTGTTCGTAGGTGCATATCCCCGTGGGGAGGATTTCGGGAATGTCCGTGTCCGCAATGGTGGGGAACCCCCAGTTTATGGCCCCGGCCGCATTGGCCGCCCATTCCGCGTTCACTTCTCCGAGCGCGTTGATGAAGGCGAATATCCGGTCTTTGTTGTATCTGAGAAGGGCGGTGTAATCCCCGGGCTTCACGCCGCCGAACGCCATGGCCGCGCGGTTGGCGAACCCGAGCGCAAAAACCGCGGCGGAAATATCGGGGCCGAAAGGCACGAGCCTGGTACCCCAGCCGATTTGAACCCCCGCCCTGACTAACTGCTCGGCGAAAGTCGTTCCCGCCTGTTCCGCGCACATGAAGACGTACAGGTTTTTCTTCTGATAGTCTTCGGCGATCATCTTCGCGGTCTCCGGGTCCGGCGCGGCCCCCACGATGGCGGCGAAACCGGGGGCACGCCCGTCGACGAATTCGATCCCGCGTTTTCTCATGATGGCGTCATCGGCGGCACCGAGCCATATACGGTTTCCGTCGACGTCGCAATCCTCGCCCGGAAGGTAGAAATCGGGCTCCTCCACGTACCGGATCGCCTCGACGATTTCCTCCGCCAGGATTGCCGCCATGCCCGCGTCGAGCGTATGCCCCAGGTAGGGAACATGAATCATGTCCCTGATGTGGGGGGGCAGGAGTTCCTTGCAGCGGACGAGCACCCGTTCGGCATCGGAGAGTTTTTCCACTTTGATGCCGAGAACGGAATAGATCACCGGCAGGTAATAGGCCGTGTTGGGGAAGGCGACGGGCTGGTTCGGACCGTACTTTTCCAGTGCCTTCCTGAACTTGCCTTCCGCTCGGGAAACGATACTGTAAGCGCCTTGGATAGCCGCAAAAGCGATCAACCTGGACATGAATCGGCTCCTTGCTGAATCTTTTTCACAGGGCAAAAACCCCTCGAACCGGCAGCCCGTAAGGGTTCTAACTACCGGCCGTTCTTCGGTCTTCCATGCTGAAAAGCTTGCGCTCGCGCTCGCCCTTGATGCCCAGAGCCTCCCGCTTCCTGTCAATGTGCTCGATCATCATCCGGGCCATCTCATGGGGGTCCCGGGTAAAACCCCACTTTCCCAGCCCCTGATCCTCGAGCCCCTCAAACAGCAGCCGATGGAGCCGGGTCCCTTCGATCGTCGGAAAAGTGACCCCGAATATCGTAGTGATCCCCGAAGCCACGAAATACTGGCCGATGCAAACGGCTTTTTCACTCATATATTCCGGGGCCGCTCCGACAACGGGCAAATCGGCCAGGCTGTCGCCCAGCCCCCCGGCCCGCACCATTTCCACACAGGCCATCAGGATGCGACTGTTGTCGACACACGACCCGAGGCTCAGCACGGGAGGCATGCCCACGGCCTCGCACACCTCCTGCAAACCCTCCCCGGCGAGCACGGCCGCGTCCGGCTTCATGAGTCCCGCCTTTGCCAGGGCGATCTGTGAACACCCCGTCTGGACCACCAGCACGTTGTTTCTGATCAGTTCCTTCACCAGTTCAACGTGAACGTAATCCTGCCTGACCCTGGGATTCGTGCACCCGACCACTCCGGCCACGCCCCGGATCCGGCCGTTTATGATGTTTTCGTTGAGCGGCACGTAGGAACCCCTGAAAGTGCCTCCGAGCATATAGTTGATATATTCCTGGGTGAATCCGTGAATTCCCCAGTCCCGGCGCTGAGGGATCTCGACCCGCCCGGGTCGGTTCCTGAACCGTTCGATCGCCATGTCGACGATTTCGTCCGTGCATTTTTCCGGGGAACGCTCACGAAACTCGATATGAGTGACCCCTTCGATCCTGGCCTTCGGATTGGTGGTGAAAAACCGCGTGCCATAGCACTCGGTCATTCTCGCAAGACCCTGCATGATGCACTGGACATCCACCGCCATGGCATCCACCGCCCCTGTTGCAATGACCGGCTCGGTGCTGAGGAAATTCCCGGCATGGGGGATCCCGTGGCGCCCGAGCATTTCCGCTCCGGAACAGCACATGCCGAGGAGGTTGATGCCCTTCGCGCCCGCGGCTTCGGCCTTCTTTACGTTTTCGGGATTGCCCACCGAGGCGATCATGGCTTCGAACAGAAGCGGTTCGTGGCCGTGAATGATGATGTTCACTTGGTCTTCCTTGAGAAAGCCCATATTGACGCCCGCCTTTCGCGGTTCCGGCTTTCCGAAAAGGATATCCGAGAGCTCCGTTGCGACCATGGAACCGCCCCAGCCGTCCGCGAGGGCCGTTCGTGAACACTGCGCGACAATGTTTTCGTAATCCTGATCGACTCCCATGTGAGTGCGGTGCATGATTTCCATGATTTCGCGCATGGCCCCGCGCGGCACGATGCCCGCCTTCCTCCAGCTTTCCAGGGTCTTCTGCGGGACCCGTTTCATGAAGGGGATTTCACCGTTCACCTGGGTATAGGTTTTTTCGAGTTCCCTGTAGAGGGCCTGCGCCACTTCTTTGACCTTGCGTCCGCTCACCTCTATCCCGACGCTCGACGCCACGGACCGGAGCTTTTCCTCATCCCGGATCTGAAAATCCCTGATGTTTCCGTTGGCCACTTCGCGGAAAACATCGAGCATCATCATTCCGTGGTCCGTGTGAGCGGCCGCCCCTCCGGCGACCATGCGGGCGAAATTGCGGGCGGCGATCGTGTCTATGCTCGCGCCGCACACCCCGACCTTCGAATAGGGTTCCCTGGGATTCAACCGGCACGGTCCCATGGCGCATTGCCTGCAGCATGCCGACTCAACCCCGATCGGGCACGGCTTCATCCGCGCCGCGCGATCGAATGCCGTTTCGGCCCCGTCGGCTGCGGCCTTCCGAAGCATTTGCACCGTCGCCTCGCAAGCGCTCATCGCCTGGAAGTTCAGAGGTTTTCCCGCCTTTTCGTCTGCGGCGTGCTTCTCGGTTTTTTCTTCATGAGACATAATGCACCTCATCCCCCAATCGCCGGGGTGGGCTTTGAAAACCTTCACAACCATACGGGGGAGGGACCATACGAGCCCGTATGCAGCCCGGGTACCGCATCCCGCAATCCGATCGCTCCGTGGGCCTCCATGCGAAACGGCACCGGAGTGTACCGCGTATGCCCAATGGGCCGCGGTCCGAGTCGTTGTTTCCCTTATGAATGTAACCCGGAGAACGGCCTCTCAAAAAGTGCACAATAATCGATTGGCCGATTTTCCGATTTCGAAGTTTTTTTTCGGCGCTCTGAACGGCCGCGGCCGTGACCGTCCGAACCAACGGCTCAGCAACCCTACATCATTTTTTCGATGAATTTGTTCACCAGCGCAACGGCGTCCGGATGCCGCAGCACCACGATGTCCGCCCCGGCCAGAAGCAGGTCAACCGCCGTCACGGCTTCCATCAGGACCCCGCGCCTCACCGGGTCCCCCAATTCGGGGGCCTCTTCGGCGCTGAGGTTCGCTTCCTTGCATTTCCACACTTCGCTTCCGACATTGACAATGATGGGCTGCTGGAGCTTTTCGTCCTCCGTCGTCAACGCCGCCTGCATGATTCGTTCGATCACCGAGTAGGTATATTCGAGCCCGTAACCGAGTCCCCCTGTGGTCGGATCGATGAGGATGTCCGCGCCGGCCACACCCAGGTTCCCCAGGAGGATGTTGAGCTGTTTTGCAAGGTTCACGTCAATGGGGGATGAGGCGGCGGCAACATGTCCGTAGGCCAGGCAGGCGGCACCGATCTGCTTGTAGTCGCCCTCCTCGACGGGAGAGACGGTCAGTCTCCTGCCGCTGCACTTCTCGGCGGCCAGGCGCATCACTTCCGTGTCCTTTTCATGACTGCCCACGCCCCAGACCACGACCGGTACGTCGACCGCATCGACAACGCGCTTAACGGTTTCCGCGACTTCTTCGGACGGCCTGTTGTCTCCGTTCGGATCGGCGCTTTTCAACTGGACGGCGATGATTTCCGCTCCAAATTGCCCGACGCACTTCCGTGCCCACGCGGCCGGGTCGGACAGGACGTCAAGAAACGGGGCTTTGGCCGGGTCGGACCATTCTTCACCCGGGTCCTTGTCCCAGACTTCCATGGCCACTTTGGGCGGATGCGGCATGTCCCCCTCGAACCCGTGGAAAGCAAAGGCGGCCTTCCCTCCAACGGTTACAGCTTTGTCTCCGGTCCCCAGAGTCACTTCCCTGATTTTTCCCGTATATGCTTGCTTCGCAGGTTGGAAAGCCAAGGCCAAACCTCCTTTCACTTCGTTAACCGTCTCGTCACGATGCAGTCTGCAAAGAAAACCGTTTCCATTCGATGGAAACCCAGTCGGAGCCCTTCCCACAGCGGAAATCACGGGAAAAGGGCAAGACCGGCCGAAAAATTTTCGTCCCGATAAATTCTCTGTTTCTCAGCACAGATTTCCCGCGGTTCCCCGGAAGGTGGTAACAAAGGCGGAGGGTCCTGCATCCGAACATGCCGCAGGCCCTCGAAAAATCGACTCTCTCCGGTGAGAATCGCCGGACCGGGAGACAGCACCAAATTTCTCAGCAGCAATTGGTCTTCATACAGCTTAAATTCCTTCAAATCAAACCGAAATGCATGAAGACACCCGTAGAACACCCGGAAAAGAGGCAATCGCGAACCATTCGCAGCCGGAACGTCCCTCCCTGACGTCAAACACCCGTTCGTTTCGTAATTTTCCCACCTTGAGCGGCCCAGCTCCTGGCAGTAACACGGCAGCACAAAACGCCGCCGGACCGTAAGGAAAAGGGGGCTAAGGCTTAGCCTCTCGGGCAGGCGTCCCGTATACATGAACTGATGGGCAGAATACCGGAAAGGAAGTCCGGCAACAACGGGAGATTCGGAGGAACTCCCGGATGCTGTTCAAGCAGGCAGGCACGCCATTGTGATGCGAAAAGCCCCATTCCGGCCGGGCACTGCGCCCATCGCCCGGACCGGCGGCCGGCGGCGGAATAAGAAATATCGTCGCCTCCGATTGAACCGGCACCGGCAGGATATACTTTCTTATTGCAGGGAACGGCGGGTTCGAATACACCTGACCCAGGGGCCGTTCGTGGGCAACCGTTTTCGGGCATGAATCCGGGCGGGTTCGAGTCGGACGAATCATGAAGATACATTATAGCGGGGAACAATGGTTCAAGATCGAAAAAACAACACGAGTATCCTGGAAGACCTTTTCGGCAGGATATTGAATCCGTTTCAGGAATTCTTGCGGCGGACAACCGCCGGGGGCATCGTGCTCATGGGGACTACGGTGCTGGCCCTGGTGCTGGCCAATTCGGGATCGGGCGACCTGTTGCACGACATATGGGAACAACCCGTGCGTGCGGGGATCGGTCCCCTGGGATTGGAAATGAGCCTGCACCAGCTCGTAAACGACGGGCTCATGACTTTTTTTTTCCTCCTGGTCGGTTTGGAGCTGAAGCGGGAAATCATGGTGGGGGAACTCTCCTCGTGGCATGATGCGGCGCTCCCCGTGATCGCGGCCGCAGGAGGAATGCTCATGCCTGCGCTCATCTACCATACCGTCAACCCCGACGGGCCGGCCGCACCGGGCTGGGGAATCCCCATGGCCACGGACATAGCCTTTTCCGTCGGGATACTGGTGATGCTCGCATGGCGCATTCCGTCCGGGTTGATCATTTTCCTGACCGCTCTCGCCATCGCGGACGACGTTGGGGCCGTGGTCGTCATCGCCGTTTTCTACACCCATGGAATCAGCCTGACGGCCCTCGGGGGAGCCGCCGGAATCATCGCCATTCTGCTCATTTTCAACCAAGGAGGAATACGCAATCCTCTTCCCTACGGCATATTGGGGCTTGCCCTCTGGTTTTCACTGCTCCAATCGGGGATTCATTCCACCATCGCCGGGGTCCTCCTTGCCGTTACCATTCCCGCCAAACCGGCCATTGCCGCCGATAAATTTGAAAAACGGATGCTTCAGCTCTACCACGCCTTCCACCAGGAAAGCGCGGACCCCGGCCAGGGAGACGAACCTCTCAGCAACCCGCGCATGGCCACCATCGCGCAGAGCCTCGAAAAAGCGTCCAGGGCCGTTCAGCCGCCACTGCAGCACATGGAACACACCCTGAGCCCGTGGGTCACCTTTGTCATCATTCCTCTTTTTGCCCTGAGCAATGTGGGAATCGATTTCAGCCGGCTCGAATTCATCCGGGGCCTCGTACAACCCATCACCCTGGGGATAATCACGGGTCTGGTGTTCGGGAAGTTCCTGGGCATAGCCGCGGGCAGTTGGATCGCCGTAAGGCTGGGGATCGGCAGACTGCCCCGGGGAGTCCGCTGGCGGCATCTCCTCGGAGTCGCGTGGCTGGGGGGTATCGGCTTCACCATGTCTTTGTTCATAAGTCAGTTGGCATTCGATGACCTGCTGCTCCTCGAACAGGCAAAGCTGGGAATTCTGGCCGCGTCGGTTATCTCGGCCTGCATCGGCCTGGCGTGGCTCTACCTCATCAAGCCCGCGTCACGGCCCCTTGAAACGCAGTGAGATTTCCGCCCGGGGCCGGCATCGACAAGCGCCCGAACGATGGCGAATATTGAACGGTGGAGGCCGGCCCTCTTTCGCGCTTCCGGCTGGACATCGTGAACAAGAAAGCAGCCCATGACGGGAATAACCAAAAGAAAAACTGCTGCCATTGCAATCTCGGTCTGTTCGAACAGCACGCTCGTGCTGATGAAACTCATCGTCGGGATCACGATCGGATCGGTATCCGTAATTTCCGAAGCCATTCACTCGAGTGTGGACCTGGTTGCGGCCCTGATCGCCTTCTGGGCGGTCAAAACAGCGGGGAAACCCGCCGACCGGAACCACCCGTTCGGCCACGGAAAGTTTGAAAACCTCTCAGGAACGGTGGAAGCACTGCTCATTCTCGCGGCCGCGGCCTGGATCCTTTTCGAATCCTTACGAAAGCTCCGGCATCCCGAACCGATTGAAATAGCCGGCTGGGGAGCAGCCGTGATGCTGCTTTCGGCGGCGGTGAACATCGCGGTTTCCACGACGCTTTTCAAGGTGGCAAAAGAAACGGATTCGGTGGCCCTTGAGGCGGATGCCTGGCACCTCCGCACGGACGTCTACACCTCCGCGGGGGTCATGGCCGGTTTGAGCGCCATCTGGATCGGGGGAATGCTCTTTCCTCACGTCAATCTGAACTGGATGGATCCCGCCGCCGCCATCGGCGTAGCCGTTTTGATCGTCAAAGCCGCGTACGACCTCACGGTCAGATCGGCACGGGACCTTCTCGATACCTCGCTGCCCCCCGAAGAGGAATTGTTCATCCGGCGGGAAGTCACCATCCATGCGCCGAGCGTCCGCCAAGTCAACCGGCTCCGGACCCGGAAGGCGGGACCCACGCGGTTTATCGAGATGACGATACTGATCGATCCCGAGATGACGGTGGGGGAATCACACAAACTGACAGAGGTGATCGGCATCAATATCAGGAAACATTATCCCGGGACGTCCGTGACCATTCACGTCGAACCTTGGTACGGTTCGACATCCCCCCCCGAACAATTCTGATCGGACCCCGCATTCGTGCGTCATGGAAATCGCCCACCCCCCGGTTTCCCGGGGACCGGCGGATGGCAGGATACGGCCCCGCGCCCGGGCCGAAAACCGCCACCGCCACCGCCTTATCCCGCTGCCCCGGCGGAATACGCAGAGGAGAACAGCGGAGATCCAAGGCGGCGGCCACCCGGAATCTTTACCGTCCGGCCTCGTGACAGCGACCCATCGAAAATAATTCCGAAAACTTTTTCCATGTATTATACTGAATATTAAATTTTTCGGGTTCCAGTCGCCCGCGCGGGTCGAAGCAGGAAACAGGCCGGCGCGGGGTCTGAGAATCCGAATCCATGTAATTCCGGCCGAACCGGAAGGCTTCCGACCCGGTTATATTAAAATTTCCCGGTTGCCGATCCCCCGTGAGGCCGGAAGCGAAAAGTCGCCGGTCCGGCGTCCGTTGGAAATTCACTCACGTAATCAGCCCGAGCCTGGAGGTTTTCGACCTCCCGGGATCACGGCCGCCTGAAACCATTCTTGAAGCATCAATCTGCCGGGTGCCGGGGCACGCTTTGCGCGAACGCCTGTCGGCCTTTTGATCCGGTGGGAACGCCTTTCCGCTGTTCGAAGGGCGGCCTATCTCGAGGGATTTCAACCCGGGAGCCATTATGTGTGCCAAGGTTATCAGGATCGCGGAAGGCACCGGTTTTTCAGGGTGGGTCCGACTGCTGGTCGTAACCCTTCTTATTCTGGCCTGTAAGCCTCCGGCCTCCTTTGCCGCGCAGGGAGCGGGACAAGACGTTCTGAGCCCCGGGGAAAAGGAATGGCTGAAAGCCCATCAGTGCATCAGCCTGGCACCCGGCCGGAATGTTGCGCCCATCGGGTATCTCGATGAAGAGGGCACCTACCGGGGGATTGCGGCCGAATACCTGTCTTTAATCGCCTCACGCTTCGATCTGCATTTTGAGATGGTCCCGGCCGGAAACCACCGTCAATCAGCGGAAGGGGCGAACAAGGTGGAAGCCGACCTGTTCGGAGCGGCCTCGGAAAGTTCCCGGCTGTCCGAATGCCTGCTGTTCACCATCCCCTTTGAAGAATTCCCCTCCGTTATTGTTGTCAGAAACGACGTCAGGAAGGCACTCACACTGGAGGAACTGGCCGGATCAAGCGTTGCGATCGTATCGGGGTCCGCGGCATACGACTACATGGCCTCTAACTATCCCGCGCTGAAACTGATCGGGGTCTCAACGGTGGAGGAGGGTCTGGAGAGAGTCTCCTTCGGCCTTGCCGAAGCTTTTGTGGAGAACCTTGCCTCCGCCGCTTTCCATATTGAAAAAAAAGGTTTCGCCAACCTGCGGATCGCGGGCAATACCGGCTATGTCCACAGGATCTCGTTCGCCTGCCGCAAAGGCAGTCCTGAACTCATCGGGATTCTCGAAAAGGGGTTGGGAGGCATAAGCCAGGGCGAGCGGCAGGCCATTTTGAAAAACTGGGTGAATTCTCAGGGGAACACCCCGAGAACGGGGCTGCCCGCACTTATTGTGCTGGTCTTCGGAGCGATCGGCTTTCTTTTGACCGGAATGTTCTTCTGGAATTGGTTTCTGCGGTCGCAGGTCACACGAAGGAGCGATCAGCTCACCCGGGAACTGGCCGAGCGGACGAAGGCCGAGCAGGAACTGCAGGAAGCCCACAACGCATTGGAGCAGCGCGTGGAATCACGCACCGTGCAACTCAGCACGGCCAATGAACGGCTCCAGATGGAGATATTCGAACGGGAAAAGATCGAAGAGGCGCTTCGAGAGAGCGAAGAACGATACAGACAGGCGTTTAACGGAAATCTGTCGGTGCAATACCTGTACGATGCGGGCAACGGCCTGATCGTCGATGCCAACGAGGCCGCCTGCCATTATTACGGGTATTCGCACGAGGAAATCACGGCCCTGAAAATCTTCGACCTCAGCGCCTCCTCCGAGGATCAAACCTGCGAGCGAATCGCCGGGATATTGTCCGGGCGCTGCTTTCGGACTGAACTCAGGCAGCGGCTCTCAACGGGCGAAACCCGGGACGTGGAAGTCTATTCGGGCCGCATCACGGTCGGAGGCCGGACGTTCGTCCATTCGATCATTCACGACATTTCCGATCGAAAACGCTTCGAGACCGCTCTTCACCAGTCCGAGGAACGTTTCCGCACCGCGGCGGAATGTGCCAGTGACCTGATTTACGAGTGGGATCTGCGGACCAATTTCCTGGAATGGTTCGGCTGTGTCGATGAACTCCTCGGTTATGCGCAGGGAGAATTCCCCCGCACACTGGACGCATGGGAAGGGGCCCTGCATTCCGATGACCACGACCGTGTGATGGCTGAAGTCGAGCAGCATTTGAAGACCCGCATGCCGTTCTGCATGGAATACCGGATTGTTCGAAAGAACGGAGCGATTCTGTACTGGACCGATTGCCGCAAGATTCTTCGAGATGAAAAGGGGAGGTACTCCAAATGGATCGGCGTCACCACGGACATCACCAGCCGCAAGAAGGTCGAGGAAGAACTCCAGGCGGCACGGCAGCAGTACATGGACATCATCGAATTCCTTCCGGACGCCACCTTTGTCATCGACCGGGAAAGCAAGGTAATCGCATGGAACAGGGCCATTGAAGAAATGACCGGACTCCCCAAGCAAGACATCCTCGGCAGGGGGCGGTTCGCCTATTCCGTTCCGTTCTACGGAAAGTTGCGCCCGGTACTGATAGACAAAGTGCTGCAACCCGATATCGACACCGGAATTTATTACGATCTGCTGGTTCGCAAGGCCGATGCGCTTTACACGGAGGTTTTCACCCCCGAACTGTATGAAGGCAAGGGGGCCTATGTATGGGCGAATGCCTCGCCCCTTTTCGACGCAAAAGGAAATCTGATCGGTGCCATACAATCCATCCGCGACGTCACCGATCGCAAAAAGATGGAGGAAGAGCTTCTGAGAGCACGGAAGCTCGAATCCGTCGGTATCCTTGCAGGAGGGATAGCTCATGACTTCAACAATCTTCTGGGAATAATCCTTGGGAATATTTCTCTTGCACAGGCGAACCCCAAACCCGGCGGATATTTGTCCAAACTTTTGAAGGCTACGGAGAAGGCCTGCTATCGCGCCAAGAACCTCACGCAGCAACTGCTCACGTTTTCCCACGGAGGCGAGCCGCTCAGACGACCTGAATTCATCCAGGAAATCGTAAAAGAAGCCGCAAATATGGCACTGGCAGGCTCCGCAGTGGAGTGGGTTTTCCATACGAATGAAGATCCGTGGCCGGTGGACTGCGATTCCGGGCAAATCCACCAGGTGGTCACCAATCTTATGATCAATGCAAAGGAAGCCATGCCGCAGGGTGGCATCGTGGATATTTCACTCGTAAACGAGGAAATCGGCCCGGAGAAGATAGCTCCCCTCAAGAAAGGCAATTATGTCAGGCTCTCGGTTCGCGACCTCGGGATGGGCATCCCGGCCGACCTTGTCCCCAAGATCTTCGATCCTTACTTCAGCACCAAACAGAGGGGAACTCAAAAAGGCATGGGGCTAGGCCTGTCCACCGTCTATTCGATCATCAAAAAACACGGAGGGTACATCGCCGTGGAATCGGAAGTGGCCGCGGGAACGGTATTTCACATTTACCTGCCCGCGTCCGACGGAAAGCCTTGTCAGCCTCCCCATGAAGAGACGGTCCCGGAACCCTGTCAAAGCATTGTGGAGGCAAAAGTTCTTTTGATGGACGATGAAGAACCCATCAGGAACATGACCGGGGAAATGCTCTGTCACCTCGGGTGCGAGGCTGCTTTCGCGCGCGACGGCTCCGAAGCCATCAAAAAGTTTCTGCGGGCAAAGCAATCCGGAAGACCCTTTGATCTCGTCATCCTGGACCTCACCGTGCGGGCGGGAATGGGGGGTGGGAAAGCGATTGAAGAGCTTTTGAAAATCGATCCCTCGTTGAAGGCCATCGCATCGAGCGGGTATTCCACGGATCCCGTCATGTCGAATTTTCGGCAGTACGGGTTCTCGGGCATACTGGTAAAACCCTATAATGTAACCGACCTGTCCGTGGCGATCCGCACCGCCGTTTCGCAGGGGACATGAGGATTGGCATTGGGCAGAGCCAAGCGGGGCAGGCGTCCTCACGGGGGGGGAGGCGCCGCGGGTTCGCATACCCGCTCGCGGGCAGCCCGGGAACTTGTTTGTCCGGGTCCGTCGGGACAGGAGGGCGCGGGGGCAAGACCGGCAGGGCACAAAAATACTCTACGTTATCAAGTTATTATACGCTACAGGGCAAAAACATCCAAAGGAAACGAGCAAAACTTTCGGGGAATATTCATAAGGGGGGAAGAAAAAAAAAGGGGGGGGCGGCAGTGCCCTACTCTCCCACGCAGTCACCCACGCAGTACCATCGGCGCAGAGGAGCTTAACGACCGTGTTCGGGATGGGAACGGGTGTGGCCTCCTCGCTTGAACCGCCGCCCCTTTGGATTTAACTCTTTTAGGGCTTTCGGCCGAACAGGGGTTTTTCCGAGCGTCTTTACCTGGTTTTAATCCGTTGTCCTGATGAAGAATGGTCAAGCCTCACGGACCATTAGTATCGGTTAGCTCAACGCATTGCTGCGCTTACACACCCGACCTATCAACCTCGTGGTCTACGAGGGTCCTTCAGTCCGGATCGCTCCGGATGGGAATTCTTATCTTGGGGTGGGTTTCCCGCTTAGATGCTTTCAGCGGTTATCCCTTCCGAACGTAGCTACCCAGCGCTGCCCCTGGCGGGACAACTGGTACACCAGAGGTTCGTCCATCCCGGTCCTCTCGTACTAGGGACAGATCCCCTCAAAATTCCTCCGCCCACGGTAGATAGGGACCAAACTGTCTCACGACGTTTTAAACCCAGCTCACGTACCGCTTTAATCGGCGAACAGCCGAACCCTTGGGACCTGCTCCAGCCCCAGGATGCGATGAGCCGACATCGAGGTGCCAAACCTCCCCGTCGATGTGAACTCTTGGGGGAGATCAGCCTGTTATCCCCGGCGTACCTTTTATCCGTTGAGCGACGGCCCTTCCATGTGGAACCGCCGGATCACTAAGACCGACTTTCGTCCCTGATCGAGATGTCTCTCTCACAGTCAGGCTCCCTTATGCCTTTACACTCTACGGCTGGTTTCCAATCAGCCTGAGGGAACCTTCGCGCGCCTCCGTTACTCTTTTGGAGGCGACCGCCCCAGTCAAACTACCCACCAGGCACTGTCCCCGATCCGGATCACGGACCTGGGTTAGAGTTCTAAACGCGTAAGGGTGGTATTTCAAGGTCGGCTCCATGAGAGCTAGCGCCCCCACTTCATCGCCTCCCACCTATCCTACACATACACGCCCAAAATCCAATGCCAAGCTATAGTAAAGGTGCACGGGGTCTTTCCGTCTAGCCGCGGGTACTCGGTATCTGCACCGAGACTGCAATTTCACTGAGTCCCTGTTTGAGACAGCGCGGAAGTCGTTACGCCATTCGTGCAGGTCGGAACTTACCCGACAAGGAATTTCGCTACCTTAGGACCGTTATAGTTACGGCCGCCGTTTACTGGGGCTTCGGTTCAACGCTTCTCTTGCGATAACATCTCCCCTTAACCTTCCAGCACCGGGCAGGCGTCAGACCCTATACGTCATCTTACGATTTAGCAGAGTCCTGTGTTTTTAGTAAACAGTCGCTACCGCCTCTTCTCTGCAACCCCCTTCGGCTTAAAAAGCAAGTTTTCTCACCTGATGAGGGCACACCTTCTCCCGAAGTTACGGTGTCATTTTGCCGAGTTCCTTAAACAGGGTTCTCTCACGCGCCTGAGGATTCTCTCCTCGCCTACCTGTGTCGGTTTGCGGTACGGTCACCTAGTCAACTCGCTAGAGGCTTTTCTTGGTAGCCTGGGATCAACCAGTTTACGGGATTGCTCCC
>CAXXDT010000009.1:0-45000 GCA_963663685.2 uncultured Syntrophobacter sp. | reverse complement strand
GGCAAGAGCCATGATAGGAAGAAGACTCCCGACATGCAGGCTATCCGCAGTGGGGTCGAACCCGATATAGCAGGTCGCCGGCTCCCGCAATCGTTCCTTCAGCGCTTCGGCGTCGGAAACCTGTGCGATGAACCCTCTTTCATTCAAAACATCGAAAACGTTTTCCACTCCACCAACCCCGAATGTGAGTTAAACTGCCCTTCTGACCCGGTCCGCCTTTTCCCTGGTGCTATTTGGCGTATTCGATGGCCCTGGTTTCCCGGATTACCGTCACTTTAATCTGACCGGGATAGGTCAGTTCGCTCTCAATTTTCTTGGCGATATCCTTGCTCAACAGGACCACATCGGCGTCGTTTATCACCGTACTCTCGACGACAATCCGCAGTTCGCGCCCTGCCTGAATCGCATACGCCTTGCTGATCCCGGGGAAGGTGGCAGCTATTCTCTCCAGGTCTTCCAGCCTCTTCACATAGGTTTCCAGCAGTTCCTTCCTGGCCCCGGGGCGCGCTCCGGAAAGCGCATCCGCCGCCTGAACGACGATTGCCAGGATGTCCTCCGCCGGTATGTCTTCATGATGCGCGGCGATGGCATGAACGATGATCGGGGCTTCGCCGTATCTTCTCGCCAGATCCGCTCCAATCGTCGCGTGAGGCCCCTCCATTTCATGGTCC
The DNA here is from genome assembly GCA_963663685.2 of uncultured Syntrophobacter sp. GTDB lineage: Bacteria > Desulfobacterota > Syntrophobacteria > Syntrophobacterales > Syntrophobacteraceae > Syntrophobacter. Next base: position 44,329 of record CAXXDT010000009.1, on the reverse strand, counting down.
ATGGCCTTGCCGATATCGTGGAGCAGGCCAGCCCGCTTGGCCTGTTTTTCATTTATCCCGAGCTCGGCGGCCATAATTCCGCACAGGAAAGCCACTTCCCTTGAGTGCTGGAGGACATTCTGAGCATAACTCGTCCGGTATTTCAGCTTTCCGATGAGTTTGATCAAATCCGCGTGGATCCCGTGCACTCCTACGTCAAAGGCGGCCTGCTCACCCGATTCTTTGATCGAATTTTCTATTTCCAGGCCGACCTTCTCGACGACTTCTTCAATCCTCGCCGGATGAATTCGTCCGTCCGAAATCAAACGTTCCAGCGAAATCCTCGCCACTTCGCGCCGAACCGGATTGAACCCGGAAAGAATTACCGCTTCCGGGGTGTCGTCAATGATGAGATCGACGCCGGTGGACGCTTCGATCGCCCGGATGTTCCTGCCTTCACGGCCGATGATCCGGCCTTTCATTTCTTCATTGGGGAGGTTGACCACCGAGACGGTCTTCTCCGCCACGTAGTCGCCGGCGTATCTTTGAATGGCCAGAGAGATGATGTTCTTTGCCTTCCTGTCGGCCGATTCACGCGCCTCCGTTTCGATTTTTTTCACCAGGAGCGCCGCGTCATGGCGGGCCTCATTTTCGATGGCCTGGATCAGTATCTCTTTGGCTTCCTGCGCCGACATACCCGAGATGTTTTCCAGCTTTCTCTTCTGCTCATCCATCAAGTCATGAAGTTCCCGCTGGTTCTCTTCGAATTCCTTTTCCTGCTGCACCAGGGCTTTTTCCCGCTTGGTGATGGCCGATTCTCTTCTGTCCAGCCCCTCCGATTTCCTGTCGAGGTTTTCTTCCTTTTGAAGAATGCGCTTTTCTAAATTCTGAAATTCTTTCCGGTTCTCTTTGCTTTCCTTCTCGAATTCAGCCTTCATCTGGAAGAGGCTGTCCTTCGCCTGCAAAATTGCCTCTTTCTTGATTGTTTCCGCTTCCTTGCGGGCGTCACTGATGACGTTTCGCGCCTGGTCCTGAAGCTGCTGATTTCGCCTCTCCAGCCAGAAATGACGCAAGAGCACCCCAAGCGCCACTCCCCCCAACAAAGCCACCAGGAAAAGTATCGTGCCGGCCACGTAGCCCATAGTATATGATTCCTTTCATCGCAATTGACGGAGCCCTCGTTGCGGTCAGTTCAGGCGGATAAATACGCATAAGCACGCGAAAACCGTGGCCCAAATCGTTCGAGCCCGATCTCTGCATGCTCACAGCCATCCAGGCAACAGCAAATCCGGTCTGTCAAAAAGGCTTTCGTTTAGCGGAAAAGCTCAAAAGGCGGGACAAAATACAGGTTTCTCCCCGACCCCAAAGGCAAGAGCCGGCAACCCCACTCCAGAGGCATTTTGGACAAAATCTCGCGGAAAGAAAAAAGGACACTGCCCCCGCATCGTGCCGTGTCGGTCAGTCGCCTTGAACCGCTGATTCAAGGTGGGCGCCCTGTTACTCCTTTAGGCTTCCGGTTGACCGGCAGGCACACCAGAGCAAGTGAGGGCACCCCATTTGTGTATGTTGGCTCAGGAACGTTCTCCCAATCACAAACACAGCAGGGGCAGCGCATATCCATATTTTATATACTAAGAGTCCCAGAAGTTTTCTGGTAACGTCATCCCGCTGCAGGGCCACCCGGCGCCCACAGCCGTGATCAATCCGCCGTATCCGTTTCAACTGACGCAAGAGTCGGCCGTAACCTACCGATGTCCGAGTTAACCCGTCTTTCCTTTAGCGGCATTGACCCTGCATTGTCTCCGAGGCTTTCCCCCATGCCCCGGCACAAATTCCGATTCCCTTTTTCCCTCTCCGTGTCCATCGTCGGCGGAGGAGTATAACCAAATGAGCCTTCCCAGTTATCTATCCAATAATGCGTTTTTCGAACCTTGCAGCGGGTGGCATATCCCGGTCACTCTGCGGACCGCGAAAGCCATCCGGAATAAGGAATTCCCTCTTCAACCAATCAAAATCACATTGAAATCCATATCTCAATGCTATTTTAGTCAAAAACCGAAAAATAAGTCAAGCCGAATCTCCGGTGCACCATTCCACTATTCGACGGTAACACTCTTGGCCAGGTTGCGGGGCTGGTCCACGTCCGTCCCCCTCAGTACCGCTATGTGGTAGGCGAGCAATTGGAGGGGAATGGTGAAAAGCACCGGCGACAGCCAGGGAGAACTCGCTGGGATGAGAAACTGGTTCTCTATCGCACCGATCTTCGGATCGAGTTCCCCTTCAACCAATGCGATCACCTGCCCGCCTCTGGCCTTCACCTCCTGAACGTTGCTCAGCATTTTTTCGTAAAGCTGTCCCCTTTGCAGGAGCACGACCACCGGCATCTTTTCGTCGATGAGCGCGATCGGTCCGTGTTTCATCTCACCGGCCGCGTAGCCCTCCGCGTGGATGTAGGAGATTTCCTTGAGCTTCAGGGCCCCCTCGAGGGCGATGGGGTAGAGGATGCCTCTTCCCAGGTACAGAAAATCGCGGCAGTTCATGTAACGCCGTGCGAGCCCGGCGATTCCCTCGTCTCTGGACAGGATATCGTCTATCTTGTGCGGCAGTTCAACCAGTTCCTGGATATACCGGGACAGCTCGCCTCGGTCGATCTTTTCAAGCGCGGTCGCACAATACAGGCTGAACAGATAGAGCGCCACGACCTGCGTTGTGAAGGCCTTGGTCGAAGCCACGCCGATTTCCGGGCCCGCATGGGTATAGATCACTCCATCCGCCATTCTCGCAAGGCTGCTGCCTACCGCATTGACTATCGCCCGGCACACCGCGCCCTTTTCAAGCCCTTCCTGCAGGGCAGCCCTCGTGTCCGCCGTCTCCCCGGACTGGCTGACCACGATGAGGAGCGTGTGGCTGTCCAGCAACGGTTTGCGGTATCGAAACTCTGATCCGAGATCCACCTCAACCGGCATGCCGCACATGTTCTCGACCAGGTATTTCCCTGCAAGGCAGGCATGGTAAGAAGTCCCGCAGGCCACGAGAAACACTTTCCGGATTTCCCTGATCTGTTCCGCAGAAAGATTCAATTCATTCAGGTGAACCGAGACCTTGTTGAAGTCGAGCGCACTGCGGAAGGTATCGATCATCGCATGCGACTGTTCATGGATCTCTTTGAGCATGAAGTGCTTGTAGCCGGCCTTTTCAGCCAGAATGGGATTCCAGTCGATGACCTTCGGACTTCGCTTCAGATGCTGCCCATCGAGGGTCTCGACGTCATATCCGTCCTTGGTCAGAAAGGCGATGTCCCCGTCTTCCAGGTAGACGACCCTGTTCGTGTACGGCAAAATGGCCGGGACATCGGACGCCACGTAAGACGCTCCGTCCCCGACCCCAAGGATAAGAGGGCTTTCTTTCCGGGCGGCAATGATTTCCCCGGGGTTCTCCTGGCAGAGGAACACGAGGGCGTAGCTGCCGCGCAGTTGCGCCAGCGTATCCACGATGGCCTGCCTGTAACCTTTCCCGGAGCGCCATTCCCGTTCGGCCAGCTTCACGATGACCTCGGTATCGGTTTCCGAAGAGAACTCAAAACCCTCCAGTTCCAGCCGGGACTTGATTTCAGCATAGTTTTCGATGATGCCGTTGTGGACGACAACAAACGGGCCCGATCGCTGAGGATGAGCATTTTCGTCGGAAGGTTTCCCATGGGTGGCCCACCGTGTATGGCCGATACCAACCTTGCCGGAAAGGGGGTGCTCTTTCAGTCTTTCTTCCAGGACGGCGATTTTGCCACAGCTTCGAACGACATCTATGCTGCCGGTCTCATCCACCATTGCAATGCCGGCGCTGTCATAACCCCGGTATTCCAATCGTTTCAGCCCCTCCAGCAAAATACTTCTTCCGTCTTCCGTACCCACATATCCGACAATTCCACACATGACTTTTCCTCCAAAATGGGGCGGCGTTAACTACTTAAAAACCTGTGCCATTATTCATCAGCCACAAGATAGAGTAAAGCAAAAGAAAAGGCCCCCCCGCAAGCGGGAGGGCCTCAATGAACTGCAGGCTGACGTTATGCCTATCTCTTTTCCGCGACCTTCAATCGGGCAACCGCCCGCTGGAGAGCAGCCTGGGCACGGGCAAATTCAAGCCTGTCCTTTACCTCCGCCAGGCGTCGTTCCGCTCTTTCCCGGGCCGCTTTCGCCCGAACCACATCGATTTCGATCGCCTCTTCCGCAGCCGGCGCCAGAACGGTCACACGGTCGGGCAGCACTTCGGCATACCCTCCCATAATGGCCACATGCCGCGCGGAAGAACCGTTCCGAAACCGCAGCTCGCCCACTTTCAGCTTGGAGAGAAACGGAATGTGGTGCGGCAGAACACCGAATTCGCCCTCCTGGCCCGGCGCGACCACGATGTCCACCATTTCGCTCAGGACCAACTTTTCCGGTGTCACAATCTCTAACATGATTTTTTCAGCCATATGCTCACCATTCTTTGTGCCTAAGCAGCGGACATCCGCTTGGCCTGCTCGAGAGCTTCCTCAATGGGACCCACCATGTAGAAAGCCTGCTCGGGAACATCGTCATGCTTGCCGTCGCAGATTTCCTTGAATCCCCTGATGGTGTCTTCCATTTTCACGTATTTTCCGGCAACTCCCGTAAAGGTTTCAGCAACGTGGAAAGGCTGAGACAGGAACCGCTGAATCTTCCGGGCGCGTGCGACGACCAGTTTGTCCTCATCGGACAATTCGTCCATACCGAGAATCGCGATGATATCCTGGAGGTCTTTGTACTTCTGCAGTATCTGCTGCACCTCACGCGCCGTGTAATAGTGTTCTTCTCCCAGCACATTCGGGTCAAGAATTCGGGAAGTCGAGTCCAGCGGGTCCACCGCCGGATAAATCCCGAGTTCCGCAATCTGCCTCGAGAGAACGACGGTCCCGTCGAGGTGGGCGAAGGTCGTAGCCGGGGCCGGGTCGGTCAGATCATCGGCGGGAACGTAGACGCACTGAACCGATGTGATGGAACCCTTGGTCGTCGATGTGATGCGTTCCTGCAATTCGCCCAGGTCGGTTCCCAAGGTCGGCTGATATCCGACGGCGGAAGGCATACGGCCGAGCAGGGCGGAGACTTCCGCGCCGGCTTGGGTAAACCGGAAGATGTTGTCGACGAACAGGAGCACGTCCTGGCCTTCCACGTCCCTGAAGTATTCAGCGACGGTCAGGGCCGACAGGGCCACTCTCGCACGCGCTCCCGGCGGTTCCGTCATCTGCCCGTAGACCAGACCCGCCCGGGGAAGAACGCCCGATTCCTTCATTTCGTGGTAGAGGTCGTTGCCTTCGCGGGTTCTTTCGCCCACGCCGGCAAAAACCGAGATGCCGCCGTGCTGCATGGCGATGTTGTGGATCATTTCCATCATAACGACGGTCTTACCGACGCCGGCACCGCCGAACATCCCCATTTTGCCGCCGCGGGGGAAGGGCACCAGCAGGTCGATGACCTTAACGCCGGTCTCCAGGACCTTGACAGAGGTATCCTGCTCGGTGAAGAGAGGGGCCGAACGGTGAATCGGCATATAATGTTCGGTGTTGATCGGGCCGAGGCCGTCCACGGTTCTTCCCACGACGTTGATCACGCGGCCCAGGACCGGCTTGCCCACCGGCATCATGATCGGGTTGCCCGAGTCTTTGACGGCCATGCCACGGACCAGACCGTCGGTCAGGTCCATTCCGATCGTTCGCACGACATTGTCGCCGAGATGCTGAGCGACCTCGAGCACAAGGTTGTCTTCCTGATCGCTCAACCCCGGATTGCTCACGAACAGCGCGGTCAGAAGGGGAGGAAGCTTTCCCTCTTCGAACTCAACGTCCACAACGTTTCCGATAACCTGTACGATTTTCCCCAAATTCATGGGCTTATTACCTCCTTACAGCTTTGAAAAGCCGCTACCTGTGCCTATTTTCTAAGGGCTTCCGCACCGCCGACGATGTCCATGAGTTCCGTGGTAATGCCTGCCTGCCTCGCCTTGTTGTAGGTGAGGGTCAGAGTGCGAACCAGTTCCTTACAGTTGCTGGTGGCATTTTCCATGGCCGCCATCCGCGCCGCGTGTTCGCCGACGCCGGTCTGGTAAAAGCTCTCCAGGATTTCTATGTTCACGTAATTCGGCAGGAGGTCGGTGAGAAGCGCCTGATGGGAAGGCTCGAAAAGATATTCGACGTGCTGCACCTTCGCCCCTTCCTCTTTCTTCCCGGGGATGATAGGAAGGAGCTTGACGATTGTCGGCACCTGCCTCACCATACTGACGAAGTGGCTGTAGAGAATGTACACCTCGTCACAGCCGCCCTGTACGAACAGATCGATGAGTTCACGCCCCAGGGATGCCGCATCGTCGTAACTGGGCTTGTTCAGCATACCCGTCAGACGTTTCCTCAATTCAAAAGTCCGTCGTTTGAAATAGTCGCCGCCCTTCCGGCCGACGGTGGTCAGGGACACCTGGTATCCTTCCGACACCTTCGCCTTGAGAAACCGTTCGGCCGCGACGATCAGGTTGGTATTGAAGCTGCCGCAAAGACCTCTGTCCGCCGTCAGGAGGAGGAGCTCGATCTTTTTGACCTCATCTCTCGGCGTGAACAATTCATACTGCTTGGCGTCCTCCACACCCGCGGACAACCGCTCCATGACCTCCTTGAATTTGGAGGCATACGGGTGGAATTTCTCCATGTTCTGCTGTGCTCCACGGAGCTTGGCAGCGGCCACCATGTTCATGGCCTTCGTGATTTGCGAGGTCTTTCTGACGGCGTCGATCTTCCTCTTGATATCCCGCAGGGTCGCCATAATTCACTCTCTTATCCAACAGGTTAACTGCGACGCCACTAAACCTGAAAAACCCCGGCAAATTCCTCCAAGGCCTTTTTGATCTTTTCGTTGAGGTCATCGCTGATGATTTTCTTTTCCTTGATTTCGGCCAGGATCGCCGGATACTTCCTGTCGAGGAACGCGAGCATCTGTTTTTCATACTCGCTCACCTTTTCCACCGGGATTTGATCCAGGTATCCCCTGGTACCGGAGTAAAGGGAAAGGACCTCCCTTTCGGCCGGCATCGGCTGATACTGGGGCTGCTTCAGAAGTTCCACCAGCCGCATGCCTCGGTTGAGCTGGGCCTGAGTCGACTTGTCCAGGTCGCTTCCGAACTTGGCAAACGCTTCGAGTTCCCTGTACTGGGCAAGCTCCAGCCGCAGACGGCCGGCAACCTGCTTCATGGCCTTCGTCTGGGCCGCTCCACCGACGCGGGACACTGAAAGACCGACGTTGATGGCAGGGCGAACACCCGCGAAGAACAGGTTGGGTTCGAGGTAAATCTGCCCGTCCGTAATGGAAATAACGTTCGTCGGGATGTAGGCGGAAACGTCACCCGCCTGTGTTTCGATGATCGGCAGGGCCGTGAGCGATCCGCCGCCCAGGTCGGAGTTCAGTTTGGCCGCCCTTTCGAGAAGGCGTGAATGGTTGTAGAAAATGTCGCCGGGATAAGCTTCACGTGCGGGCGGACGACGGAGCAGCAGTGAAACCTGCCGGTAGGCCGTAGCCTGTTTGGACAGATCGTCATAAATGATCAGGGAGTGCCGCCCCTTGTCCCTGTAATATTCGCCCATGGCACATCCCGCGTAAGGCGCGATATACTGCAGGGCCGCGGGATCGCTGGCGGTTGCAGCAACCACGATCGTATATTCCATGGCCCCGTGCTTACGCAGGGTTTCCACCACCTGGGCCACGGTGGATTTTTTCTGGCCAACGGCAACGTAGATGCAGATGATCCCGCTGTCTTTCTGGTTGATGATGGCGTCCACCGCGATAGCGGTCTTGCCGATCTGGCGGTCTCCGATGATCAGCTCACGCTGCCCGCGGCCGACCGGGGTCATGGCGTCAATCGCCTTGAGCCCCGTGTACATCGGCTCGTTCACCGATTGCCGGGCGATGACACCGGGCGCGATGACCTCGACCCTGGAGAATTCCTTCGCCTCCACGGGCCCTTTCCCGTCCAGGGGATTTCCAACGGAATCGATGACCCGGCCGAGGACGGCATCCCCGACGGGCACCGAGGCAATCCGCCCCGTCCGTTTGACTTCGGACCCTTCCTTGATGTGAATGTCCTCGCCCATGATGGCGACACCGACATTATCTTCTTCCAGGTTGAGGGCCAGGCCATAGACAGTGCCATGGTCAGTAGGGAACTCAAGCAATTCCATCGACATGCATTTCTCGACGCCGTAAACGCGAGCGATTCCGTCACCAACGGAGAGCACACGACCAGTCTCGCTGAGTTCAACCTGCTTCTCGTAATCCTTGATTTGCTCTCGGATAATCTGGCTGATTTCTTCTGCTCTGATTTCCATTAACCTACCGCACCCCTCTTCAAAGATTCCTTAAAATTGAGTAGCTGTCGCTTTACACTCCCATCCAGAACAAAATCGCCAATCTGTGCCAGAATCCCCCCTATCAGACCAGGATCCTTCTCAAATTCAATGACGATCTTTTTGCCCGTCGTTCTTTCGAGTGCCTGAGCAATTTCTTTCTTGGCCTGTTCATTCAGGTCGATGGCCGCTTTGACCTGAGCGCGCGCGACATTTGCACTTTCATCGATAAGCCTATGGTAATATTTCGCAATCTCTTCAATATGCTGCACTCGGTTTTTCTCGATCAGCAGATTGATGAAACTCCTCATCATGGGAGCCATATCGAGTTTTTGAACCACTTCCGAGAAAACCGCTTTTCTGGTCGCCTCCGGATACAGAGGATTTCGAAGGGCGTCTGCAAATTCTGGAAGCTCCCCCAGGAACCGTACGAAGTTGTCCAGCTCCTGTCCGTATTGCTCAACCTTCCGCGCCTCCTCGGCCAGGTTGAACAACGCCTTGGAATACCGTTTGGCTATGATTTGATTTCTCACTTCGCCTCCACCACCCTTGTCATGAATTCCCGGACCAGGCGATCCTGATCGTCAGCTTTGATCTTATTCCGTATGATTCTCTCGGCAGCAACAACGGATAATTCGCTGATTTCGTTCTTGAGCTTTTCCCTGGCGGCCTTGATTTCCTGCTGAACGGCGACTTCCGCCTGCTGCCGGATATACTCCGCCTGTTTCTGGGCCGCGGTGATGATCTTCTTCCGCTCGGCCTCGCCCTCCTCGATCAACTGGTCGACGATCTTTTTCGTCTCCACCTCAAGGGCGGCCAGCTTCGCCTTGCATTCGGCGCTGTGTTTCTCCACTTCCTTCTGTTTCCGCTCAAGTTCGGCAAGAAGACCCTGGATCTCCTCCCGTCTTGAAGAAAGCTTGCCGCCGAGCAGGTTCTTTATCGGCTTGTACAGACAGATCACCACAATCGCGAAGACTATGACCCTGGCCAGGAAATCCGGCCAGTTCAAATGACCCTCGCCGTGTCCTTCTCCCCCGCTTGCCCAGGCGACCCCTCCGACAGCAAGGAGCAATCCTGCGGCGAGGAGTAACGGAACAAGCTTCTTCTTCTCCATCTTCCCCCCTACACCTGCGTGCATCTAAATACTCCTTCCCAAAATCTTTTGAGCCAACTCGACAGAAAAGGCCTGGACCTGGGGTTTCAATTCCTCGCGTGCCTTCTCGATATCCGTCCGCACTTTGGCGCGCATCTTCTGCACTTCGCCGGCCGCACGCTCCGCAGCCTCCTGCAGCAGGACCTTTTCCTGCTCATAGGCCGCAGCCTTCATATCCTGAATCTTCCCGCGTCCGTCCTTTCGAGCAGCCTGAATCCTCGCGTCGAATTCCTGCACCGCGGCAAGCGCTTCGGCATCCAGTTGTTCGATACCCGACTGCCTTTCCCGGATGAACTGTTTCCTCTGGGCGACAATTCGGCGAATGGGGCGATACAAAACGAGATTCATCAGGAATACGAAGATCAAGAAGGTCACCATCTGGATAAAAAGCGTAACGTTGGGTTGAATCATTTTTCCCCTTCCCTTTATTCCCCGGAGCACAAAAAATGTCTTCACCAACTAAATATTAGATCTGTTGCCCCCCGCCGAAAATATTGGGCATTTCTTCACAAGCAATGCCCAAACCCGACGCGAGGCCCCAGTGTAGAAGCCTGATAAGGCCGACCTGTTAGCACATGTTTGGTGCGAAGGCAAGAAAAAAGCTAAAATTATCACAAATTGTGGTCGGGGATTTCGAGAGCATATTCAACGGGTTTGAAACACGTAGCGGCGCATGCTCACGCTCTCGATCATGCCAATGGCGAAGCACAATGATATCAGCGAAGAACCACCGTAGCTGACGAAGGGCAGAGTGATCCCCACAACGGGCAGGAGGCCGATCACCATCCCGATATTGATCAGGACCTGCCAAAGGATCAGGCCCGTCATACCTACAACCAGCAGGGAGCCGTAGCGGTCCTTGGACCGTCGCGCCACCCTCAGCGCCAGCACCACCAACAGGGCAAACAGGATGAGCAGAACGAAACACCCCACGAATCCCCATTCCTCAGCCCACACGGAAAAAATGAAATCCGTGTGTTTTTCGGGAAGAAAGTGCAATTTGTTCTGCGTCCCTTTCAGGAAGCCCTTGCCCCACAGCATCCCGGATCCGATGGCGATTTTCGACTGGCGGATGTGATATCCCGCTCCCAGCGGATCGAGGTCGGGCCTGAACAGAATGAGGATTCTTCTCTTCTGATAAGGTTTGAGAACATTTTCCCAAATGGGCCACAGAAACGGGATGATCGCCAGTACTATGCTGACGATATATTTCCAGCGAACGCCCATGAAAAAAATGATCGTGCCCGCAATGGCCATCATGCAGATCGCGGTGCCGAGGTCCGGTTCGGCGAGCACCAGGAGGACCGGCGCCGCCACGAACACCGACGGGAGCGCCAGTTTTTTGAGCCCGGGGTAGGAAGTGACGTCCTGTGAAGAGAAGTAGGTCGCAAGCTGAACGACGATCACGACCTTCATGAGTTCCGAGGGTTGAAACTGAAACCCCGCGATCACGAGCCAGCGCTTGGACCCGTTCACCTCCTTGCCGACGATGAGCACGGCGATCAGGAGCAGCAGTGCGGCAACGTATATCCAGGTGCTGGCGACTTTGAGGCGCTGGTAATCCAGAAACAGGCTGCAGAACATCACGGCGAATCCCGCCGAGAGCCACATGATCTGTTTGACGAAGAGATTGTGGGTGGGATTGGCCTGAATCTGGGGGTACAGCGCGCTGTAGACGCTCAGCAGCCCGATACCGATGATCGCGAAAAGCACCCATACGATCGACCAGTCAAAATTCTCAACCAATCGTCTGTCCATCATGTGACGAAATATCCTTAACGAATGGATACGCGGGCGGAATTCTCCGCCTCACGATCCCTGCGGTGCGGGCTTTCCGTGCAAATAAGCCGCCATTACCTTCTGCGCCAGGGGCGCTGCGGCCGAAGCGCCGTGACTGCCGTGTTCCACGATTGCGGCGACCGCAATCTGCGGATCGTTCGCAGGAGCATAGCCTACAAACCAGGCGTGGTCACGCTCCTTTCTCTTGGCCATTCTTTCGAGCAGCTTGCGATTGGCTCCCTCCGCCACGTGCACCACCTGCGCACTTCCGGTTTTCCCCGCCATCAGGAAGGATTTGTCCCGCACGCCATGGCCCGTACCCCGGTCGTCTTCGACAACCCCCAGGAGGGCCTTCCGAACGAGTTCGAAGTATTTCTGGTCTATGGGAATCTTCCGTTTGAGCTTCGGTTGGATGTCGTCGATGTCCGAGGCGTTGTCGCCTTCTATGCGCATCACCACGCGGGGTTGCCAGAGCTTACCGCCGTTGGCGATTGCAGCGTAGGCGAGCGCCATCTGCAGCGGAGTGGCCAGATCGAAACCCTGCCCGATGGATATGGAAATAGTCTCGCCCTTCTGCCAGGGAATTCCGATCGCCTGTTTCTTCCACCACGAAGTGGGAAGAAGACCCGGGTGTTCACCCTGGAAACCGATCCCGGTCCGTTCTCCGAGGCCGAACATGCCGACATACTGGGCCATCCTGTCCACGCCGAGCCTCATTCCCGTCTGGTAGAAAAAGACGTCGCAGGACTGGATGATCGCCCGTTCCAGGTTCACGGTGCCGTGCCCGTGATCGCGCCAGCACCGGTATCTCCTGTCCGCGAATTCGAAAAAGCCGGGGCAGTTGAACGTTGTATCCGGAGTGATCACCCCGGCCTGCAGCGCCGCAAGGGCGACCATGGGCTTGTAGGTCGACCCCGGCGGGTAGGCCGCTCCGCTGCACCGGTTGAGGAGCGGATGGTCGGGGTCTTTGGTGAGTGCCAGCCATTCGTCCTTCTTCAATCCGCGGATGAACTTTTCCTGGTCGAAGGTGGGACTGCTCGCGAAGGCGAGCACCGATCCGTTGGTCGTGTCCACAGCCACGATCGCCCCGACCTGCCCGGCCAGAAGACTTTCCGCGAGCCGCTGCAACTCGATGTCCACCGTCAGCCAGAGGTTCCTTCCCGGAATGGGAAGCACTTCGTCCAGGAGCCGGATCCTCCTGCCGATGGCGTCGACTTCGACCTGGCGCCCGCCTCTCTTGCCGTGCAGATATTTCTCGAAGGCCCCTTCCACTCCGAACTTGCCGACGTCTTCCCCCGAGTAATACCCCTGGTAATTCTCGCTCTTCAGGTCCGATTCCGTTATTTCGCTCAGGTACCCGATGAGGTGCGCCGCCGTCCCGTTCCAGGTGTACTCCCGTTTGGGCTCGAGCTGAATCACGACCCCCGGCAGCCTCACCCGCTGCGCTTCGACCCTTGCCAGGCAGTCGCGGTCGAGATCGGATGCCAGGCGGATGGGAAGAAACTTGGGGGTGTTCTTGTTCGCGTCTAACACGCTGTAGAACTCCTCGGGGCTCCGGTTGCAGAGCCTGGCGAGTTCCTTGATCGTCTGATCAATGTCCTGCACATCTTCCCTGATGAGCTGTAAATGGTAGGCGGGACGATTTTCCACGAGCGGCACGCCGTTTCTGTCGAAAATGATCCCACGCGGGCAGGAAATATCTTCGAGCCGGATGCGGTTGTTTTCGGACTGATACCGATAGACGGCACCGTCAAGGACCTGCAGGTGCCACATCCTGACCACGTAAACCAGCAGGATGAGCAGCATGATGCCCGCCACAAAAATATACTGTTTCTGAAAAGAGGCGGTATCCGCCACTTCCCAGCTAAGCAGTTGCAGGTTGTCGGCTTTGTTTTGCTTTTTATTCATGGGAAAATCAGTTCAACGCCCGATCGTTCGCCCGGTTTCGCCAGCCCCGGCGGTCGGGCCCTTGATAACGTGCACGGCGTTCCCGCCGGTTTCCCCATTTCCTTATCGCGCCTTCCGGGCGAGCCAGGTAATGGGCATGATGGCAAAAGGGGCCAGAAACATCGTCAAAACGGAACGGATCAGCAGGCTCGTCCAAATCGCGGCCGAAGATGCGAAGCCCGCCGGTTCGAAAGACACAAACAGTCCCAGGGCCAGCGACTGCCCGAACGCGCACAGTCCGACCAGCGACATCTGATACACCGGATTATGGAAGTCGAATTTTTCCGACGCTATATTCACCATGCTGATCGCCACCACATAGGAACCGACGTGCAGCCCCCAGAATTCACCGGACAGCGTATCGAGGGCATACCCCCAGACGGACGCCCACAGAAGGCTCGGCACCGGCGACCACTGGGAGGCGATTCCCACCATGAGCGGCAGCAGCATATCCAGCCGCAGGCCGGGGTAGGGGAGGCGGACGAAGAAATCAGCCTGCAGGAGAACAATGAGAAATGTATAGGCAAACATTTCAAGCAAATACACCCACTGGAAATTGTTCTTCGCACGACTGGAGGTATTCATGAGGGATCGATCTCTACCGTATTGAACCTCAACGGTCCGAACCCGGACCGGCAAATCTCCGTTACACACGCGGCCCGGCAGCGGAAACACCGCGCCGGGTCAGCCCCGAACCCCTTCCGCAAGGCCTCGCCGATCGACCGTAGAAAGGCCTCGGAAGTCAATTTCCCAACACGTTGTCGGGAGTGTTCGCATCGCGTCTCAGGATGAGCACCTCTTCCAGCGCGTTTAAGCGCACCAGGGGCTTCACCTCGATTTTCTGAAACAAATCCACGGGGTCCTTGAAAACACCCTGGACCGTACCCAACCGCAGACCCTTCGGAAAAATGCCGTCCTTGCCGGAGGTGATGAGGAGGTCCCCGACCTGCACGTCGACGTTTCCACGAACGTATTTGAGTGTACAGCCGTTGGCGTCCTTGCCGCTCAGAATTCCCCGCACCCGGTTCCTCTGGATGACCGCGTCCACGGAACTCCCCGGGTCGGTGATGAGCAGAATGCGCGAAAAGCGGTCGGACACATCCAGAATCCGGCCCACGACCCCTTCGTCATTCACGACGGCCATATCCGGAGCGATCTTGTCTCGAAAGCCCTTGTCCACCATGACCGTCTGAAACCACCCGGTGAGGTCGTGAATGGCCACACGGGCGGCAACCGTTTCGGCATTGATGCTGTTCTTGAAATCCAGAAGACGCCTGAGGCGCAGGTTTTCAACGTAAGCTTCCTGGAAATCCGTCAGTTTCTGCTCGGCCTTGGCCAGCTGCTGCCGCAGGGCCTCGTTTTCGGTATGGAGATTTCTCAGCCATATGTATTCTTTGATCAGATCTCCCCCGAACGTGGTGATCCTGCCGAGGGATTTGATCGGAGGCCCGAGAGTCTCCACCACGGAACGCTGCAGCATATCCATTCGCTCGGGGGGACGGAAATTCAGCGAAAAAATATAGAGAAAGACACTCAAAAAAACGAGGATCAATAACGCGCCCCGCAACCGGCGCAGCCACTCCGTCATGTTCTTCATGGCCTCATCAAAAGGTAAGCGCCTGCAGCATGCTTATACCACTGCCCGAGCCGGCCATACCTGCAGTGTGACAGGTTGGAAGAATGAACCAGACTGTTTAAATAATGGACTCTCAGATTATCTAAGAGAGAACATCTTTCAAGATTTCCAGTTCTTCCAATGCTTTTCCCGAACCCAAAACGACCGTTGAGAGGGGATCCTCTGTGAGCATGATGGGAAGTCCCGTTTCCAATCTCAAAAGGTGATCCAGATTCTTCAGCAAAGCGCCCCCGCCCGTCAGCACGATTCCACGATCGACGATGTCCGCTGCAAGTTCCGGTGGTGTCTGCTCAAGTGCGATCTTTATGGTTTCCAGAATTGAGTCGATCTGTTCCTGAATGGATTCCCGGATTTCGTCCGAATTGATCTCTACCGTTTTCGGTATCCCGCTGACCAGGTCACGGCCCTTGATCATCATCGTTTCCGTCTCCCCGAGAGGATACGCGTTCCCGATGGTGGTCTTGATGAGTTCCGCGGTTCGTTCTCCGATGAGAAGATTGTACTTCCTTTTGATGTGCTGAAGAATGGACAGATCCATCTTGTCACCGCCGACGCGCACGGACCGGCTGTACACGATGCCGGCAAGCGAAATGACAGCCACTTCGGTGGTGCCGCCCCCGATATCGACGACCATGTTGCAGACCGGCTCGGTGATCGGCAGCCCGGCGCCGATTGCGGCCGCCATGGGTTCCTCGATCAGGTACACTTCCCTGGCCCCGGCCGATTCCGCGGATTCCCGAACGGCCCTTTTTTCCACCTGCGTCACCCCCGAGGGGATACAGACGATGATCCTGGGCCTGACGAGACTCCGGCGATTGTGGACTTTCCGAATAAAATACCTGAGCATGGCCTCGGCCACTTCAA
Organism: uncultured Syntrophobacter sp.; assembly: GCA_963663685.2. Lineage (GTDB taxonomy): Bacteria > Desulfobacterota > Syntrophobacteria > Syntrophobacterales > Syntrophobacteraceae > Syntrophobacter. The sequence continues at coordinate 28,570 of CAXXDT010000009.1, read as the reverse complement.
AATCGGCGATAACCCCGTCCTTCATGGGCCTGATGGCCATGATATTGCCCGGTGTTTTTCCGAGCATCATCTTGGCGTCCTTGCCCACCGCCACCACCCGGTTTGCTCCGCGTTCATCTTTCCGAACGGCGACAACGGAGGGCTCCGTGAGCACGATCCCCTTACCCCTCACGTAGACCAGCGTGTTGGCTGTCCCGAGGTCAATGGCCAAATCATTCGAAAACCAGCCCAATATACGATTAAGAAGCATCAGTCTTCTTTCTCCTTTCGAATAGGTGATTTAAAAAGGTTTCAATTCATAGCACGTGGAGACGGCATCTTCAATGATTAAGAGCGGGCGGGAGGCAAACATTTTCATTCGGGGATTCCCGCGCGAGGCCGTGTAAAACCGGGCTCAACCGGACGCCCCCATCCTCAAAAGGACCGCTCACACAGGCGAAAGGTTCCTTTTCCCGGGGTGATCCGGTTTTGTGCGATCCGTTTTGGTTGTTGACAAAAGCCGAAGCTATCGACTATTAGTTTGCTTTTGCGTTGTGTTGTCTTTAATGGCGTCGGAAATGCCTCCCGCTCAGGGGCGATGCCCCGGTTCCGCGGCGGGTTCGGCATATCTTCAACGGAAAACACTTCCAGGCAGGATTTGGTAAAGGAATTTTTTTATGAGCAAGAGAACATTCCAACCGAGCAATATCAAAAGAAAACGTACTCACGGCTTTTTGGAACGCATGTCGACCAAGGCCGGTCGTGAGGTGCTGAAAAGGCGCCGTGCCAGAGGGCGCAAACGTCTTTCAGTTTAACACTCCCCCATGGGGCAATGCCAGTTTAAAAATAGTTGAAGCGGGGAAATCTTTTGAGGGGCTCTAATCGGTTCCGGCCTCTGGAGAAGTTGAGATCCTCCAATGATTACCAGAGGGTGAAGAGAGCGGGGAAGAGAATCCGAACCGCTCATTTCGGTGTGAACTTCATTACCGGCGATCTTCCCCGTCATCGCCTGGGGCTGGTCGTGCAGAAACGTTTCTGGGACTCCGTGAGGAGAAACCGCATCAAGAGATGCCTTCGCGAATGGTTTCGCCTCAACAAGGACGGAATTCCTCTGCCGGGCAAGGACATCGTGATTGTGGCGAGGCCCGGAGCGGAGAAACTTTCTTGTCCGGAGGTCGTGGAGGAGCTTCGAACGGTATTTACGGAGCAGGATGGCCCGAATAGATGATCCGCCACTTTTTTATCGCCCTGACACGCTTTTACCAGTTGTTTATCTCGCCTCTGAAAGGCCCCTCCTGCAGGTTTTTGCCCACGTGTTCCGAATACACCCGCGATGCCATTGCATATTACGGTGCGGTGAAAGGGCTGTTAATGGGAGCAAAGCGGCTGGCGCGGTGTCACCCATTCCATCCAGGCGGATATGATCCGCTTATAAAACCCGGTGCGCGCCGACTCACCCGGTAACTACGGAGTACTCCTTTCTATGGAAAAAAGGGCTTTAATCGCTTTGGTTCTTTCACTTTTGGTGCTCGTCCTCTGGGAATTCTACTCGGGCCTGTTCCAACCGGCCAAACCTCCCCAGCAGCAGTCCGGGCAGGCATCCACCACAACCACGCAGCCGCCCGCACCGGCGGCGCCCCAGACCCAGGCTCTTGCACCCGCGTCCCTGCCCACGGACCGCCGTTTTCAGCCGGACCAGCAATTCCAGACCTGGGCCGTGTCGGATCCCCTGTACACGATGAAGCTCATCGCTCCCGGGGCACGGCTGAGCACCTTCGAACTGGCGAAATTCCGGGAGGAAGTTTCCCCCGATTCTCCCCCCATGCAGATGATAACCTCCCAGACGAGCGGTTATCTGCCTCTTTCCGTCGACTTGCTCCACCACCAGGAATGGCAGCTTTCCACACGCCCGTTCACGAGCACTTCACCCCCGGAAACCACACTGGGGAAAGAAGGGGCGCAGACGCTGACGTTCACCTCCGAAGTTCCGGGCAAGCTGCGCCTGACGAAGACTTTCACCTTCACGCCCCAGTCTTATGTCGTCGACATGGACGTTCAAGTGGAAAACCTCTCGAGCGATAAGCTGATCGATCAACTGGGCATCAGCTTCTACTACCAGCCTTATTCCGCTCCGGGGAAGGAAAGCTCCTACAACCAGTCGCAGTTGACCGCTTACGAAAAGGGGTCCCTGACGAATTATTCGTCCAAGGATCTCGCCAAATCAGACCTCGTCCTCAAACCGCCCATCGACTGGATCGGCTATGAGAACAACTACTTCATCAACGCCATCATTCCGCTTGCCTCTGAGGGCTACCAGATCGTGCCGAAAATCCTCGACGCCGAGAATCATCTGATCCAGCTCGTATACCTCACCGATGCATTCCAGGCGGACGCAAACGAGACCAAGACCTTCAAGATCCGGCTGTATACCGGCCCGAAGGAACTCAGCTACCTCGAAAAGGCCGACCACCAGCTGCCAAAAGCCGTCGACTACGGGTGGTTCACTTTTCTTGCCAAACCCCTGCTTTACGTTCTGGACTGGTTCTACAAGTTTTTGCACAACTACGGACTGGCCATCATCGTCCTGACCGTTCTCATCAAAATCGTCTTCTGGCCGCTCACTCAGAAGAGCTACCAGTCGATGCAGAAAATGAAGAAGATCCAGCCGAAGATCACTCAGCTCCGTGAAAAGTACAAAGACGACCGGGAGAAGATGAATCAGGAACTCATGGCCGTCTACCGCACCTATAAGGTGAACCCCATGGGGGGATGTCTTCCCATGGTGCTCCAGATCCCCGTGTTCTTCGCCCTCTACCGGATGCTCAACGGCGCCGTTGAACTCCGGCATGAGCCCTTCATGCTCTGGATCAACGACCTGACCGCTCCGGACCGGCTCAACGTCGGTTTCCAGATTCCTTACCTCGGAGGGCTTCCGGTATTGACGCTGCTCATGGGAATCACCATGTTTCTTCAGCAGAAGATGACGCCGTCGGGCGGAGATCCGAGGCAGGAGCAGATCATGCTGCTCATGCCCGTTATGTTTACGGTATTCTTTATCAACTTTCCGTCCGGACTTGTGTTATACTGGCTGGTGAACAATGTCCTGTCCATTGCACAGCAATACTGGATCAATCGCCATGCATGACCGCCACCTCCCCCCCTCACTCACACGCGAAGCCCGATCGTTTCGGAGCACTAACGGAGGAGAGCATGTCAGTTCTTGAAGTTGAGGAAAAATCCGTCGAGGAGGCCATTGCCGCGGCCTGCGAGAAACTTCGACTTCCTCGCGAACAGCTTGAAATTGAAATTGTCTCGAAGGGTTCCTCCGGGATTTTCGGTATTGTCGGTGCAAAGAAGGCTAAAATCAGGGTAAAGCCCAGGATAATGCCCGTCGAAGCTGCTGCCGAGCACGCCAAGGCCATCCTGTCCAATATTCTTCAGCACATCGATCTGCCGACAGTCATCGAATGGGAATCGCGGGACGATCACTTCTATCTGAACATCATCAGCAACGGCTCCGGCCTGCTCATCGGCAAGCGAGGCAAGACCCTGAATGCCCTCCAGTACCTGGTATCCAAAATCCTCCACAAGGAGGGCAATGAGAATTATTCGGTGATCGTGGACACCGAAAACTACCGTTCCAAGCGGGAGCAGAGCCTTTCCGAACTCGCCCAGCAACTCAGCGACAAAGTGAAGAAATCCCACCGGCCGCTCACCACCGGCCCCATGAACGCTCAGGACAGAAGGATCATCCACCTCGCACTCAAGGAAGACCAGGAAGTTCGCACCAAGAGCAAGGGGGAGGGAACGCTTCGCCGGGTGGTGATCTATCCCGTCAAAAGGGGCCGAAAGCCTTCCAGGACCGAGACGGGCGACGTCGGGGAGACGGAAGAGCAATAGGTTTCGGGATTTCATGATCGAATTCAAAGAGGATACCATCTGCGCCATTGCGACCCCCGTGGGAGAAGGGGGCATCGGAATCATCAAAATCAGCGGAACCGAATCGTCCCTGATCGCCCGGAAACTGTTCCACCCCTGCACCTCCGGCCGCACTCTGAAGCCGAGGCACCTCCACTACGGCACCGTAAGAGACCCTCAATCCGGTGAAATCATTGATGAAGTCCTGCTGAGCTATATGACCGCGCCTCACACCTACACCTGTGAGGACGTGGTCGAAATCAACTGCCACAGCGGTTTTGCGGTGCTGAACCGTATCCTGGAAACGGTCCTGCGCGCGGGAGCGCGCCTGGCCGAACCGGGTGAGTTCACGCGGCGCGCGTTCCTGAACGGACGTATCGATCTGTCGCAGGCGGAAGCAATCATCGAAATCATACGCTCCCGATCGGAGCAGTCCCTTCTGGCGGCCAATCGTCACCTGAGAGGCGATCTGCGCAGGAAGGCCGAGACCTGGCGCGACGCTCTGCTGGGGCTGCAGGCCGGGATCGAGGCTTCCATCGATTTTGAGGAGGACCTGGCCGGGGAATTTGAAGACCGGGCAGGCGAAGCATCCGTCCTCGTCCGTGCACTCGATGATTCCCTGATAACCCCCATAGCCGATGCGGTCGAATCCTATGAACGGGGCAGGGTCCTCCGGGAAGGCCTCAGCCTTGTTCTCACGGGCAGGCCGAATGTCGGGAAGTCTTCCCTGCTCAACGCCCTGGTCGGGAAAGACCGGGCCATCGTAACCCCTTTTCCCGGAACGACCCGTGATGTGGTTGAAGAATGTTTCGTCCTGTCGGGCATCTTGATCAGGGTCCTCGACACGGCGGGGATCCGGCACCATCCCGATAAAATCGAATCCTTCGGGATAGAGAAGACGATGCGCTCGGTCGAGGAAGCGGACATCGTCCTGTGGATCGTCGATCGAAGCCGCCCTCTCGATGAGGAAGACGAGGCGGTTTATCGCGCCGTATCGGCCAAACGCCGTGTCGCAATCCTGAACAAGGCCGATTTGCCTGCCGCCTTCTCCGCCGGCACATTTGAAGAGCGCTTCGGCCGGGATGCCCCCGTGGTAGCCCTTTCAGCCCTCAATCCGCCCGATATCGACGGGCTGAGGGACCTGTTGAAGGAGCATTTCCTCAGGGCCCCCCTCGAGCAGCCGAGGTCGGCCATCGTCCCCAATCTCCGGCAGAAGGGCTGTCTGGAAGGAGCACTGGAATGCCTTGCACGGGCAAGGCGGCTGCTTCTCGACGGAGGGTTTCGGGAACTGGTGAGCCTCGAATTGCAGGGGGCGCGGAAAGAACTGGAAGCGATTCTCGGTTGGAAGGGTGACGAAGACCTGCTCGATCGAATCTTTTCGGAATTCTGCGTGGGCAAATAGCGGGCGGCACCTCGGAATACGGCCGCCCGGCAACCGCATTTATCCTGAATGAGGACGACCGTCCATGCGAGAAGAACCCGACCCGGAAACCCTTGAAGCTTTCCTGCGGGCCCACGGCGTGGGCCTGTCACCGGAACAGGCGGCGATGTGCCTCACGCATATCCGCCTCATGCTCGAATGGAACCCCAGGATCAACCTCACCAGGATAACCGACTTCGGGGAAATCATGGTGAAACACCTCCTGGATTCCCTTCTTCCCGGTCTCCGGCTCCCTCATTCGGGTGACGCGCTCGATATCGGGACCGGGGCGGGGTTTCCCGGCGTACCGCTCAAGGTGCTCCACCCCGGACTCAATGTTTCGCTCCTGGAATCCAGCCGCAAGAAAATAAGCTTTCTCCGGGTGCTCCTGTCCGGACTCCCTCTGCGGAATATCCGGGCCGTGCACGGCAGGTGGGAGGACTTCACCGCTCCAGGGGCGGGGGATGAAGGCCGGTACGCGCTCATCACCATGCGCGCTCTGCGCCTCGAGACGGCCCATCTCTGCGTCCTGGCACCCCGTATTCTGGCGCCGGGCGGTTTATTCGCATGGTGGGCAGGCCCCGGGGCGGACCCGCAGTGGGAAAAGAGCTTCCTACAACTGAATTTTTTCGGGAAATTCCCTTACGACCTGCCCGGACTGTCGGACTCACGGCATCTCTACATCTGGAAAAAGGAAGAGTGACCGGCTCAGGAGCAGGGCGATTCCCGGACTTCCTTCAGAAGAAGGTCTCGGCAGACCCGTTCATCCATCACCTGGAGACCCGGGCTGATGAGGACCGGATATTCCCCCGAGGGAACGATCTCACGAAGAGGCGGAGGGAGCCGTCTCCATTCCTCCGAGAAGCGTTTTCTGATCGTTTCAAGCGATTCCGGCGCACGGCAGGGCTCACCGTTCTGAAGAAACGCTTCGAGCAGCGGTTCTCCGGTGGAATGCTCCTCGGACATGAGGGCAAGGACATCCTCTTTCATCATGCCCCGGCTGTCAAAGTGGCGAAAGACCTGTTTGCGGCCCAGCCACGTTTTCTTCCCGCTGCTCAGCTTCAAAACCGGCCTTCCGTCGTATTCAACCAGCTTGTAGGCGATATCGAGGTAAGGGGAATCGGACGACACGCCCATGCGAGTGCCGACGGCAAACGTGTCGATTTCGGCACCCGCGTCCAGGAGCGCCTTCAGGCTGAACTCATCCAGGCTTCCGCTGGCCATGATCGCGACATCGGGAAATCCGGCTTCCCGGAACATCCGCCGGACCTCGCGGCTCAGTCCGGCAAGGTCTCCGCTGTCCAGCCGGACGCCCTTCAGACTTTTCCCCCGGCTCTTCAGGATCGCCGCAACCTCGATGGCCTTCTTTGCGCCGCTCAGCGTATCGTACGTATCGATGAGGAGGACGGTATTTTCGGGAAAAGCCTCTGCGAAAGCAAGAAACGAATCCTTCTCACAGGGAAAGGCCGTGACATAGGAATGGGCCATGGTTCCGCAGGTGGGAATTCCGTAGAGCTGCCCCGCCAGCAGATTGCTCGTGCCGGCAAAGCCGGCGATATAGCTGGCCCTGGCGACTTTTACGCCGGCGTCGACCCCCTGAGTGCGCCGGAAGGCGAAGTCGATCAGTCCCCTGCCCCGTGCGGCCTGTACGCATCGGGCGGCCTTGGTGGCGATGAGGGTTTCGAGTTGAATGACGTTCAGGGCAAGGGTCTCGAGGAGCTGGCCCTCGATGATGGGAGCGGTCACCTCGACGAGCGGCTCCCGGCAGAAAAAGACCCTTCCCTCGGGGATGGCCCGGATCGTCCCGGTAAACCGGAAGTTTCGCAGGTAATCCAGAAGGGCGGGGGAGAAACACCCCGTGGATGCGATGTATTCCAGGGACTGCTCACTGAAGCGCAGGTCGCGGATCGTCTCCACCAGATGTTCAATCCCCGAAGCGACGAAGCAGGATCGGTTGGGGGGATAGGCCCTCACGAAAAGGCTGAAGGTTGCCTCGCCCCGCATGTTTTCTCTGAGATAGCTTTCGGCCATGGTAAGTTCATAAAAATCGGTCACCAGTTCGGGGGTAAACTTCTGCCACAGATTCATGATCCACCTTTCGTACGGGGAGCAGCATGTTGGTGCGGATTTTGGAGGATTGTCCGGCTTTCGGTGAGCCTGGCCCCATAGACGCGCTGCATCCTTTTCAGTGCAAATTCATGGGCTTGGGAGTCAAAATCGGCCACGGCGTCTACGGGGACGACCACGGTGTAATCGCGATTTCTCAGACCGCCCGCCGTATCCATCACGCATATGGAGGTAACCACACCGCTCACCCAGACCTCCTCCGGGGAAGCGGAAGCGAGGAGACTGTCCAGTTCATTGCCGTAAAAACCGGAAAACCTCGTCTTGTCGACCACAAGGCTTCCCTCCGGCGGTTCCAGCTCGGGAATGATCCGGCTCCCCCATGTGCCCTTGACCGCATGGCGGGAGAACAACTCGAATTCCTTGTCGTCTTCGGAATGAGCGTCCCGGAGATAGATGATCCGCTGACGGGTCCGGACGAAATGATCGATGAGGGCACGCACGGCAGGAATGATTTTCCTGGCCTCGTCGCCGCAATAGAGTGCCCCGGCCGGATCCATGAAATCGTTTAGCATATCGATCACAAGAAGAACCTTGCTCATCTCAGCCCCTTCTCCTCCGGCCCGCATCACGGGGACGGCTACGTGAACGCGACGGCCGGAACTTCGGCCAACCACATCTGCGCCCGTCTTTCGGGAACATACAATTCGAAGGCCATCCCGAGGACCTTTTGCTATAATGATCGGACGCTGGTGTATTTTAGCAGAAACGGTTTTGATTTGCGTCTGTATCATCGTATAAGTTGGGGCTTATGTGCGAAAAATCCCATGGGCTCTCAAGGGCGGGAAAACCGGTGGTATTTTCATGGAATATGAAGCGGTAACGGTTCACACCCGGGACGAGTATAAGGCGGGGCAGGAACCGACGGCCTTCGAATGGAGGGGCCGGCGATTTGAAGTTGTTCAAATCGCGGACCGGTGGTATGAAGGCCACCTGGATCCGACCCGGATGCCGCTCAGCTATTTCAAGGTCAGAACAGGGGAAGGGAAAGAATTTATCCTGCGATATCATGAGGTTTTCAGGTCATGGGCCGTCAGGATCCCTCACGAGGGGCCGTGAATCCTTTCCGGAAGGATGGTGTGTTCCACGTGGAACAGTTTGCAGTGAGAGCCGGTGCAGAACCGGCGCAGAAGGTCATAGCGATCGCCAACCAGAAGGGGGGCGTGGGGAAGACCACCACCGCGGTCAACCTGGCCGCCAGTCTTTCAAAACTGGGACAGAAGGTCCTCCTGGTCGACTGCGACCCACAGGCAAACGCTTCGAGCGGCCTCGGAGTCCGTCTGCCCGCCGGGGTCCCTTCCCTCTATTCGTTCCTCATGAACGGCTCCTCCGCTCCGCCCGTCCATCATCCCTTTGCCCCCGAGCTCGATCTCGCACTGCTTCCCGCTCATCCCGACCTCGCTGCCGCCGAATGGGAAATGGCTTCGCGTGAACATTCCGAACATTTTCTCACCGACAGGCTGAACGGATTCCTGAGTGACTACTCCTTCGTTCTCCTCGACTGCCCTCCGTCGCTCGGGATCCTTACCGTCAACGTGCTCACGGCATGTCAGAGTGTCCTCATCCCGTTGCAGTGCGAATACTACGCCATGGAAGGCCTTTCCCTTCTGCTCGATACCATCAGGAAGATCAAGATGCGTTTCAATCCGGCCCTCACCATCGAAGGCATCCTCCTGACCATGTTCGACCGGCGCAACAACCTGGCCCATCAGGTTGCCAACGAGATCCGCAGCCATTTTCAGTTTCGCCTTTTCAAAACCTTCATTCCGCGAAACGTCCGTCTTGGAGAATCCCCAAGCCACGGGCTGCCGGTGATTCTTTACGACTCCAATTGTCCGGGCGCCAGGGCCTACCTGGATCTGGCCGGCGAAATCCTGGGCCAAGAGGTGAGTTGACATGTCTGAGAAAAAACACGGGCTCGGACGAGGCCTTAACGAATTGCTTTCACCCGCCGACTGGCTCAAAACCAGTGACATTCAATTGTTCTACTGCCCACTCGACCGGCTGGTGCCCAACCCCTATCAGCCCCGGCAGATGGTTCGCGACGCCGCCATGGACGACCTCGTGCAATCGATCAGGGAGAAGGGAATTCTCCAGCCCATCCTGGTGGCCCACACCTCCGAGAAGGACCGCTACCAGATCGTTGCGGGCGAGCGCAGGTGGCGCGCCGCCATTCTCGCGGGCCTCACGGAAGCCCCCGTTCTGCTCCGCGATTCGACCCCGGCCGAGGCCCTGGAAATAGCGATCGTTGAAAACATCCAGCGGCAGGACCTCAACTGCATCGAAGAAGCGCTCGCCTACCAGCGGCTCCAGGAGGAATTCCACCTGACTCATCAGCAAATTGCGGACAGGGTGGGGAAGAACCGCTCGACCGTGGCCAATCTTATTCGCCTCCTTCAGCTCCCTCAGGACATCCAGGAAAAGGTCCTCAACCAGGAAATCAGCATGGGGCACGCCCGGGCGTTGCTCAGCGTTACGGACACCGACTTCCGCCGGAAGCTTTGCGACCGGATCGTCGCCCGCCAACTATCCGTCAGGCAAACGGAAGAACTGGCCGCGCGGGGCCCGGCCGTTCCACCTCCCAAGGCCCCCGAAGACGATCGTGCCATTCTCCTCAGGAAATCTCTTCAGGACCGCCTGGGCGGACAAGTCCGCTTGACGCGCCAGGGAGAACGGCGCAAAATTATAATTTCGTTCCGCTCCGACGCGGAATTTCAATCGCTGCTCGAACGTCTCGGGCTTCATTCATGATTCATTTCCAGAGGAGGACTTTCCCTTGATCCGGATCGCGGTGATTGACGGGCAGGGAGGCGGAATCGGCGCCACTGTCATCAAGAGGATCAAAGAAACCTACGGAGAAAAAGTTGAGGTCTGGGCACTGGGGACCAACGCCATCGCCACGGCACAGATGATGAAAGCCAGGGCAAATCGCGGGGCCACCGGGGAAAGCGCCATCGTCCACTGCGTCCGGAACGTGGATGTCATCGCGGGGCCCGTGTCCATCCTGATCGCTCATTCCATGATGGGGGAACTCACTCCCGCCATGGTGAGCGCCATCGGCGCATCCAGGGCATGGAAGCTCCTTCTGCCCCTGACTCAGGAACCGCTCACCGTCGTCGGCACCACTCGTGAGCCGCTGCCTCATCTGGTCGAAATCCTCGTTACCGAACATCTCGCCGCCTTCATCTCGGCCAGGGAGAACCCGGAATGCAAAGAATTCAAGCCCTGAACCCCGGTCTTAAAAACCCTCACCTGATCCTCGGCGGAGCCAGGAGCGGCAAGAGCACGCACGCGGAAAGCCTGATGGCCCGCCTTGCCCCGCCTTACGTCTACGTCGCCACCGCGCAGGCCCTCGATGAAGAGATGCAGGACAGGGTCCTCAGGCACAGGGAGAGAAGGGGCGCGGCGTGGGAAACCATCGAGTGTCCTTTTGAACTCGTCGGGGTCCTTCAGCGGCTCCAGCCGGAAAGCCGACCCGTTCTGGTCGACTGCCTGACGCTATGGCTGACCAATCTTCTGCTGAACCGTTCCCCGGCCGCCGCTGAAGAACAGGTTGCAGCCCTTTGTGCTTTTCTGGAAGAAGTGCGCTATCCGCTCATCATGGTATCCAACGAGGTGGGTTTCGGCATCGTGCCGGACAACGCCCTCGCACGGCAATTCAGGGATTTTGCGGGTTTTTCCAACCAGCGGATCGCCGCCCGCTGCGAGGCGGTTACACTCGTCGCCGCGGGAATTCCGCTCACATTGAAATGAATCGCCCCCCCGGCTGCAACAGGCATCTTCCGGACCAGGGATTCACACTCCGGGGCGGCCGCCATCTTAAACGAACATCTACAGAGGATTCCCATGTGGAAGAGTCTCGCAACGGCCCTGTCATTTCTCACCATTCTCCGCGTCCCGTTCACGTCGACTGAAGCCGTCTCATCCGAAGACCTCGCCCAGAGCTTTTCGTGCTTTCCCCTGGTAGGGCTCATCCTGGGCGCTTGCTACGCCTCCCTCGCCCGCCTGCTGTCCCCCCTGGTGCCTCCGCTTCTCCTCTCCGTCACGATCACCGCCGTCATGCTCGGCCTCACGAGGGCGCTTCACATGGACGGCCTTGCGGACCTCGCCGACGGCCTCGGGGGCGGGTACACTCCGGAACGACGCCTTGAAATCATGAAGGACAGCCGAACGGGGCCCTTCGGGGCTATCGCCGTCGTCCTCGCCGTGGCCTTCAAAATCGCCGCCCTGGATGTGTTGATTTCCCGTCAACTCTTTTCACTCATTGTCCTTGCGCCCGTTTTCAGCCGCTTCGCCATGGTCCTGACCGCTTACGGAAGCCCTTACGCCCGAAAGACGGGAGGCTTGGCCAGGCCTTTCCTCGAAAACATTACCCGTCGCCAGATCGTGACCGCGTCCTTCTTTACGGCTGTTCTTGCAGTATTCATAAACTTCTCCGCCGGTCTTTCCGCCCTCGTTTTCGCCTGCGCGTCGGTTGCATTGCTGAGGTTTTACTGCCGCAGGCTGCTCGGCGGTGTTACCGGCGACGTTCTGGGGGCCGCAAATGAAATCGTGGAAGTCGTCGCGCTCTTTGTATTCGCTTGCCTTCCATGACGCGGATCAGACGGATTCCCTGAGAATGAAAGGATTTTTTATCAAGTGACCGCACCGGAAGCAACGCACCTGCAGGTGCTCAACCTGCTCAGACAAAGCAAGGGGGCCTTTGTGTCCGGAGCCCTGCTGGCCGGTAGACTCGGCCTCAGCAGAACTGGCATCTGGAAGCATATCAGGAATCTAAGGGCCCTGGGGTATCAAATCGCGGCCCACCCAAAAGAAGGGTACAAACTCGTCGACGTTCCCGACGCCCTGATCCCCGAGGAGGTCCTCCCGGGACTCAGGACTTCCTGGCTCGCAGGGACTTACCGTTATTTTCCATCCGTCGGTTCGACGAACGACGCGGCGCTGGCGCTGGCCGCACAAGGGGCGCCTCACGGCACCGTGGTCTGCGCCGGCGAACAGACCCGGGGGAAGGGAAGGCTCCGGCGCGAATGGCTTTCCCCCCCCGACCGGGGCATATACGTGTCCATTCTCCTGAGGACTCCCTTCCCGGTCCACGAGGCCCCTCAGTCCGTCTACATCGCCGCTCTTGCCCTCGCCGGAACGCTCCATTCGACCTACGGGCTTCCCGCAGCCATCAAATGGCCAAACGACGTTCTGATCAATTCCAAGAAAGTCGCCGGGATACTTACGGAAATGCAGTCCGATCAGGAGCAGACCCGCTTTCTGGTTATCGGCATCGGAATCAATGTCAATCATTCGGAACAAGAATTGGGCGGTCCCTTTCGCTATCCTGCGACATCCGTCGCCCTGGAACTGGGTCATTCCCTGAGACGCCCCGAATTCCTGAAAGCCTTTCTCGAACGGTTTGAAATAGACTACGAACACTTTCTCGACGTAGGTTTCGAAGGTATAGTCGAGGAATTGACGAACTTTTCGGGGATTCTTGGCAAAAGGATATCGGTTCTGTGCGGAAAAGACGAAATTTCAGGAAAAGCCGTGGGATTCAGCAGGGAAGGCGCCCTCCTGCTCCTTACCGACGATGGGCAAGAACAATCCATTTGGGTCGGCGATGTGACCCACGTCGAAGGCGCACGGCAGGAAGACTGATTTATTTCGTAACGCAATGAGGGCTCATGCGCCCCTTGCCCGTTCGTTGGCCTCCTGTTTCCTCTTGCATTCAATGCACAACGTTGTAACGGGGCGGGCTAAAAGCCGATCGGCTCCGATATCGTCCCCGCATATTTCACACTGTCCGAACGTCCCGTCCTCGATACGCTGCAGAGCCTCGCGAATTTTCAGGATGAGCTTTCGCTCACGATCTCTTATCCGCAGCACGAAGTTCCTGTCCGATTCGAGAGTCGCGCGGTCCGTGGGATCCGGGAAAGTCTCCTCGGTATCGGTCATACCGGCGACGGTCCTCTCGGCTTCCTCATAGAGTTCATCCAAGCGCTGTAGCAGAACTATTTTGAATTTGGCCTGAGTTTCCTTGTCCATACCTTCCTCTCCGTTTGAAATATAAACACTTTTGGCTAACACACTCGAAAGAAAGAGTAAAGTAAAAATCGACTTCAACGCTCACTGCCGCTTGACTTCATCTCTCCCGGACCGGCGGACTCCAGCGATAATTTTCTTTTCCTGAGACCGGTTACAAGTGTTTAAAGCAACAAATACGCTAAACCGGGCTGGCGTGACTGAAGTTGCGGACCTCCGGCTACCCGTTCCCCCCGCGGTCGCCCCACGAAGTCTTGCGCATCGCCGCCGTGACACTGCGCCCCGCCGGTTCTTTCCTCTCCCATGTTTTTCGCCGCGTGAGGCTGAATTCGGCAACAGCGGGCACCGGCTAAATCCTCAGGCTCTCGGTTCCCATGCCGGCGCGTCACGACATCACCTCCCCCGCGCCTTTTTCCTTGAACTCAGACCCGCTGGAACGTCCCGCTTCGCCCCCCGCTCTTGTAGGCCAGGCGGATGTCCCGGATGATGATGTTCCGATCGATGGCCTTGCACATGTCGTAAATGGTCAGTGCCGCGTGAGCCGCAGCGACAAGCGCCTCCATTTCGACGCCCGTGCGGTCCGCAGTCCGCACGCGGGAGACGATCCCGATTTCGTTCTTCTCCGGGTTTGCTGAAAAATCGACTTCTATGCCCGTGAGCTGCAGTTGGTGGCAGAGGGGAATCAATTCCCAGGTGCGCTTCGCGGCCATGATCCCGGCGAGCCTTGCAGCCTCGTACACATTCCCCTTGGGGACGGTGCCGTCACTGATCCGTTCCAGCGTCTCCCGGGATACCGATACCGTGGCTTCGGCCCTTGCCTCCCTCGCGGTCACTCCTTTTTCGCTGACATCCACCATCCGGAGCCGCCCCTGGGCGTCCAGGTGCGTCAATTCCTTTTCAGATTCAGCCATATCGCCATCCGTTTCTTTTCAGCATTCATTGCTATTGGCCCTCGATAACATGCAGGAGAACGATCAGATCCCCGGGCTGGCCCCCGGGTGAAAGGCAATCCCCACCGCCCTGAACACGGAGACGGGTGCCCTCAAGACTCCCCGGCGGAATCCAGACGCGCACTTTGCACGCTTCCTCCAGTTCGCCTTTCCCCTTGCAGCGTTCACACGAACGCAACGGCCGCTTTCGGCCCCTGCCGATACAGTCCAGGCAGAAAACCACCCTCGAATAATCGATTTCTTCGAACATCCCGGCAACAATCGCTGACTTGGGCAGTTGGAGGTCGAACCGCAAGTCGATCCCCCGGTTTGACCTCTCTATCCGGTGATCGATGCCAAAAAACTCCTGAAAGACGTCTTCAAAAGAGGCCTCCCCATCTCCATCCTGGTGGTCAGATCGTTTCGGCCCCTTCTTCTTTTTGCTTTTTTCATATCCCCGTGCGCAGTCATATCGCCACCTGGTCGTCGGATCGACCAGGGTTTCATAGGCACTCAGCACCTCCCTGAACCGCTCAGCGGCGCGCGGATCGTCGGGATTCCTGTCCGGGTGCCACCGCATGGCGAGCAGTCTGAACGCCCTCTTGATCTCTTCCTCGGTCGCCCGAATCGGGATACCCAGTATTTTGTAATAACAAGTCTTCATAATTCAGCTTCAGAAGTGAAGTCTCCTCGGCAGCGAGTCCAGCAGGCAAAGGCCCCCGGAAGGATGCGAAAAACCTGCGCCGGTCGCCTCTCCGGCGATAGCGTGGGGGGAATGCTTTTCATTGCATGAAACCGGGCGGCGATACCGCAGCGCCCCTTTTTCCCTCCAGCGTTTGTTGCGCCGCGAGGCGAGGCCGGTTCCGGTCTCCGCATTGCCGCAGTGCCCCGGGGGCGGTCACAATGGGCGGACACTCCAGCGCCGCCCCCACCCCCCGCCTTTTGCTTGCCACCTATTTTAAAAAGTTTGCGGTCATAAAACAAGGCAGACCTCCACGGCCGGGATTTGATCGTTTACAACCCGGGGGAACTTGAATACTATGACTTCTCCCGTGAAATGACCGGATGTGGCACCAGGCGTGCCAATACAGTGCGAATACGCTTTGTTAATCGGATTTATCGATGAATTCAGAAGAAAAGCTGGTCCTCAAGAAACTTCTTCCCCTGCTCAAACCTCATCGGCGCAGGTTGGCTTTTGCCGTTCTCTGCATGATCGCCTGTTCTGCTTTCACAGCCCTTACCGCCTATCTCATCAAGCCGGCCATGGATGACATTTTCGTGAAAAAGAACGTCACCATGCTCATGCTGATCCCGGTGATATTCCTGGTGGTGTCTTTTCTGCTCGCCCTGTCGAAGTGGGGCAACAACTATCTTCTCAAATCCGTAGGACTTTCCGTTATAGCCCGCCTCCGCGAGATGGTTTACAACCACGCCCAGGATTTGCCCCTTTCCTTTTTCGACCGCAATTCCACGGGCATTCTGATGAGCCGGATCACCAACGACGTCGCCGAGATTCAGAACACCATCACCACTGTGTTCAGCGGGGCAATTCTGGACAGTCTCAGCGTGGTCGGGCTTGTCGTCGTTGTATTCTACCAGGACTGGAAACTCGCCCTGATCGCCACCGTTCTGCTGCCCGTGGCATTCTACCCGCTGATCCTTTTCGGTGCGCGCCTCCGTCGGCTGGCCACGAAGCGCCAGGAGACGATGGCGGACCTGAACGTCACCCTCCACGAGAGCTTCAGCGGCGCACGAATCGTGAAAGCTTTCGGAATGGAGGACTTCGAAAAGAGGCGCTTCTTCAGCCAGAATCAAAGCGTTCTCAGTTATCAGCTCAAATCCGAATGGATCGAGGCCCTTTCCTCACCACTCATGGAGTTCATAGGGACCATCGGCATAGCCGCCGTTATCGGGTACGGAGGCTACCAGGTGGTGCAGGGCAATTCAACTCCCGGCACGTTTTTTTCCTTCATGGCCGGCGTCCTGATGCTTTACCGTCCGCTGAAGGACCTCAGCAGGGTCAACAACGTCCTCCAGAGGGGCGTTGCATCGGCGATGCGGATCTTCGCCGTTCTCAACGAAACGAACACTCTTCTGGAAAAACCGGACGCCCCGGCTCTGGCCTCGATCCGCTCGGGGATCGAGTTCAGCCACGTTTTTTTCTCTTATAACGACAAACCGGTCCTGCACGACATCAATCTGCACATCCGGGTGGGGGAGGTCGTCGCCCTTGTGGGAAGCAGCGGCGGCGGGAAAACCACTCTCGCCAACCTCGTCCCCCGTTTCTACGACGTAACCGGGGGTGCCATATCCATCGACGGGACCGACATCCGCGGTGTGCAGATCAAATCGCTGCGGGGGCAGATCGCCATCGTCACGCAGCAGAGCTTCCTCTTCAACGACACCGTGCTGAACAACATCGCCTACGGAGACATCCGCAAAAGCGAGCGGGACATCATGGCCGCCGCCAATGCCGCCTACGCCGATGACTTCATCCGGCAGCTTCCCAAAGGTCTCGGCACCATGGTGGGTGAACAGGGGGTCATTCTGTCCGGGGGGCAGCGCCAACGCATATGCATTGCCCGGGCGCTCCTGAAAAACGCCCCGATACTCATCCTCGACGAAGCCACTTCCTCCCTCGACAGCGAATCCGAACTGGAGGTACAGCAAGCCCTCGAAAACCTCCTCCAGGGACGCACCACTATCGTCATCGCCCATCGTTTTTCCACCGTTCAGTCCGCGGACCGGATTCTGGTCGTCTCAGACGGCAGGATCGTCGAGGAAGGCACCCACGATTATCTCATGGCCCATGGAGGCGAATACCGCCGGTTGCATGACATTCAGTTCCAAAAGCCGTCCGGCTCGTGACCCGAAAACCTGGAGCGAACAATACCAGGCCGAGTTCAGGAATGTGGCGGACTATGTTTCTCCGAAGAGTGGAAGAGTTGCGCCCCCCGGCCTGTTTCCTGATAGGTTTTTCAAACAGCCCCATATCTCCGCCCGGACCACGGGGCCTTATACTGATTTGTGTTCAAGAGAACACTGAATGATGTTTATCAAAAGAGTGGAGAGCTGCCGCGGGTGGCACCGACAACTGGTTGCCGGCGCGCGAAGCACAAATAGAGGGATCCGGAAATAGATCCCCGCTGATACGAAAGTGCGTTCAAGATTATACTGGTCAGCGAACGGAACGGTGAGCAGAGTGTATGGGGCAGAAGCGTAGCGCTGTCCACCAAAAGCGATGGGCACCAAGGTGCCCATCCTACAAAGTTCGGTATTGCAGTTATGCCTTGAACGCAACTCAGTATGAGTCAGTCCACACGGTGCGCCCGGTTGCCGGTTTCTCACCTGCGGCTCTTGTCCTGACGGACCCGGAAACAAGTTTCCGGGCTACCCGCTGAAAGTTTTTCCCCAGGGGGGAGATATCGGGCGGTTTCAGAATTATTTCAGGAAACGGGCAGGGAATCATTCCCATACTTTTCTTGAGCATGCTAAAAGTATTATCTTGAACGCAATTATCCATGATGCCGCGCCTCACCCGCGAAGCATTAAAATGGATATCTTGGGACTTTATTTCGTAGGTAACTCAGTACAAGCGGGTAACGTGGACAATTCGTCGGCCGGGTCCGCCAGGACAGGAGGACCGGGCAAGAGACGATCAACCGGCCGGTTCTCACAACCCGATGGGATTCCCCACAGTCGATCGAATGGACATCGGCCATTGCCACATGGGCCGATGACTCATCACACCGCCGGTCAACCCCGCGTTCTTTCACGGCTCCGGGCATCGGCATGCGTCCGATATCCGCGGGTTTCCCCGGCGGTATCATGAGTTCCCGCCCACTCCACAATCCCTCAGGGGCGTTTGACATACTTGTTGCAGTTGGGGCAGAACAGCTTGTCGAATTTATCGTGGTAGGCGTCATACCGGCCGCACGTCGGGCAGTAGGCCTCGGGATTCGGGGGGGTTGCCCCTTCCGCGGTCCTCATAGAACTTCCCTGCAGCCTTTGAAGCAGATCGCGAATTTCGGTCAGGAGCAACACCGCCTTGTTGATTTTCCAGTACCAGCACACGATTTCTCTGCAGAGAAGAAAGATTGCGAGCAGAACCAAGACGAAAATGATGAGGCTGACAAAACCGAATCCGAGATCACCCGAAGGGCCATAAGCATGAGACAAACCGGGAAGCAGTGTGACAGCGACAGCCAACAGCGCAGAGAATACAGCCTTCATTTGTTCTTCCTCCTTCATTGAGTGTTTTCAACGACAACGCCACACGGGACACGGCCCCTCAATGGGGCTCCTCTTTTTTCCATACGGTTCGTTCCATATCCCGCCCGAACCCCTCGATCGAGTGCCCGTATTGAATCGCTTCCCGGCTCACACGCCGCGGACCGCTCCGCGTTTCGCGGGGCGCTGCCGCAGCGCCACACAAAACCGGGGGGCGAGCCCGGGGAAGAACGGGGGTTACTCAACCACGCCACTTGACGCGGCCTCACATTAGCAGAGGCCCAAGGTCCGAAATCGGAAACCGGGAAAAATGTGCGGTTAAAATTCAGGACTTCATCTTACAAAACGATGAAGCACCTTGAATTTCAACGGTTTCCGGTTCACTGCGCTTTTGGGGGGGAACTGTTTTTGGCTGCACCGGGAAATTGGAATATTTCATTTTAATGACTATCGGCAACGTGATGATTATGCAAGTAAAAATCGCAATAAATTTGCAGCGGGAGCATTGCGAGGTGCCGGCCGGTGGCGGAAGTGCCCGTAAAGGCATTCGGGATCTTCTCGCCGGATGGCCGCGCATCGGACGGCACGGGAGTACAACGGTGGTCGAGGTGTCCGGGGCGGGAACGCCAGCCGCGAACTCAGCGCTTTTCTTCCACCGCGATTTCATGTAAATCCAGCACACGAGCCACGGGTCTTTCCTTCGCTCGATGGCCCGGGACCGCGGAGGCATCATAGACCCCGCGGCGCCCCGGAGCGGAAAGGTTGCGCGTTGAGTTCCTCCGACATTTTTCACGTGTTTCGTGATTTCCATCCGAATCCGAAACGCCTTGCCCTCCATTTTGCCGTGGCCGTCGCCCTCATCCTGTCCTCATACTTCTTTATCGACAGGAGACTTGCCGCTCTTATCCTACGGATAATCGGCCGCCACATTCTGCTTTCTCCCGAGGTTTCCGGGGCTCCCGATCTTCTTTTTGAATACACGGCGGTCCTGACCGTTCTGTGCTGGGGAGCCTGCCTGTATTCCAGGCAAAGACCTTCACGAATATGGAAGTTCGGGTTCTTTCAACTCGCCGGCTGTTCGGTTCCCCTCGCCTACTTCCTGAAATTCGTCGCCAAGGACGTCATAGGAAGGACGAACGCCCGGGTCTGGCTTCAGTACCCGAGTCTCTACGGGGTTCACTGGTTTGAGGGGGGAGGAGACTATGCGGGTTTTCCTTCGGGGCACATGGCGGTGTTCACCGCATTGCTGCTCGCGGTCAGCCGATTCTATCCCCGCACCCGCCAGGCGTGCAGGGGATGCCTCGTGCTGCTGGCAGCAGCCCTGATCCTCAGCGAACACCATTTTCTCAGTGACGTCATCTCCGGGGCGTACCTGGGCTTGCTGGTGGACCTGTTCGCCCGCTGGGGACTATGGCTGGTGCACGGCCGCCGTGAGGCGGACGGCGCCCAATAGAGGACACGTACCGGGATAACGGAGGCGGGGATTCGCTTCTCACCCGGCGGGCGACTCCGTGGCACGGGCGTCCGTGACTTTTTCTTCATGGTCCCGTGGGCGTTCCCGTGACTTCACCACCACCATCGTGATGTCGTCTTCCTGCGCCCCGGATTGCCGGAAATCCTGCAGCGCCGTGAGGATCGTCTCCATCATCTTCAGGGAAGAATCCCGGGAGCCCTGCCGTAGAATCGTTCGCAGCCGCTCCATGCCAAACTGCTCTCCTTGTGGGTTTTCCGTCTCCCAGATGCCGTCCGTGCCAATGAACAAAAGCTTCGTGGAATTCCATCCGTCGTATCGGAATTCCTCCAGCCCGGTCGAACTGTCAAAGCCGAGGGCAAAGCCCTCGCCCCTCAGTTCCTCAAAGGTCTCCGTGCTCCAGTCGTAGAGGATTCCGGGGGCATGCCCGGCCCTTACCCAGCTCAGCTCATTGCGGGTTGTATCCAGCAGGGCGAGGAAGAGCGTCATGAAGTCCCCGGTCCGTTCGGTATCGTGGCAGAGCAGCCGGTTCACATCGTTTGCGACCCGGGCCAGGCTGCCGGGCTGCAAGATCCTGGTCCGGATCATGGCCCTGGCGGTGGTCATCAGCAGAGCGGCGGATATGCCGTGCCCGGCAACGTCGCCGACCGCAAAACCGATTTTCTCCGGTCCCAGTTCTGAAAACCGCAAAAAATCGTAATAGTCGCCGCCGGTTTCATCGCAGTACACGCAGGTGCCCGCAATGTCCAACCCATCGATTCTGGGGGGCCTCACGGGCAGGAGGTTCTGCTGGACCTGCATGGCCAGGTCCATGGCCTCCTTGAGCCTCATTCGTTCTTCGAGTTGCGCGGCCATGGTGTTGAACGACTGAATCAGTTGACCGACTTCATCATCACTCCGGGAGGTCAGGCGAACCTGGTAATCACCGTCGGCCACTTTTTGTGCCGCCAGGGAGACTTCACGAACGGATGCAACCGTCCGCCCAGCCACACTCCGGATAAGGAAAAGGACAAACACGATGAATAAAAAACCCGTGATGAAGAAGATGTTGCGAAACCTGTTGATGGGCGCAAGAATCCGGGTGTCCTTCGCAGTCAGGACAAGGGCCCAGGGGGCCTCGGCGAGACGGCAGAAGCCGACGACTTCGCCGTCCGGACCCGAGTGCCCCATGATGGAGCCGAACTGTGTTTTTTCCATGGCTTTCAGAACGGCCTTCGTTGTGCTTTCACTCAAAGGCAGCCGCCGGTTTTCGCCCAGCGCGCTGCAGACAAGCACCGTTCCGTGGTCGTCGATGAGGTAGGCCGTTTCCCCTCCATTCCAACCGTATTGCAGAGCGTCTTCAATCAGGTGGTCGAAGCGAAGGGTTACCTCGAGCCGAGCGGTCTTTTCATTGGCGGCATTCACGAGGTCGGAAATGATGGAGACCGTTTGATGCCCGGCCTCTGCGTCAAGGTGGGGTGGATTGACCCGGGTGATTCCCGCGCGGTCAAACATCATGTGGCCCCTCATTCCCGGCATGGGTCTCGGCGGCTGCGGCGAGGCGGATCGAGCATCGTCGAGCCGAACGAGCGAAGCGTTTTCAATCCCTTCCATGTGGTTCAGCTGGTCGACTATCCATTCCTGAATGGCCTCCGCCTGAGGTTCTCCGCCCGTCTTGCCGAACATCTGCATCCAGAGCTTCGGTTCACTCAGGCGCATGTCCACCTGGTGGGCAGCTCTGCGCAGCTTCAACGCGGATGCTTCCTGCCATTCCCTGAGCATATTGTCCCGGGAATAGGTGAAACGGAACCAGCCCATGCCGACGAGCAGGATCGCCACGGGCAGGAGCAAAAAAAGCGCCATCCTTTGTTGCAGACTCTTGGGCCTCAGCATTTGCCGACATCCTCTTTTTCCGGCCGGAATGAATAGATTTTCGCTTTCATTATAAACTTATACCCGATCTCTACAAATGGCAAAGGCGGGGCCGGCGGCCCCGCCTTTGATCACATCCACGGAATTTTTCATACGGGATCCGGATCGTCCCGGGTTCGCGCGTCTTCACTCCAACGGAAGCAAAGCCCTTTGAACATCCATCTTCCCGGCATTCCTCCGACACGATGGGAAAATTCCCGGGCAAGGCTGCCCGATGCGGCCCTGATCGGGCTGAGACCGGTCGGACGAGAACGGGAATGCGCGCGGACCCGGTTTCATCCGCCGGGCTGTGAATCCGTGACCTCTCCGGTTTCATCCGAGGGTTGTTCGGCCGGGGGTACGGCGGCGGCGGGCGGTGGCGCCGTCGAGGCCTTACCTTTGCCGATGGAGACCAGTTCCAACTCGAAGATGAGCGTACTGTTGGGCGGGATCACACCGAACCGGCGTTCCCCGTACGCGAGACCGGACGGGACGAAAACCTGCCATTTGGAACCCGCTTTCATGCGCTGCAGCGCCTCCGTCCAGCCGGGGATCACTCCACTGACGTTGAGCGTCGTGGGTTCGTCTCGGCGATGGGTACTGTCGAACTCGGTCCCGTCCACCAGGGTACCGCGGTACCGCACGGTAACGCTTTCATTCGGCTTCGGGCTGCGCCCCTTTCCGTCCGTGAGCACCTTGTACTGCAGGCCGCTGGGCAGTGTAACGACCCCTTTTTTCGCCTTGTTCGCCACAAGGAACTCCTGCCCGTCTTTCAGGCTTTGCGCCGAGAGTTCCCGAAAGCGCTGGTCTTGGAGTACCATTATCTTTTTTCGCACATTGAGGAGTGTTTCACGGAGTTCATCCGGGCTCAATGCCGGTTTTTTCCCTTCAAGGGCGTCCTGGATGCCGGAAAAAAGGAGGTCCTTGTCGACCTCCACACTCCCCGCTTTCACCTTCACTCCGAATTCATACCCAATGCTGTAACTATCCTTGCCTTTTTCTTCCCTGAGTGTCGTATCCCCCTGAGCCCGGCACGTGTATGTACAGCAGATCGAGAACAGCAGGCTCATTCCGAAAGCGATCGCAAGCATTCGCTTCATCCGTTTCCTCCCCGTAGGATTTCCATTGCCCGGTGTCATGAAAATAGGGCCGCCCGCGGGCGGCCCTCCGCCGAATCATCGGCAGGCAAGACCTATTTGCGGACGCTGTAAGGCCTCATCATTTCGTTGTCTTCATGGTCGATAATGTGACAATGCCACACATATCCGGGTGCAATGGTCGGATCGAACGGGAAGAAGTTGGACCCCGCGAGCGACGTATTCGGAACGACCGGCGTATCCGTCGGAGTCCACCGCACAACGAGCCTCAAGACCTGCCCTGGCATCGCCTTTGCCGTGTCCTTGAAACCGGACTCTCCGGGGGAGGGCGGTGTGGCGTCGTGCAGGAGGTAAGGGCCGATGGCCGGGTTTCCGCCCAGGGCCTTGTCCGCGTTCTTGGTCTTGTAGTCGAGCGGCGGACCGTATCCGGGGCAGAAACTGCCCGCAACGCAACCGGGCAGCAGCGGAGCGGGGCCCGATCCGAAGGCGGCCGCCCACACGGCCGGATAACCGGCGACCGGGTCCGTGTTGAAGCTTTCGCGGTTCAGGATCTGGAACTGCACCAGGTGGGTATGCATGGGGTGAGCGTCAACCGTGAGGTTGATGATCTCCCAAATCTCGGTCGCTCCCACGCGTGGCTGTTCGCTGATGCCGTTGGCGAAATCGTATGCAATGCTGGGGGACTGGGTCCCATCCCACTTGGTGTTGTTCACGAGGACCTCGAGCGGTCCACCGGGACCCGCCACCTCTTTCAGCACCAACTGCCGCTTTTTGTCGATCTTAACACCGGGCGACAGGTTCCCGTTACCGTCGGTCAAGCGCACCAGGGGCTGCGGGCGCGTGCACTGGCCCAGCGCCGGGTTGCAGCTCGAGTCGGCCACGGGCGCTCCGCTCACCCTGAATTGCATGATTTGCGCCATCAACAACTGCCCCGGATCCACCCCTGGCACAAGCCCCATGGGAAAAGGAACAGGGGCATCGTTTGTGACCGTAATGTTCTGGGCGGGAACTCCGGAGAAATCCACGATCACGTCGGCGCGTTCACCCGGAGCGATGAATACGGTGCTCACAAGGGCGGGGGTATTGATGTAGTTGTCATCGGCCCCGATCTGATAGACGGTGGCGCCCTGGAAGTTGAGGTTATAGAACCGTGCGTTGGAACCGTTCAGGAGCCGCAACCGATAGCGCCGGGGCTCCACGTTGAAGTACGGCCAGGGTGCTCCGTTGACCACCGCCACATCGCCGGCGAATTCAGGGATCCAGAACGGATGGACGGTCGGGTTGGGCGGGGTACCGTTCAGGTTGGTGATCGCCGCGGATGCCCCGGTGCCGTCAGGGAAGAACAATTGGCTGTTCGTATCGAACTGCCGGTCCTGGATGGCCATTTCTATCTCATAGGCCCCGGTCGGCAGGTTTGCCGGTTCCTGTTTTGGGCTCCGAAGGAAAAAAAAGCCGGCCAGTCCGCCGTAAACGTTCGTGCGCGTGGCTCCCAGGGCATGATCGTGGAACCACAACGTTCCGGGCTCCTGGGTGTTCTGATAAAGGTAGCTGGCCTGGCCGATCTGCTTCGTCCCCTGTGTGCGGAAAGATTTGCCGGTATAGCCGTCCGGGGTGAACCACTGTTCAGGTCCCCCGTCGAATTTCGGTGACGTCTCGCCTCCGTGCAGGTGAGCTACGGTGGGGACCGATCCGAGAAACGGTTCCAGGCAGGCGCTGGGCAGGGGGGAGGTCGTCATGCAGGCATAGTCCATGGTCGTCATGAAAGGATCCGCCCAGTGAATCGTCTGATCCACCGTCACAAGTCCCTGAACCAGCGCGGGGCCGTACGGGGGACCGAATGCATTGGCGGGATTGAACGTCGGCAGTTGGTTTACGTAGTTCACGTTGACTGAGGAATACCTCGTGTTCTCCAACGTAACGGCGGGCCAGTTCGCGGGGCCAAGCAGCTTGTTTCCCTGCTGCGCCCTGATTTCATAAGCCCAGACGCGGGTTGGTCCGAATGTGACGCTGGGCGGCAAAGCAGGCCATCCGCTTATCACATCCTGGCACCCGGTCGTGGTGTCAATAGTGACCTGGGGCAGCACGGTCTGGTTGATTTCCTTCATCGTCACCTTGAGGTTGGGGTATTGTTTAGTATTTACCCTGGGAATGGAGCCCGCCGGGCCAAACACGGGCAGTTGAACCTGGAACTGCGGAATACACCCGCCCGGCAGCGGCGTCTGGGGAACCTGCGAACTGGCCCCGGCAACACCGGCGGCCAGCATAAATACAGCAAAGAACCCTGCTAAAAACAGAGTAACGGGATGAACTGATCTGCTTCCTCCTAGCATAGCCCGTCTCCTTGACGGATGACCCCGGCAGTGAGCATAAGCACCGCAACGGTCATCCCTGAAGATAAGACAACGGGTCGAACTGATCTGCCCCTCCAGAGCATAACCCGTCGCCTTGTCGGTTTGTTGCACTCAAAACGATCCGATTCCGACATGGTTGTCGATTCCCGTTCATCCTCCACAGGGAAAGCGACCTTGATTCCTCCCCTCGGGCATTGAACTCGACCTTTGGGACAACACGGTTATGCCCCGGGTCGATTCGACAACACCCAAAGAGAGGAAAGGTTGGAATTACCTTACCAACGGAAGCCTGTTGACAATGGCGGGAGGTCCGGCCCATCGGTTTCCCCCTGCGGCCCGGAAGCCCTCCAGTACCTCCCGGGCCGCGGGAATCCGCCGGATGGGCCGGTACATTGAATCCCACCAGCTTTCTTGCGATCACAACGGGCAGAAGAATTCCCGGACCCGGCGGAGCGCAGCCCGAGTTCTCCATCCCATGGCCAGTCGCCTCAAAGCACGCCCGCTACGGTTGCCGTTCAGGCAATGCAACGAAACTGTCCGTTCGAGTTCTTCACGCTTCGCCCCGTTGAAGGATATGTCGAACGACATCCCCTATTGTCAGATCGAAAGTTCTATACCAAGCGATTCAAGCCATAATGCGAACAAATACAGCAGGCTGCGGCCACAATCGTGAAAGACCCCGTTGAGGCCGGAATTATAATGACGGGACCCCGTCCACCGAGAGTTATACGGTTGTAATCTTCAGAAAATGCCGAACATCGGCAAAACATATCCATTGGATTTTACGAAAAAACAGCTTCAACAACCCTATTTCATTCCCTAATCGTTGTCGAAAGCCGGAATCCCGATCAGAACCTCACAGCCTTCATCATTGCCAGGCATTCCACGAAATCCTTGCGAATGCAGTTTTCGTGATTTCAAACCAATAATTATGATTATCAAGCGGGTCAAATGGGGGGAAAATCCTATTTCAGACTACTCAAAACATGTAGATGATTTACTCCTGGTACATCCCGCGGAATTTTATCTACATGGTGTAACCGTATACGCTGCAGAAAGGAATGCCATCCCATGGCATCGCAACGGATGAAGGTTTCTAATCAATTGAAGGGAGAGCCGCCTCATCATTCGATGAGAGCACAGAAAATTCGGCCGTTTTCCACGGATTCCGATGGATAAGGTATCACGCCGGCTCACCGGCCATGCCATGGCCGGTCCATTCGTTGGATATGGTTGGAGTTTTCGTTGACACGCTTTCGCTTTCAGAATAGAGTTTTCTTGTTCCGGCCTGCGTAAAATTCAATGAAGCAAACTTTGGGACGCTCTTTAGCCCTATGGAGTCACAGCAATGGATGCCGACAAGCCGGGTGCGATGGAAATCATTGAGCTGCTGGTAACCTCCGAAATATACAACGAATCGAAAGAACTCACCGAAAACGATCTTCCTCCCCGAATGCGGGAACACTACCTCGACCCGGCGAGCGGAACCGTCGCACGGCCGATGGTCGTTACCGTAGGGGACATCGAGAAGATATACGGCGTGGACGGCGTGCAGACAATCGCCCGGATGCTGCCTTTCGTCGAAGTTGAAGAGCCGGGCGGCACCGTCAGGCTGGACCCCTTCGATGCCGGGGGCACAATGGTTGTTCAACCAGGATTCGTATGACATGATCCGCGCGAACCCCGCCCTGGCCTTCCACTACCAGAAAGACGACCCGGACATCAGCTACACCGAGGTGAGGTGGCCCGTTCAACCCATTTCCGCCGTGGAAAGCAGGGTACAGAAGATATTCGGGGAGGAATCGGACGGCATTCTGAAGCTGGTGACCATAAAGGTCCCGGAGGAAGTCAGGAGCCGGCTGGACGATCTGGTCCTGAACGAGGAACAGCGGGAAGAAATCGCCAAGGCGGGAAAAGCCCTGGAATATCGACAATACCTCAAGGACGTGGGGCTTCACGAGATAGGCAAGCTCCTCCTGGTGGGGCCTCCCGGGACGGGCAAGACCTCGTCGGCCCGAGCCCTTTCCGGATGGTTCGGATTGACGCTGGTGGAGGTGAACCTCTCCATGATCATCAGCAAGTACCTCGGAGAGACCTCTAAAAACATAGACAATGTATTCCTGCTGGCAAAGAACCTCAGCCCCTGTATTCTGTTCATAGACGAATTCGATTTCGTCGCCAAGACAAGAGATTCCGACGACCACGGCGCCATGAAGCGGGCGGTCAACACCCTTCTCAAGGCCGTGGACGAAGTGAGCCTGGTGGACGACGGAGTTTTGCTCGTTGCGGCCACCAACTATCCGCAGCTTCTGGATCATGCCGCGTGGAGGCGCTTCGACAAAGTCCTCAACTTCGAATTGCCGGACGAGGACATGAGGCGCAAAATCCTTGAAAAGGTCCTCCGGAAGATGGAGGCAACGATCGATCCACTGGAACTCTCCCGGCTTACCGAGGGCTATTCCGGTTCAGACCTTCGCCTCGTGGTCAGGGAAGCGGTCCTCAACGCGCTGCTGCAGGACAGGAAAAAACTGGACCAGCGGGATCTCCTGAGGGCCGTTGAGCAGTTTGACCGCAGGATGTCCGGTCACCCGCAGAACAGGATCGTCTGACCCCCCGGGTTCCCGCGCGTCTTCGCGGCGAGCCCGGTCCCCGCCTGCCTTTTTATTCCGCCCCGCTTATTTCGCCGCCGTTCAGGCCTTATATTCCTGGTGTAAGGAGGGGGAGGACCGTGGCGTTAATCTAAGTCGGATTCTTTCGTGAAAGGAGGGAACCATGTACAAAAAAATATTGGTTCCTCTGGATGGGTCGGAAATGGCCGCAAAGGTTCTGCCGCAGGTGGTGGAAGTGGCAAAATGCATGGGTGCCCGGGTGATCCTGATTCATGCATCCCATTTTTCCTTTCCTTTGGGACTGGAATTGATTCCACCGAATTTCGAACGGGAACTCGGAGAAAAAGATGCGGCATGGTGCTCTTCATTCCTGGGAGAGACCGCCGTAGAACTCCGGATGAACGGGGTGGATGCCGATGTGGCCTGCGTCGAGGGCTTGCCGGAGCAGGAGATCGTTGATTACGCCAAAAACAACGATATCGACCTGATCGCCTTGGCCACTCGTGCCAAGGGCGAAGTGGC
>CAXXDT010000008.1:0-16814 GCA_963663685.2 uncultured Syntrophobacter sp. | reverse complement strand
GTGATCGTCCTGGTGGTGGCCACTCCGCTGATCCTGCACCAGAAGAGCGCGAAAGAGCCTCCAAAGCCTCCTTCCGAAAAGGGGACGGGGGTGGTGGTCAAGGGGATACCGAAAACATCCGGTCCTCAGCCGGACAATTTTGCCCAAGCCGCAGGGAATAAACGATGAATATCCCAAAGGACCCGGGGCGGTTCCCGGGGCGGGGAACGGATGCGGCCGGATTGACCCGGCCCGCGGAGGTGCCGAAATCGGCGGTGGCTCAAAAAGCACAGGAAACCGTGCCGGTTATTTCCGATTCAGCCGAAAGCGGATCAGCAGACGGGTTTCCAGCCGGTCCCGCCTCTGTCTTCCGATCTGCAACAGAAAGATCAGTCCTTCTCGCCTTCGGCGGCCGATTCTTCGGCGCAACGCGAACAGCCCCGCCGCCAGGAGACCCGAAACGATGAAATATTCTGCGGCCGACTTGGGCAGGAAGCGGGCACCCGCAGGGTCCGTCCCTGCCACTCAGGCCAAGGCGCCCGCCCGGCTCCACCCCTGCCACTCAGGCCAAGGCGCCCGCCGGCTCCACCCCTGCCGCTCAGGCCAAGGCGCCCGCCGGGTCGGTGCCGGGAGCTCAGGCCAGGGCAGCCGCTCCGGCGCCGGATGCCAAGGCGAAGCAGCCCGCGGAATCGGTTCGATCCGGTGCCGCGGCCCAGGTGAAGAAGCAGGCGCCCGGGGGCAAAGGCATGTACGCGGTCCAGGGTCGGGTCCTTCAAGGACAGGAAGTCTGCTTGAGGACGTGCAGCGGGAGCTTCGGAAGAAGGGGCTACGAATGTGAAGTCAGGGCCGCTTCCGAGGCCGGTGCCGGGCAAGCGTTCGTGGTCCGGCTCCAGCCCGTTGGGGGCTTGAGCAAGGCCAGCACGCTCCTGGAACAGATCAAACACGAACAACAGGCCCAGAAGTCGACCATCGTGCCCGCGCAGGAATAGACGGGAAGGTTGTCTTGCTGCGTTTAACCGCGTTTGAATGGAATGCGAAGCCGCTTTCACCCTCTTCAGGACGAAGGCGGCTTTTTTTGCGTCTGAAAATCCGACCGGGTTTCAGACTTATCCGCAATCAAGCGATTGCACCAGCCGGAGTAGCCCGGAGACCCGTT
Source organism: uncultured Syntrophobacter sp. (assembly GCA_963663685.2). Taxonomy (GTDB): domain Bacteria; phylum Desulfobacterota; class Syntrophobacteria; order Syntrophobacterales; family Syntrophobacteraceae; genus Syntrophobacter. The sequence continues at coordinate 15,679 of CAXXDT010000008.1, read as the reverse complement.
ACCCGTGCCACCCGTGGGGGAAGTGTTTGGGCAGCGGGCCGTTTCCCTGCGGGTGTGTGCGAAGCACGCGAGGAATTCGGAAACAGGTCCCCCGCGACTACTGAAGGTCCCAGGCGCTCAGGGCCTTCACGGCTTCGTAATCGGTCAGATCGTGGTGGATCGGGGTTATGGAAATGCACCGACTGGCAAGGGCCGCCGAATCGCATGCGGGGTCTTCATCCGCAAGGGTCGCGATGTTGCACAGCCAGTAATAGGTGCGGTTCCGGGGGTCAACCCGGCGATCGTACTTTTCGATACTCCTCATGTTGCCCTGCTTCGTAATCCGGATTCCACGGACGCGGTCGGCGGAAACGTGCGGAATGTTCACATTGAGGGAAATGCCGGGAGGAAGCCCTCGCTTTGCGACCGCGCGGACCAGCTTCGGAACGAATTCGTTGACGGCGGAAAAGTCCGAGGGCGTGATGCTGTCGATGGACACGGCAATGGACGGGATTCCCATCAGGGCTGCTTCCGTGGCCGCCGACACCGTCCCGGAGTAAATGACGTTGACCCCCACGTTGGCCCCCTTGTTCACCCCGGAAAGCACCATGTCGGGAGGCGACGGCATCAGTTCGGAGACCGCGATTTTGACACAGTCGGCGGGGGTCCCGCTCAGGGAATGCCCAAAAGAGTGCCCGTTGCGGTGGACGGTTTTGACGCGAAGAGGGTCCAGCAGGGTGATGGCGTGCCCGACGGCGCTCTGTTCGGTTTCGGGAGCGACCACGGTCACTTCATGTTCTTCGATGAGGGCCAGGTACAGGACTTCGATGCCTTTTGCATAAATGCCGTCGTCATTGGTCAGCAGTATTCTCATATTCCTCTTGGCTTGCCTTTTCCTGAATTGCGAGTTTAGCGGCTTCAATGCCGATTTCCAGGGCCTTTTTGTTCAATTCTTCCGTGCCCGGTGGGACCCTGCTGAGCACCGCCGCTTCCAGGCTGTTCAGGGAGACCACCCCGGTAATGGTCGCCAGGGCGGCGAGGGCGACGATGTTGGCCGCCATTTCCTTTCCCAGCTTTTCCCGGGCCAGGTGCGTGAAGGGAATCGCCATGGCCAGGCTCGTGGGAAGCTGTTTGACCAGCGTCGAGTCGACGATGAGCCTGCCCGAGGGCTTGAGATCGAAGAAATAAGTGTCGCAGGACCTCTGGTTCATTGCCAGGAGCAGATCGGGTTTGATCGCCTTGGGGTAGTCGATTTCCTCATCGCTTATGACCACTTCGGCTTTGCTCGCTCCGCCCCGCGCTTCCGGTCCGTAGCTCTGCGTCTGGCAAACGTATTTCCCGTCGTAGATCCCCGCCGCTTCGGCAAGGATAATCCCTGCGACGATCAGTCCCTGGCCTCCGGAACCGCTGAGCCGGATTTCATATCGCCCCATATTCCGCTCCATATGACGTGGGATGATGCGCTATCCTCCATCGCCCGTCTGCGTGTGGTCCTGTGACGTGTCGGCGTCACGATACCCCTTGGATACCCTGGCCCTGGCGGCTTCGCGCACTTTCCTGTATTCCTCGGTGTATACGGGGAGGTCCCGGTCCGTGAGCACCCCGATGGTGAACTTGCCGCGGAGTTCCTCCGGGGTCATGGAAGCGGCTTTTTCGATGCGCACGGCCGATTCCTTTTGCCATCGCAGCATCTCCACCGCGCCCCCCATCCTGTTTCTGCGACCGAACTGGGTGTGACAGTGGCTGATGACCTCGACCACCGAAAAACCGCGCTTGTGCAGGGCCTTTTCGATGAGGTCGTCAAGGAGGGCGGCATGGTAGACGGTGCCTCTTGCCGCCATTCCCGCACCGGCCATGGCGGCCAGTTCCGCGACGGAAAACGCGTGTTCGATGTTTCCGTACAGGGCTGTCGTGGCGTACGCCCCGTACGGGGTGGTCGGGGAGTACTGCCCTCCGGTCATTCCGTAAATGCTGTTGTTGACGACGATGGCGGTCAGATCGAGGTTTCTGCGGGCGGCGTGAATGAAATGATTGCCGCCGATGGCCGTGGCGTCGCCGTCACCCATGATGACGATGACCGTGAGCTTCGGGTTTGCGAGCTTAATCCCCGTTGCAAAGGTGAGTGCGCGGCCGTGGGTTGTATGGACCGTGTTGAAATCCATGTATACCGAGATCCTGCCGGAACACCCGATGCCGGACACGATGACGATCTCGTCTTTTTCGAGATCGGTGCGGTCGATCGCGCGAATGAGCGATCCGAGCAGAATTCCATTGCCGCAGCCGGGACACCAGACATGGGGAAACTTCTTGTCGTGCCTCAGGTACTTGTGAATCAGCGTAGTGGCTTCTGCCATACCAACCTCGCAAGTTTGTTCGTTTGCACCATCCCGGTTCCCGGGTATCCGGGCCGATGCCCCGTGTCACAATTTCATCAGGCGTGTGAGGATTTCGCCGGGGGTGATGAGGTTCCCGTCTATGCGATTGAGCGTTTCGACACGGGTCATCCCCTGGTTGATTCGCTTCACTTCCCGGGAAACCTGCCCAAAATTCATTTCCGGTATCAGCACGGCCCGCGTGCGGCGCAAAACCGGTTCGAGCGCCTGCCGTGGAAAAGGCCACAAGGTGATGAGCTGCACCAGGCCCGCCTTGATTCCGAGCGCGCGGGCCTCTTTGACCGCTCTGCGCGCGGACCTCGAAACGGACCCGTACGAAATGACCACGACTTCGGCGTCTTCGACGGATTCCTCACCGACCATCTGGATATCCATGAAGTGCTGGTTGATTTTGCGGAACAGGCGGTTCATGAATGGGACGATTTCATCGGGACGCTGGGTGGGGAACCCCCTGACGTCGTGAATCAGCCCCGTCACATGATACCGGTATCCGTCCCCGAACACGCTCATGGGCGGAACGCCGCGGCTGTTGTCCTCGAAGGGGATATACCAGTCAGGCGGCATGTTGGGCCTGATACGGTCCACCACTTCCACCTGTTCCGGGTGGGGCAGACGAATCTTCTCCCGCGTGTGCGCGACCACTTCGTCGGCGAGGATAACCACCGGAGTCCGGTATTTTTCGGAAAGGTTGAAGGCTTTTACCGTGGTGCTGAAACAATCCTGGGTGGTCGAAACGGCGAGTACGATGGCGGGATGGTCGCCATGGGTACCCCAGCGGGCCTGCATCACGTCCCCCTGGCTCACATTGGTCGGAAGCCCCGTGCTCGGACCGCCCCTCATCACATCCACGATCACGCAGGGGACTTCCGCGGCGCACGCGTAACCGAGGTTTTCCTGCATGAGGGAAAACCCCGGTCCGCTGGTAGCCGTCATGGACTTGACCCCGGCCAGCGATGCCCCGATAACCGCCCCAAGGCTCGCGATTTCATCCTCCATCTGGATGAAGGTCCCCCCCATGGCGGGGAGGCGATAGGACATCACCTCACTGATCTCGGTCGCCGGAGTGATGGGGTAGCCCGCGAAAAAACGACAGCCTGCGGCGAGGGCCCCCTCGACAATGGCTTCATTCCCCTGCAAAAGCTGCTGACGTCCAGGACTCTTTGATGGGATCAAAGGCATCGACTCCTTGATGTTAGGTTAACGATGGAATCATTAAACCCGACCGGCCGACAACCAATGGAATCCTCTTTCCGAAAACGAGAAGCAGACCGGAAGAATCGAGCGTCAAACGCCCGTTTCACCGCCGGTGGCGGTTTTCTTCACAGCCTTGACGCTTATGGCGAAGTCAGGACAATGGAGTTCGCACCAACCGCAGCCCGAACAGCGTTCGGGTTCATCGACCAAAGGGGAGCCTTCCTCATCCAGGCGGATGCATTCACGGGGACAAAATGCGGCGCAAATGCCGCAGGCTTTGCACCAACCTTTGAAAATGTCGATCTGGTATTGTTTCTTTGACTTGTCCGATACCGTAGATTTCACTTTTCCTGTTCCTTGTCTGTCCGAGCCAACCTGGCATGAGGGTTTTTCGCGTTCGTCCTTGTTGTCGGCAGTCGTAGTCCGTTTACTCATTTTGGCTCCTCAGCAAATAATGTTCGCACATCTCAACGCTGAAGTATAATATATTCACGCTCACAAACAAACCGCAACGTCCGATGCGCGGAAGGTTTGCGGGCAGCACGGGGGGACCCGGCAGAGGGGGATTCCGGATGACGCACGCGGATCACCGCCGGTTTCATCCTTCCACCGGTTTGCTCTCCCGGTCCTTGCATTCAGCTCACTTTTCGACGGAACATTTGTGGATTGGAATAGACGTCGCAGACAATTTCTGCAGCCGGTGCCGTTTAAAGGCGTGCATTAAAAACACTGCCAGCGGCAGGGGATATCCCTATCCTTTCCCCGGGCGTTGGGGCGTAAGGGCGTGAAGACGCATGAGCAGCCGTGCTGCGGGACACTCGGGGAGAGCGTTCCTGAACGATGGAATTCCTGAACCGGTGACGCTTCGTTTCATACGCGTGCAGTCGCCTGCCGGAATTCATGCTCCGCGGCACACGACCGGGAAGGGGGGGGCGAACCTGCCGGAGCAAAAATATTTTTCGCGGTTCAGTACGATGCCGGGTTGGCAGGCATCTATCTTGCTTGAGATATTGGCGACGTGTCGCCCTCTGAAATGTTGGTTTTCATCAGAGCGCCAGAGCAAACAGGATGGCCTGCGATCAAGAGTTCCTCGGTCGGAATGAGAAGTTTCGAATACCAAAAGGGGAGGATGCTTGAGTATGGCGCCAACAAGGAGCTATAGTTTTTTGAATACTCTGGGAAAGGCCCAAGATTTGCCGGACAAATGCACTTCCTGTGAGCTGGAAGACATCCTCGAAGCTTCTTACGACGGGCTCTTCATAACGGACGGAGACGGCAATGTCCTCATCGTGAACAGCGCCTGGGAGCGGATCTGCGGTATTCACAGAGACTTTGTCGTCGGCAAGAACGCTCAGGACCTGGTGACGAACGGCTTCTATACGGAATCCGCGGCCATAACGGCCATCAAGGCCCGGAAAAAAATCACGATCATGCTGGAAATGACCAAGGGGGATAAAATCGGCCAGAAGATCATGGGCACCGCCATTCCCATGTGGGACGAGAACGGCAAAATCCGGCGCGTCGTGGCAAATATCCGAGATATAACGGAAATTTTGTACCTTAAAGACCTTCTGGAAAAGACCAAGCAACTGAATCAAATCTATGAAGCGGAACTCGCGCAGATGCGGATTCAGCAGATAACCAAGAATTCCGACATCGTGGCGAGAAGTCCCGAAACCCGGCGGGTTTTGGAAATGGCCGCTCAGGTGGCCAAGGTGGATTCCACGGTCCTGATCACGGGGGAATCGGGCGCCGGTAAAGAGGTCATTGCCAATTCCATCCATCGGCTGAGCCACCGGAACGAAGGCCCTCTCATCAAGATCAATTGCGGCGCCATCCCTGAAAATCTCCTGGAATCCGAACTGTTCGGCTATGAGCCGGGGGCTTTCACCGGGGCCAGAAAGCAGGGAAAACCCGGCATGTTCGAACTGGCGTCGGGCGGGACCCTGTTTCTGGACGAAGTTGGGGACATCTCCATGAGCCTCCAGGTGAAGCTTCTGCGGGCGCTGCAGGACCACGAAGTCATGCGGGTGGGCGGCCTCAAACCGATTGCTGTCGACTCCCGCATCGTTGCGGCGTCGAACAAGAACCTGCGTGAAATGGTGGCCCTCGGCAACTTCCGTGAGGACCTCTATTACCGGCTGAATGTCGTATCGATCGAGATCCCGCCCCTGCGCGAGCGCAAGGAGGACATCCCGCTGCTGGTGCTTCACTTCCTGGGTAAAATCAACAAGAGATACCAGTTCAGCAAACGCTTTGCCCCCACGATGATCGATCATTTCCTCGCCTATTCCTGGCCCGGGAATATCCGGGAACTCGAAAACGTCATCGAGCGGATGCTGGTGATGACCGAGGACACCGAAATACAACCCGGCCATCTGCCGCTGTACATGAGGGACGAGCATGTTCCCTGCGAGGAAAAGATGGTCCTCCCGACCAACGTTCCGTTCCAGAAAGCCGTGGAACAGGTGGAAAAACAACTGCTTGAACAGGCCTTGAAAAGACACGGCAGTACGCGAAAAGTCGCCGCGGCGCTGCAGCTCAATCAGTCGACCGTGGTGCGCAAGCTGAAGAAATACGAGATCCCCGTGAACCAGGAACTCGATAGCACGGACTCCTGTTTTGACGATCAGAGGATGCGAATCTGATCTCCTCGCTTTACCTACCGTCCTAAAGGACCTTCCGGTTCGATCCGGCTAATCCTATGCAGTACTGACTCGGCCCGCATGATGCAAACTTTGCATCATGTGATGCCGAAGCGCATCGTTCTCACTAAGTTGCCGTAATTACATCACAGTGCTCCTGAACCGCTAAAATACCGAACTCGCTTGCGATGCCGTGATGCATCGACGGGAATCGCGGCTCCATTGTGCAGTTTTGCGCCAACCACTGTGTGCACGCACATCCGCAGTCATTTTCGGATCGACGCCCGGACTGGCACGGGGTTTGCCTCTATACGAAGGCGTCCGGCAACACAATCTGATTTGACCCCACCTAAAATTACGGCTCTGCTCGAAACAGGAGGTTTACCGATGGCAAGATTCATGTCTGCTGAGGAAGCAGTCAAACTGGTCAAGACCGGAGACACGATTGCGACTACCGGTTTTGTTGGAATGGGTCATCCCGACGAATTATCGCAGGCCATTGAAAAAAGATTTCTCGAGACGGGAGAGCCTCGGGATCTGACTTTGGCCTTTGCCGCCAGTCAAAGCGATAACAAGTCAAACTGGGGATTGAACCGCTTTGCCAAAGACGGCCTGCTCAAGAGGGTCGTAGCGGGGCACTGGGGTCTTCAGCCGGACATTATCAAGATGGCGGTCGAAAACAAGATCGAAGCATACAATCTCCCCCAGGGAGTCATCCTGCATCTGTTCCGGGCGATAGCCGGAAAGAAGCCCGGATTGTTGACCCATGTGGGTCTCAAAACTTTCGTCGATCCCAGGGAAACGTGCGGGCGTCTGAACGGCATCAGCAAAGAAACCTATGTCAGACTGATGGAAATCGACGGAAAGGAATACCTCTTCTACAAGTCATTCCCGATCAATATCGCGCTGGTTCGCGGGACCACGGCGGATGAACTGGGCAACATTTCCATCGAAAAAGAAGCCATTGCGTTGGAATTTCTTGCCGTGGCACTGGCGGCCAGGGCGTGCGGGGGCAAGGTAATTGTCCAGGTCGAACGGCTGGCGAAGGCCGGCACCCTGCACCCGATGCTGGTCAAGATCCCCGGCGTCGCGGTGGATGTAGTGGTCGTGGCCAAGCCCGAGAACCACTGGCAGGTACCGATGGCGGAACAATACAACCCGAGCCTGTGCGGCGAAACGAGAGTGCCCCTGAGCAGCGTGAATCCGCTGGGGCTCAACGAGAGGAAGGTCATCTGCCGAAGGTGCGCCATGGAACTGGTTCCCAACGCGGCGGTGAACCTGGGTATCGGCATGCCGGAAAGCGTCGGCGTGGTTTCGGCCGAGGAAGGGATCAGCGACCTCATGACGATGACCGTCGAACCGGGTGTCGTCGGCGGAGTACCCCTGGCGGGGCTCTACTTCGGCACGGCCATCAACCCCCATGCCATGGTGGATCATCCCAACATGTTCGACTTCTACGACGGTGGCGGGCTCGACCTCGCGGTACTGGGAATGGCTGAAATGGACCAGTACGGCAACGTCAATGTCAGTAAATTCGGGACCCGGATCGCCGGGGCAGGCGGATTCATCAATATCACGCAGAGCACGCCGGTTGTCGTGTTCTGCGGAACGCTCACCGCCGGCGGATTGAAGCTCGGCATCCGCGACGGGAAACTCGGCGTCGAGAAAGAAGGCAAGGTCAAGAAACTGGTCAAGAAGGTGGAGCACATCACCTTTAGCGGTGAGTACGGCCGGACGACGGGTCAGAAAATCATGTACGTGACCGAGCGGGCGGTATTTGAACTCCGGCCGGAGGGTGTCACGCTGACGGAAATCGCTCCCGGCATCGACCTCGAAAAAGATGTTCTGGCCCAAATGGAATGGAAGCCCCTGATCGCTTCGGACCTCAAATCGATGGATCCACGGATCTTCCGCGAAGCGACGCCGATGGGCATCAAGGAGGAAATTCTCAGCAAGAACGGCAAGTGAACCTCGTGTTGGAAATGCAGTCGGCAAGTAAGTCCAAAACTAACCACATGCACCACAGGAGAATCGAAATGGCACTGAAAACGAGAGCGGAATACCTCAAGTCTTTGCAGGCAATGCGTCCGAACGTTTACAAGTTTGGGGAACTCATCAAAGACGTGACCACCAGTCCCTATACCCGCAGGACCGTCGAGAGCCACGCCAAGGCCTTTGACGCCTCTCACGACCCCAAGTATGCGCAGGATTTCACCACGGTCTCCAGTTTCACGGGAGAGAACATCCATAAATGGACGTCCATGATGTCGAACCTCGAGGAAATCATGGGCAACTCGAAAATGAAACGCTGGATGTACCGCTTTACCGGCACCTGCACCGGTGGACTCTGCGTGGGATGGAACGCGCAGAACGTCATGTGGAACGTCACCGCGCTCATCGACAAAGAGTTCGGAACGAACTACCAGGAACGGCTGAAGAAATGGATCCTGAATACGCAGGAAAAAGGTCTGGTCGTCGCCGGCGCACTGACGGATGCCAAGGGTGACCGCGCCCTGAGACCCACGCAGCAGGCCAACCCCGACAGCAACGTCCATGTCAAGGAAGTCAGAAAAGACGGAATCGTAATCAGCGGATACAAGGCCATGATCTGCGGCGTGGCCGCATCGAATGAAATCTTCATCCTTCCGGGCAGCGGCTACAAAGAAGAAGACAAGGACTATGCGGTGGTCGTCGTGGTACCCCGCGACATCGAAGGGTTGACCATTGTTGAAGCCCGCCGCGCCAGTGACACCAGGGAACTCGAAGACGGATTCGACATCCCCGAAACCGGCATCACCCAGGCTTTCCTGTTCTTCGAAGACTGTTTCGTCCCGAACGACAGGGTCTTCATGTGCAAAGAGTTCAAATATTCCGGAAAGGTCATCGAGTATTTCACGGCCAACTACCGGGCCTGTATCGGCGCATGCGTGGCCGGCCAGGGCGATGTGATGATCGGCGCCGGAGCACTCATGGCCAGGACGAACGGCCTTGCGGCGAGCACGTTCTCCGCCAAGATGGTTGAGATGGCGGTCAACAACGAAACCACGTACGGAATGGGTATCGGCGCCATGGCTCTCGGCAAGAAGGGCCCCGGCGGCATGTGGGTTTCCGACTCTCTGATCGCCCATACCAACAAGGTCCACGTGGCGACGCTTCCCTACCAGACCAAGCGCCTCTGCCAGGATATCGGCGGCGGAGTGGTCGAGACGGGCTGCTTCCCTTCAACGAAAGACTTCAATGATCCCAAGTACGGTCACCTGGTTCAGAACGCCCTGAAGGCGAGCGCGAAATTCAGCGCCGAATCCAGGGCCAGGGCCGCCAGATTGTCCGAATGGCTCACCCTCGGCGCAGGCGTCCCCGGTTGTATGCACGGCGGCGGTTCCCCTGACGGTGCCAAGCTGGTTGTCCGGGCCTTCACCCCCGTAAATGAATTCGCCGAATACGCACGCAAGATCGCCGGGATCACCGAGCAGATCCCTGAACCCGAAAAGAAAAAGTAAGACCGGTAGCGCAGTAACTACCGCAACGATTCACTGAATGGAACAACCGACTGAAGCAACTCCGTAAACAAAAAGAGGCCGGGCTCGCATCCCGGCCTCTACGGAGAGACTCCGACAGCCGGGACCGTACAGTCCGGCTGTCATTAAAGCAGCACTCACGAAAGGGTATACCATGGATTTTCAATTGACGGAAGAACAACAATTGGTTCGTGCCAGCGTAAGAGAATTCTGCCTGAAGTACGTGGAACCGGTGGCGGAAGAAGTGGACATGCAGCCGCGGTTCCCGATGGAAAACGTTAAAAGGCTGGCTGAGCAGGATTGGTGCGGCATTCCCTATCCCCAGAAATATGCCGGTGCCGGGTCCGATTACCTGACCTACACCATCGTCCTCGAAGAGCTTTGTCGTGCGTGTGCCACGACCGGTTTTACCCTGGAATGCCACACCTCCCTCGCCAGTTTCCCGCTCTTCAAGTTCGGGACCGAAGAACAGAAACAGCAATGGCTCGTTCCGTTGTGCAAAGGCGAAATCCTTGGTTCCTTCGCACTGACCGAACCCGGGGCCGGGACGGACGTTGCCGCCGGTACCACCGTAGCGGTTCCCGACGGTGACGACTACGTGTTGAACGGCACCAAGATGTTCATCTCCAACGCTCCGGTTGCGGGCGTGTTCATCATCTTCGCCAACACCGACAAGTCCAAGGGAGCCAAGGGCCTCACCGCTTTCATCGTTCCCGCCGACACCCCCGGCATCAAGCCCGGTGAACACCTGAACAAGATGGGCATCCGCGGTTCGCTGACCTCGGAAGTCGTGATGAAGGACTGCCGCGTTCCGAAGGAAAATATCCTCGGCGGCATAGGCTCGGGTTTCAAAATCGCCATGATGACCCTCGACGGCGGCCGGATCGGGATTGCCGCGCAGGCCTTGGGGATCGCGCAGGCGGCCCTGGACGAATCCATTTCGTACTCCAAGGAAAGAGTGCAGTTCGGCAAGCCCATCAGCTCATTTCAGGCCATCCAGTGGATGCTCGCCGAAATGGCTACGGAAGTCGAAGCCGCGCGGAAGCTCACCTATTACGCGGCATGGTGCTTCGACCAGGGCAAGCCCTACAGCAAGGAAGCGGCCATGGCCAAGTTGTTCGCCTCCGAGGCGGCGGCCCGCCAGACGAACCGCGCCATTCAGATCCACGGCGGCATCGGATTCATCAAGGGACACAAGGTCGAGCGCCTCTATCGTGACGCCAAGATAACCGAGATCTACGAAGGCACCAACGAAGTCATGAAGATGGTTATTTCCGGCAGCGTACTGCGCTAATAACACTGGGAAAGGCTGCACATGCTCAAGATTATAACTTGTTTCAAATGGGTTATAGACGAAGCGGACATAAAGGTCGATGCCGGCTCCCGCAGGCTGTTGCTGGACAGGGTGAGCTACAAGATCAGCCCCTACGATCGCAACGCCATCGAGGAGGCCATGCTTCTCCAGGAGAAACATGGGGCCAATGTAATCGCTGTGACCGCTGCTCCGCCCGCGGCGAAAAACTGTCTCAAGGATTGTCTCTCCCGCGGACCCGAAAAGGCCTGTTTCATCAATGACCCGACCTTCGTCGATCTTGAGCCGACTCAGACGAGCGCATTGCTGGCTTCGGCCATCAATGCGCTCGCCGGGTACGACCTCATCCTGTGCGGAGAGGGCTCAAGCGATCTCTACACGCAGCAGGTCGGTCCGGCCCTGGCTGAAAGGCTCGGGATCCCCTGTGCGACGTTTGTGAACAAGCTGACGTACGACGAAGCGGGAAAGTGCGTCATGGCCGAACGCAAGCTCGATGAGGGCATGGAAGTGGTATCGCTGCCGCTGCCCGCACTGGTCACGGTTCTGCCCGACATCAATACCCCGAGGATCCCCACCCTGAAGCAGGTCCTGGGGGCCGCAAAGAAACCCGTGGACAGCATCGGTCTCGATAAACTGGAAGGGGGCTGCACGCAGTGTCTGCGGACAACCGGCATTCTGGCGGCAACCATGGAGCGCAAGCGGCTGAAGTTCGGAGCGGAGCCGGAAGATATCCGTTCAGTGGTAGGCGCTCTTTTGAAGGAAGGCGTGATTGCCTGAGGAGTGTTCATCGATGGCTGGAATTTGGGTTTTCGCCGAAAGTCGCGAACAGACTTTAGAGCTTCTGAATGCCGGCAGGAATCTGGCAAAAGAGATGGGCACGAAGCTCGTGTCGTTTGCCCTGAGCAGTGATCCGGCTCAGGAATACATCCGCTGCGGCGCGCAAGAGGTGCTGTTGCTGCCGCCGCTGGCCGCGGATCAGCCCCTTGAGTCCTACATCCCGGTTATGGCCGAGGCGGTAAGAGAGGGGGATCCGGACGTTGTCTTCATCAGTGGGACACAGCGCGGGAAGGAAATCGCGGCCCGGCTGGCAATCAGGCTCGGTACCGGGCTGTGCAGCAGTTGTACCGGTTTTGAACTGGACAAGGACAAAAAGCTCCTGCAGATGGAACGGCTGCTGTTCGGAGGCCTCGCCGTGCAAAAAGTGCTCTGCACGGCCCGCCCCCAGATGGCGACCATTCCTCCCCGCACGTTTGAACCCGCCGAACCGGTGGAAGAGGGCGCGGGGGGGGCAAACATCAGGGAATTGCCCGCCGCTCCGGAGAACCCGGTGAAGGTGGTGAAACGGACCCCGAAGGTCCGCGAAGCCGTGGATATCACGGAAGCAAAGATCATCGTCTGCGTCGGACGGGGAATGGAAAAACCGGAAGACGTGAAACTGGCCCGGGAACTCGCCGAGGTACTGTGCGGGGAAGTGGGATGTTCCAGGCCGATTGCCGAGGAGATGCACTGGCTCCCGGAAGACGTATACCTCGGTATATCGGGCAAGAAGGTCAAACCGGACCTCTACGTCGGCGTGGGGGTTTCCGGGCAGATCCAACATGTAACGGGCATTCGCGACAGCAAGATCATCATGGGAATCAATCGCGACGAAAATGCCCCCATCTTTGAAGCCGCGGACTACGGGATCGTGGGAGATCTTTATCAGGTGGTGCCTCAACTGATTGAAGAGTTCAAAAAAGCCCTGAAAAAGTAGGTTGTGCAATGCTCAATACAGCGGAATTGAAGTTGGGAGTGATCGTGGTCGGGGCCGGCGCCGCCGGAACCACTGCCGCCTTCATGCTGGCCAAAGAAGGACAGGAGGTCGTGCTTCTGGAAAAGGAGAAGACCCCCGGGAACTGCAACAGGCTGGGAGGCCGAATGAACGGCTGTGTGCCGGACGACCGTACATCGAGAACCTGGGGGGAAACCTATTCGGATCGGGATGCGTCACGGAAGACCATTACCCTTCTGAATGGGGAAAAGAGCGCCTCCATAGACTGTCAGCAGATCGACCGGGTGACTTCTCCTTTCCATTTCACGGCGGAATCCATTCACCCCGAAGAACGGCGGATCATTCTCTTCGGGGGGACGAGGAGGGGCGTGGCAGTGGCGTCGCGCATCGCCTCGGAGATCGATGCAGGATTGCATCAGGGGTGCGATTTGTTGCCGATTCCGGGAAAAGGGAAACCATTCCTGCTCGACCAGTTGCTCTTCGGGGGAACGGCGGTGAAAAGGGCGATCTTTACCGGTCCCCCGTCGAGGGGTCCAAGAATGCGTCGGACCTTTCAGAGGATTGTGGCGGGCGGAGGTGGCCATTCCATGGGGGCGGGAATAATTCCCTGGCCGGGCTGCGTCGAGGACGGGGAACGGTGCCGGAGGGTCAACGCCGGACTGAGCCTCGCCGAAGCGGGAATCGAGACCGGGGGATTGGGCCGGATCGAGGAGGCCGCCGGCTCGGCGTGGGGCACGGGGCTATGGAGTCCTCCGGCCCTGGGGACCGGTTGCCGGATGCGTGTCATTCTCGATCCGCGCACGATTCCCGAAGAGGTTCGTCTTAACAAGGCTGGAATGAGGTTAAACCCGGACCTCTACATCGGTGTGGGGGCATCCGGGCGGATTCAGGGAATGACCGGGATTCGTGAAACGACGCTCGGCGTCCCGAGGAATTTCGGCCGGGCCGGCCGCGTGCCCGAACCGGCGGACTACTGCGTTGCGGGAGACCTTTTTACGGTCATCCGCATACTCATCAGTGAACTCAAAAAAGCCCTGAGAAATTAGGGGATCTGGTGTTCGGATATGGCAGAGGACAAATTCACGGCGATCATAGTTGGTGCGGGCCCTGCGGGAAGCACGGCCGCCTATCTCCTTGCAAAAGCGGGTCATGAAGTGGTCCTTGTGGAGAGGGGCACGACACCCGGTGCCAAGAACATGTATGGAGGCCGGATGTACAGTCATGCCCTCGACCGCGTCATACCGGGGTTCTGGGAGGAGGCCCCGGTCGAGCGGCCCGTCGCTAAGGAAGTCATCACTTTTCTGGCCGGCGGACGGAGTGTGTCCGTTGTCACCCAGGACATGAACTGGGTGGGCCCGCCGTACCATTCCTTCACGCTCTTGAGGGCGGAATTCGACAACTGGCTGGCATTGAAGGCCGAAGAGGCGGGCGCCCTGCTCGCCTGCGGCATTCGCGTTGACGATCTGCTGACGGAAAACGGGAAAGTCGTCGGTATAAAAGCGGGCGAAGACGAAATGCTGGCCGACGTGGTGATCGCCGCGGACGGTGTCAATTCCATTATGGCCCAAAAGGCGGGTTTGGCTCGGCTGTTTACCCCGGACCAGGTGGGTACGGGAGTCAAACAGGTCATCGAACTGCCGGCGGAAACCATCAGCCAGCGCTTCCAAACCGAAGGCAACAACGGCGCGGTACACCTCTTCGTGGGGGACTGCACGGACGGCATGCTCGGGGGCGGCTTTGTCTACACCAACAGGAGCAGTGTCTCACTGGGCCTGGTTATAAACGCCGGGGCTCTACGAAACAGCCGGAAGAAATTGTGCGATATCCTTGAAGATTTTAAGAACAGTCCGCACATCGCACCCCTGATCGAAGGCGGCAAGGTGGCCGAATACTCGGCGCACCTCGTTCCCGAAGCGGGCGCGGCCATGATGCCCAGGTTGTTCGGAGACGGAATCCTGGTGGCGGGCGATGCCGCCGGATTCGTACTCAACCTGGGGTATACGGTGCGCGGAATGGATTTTGCCATCGCTTCGGGTGAGGCGGCCGCCAGGGCGGTCATGGAGGCAAAAGAGCACAACGATTTCTCACGGCGCGGGCTCGGCCGTTACCAGGAACTTCTGAGGCAGAGTTTCGTCCTGAGGGATCTGGAAGCTTTTCGAAACGCGCCGCAGTTCATGGAAAACGATCGCCTTTATAAGTCATATCCGAATCTTGCCACAGGTCTTGCAAGCAAGCTGTTTACGGTGAACGGCGGTCCGCCGGCCCACCTCTGGCAGACGGTCTTGAACCAGGTCAAGGAAAGCCGCATCGGTATCCCTCAATTGGTCCTCGATGGCTGGAAAGGAGCGAAAAACCTTTGAAACGACTAAGTATAGAGCAATTGCTGGGGCTCAACAAATTCGTCTTGGACGAAGACGAAGCCCACATCATCGTGAATAAGGAGATCTGCTCCACCTGCCGTCAGAAACCGTGCACGCTCGCATGCCCTGCGGGGCTCTATACGGTCAAGGAAAGCGGTGAGATCGGTTTCGATTACGCCGGCTGCCTCGAATGCGGAACGTGCCGCGTCGTCTGTCCCAAGGCGAGTGAGGCGCTCAACTGGCATTACCCTCGTGGTGGTTTTGGAATCCATTTCCGCTATGGATGAGAGGCTTGAGCTTTATGACCAAGACAAGCACTTATTGGAAAATGCCGGATCGACATTGCCTGCACGCTAGTCAGGTAGTCCGTTTGGGAAAATGTTTCCCGAAATCTGAGGATCGAATTTACTGTATCTTTGTCCATCGATTATTAAAACTCATAATATAATTAGCACCTTATGGAGGATACACCTGTGAGTGAATTCGTTGCCGAACTGAGCAGTACAA
>CAXXDT010000007.1:0-222183 GCA_963663685.2 uncultured Syntrophobacter sp. | reverse complement strand
TCCCATCTACGTCAACGATGAAGTCATATCCAAGTATCAGAAAACCGATGAATCGACACGGCCGGTGTTCGACAAGGGGAACAGGGAAAAATGGCTCGGAAATTCTCGAACGGCTCAATCCCGAGGACTTCAGCAAGTATAAGATGTGAAGTCCGATTCGGGCGCGATCCGGGAATTCATCTCGAAACCGGCCCCGCCCGTTGGGCCAGGCGGCACGCCATCGGCCGAATCATTATCGTTCGGGCATACCGAACCGGAATCGGAGGGACAGGTGAATCTGGGATACGGGCCGCATGACACGCATCATCGAGGCCGCTCAGGGGAAAACGACCGGTTTGATCTCTTCTCATTCGCGGGTGTCGGATCGTGAACGTCTTCTCAGGACGCGAATCGACACCGCAGACCTGGCAATTCATGAAGGAGTGATCGCGGGATGGGGCAATTATAAGGCGGTCAGCACGGTGGACGCCGAGGGAAATGTACGCCGCTCCGGGTTTTATAGACGGGCACATCCATATCGAGAGCACGCTCCTCAGCCCCGGCCAGTTCTGCGCCCGCCGCGGTCCCGTGGGGGACGAGCGCCGTGGTGGCCGATCCGCATGAAATCGCCAACGTTCTCGGACTGGACGGAATACGATACTTCCTGAACGCCTCGGAAGGGATTCCACTCGACTTCTATTTCAATCTTCCAAGCTGCGTACCCCGCAACACCCCTTGAGACGTCGGGGGCCGAACTTCGAGCCGTGGACCTCGATTCCCTTCTGCCTCACGACCGGCTCCTGGGACTTGCGGAAATGATGAACTTCCCCGGTGTTCTCATGGCGTTTCCCGAAGTCACGGACAAGCTGCTTCTTTTCCGGCAGCGGGTCATCGACGGGCATGCACCCCAATTGGCCGGAGAGGCCCTCAATGCCTACGCCGCCACGGGAATCACTTCGGATCACGAATGCACCCTCCTGGCGGAAGCCCGGGAAAAACTCTCGAAGGGGCTGTCCGTCATGCTGCGGCAGGGAAGCCAGTCGAAAGACCTCGCCAACCTTCTTCCGCTCGTGGACGATTACACCTGGCCTCACTGTATGTTCGTGAGCGACGATCTTCATCCTGACGACCTTCTGCGCAACGGTCACATGAACGCCATCGTGAACCGGGCCACGTCCCTGGGGATGGAGCCGGTCAGGGCCATCAGCCTCGCCACGCTTACCCCGGCAAGGCATTTCGGGCTGACACGCCGGGGCGCGATCGCTCCCGGCTACCGCGCCGATTTCAGTCTCAGCCCCACGCTGAACCCGTGGCAGCCCCGGCACGTTTTCAAGCAGGGCATCGAAGTGGCCCGCGAAGGCCGTCTTCTCGCCGATACGAACTCATGGGCATCGCCGGCCGCTCCTTCCAGCCCCATGCGCATCACGACGCTCACGGCCCAGGACCTGGCGGTTCCCGCTCAGCAGGGGAACCTTCGAATCATCGGCGTGCGCGAGGGAACGCTCCTCACGGAAAAAATCGTTCTTCCGCCCGCAATCGAAGGCGGGTGCGTGGTGCAGGACACGAGCCGCGACATTCTGAAACTTGCCGTCTATAACCGGTACGTTCCGGGGAATCCCCCCGCCGTGGCTTTTGCCCGCGGATTCGGGCTCAGGCAGGGAGCGATAGCCGCCACCGTGGCCCACGACTCCCATAACCTGATCGCCGTGGGGGCCACCGACGAAGACATCGTGCACGTGGCGGACGCGGTGAGAAAATCCGGCGGGGGCATGGCTATCGGCAGGAAAGGCGACGACGTCCTGGTGCTGCCGCTGCCCATCGCCGGCCTCATGTCCGATCGCTCCGTGGCGGAGGTGGCCTCGCGTCTCGACGAACTCAAAGCCCGGGCCCGGGCATGGGGGTCTGCGCTGGAAAATCCCTTTATGGCCCTTTCTTTCCTGGCTCTCCCCGTCATCCCGGAATTGAAGTTGACGGACCGGGGACTGATCGACGTCCTGGGCTTTTCCATAGTATCGCTTTTCGAACAACCCTGAAGGCCCCGGCCTTTTCACACGGCCGTCAAATCGAGTATCCGCTCCACCGGAAATCAGGAGGAAACAATGAGCAGCGTTTCGTGCAGGTCAATGGATGATGTGGTCAACTTTGCCATTTCAAGAGAGGAAAACGCCATCGACTTTTATCGGCAGTGCGCTTCCCGGGCCCGCAACCCCGGTATCAGGGAATTCTTCCATGAAATGGCACGGGAAGAGGAACGGCACAGGACCCTCCTTGCGGACCTGAATCCTTCCAGCCTTGGCGACCTTAAACTGGAGAAAGTGGAAGACCTCCGCATCAGTGATTATTTGCTGGACATTACGTTCACCGAGAAAATCACCTACCAGGAAGCGCTCACTCTCGCCATGAAAAAAGAGGAAAAGGCGCACGCGTTTTACGAGGCATGGAAGAACAAGTGCATCCACGAGGACACGGGCAAGCTTTTTGCCCTGCTGGCAAACGAGGAACTGAAGCACAAACGGAAAATCGAAACCCTGTACGACGAACATATCCTCACATGGGACTGAAACCGGAGAGACAACCGCTCCGTGCGATTCCCCCGGCATTGGTTCGAGGATGATGCGTCGAACATCCGATCTCGAACTCTCCCCCCTGCACGAAAGCAGGGATGGCACTGAAGATTCGGGAACCGAACCCGAAAAACGGGGAAGAAGTCCTTCGAAAACGTCCTAAACGGCGGGGGTCAGGAGCGGGGCTTTGCCTTCAATCCTGCGAAGCAGCACATAAAAGGCCCCGGCTCCCCCGTCGTAGGACCGCGCCGACGCAAATGCGAGCACCATTCGTTTGAGCGGCGCATGCGTCAGCCAGGCAACAAGACCTTCTTTCAAAACGGGCTGTTTGTCCTTCGAATTCAGTCCTCTGCCGGAAACGATCAGAATGCAGCGATGCTTTCGGGCAAAACTGTCCTTCACGAAGTCGATCACCACCGCCCTCGCCTCCGTTCTGGTGTACCCGTGAAGGTCGATGTAATCCTGGTAGCTGTAATCCCCGCTCCGAAGTTTTTTCAGAATTTCCGGTGAAAGCCCGACCACCGCTCCATCCACATATTCGTCCGAATAGATCAGTTCAAAAGGGACATCGCCCGTGATGAGATCCGCCAGGTATGCCTGGACTTCGGACTCTTCCTGTTGGAAGAACCGGGGAGGATTCTTGACACGTGCGGTCGGGGGAATTCGTTCCTGCCGGTTCCCGCTCAGCGGAACGACTCCACTCATCGCCTCGGAAAAGATTTTTCCAGCATCCTCGGGCGTTTCACCGGCCGTGACGGGGCTTTCCGGAGGAGAATCCGGAGGCCGATTATTTGAAACTTGTACCAGATGTTGCTCTAAGGCATCAAAAGGAGTATAGAAAGCGTGCGACCGTCTTATGTCCATGTGGGCGCGGTGCAGCGGCCGGGGAACTTCTTTCTTACGCTTTGTCATGGTTCGCCTCGCTTCTCAGACTATTAATATCATAAGCGTGCAGGGCAGGAAACTCCTTCATGAAGCCTGTTGTGGTCATCGAAAAATCATCAGACCTGGCGGTTCTCGTTCAACAGCTTATTTCGTGTCCGCACATTGCCGTGGACACCGAATCCAACAGTTTTCACGCCTATTACGACCGGATCTGCCTGATCCAGATTTCGACCCCCGAAGAGGATTTCATCATCGACCCGTTTGCCATAAGGGACCTGAGCCCTCTTAAAGCCATTTTCGACGACCCGAACCTGGAGAAGATTTTCCACGCCGCGTCAAACGACGTGCTGGGACTCAGGCGGGATTTTCAGATCAGGATTCGGAACCTTTTTGACACGGCCCTCGCCTGCAATTTTCTGGGATACAAGCAACTGGGGTTGTCGAAGATACTGGAAGCCCATTTCGGGGTAGCATTGAACAAGCGGTGGCAGCGCTATGATTGGGGCAAGAGACCCCTCATCGCCGAGCAGCTCGATTACGCCAGGCTCGATACGCATTATCTGATTTCGCTCCGGCACATCCTTGCCGCGGAACTTCAGACGCACGATCTGTGGAAATCCGCCTTAGAGGCTTTCGGGAAGGCATGCGAACAGCAGTCGCAGGAAAAAACTTTCCACCCCGGCGCCTTTATTCAGCTCCACGGCGCCCGCGCGCTCGACCCCGCCGGGAAACGCATTCTGAAGGCGCTCTATATTTTTCGCGAACAGGAAGCCAAGAGACGAAACCGCGCCCCCTTCAGGATCATGTCCAATGAAACGCTGGTCAGGCTGGCCTTCACACGTCCCAAGGACATCTCCGAGTTTGCCAGGATCAAGGGAATTCCCCACAACATGCACGAACCACGCGCGGCCGCTCCTCTGCTGGCACTCATCAGGAAAAACGAACTCTCCGAGAACGATATCAACGCGGGCCATTGAACGGCGGCACCCGCCCCGCTCCACGTCCCGCCGTTCGACCGCCTTTCCCGCGGCCGTTACAGCGTCCTTATCGCCCCCCCAAGCCTTTCAAAAAGCCTGTACGTTGTTCCGGCCGAGAACGGCATGATCGTACCCCTTCCGTGGAGGCTTTCGCCCTGTAACCCGCGAGTGAGCAGATCCATGCCATGGCAAGCCCGAAGACAAGGGACTTGCACAGGCTCCCCACACGATGCCGCCAACTCCGACCGACCTCATCGTACCACCCCAATACGCCCCCTCGTTGACATCGAGGAGCAACACGCCGACGACGTATCCGCCCAGAATAGCGACAACGTCGAAAACAGCCGTGGGGACGGGCAGCGAAACCAGTGCACCCAGCAAACCGTCATTTCCGAAGGTCCTGAAGTTGTGATAGCCCTGCAGGCCCAGGACCACGCCCGTAAAAAGCCCCGCCAGCGCTACGATCGGCAGGGACCGGACCCCGACGAATACGATCTGGTCGAAAACCCTTGTCAGTCTGAACGGCGGGACGAATGCACAGGAGACGGATTCGGCGAGAAACACGAAGCTCATGCCCGCGATTCGCACGGTGTTGAGCGAGGTGCGCCCTATGGCTGCGCAGAGCCGGCTCAGTGTCATGGCAGCAGTATATTTCCATAGTAGTCTCGGTCGGTCCGGTTGAACGGGATCGGCCCCTCGGGCTCGCCCCTGATGAACTGGATAACCCTCGGGTCCCTGCTCTCTTCGACTTCCCCTGGAGTGCCCTCAGCGATGATCTTCCCGAAAAACAGGATGATGATCCGGCCCGCGATTCGGATGGCGGAGAGGATCTCATGAGATACGATCACCGAGGTCACGTCCCGTTCCGGCGGAAAACGCCCTCGGCAGGAGCGGACATTTCTTCGCATTTCGCCACCTCGGCGTTCCTTATTTGAAAAGCCCACCGACCATGGTAAGATGGCATCGCTTTCCCCGGGTCGAACCGTATCGATTCCACGGCAGGCTTCCAATTTCACACTGAGCAATACGCGATAGTCCGGGCACTTCCGTACCGTCAGACAGCAATGCCCCGTCGGGCATAGGGTCTCTGCCGTTTCATCCTCGGAAGGAGAAGGAGATCATGATGATACAATTTGTCAAAACAGGAGTGCAGCCGCACGGGGTAGCCCCTTCCGCGGAGGCCGATGCGTTGCAGTTGGTGGAAATCTGCGGCAGGACCGCCTACAAGTCCGAGGACAAAATAACGCGTGACTCCGCCCGTTCTTTCGTACTGATGCTGAAAAAACACGGCCATCTCTCGGTCCTGGAGCACAGCAACATCGTTCTCAAGGTTCAGCGGGGCTCCCTTCAGCCCTCATCTTCACCGACCGAGTTCTACGATTCACTCCTGAAGGGGCTGGCTTCCCGTAGCGCCTTTCACAGGCTCCGGCCGTTGAATGGCGTTCCCGATGCGGGCTTTCTCATGGCCGGCAGTCTGCGGTCATGGGTCGAGACCCTCAACTGTTGGAAAAATGATTGTTCCGTTCATTACCCGTTCTTCCTTTATCATCTCGGACGGTTCTTCCCCCTCGTCTTCGGAACGGGAGTCTCCGGCAGTCCCGAACCAGGGTTCGACGTCTCCCTGGTCGGCGCCGAGGAACAGACGGCATATCTCAGGAAAGACCCGGCCTGCGATCTTCCCCTGTTTGTTTTCAAGTTCACCTGCGATCGCGGCATCACCCACGAAGTCGTAAGGCACAGGGTCTTTTCGTTCACCCAGGAAAGCACCCGCTACGTCAATTACAGGAACCGCGGCATGGTGCTCATCCTCCCCGAGGAACTCTACCCCTTCTATGACGATGCCACTCAAACCTTCAATACCGAATCGCCCCTCATCGATCTGTGGATGAAGCGGGCGGAGACCCTCTTCGAGTGGTATAGAAGTGACCTCGAGCGCTGCAAGCCGGAAATCGCGAGAGACATATTGCCGAACCTGCTCAAGAGCGAGATTTTCGTGAGCGGAAGATGGAGCGGGTGGACGCATTTCATCCAATTGCGCGACGCCCCCCAGGCCCATCCGAGAATCCGTTTCATCGCAAGGGAGGTCCGAAACTACTTCGATTCGATCGGCCTCACCTGCGCTCCGCCGCAGTGATCCCCGGACACTCCCGCGCGTTTCAAGGCTCACGGGGATTGCGTTTTTTCGGGACAAAACACGAGGAATGGAATGAAAGAGATTTTCAGTCTGCAATGGGATTTCAACGAACTCGCACTCAGAAACATCGGGCTCGATTATCGGACCACCATCCGGGCCCCCGAATCGATTCCCCCCTGGATCGAGAATTACCGGATCGCACTCTCCGCCGAACTGGCCGAACTGCTGCGGGAAGTCAGGGAATTCGGCACGGAAACGCATAACGGCAAGATAGAAATCGTGGACATGCTGCATTTTCTGGTCAGCCTCTCGCACATTGTCGATATCGACCCTTCGGAAACCGTGGCGTTCTTCACCCCGGGAAACCAAGCGGATCGAACGGAAACCGCCTTCTATTCCATCACCATCGATTTTTTCCTCGCCCTCGATGACCTTCAGAACAGCCGGAAATGGAAATGGTGGGCAAAAGGCGGCGGTTATAAACCCGACAGGGCAAAAGAAGCCGTTTTCAGCATCTGGAAGTGTTTTGGCAAGGTCTGCGCGGTGTACGGACTTGATTTCGCTGCGATCAAGAAGATCTACATCGCCAAAAACGAACTCAATTTCAAACGCCAGGCACAGAACTACAACGAAGACACAAAAAACGAATCGGATAACACCGCTTTGAAGCTGTAGTCTCGCCGCTGCCAGCGCGCGCGGGACCTCCGGGGCGCTTCGTTCCGATCCCGGCCAGCCGCAGTGCGTTAAAACGGTCGAACACGCCGGCAACGGCACTTAATGGGAATTCAAGTGAATCGGACTCGCGCAAAATTCATAACTTTTGAAGGGATAGACGGGTGCGGAAAGAGCACCCTCATTTCAGAACTTGCCCGCTGGCTGGACCGGTTGAGCGTTCCTTACATGCTCACCCGCGAACCGGGCGGCACTCACCTCGGCGAAAACATCAGAAAGCTCCTGCTCGACCCTTCCTACAAAAACATGAATCAGCGGGCCGAAGTGCTGCTCTATACGGCCAGCAGAGCGCAATTGACCGCTGAAGTCATCCTTCCAGCCCTGGGCGCCGGGGCCTGGGTGCTCGCGGACCGCTATACCGACGCCACGCTGGCTTACCAGGGATACGGCAGGGGACTTCCTTTGAACCCCTTGCGGAAAATCCAGGAATGGGCAACGGATTGCCTCCGGCCCGACAGGACAGTTCTCCTCGACTGCGATGTGCAGATCGCCTTTGAAAGGCGCAACGGCCGGAATGGCGAACCGGACAGGATCGAACGGGAGAACCGCTCGTTTCATGAAAAGGTCAGGGCAGGTTACCTCGAATTGGCCCGATCGGAGCCTCAAAGGTTCATCGTACTCGACGCCGCAAGGCCCCTGGATGAAGTGATCGCGGAATTCCGATCGGCGTTTCACCCGCTGCTGCCGCCCGTCTGACGCCGGGTTCCGGGCCCCTGCGCCGCTTTATACGGGGATGCAGGGATCAGCGTTTTGAACGCAGTTCTTCACGATGCCCGCCTCCCCCACCCGCGAAGGGTCGAAAATGGCTGTTTTCAAGGTAATTGCCATGCCTCGGGCGATACGCACGAAGCATGAAAACCGCTATTTTCCAACGCAACCCGGCATCAAACATCGTTGAAGTAATCGAAAAGATACCTGTAATGGATCGCCCCGACCGTGTCGTCCTTGTGTTCCCCGTATATCTTCTCCTTGCCTTCCTCGAGGTGTTCGGATTTGATGCCGTGCTGGATCGACAGGGACGCCTCGATAAACGCTGCAAGCTTGTCGCAGATCTTGATGATGTCCCCGTCCAGGGGGCAGAACCGGTCGTCATTGTACTTGCCGATCATGTCCTCACGTGAAATCCCCGTTTTCCTGAGCCCGTTTTCGATGATCTTGTTCTGAAATTCGTCTTCGAGAAAGTAGAGAATTTCGTGCCTCATCGCCGACGGCAAAAGAGGCAGTATTTTGTCTTCCAGTTGGATCCGTTCATACTTCTTTACAATCTCCTCCAGGCCTTCCACGTAGCGCTTGACCGGGGAAATGATGTCTCTTGTCAGCACTTCCGGAAGATCGTGCAGCAAACCCGCGAAGAAATTGTTGTATATCCGTTCGTTGCATGCGTCGATTTCAACCGACGACAGGTAGGACATGACCGCCACGATCAGCATGTGCCCAAGCACTGAGGTCTTGGGCACCCGAGGGGAATGGGCCCACCTCTGCTGGAACCTCAACTGCCCGCACAGATCGATAAAACCGAAGGATTTCTTGCGCAGGGAAATCTTCTGGACGCCGATCAGGTCATAGTGATCCTCGATCTGATTTTCGATCTCCTCCTTCGTCCGCTCAATGCCGTATATGAAGGGCGCCGCATTGTAAATGATCTGAAATTCCCAGTTGGTGGCAAGATAGTGGGCCGCCTTGAGGAGCCTCTTTTCAACCTGGGAATATTCCTTTTGGAACAAAAATGCGTGAAAGTTCTCCGCAAATCCGCCCTTGATGTCCCGGATGTCTTCCTGCAGCCCTTCGAAAAGGACTTTATTGATTTCATCACCCTTTTCACTCATCATCTTGTGAAAGACGGGCGGTTTGATGTCCGTCAGGATGACCCTTTGCAGGAACTCGAATATCCCCCCTTCAATGAGTTTTCTCCAGTCGATTTCGGCACGCCGTTCGTCTTCTTCCAGTTTTCCCAGAACATAGGCGATGATCATCTTGTGGGCCTGCTTGTCCAATTCGGTGAATTCGACGGGCCGGACATGGTCGTTCCATCGCTGGATGCTCGCGGCTTCAAACAGCTTCTTGATCAATCCTTTTCTGATCATCCGATCTTCCCCGTTTCCGTGTTAAGGGTGCGGTTCAGCGTATCCGGGTCTTCCGTGAACAGGGAGACAGCTCTGTCGTTTCAGTCGAGTTTACCAGAATAGGGGCAGGGGAACGGAATGTATTTCGAGATAAATCCGTAAAAGGCGAAGCCGGTTTCCGGGGAACCCGCGCGCGGTCAGGCCGGGGTCCCGTATTCCATCACCGGGAGGTTCACCTCCCGGGACGGGGACCGCCTGCCGCGCGTAAGGGGGAATTACCCGTCAGGCCAATGTGAGGCTCTTGAGAAAATCCAGGACAAACCCGATGTGTGTTCGCATGGCGTCCGATGCGGCCCTGGAATCGCGCCTCCGGATGGAATCAACGATGATTCTGTGTTGGCCGATCACCGCATCCAGGTTCTGGGGATCGGCGTAAAGATGAATCAGGTATTCCTTTATTCCAAAAAACAGCAGGTCATAAAGGCTTTTCATGATGTGAATCTGGACGGTGTTCTTGGATGCAAAGGCAATGGCCATGTGGAAGGAGACATCGGCATCGTTTCCGAGGCCTCCTTCTTCGATTTCCTTCCGCATCTGGCTCAGCCGCAGTTCGAGTTCCCGGATGTCCTCCTCGGTCGCCCGCTGGGCCGCGAGCGCCACCGCATTGCACTCCAGGCCGAGCCGGACCTCGAGCAATTCCTGAAGGCTCGCGTCCTGGTTGTCCATGAGCGCCGCGAAGAGGTTCCTGTCCGACTTGGAGCCGGGCGATTTCACGAAAGTCCCCTGCCCCTGCCGGTGTTCCAGGAGCCGCATGGCCACCAGCTTGTTGATGGCCTCCCGGACGGTGGGCCGGCTGACGCCAAGGCTCTCAGCCAACTCGCGCTCGGTCATCAACTGCTCGCCCGCTTTCAGAGATCCCCGGAAGATCAGGTCTCTCAGTTGATCGAAAACCTGATCCGAGATTCGCTTCGGTTTGATCGGTTTCAGCATTTTTTTTATGTCTCACCCAGAGAATCGGCGTAAATTTCAACGGCATGTTTCACCTGAATCCTGTCACCCGCCCGGGACAGCATATCGGAAATCTGAAGCATGCACGCAGGGCAACCCGTGGCCACAACGGAACACCCGGACTGAACGATGTTGTCCCGTTTCCGTTTTCCGATGGAAGCCGACAAATCGTAATGCTGCAGATTGAAACTTCCCCCACATCCGCAGCAACGGTCCGGCTCGGCCATTTCCTTGAACGTGTAGTGCGGATTCGCCTGAAGAAGGGCTCGCGGTTGTGACCCGATTCCCAACGATTTTTTCAGGTGGCAAGGGTCGTGATAGGTGATCACAGCCCGCCGATTGTCTCCATCCGCCTCTTGCTTCGGTACCCCGATTATATCCACCAAAAGCTGACTGACGTCCAGAATTTTCTCCGACAGCGCTTCAATCCGTTCCCGGTCTTCGGGCATCAGGTCACCGGCCATCAGGGGCCACATTTTCTTGATGGTGGATGCGCACGTGGCGCAGGCGGTGACGATGTAGTCGAGCGGCTCCGGGGCAAATTTCTCCAGACCGTAGCGGACGAGGCTCCGGTAAGTTTCCGTGTCGCCGGACGAAAGAGCCGGAATGCCGCAGCAGGCCTGACCGCCGGGCATGAAGATCCCCACTCCGTGATGCTCGAGAGATTTGATCACGGCCTTCCCGATTTCCGGAAACACCTTGTCAACGACACAACCCACGAAAAAGCCGACCCGAATCCCCGATTTCCCGGCCGCAGTGTTCAGCGGCTGGACCATCTGGTGCAAAGGCACCGGGGCCAGCGCCCTGAAATGCCTGTCGCCGATCGGCAGGTAAAACCTGGCACAGGACGTACCAAGCAGATCGTCCACCGACCTGACGAAAATTCCCTGAAACTTCGATCCGATTTCGAGCAGCCGATCGAAAAGCCCGGGATGTGCGAGCATCCCCCGGAAAATGAGTTTCTTTGTCCGGGAAAGCCCGATATACCCGGCCATGATGGCCCTCGCCTTGATGAAAATATCCAGGACCTTCACCCCGCTCGGGCAGTTTGCCGCACAGGAACCGCAAAGCAGGCAGCGGTTCAGGCGATCGTTCACTCCCCGGGGGTCTTTGAACATTTCCTGCATCAATCCGTCCAGAAGCGCGAGCTTCCCTCTGGCCACGTCCGCTTCACGACCGGTTTCGGCAAACAGAGGGCAGACCGACTGGCACATTCCGCATCGCATGCAAACCACGAGCTGGTCTTCGACTTCCTTGAGGAGGAGTGCCAAATGTTTCATATTTTTCATCACTACTCTCCTATGATCTTTCCGGGGTTCAAGATGTTCCGGGGATCGAGAGACTGCTTGATACGGCGTGAATAGAGGATCGTCGCCCTGCTCGTTTCCTTTTCCAGAAAACGCGATTTCGCTATTCCGATTCCGTGCTCTCCGGAAAGGGTCCCTCCCAGTTTCAACGCCACATCGAAAATCGCATCGATCGCTTGTTCCACCCTTTTCCACTCTTCCTTGTCCCGGCGGTCCGTCAGGATGGTCGGATGCAGGTTCCCGTCACCCGCATGGCCGAAGGTCCCGATCACCAGTTTGTAACGCGCGGCAATTTCGTCGAGACTGCGCATCATCGAGGGGATCTTGCTCCGCGGCACCGTTGCGTCCTCGAGGACACAGGTGGGCCTGAGTTTGGCCAGGGCCGATAAAGCGGCACGCCGGGCTTCCCAGACCTTGTCCCTCTCGGCCGAATCCCTGGCAACCCGGATGTTCATGGCACCCAACCGCTTGCAGAGGTCCTCGACCTTCAGCGCATCTTCCTCAACCTGGGCGGGATGTCCGTCCACTTCGATGAGCAGAAGCGCGGCCGCGTCGACCGGAAGCCCCGCGTGGCTGTAATCTTCAACCGTCCGGATGGTGAAATTATCCATCAGTTCAAGCGTGGCGGGAACGATTTTATTGCCGATGATCGCGGCAACGGTTTCCGACGCCTTGCCGATATCGTCGAAAACGGCCATCATGGCTTTACTGGCGGCCGGTATGGGAATGAGTTTCAGGATAATTTCGTTGAAGACCCCGAGCGTCCCTTCGGACCCCACCATGAGACCGGCAAGGTTGTATCCCGTCACGCATTTCACGGTGCGGGAACCCGTTTTGACAATTTCACCGTTCACGTCGAAAAAAGTCAGACCCATCACATAGTCGCGAGTGACCCCGTACTTGAGCCCCCTCAATCCGCCGGCATTCTCGGCGACGTTGCCTCCAAGGGTCGAAACCGCCTGGCTCCCGGGATCGGGCGGATAAAAAAGCCCGCGGGCTTCAACGGCGCCGGCCAGCCTGGCCGTGACCACTCCCGGCTGCACGACGGCATACATGTCTTCTTCGTTGATTTCCAGGATTTTGTTCAGGGCATTGGTCAGAACGACCACCCCTTCGGGTTTCGGGATGGTTCCACCACTGAGATTGGTGCCGGCCCCGCGGACCGTGACAGGAAGAGAATTCTCATTACAGAGCCCGACGACCCGTCCGAGTCCCTCACTGTTTGTCGGCCTCAATACCAGGGACGGAAGCACGGGGTCCAGGACCGCGGCGTCGTAGGAATAAGTCAGGCGGTCAGCTTCATCATCAAAAACGTTCTCCTTCCCCAGGATATCCTCGAACTCTTTTTTCAAGCTCTGGCCGATCATGATGCCTCCTTCCATCCCACTTGGGAGCCGAATTTATTCAGTGTCCATATGGTCAAACCATTGCATCATACTCGCTATATAACCAATTAATTGTCTGTCCAATGCCACTTTAATACACTATCAACAGGCATGACAAGTGAATTTTTAAGATGTTTTCCAAAAACGTGTTTTTTGGCTTGACAAACTTTCCCATTTTTGGATAGATCTCCATCGAACAATTTGGTCATACCATTTAAAGGGAATGCCAACTGCGAATTTCCGCAACCACGCACGGCATTCCGGGCCGTCTGCGGCCGAGCCGTCGAGGAGTTCGGTCCCCGAAATCGATCCTCAGCGGTGTCTCACCTGAAATCTGGTCATTCTCCCGGGCCGCCCCGGGGAGCATCCTCTGCTCACGCATGAGGATCACGATATGCCGGTCATCTTTTGTAATTCTGTCAGCAGTGCATCGATACAGAGGAGGTGAACCACTCGGAACGGCCACGTCGATTCATAGCACGGGCACTCGGAATCATCAGCACATTATAATTCAATTATCGAAAAGGAGATTTCAATGACTTGGCTCCAGATTTACAATCCCCTCGGAAACCTGGCCCTTTCGGCAATTGTTGCAGCGATTCCCCTTGTCGTCCTCTTTTACATGCTGGCCATCAGGCGTTCTCCGGGCCACTACGCGGCATTCTTCGGAACCGCTTCCGCCGTCATTCTCGCGATACTCGTCTGGGGCATGCCAACCGGCCTGGCCCTGGACGCAACCATCATGGGCGCCGCATTCGGCCTCTTCCCCATCGTCTGGATCATCCTCACCACCATCTGGGTTTATAACATGACGGTCGAATCGGGAGAATTCGACATCATCCGGAACTCTCTTGCCTGCATCACCGACGACCGCCGCCTGCAGGCCCTTTTCATCGCCTTTGCCTTCGGTTCTTTCATTGAAGGCACCGCCGGGTTCGGCACCCCCGTCGCCATCACCGCGGCCATGCTGGTGGGGCTCGGGTTCAACGCCAGATACGCCGCAGGCATCTGTCTCATCGCCAACACCGCCCCCGTCGCTTTCGGAGCGATCGGCATCCCCATTGTTGTCGCGGCAGACGTCTCAAAGCTCGACATCATGACCATCAGCCAGATCGTCGGACGCCAGCTTCCATTCCTTTCCGTTCTTGTCCCCCTGTGGCTGTGCGTGACCATGTCCGGCTGGAAACGGTCCCTTGAAGTCCTGCCCGCGGTCATCGTAGCGGGCGTGTGTTTTGCCGGCACCCAGTTCGTGGTTTCGAACTTCGTGGGCCCCTATCTGCCCGACGTTCTCTCCGCCGTGGTGACCATTATCGGCCTCGGCTTTTTCCTGCGCGTCTGGAAACCCTCCGCGGTTTTCCATTTCGAAGACGAAAAAGCGACCGGGCCCGTGACCTGCCTATACACTCCCTGGCAGGTGGTTCGGGCATGGCTGCCCTACGTCATCCTCGCAGTAGCGGTTTTCCTTTGGGGTCTTGATTCCATAAAGCAGATCCTCAACCCCATCGGTTTCAAATTCGCTTGGCCCGGCCTCAACAATCTCGTGGTCAAAACCGCCCCGATCGTCGCCAAAGACACCCCCTACGGGGCAACTTTCCTCTTTAACTTCGGCTCCGCCGCCGGGACGGCAATCCTCCTTTCGGGAATCCTGTCCATTTTCATCATCCCCAATTACGGCTTCGGCCGCGCGATTGTCTGCTTCTTCAAGACAACCTACCAACTCCGCTTCCCGATCCTGACCATCGCAATGATCCTGGGTCTCGCCTACATCATGAATTACTCTGGAATGAGCGCATCCATGGGGCTTGCCCTCGCGGGCACCGGGGCACTCTTCCCGTTCTTTGCGCCCATTCTGGGCTGGCTCGGAGTGTTCCTCACCGGGTCTGACACGTCATCGAACGCTCTCTTCGGCTCCCTGCAAAGGACGACCGCCGAGCAGATCGGCGTCAACCCGGCCCTCACCGTCGCGGCGAACTCTTCGGGTGGCGTTTGCGGAAAGATGATTTCTCCCCAGAGCATTTCCGTTGCAACCGCAGCCAGCGGTCTGGTGGGAGAAGAAGGCAGCATCTTCCGGTTCACTCTTGCACACAGTGCCGGAATGGTGCTCTTCATCTGCGTTTTGACCCTGCTCCAGGCATACGCTCTGAAATGGATGCTGCCCTGAGCCGGACGTAACCGCGTGAGGCGACGGGCTGCGGCCCGCCGCCCCATGCGACTCATGCTGAGCTGTGTTTAAAATGGCAGCCAACAACGTTTCTCAAGGAGTGGGGGGCGGCGCCCCCCTCATGCCGCACCACGGCTTTGTACGGCGCTACGACGGCGTCCCGCGAAACGCAGGCGGTCGCCGCGAGCACCGAGCACCCGGCCTCACCCGCCGGCACGTGGGCGAAACCCGAGGGTGCGGGGGGAATCATTCCACCCTTCTACCGGAGAAATGCTAGAAGTATCACCCTTAATGCAACTTGGTATCATGCCGTGCGGCCGGAGCCCTTCAGGTTTTCTCTTCCGCTGCTCACGGGAGTTCGGACCGGCTGATTGACTGTTGGGAGTACAACCTCTGAATGATTCAGGGAGGAATTACCATGGAAACGGAGGAGCTGAAAAGGAAGCTGAAGGAAAAGGCCGAAGCTGTCCAATCAGTGACTGTTGAGATTCGAACATTCGACGATGCCCTGCGCTACGCCGTGGACCTCACGGCGGAACAGGGCGGAAAAACGATCGCGGCCCCGGGACTGTCCAAAAAGGAACGCTCATCGCTCGCCAAATCCTGTGAAGAAAAGGGGATCACCCTTTTGACCGAGAACCTGAAACAGCACACGGGTGGCCTCCACACGGGTTTTACCGGGGTCGACTGGGGGATTGCCGAGACGGCCACGATCGTCCTGGATTCCGCCAGCGAGGACACGCGCATCGCCACCATGCTCGTAGAGACGCATGTCGCGGTCCTGCCGCTGTCGCGGCTTCGCTACAGCGCCTCGGACATCGAACCCGAACTCACCCGCATGATGAAGAAGCATCCGTCCTACACGGCTTTCATCAGCGGTGCGAGCCGCACCGCGGACATCGAGAGGGCCCTCACCATAGGGGTCCACGGCCCCCAGCAGCTCCACATCCTTATCCTGGAGGATAAAAAGTCATGATTTCAACACCTCAGGACCTGAAAGAATACAAGATTCACCTGAGACAGGCCCTCAACAATAAATTCCTGGGGACCACTCTCGACACTTTCGCCACCGCCTTTCGCGCGTCCCGGGCAAGCGCGTTCGAGGGTGTCGACATCGACGAATTGTTCAGTGAGATCGCGCATGCCAAGGACGAGGCCATTCCCCACCTGGAGGAGCTCTTCGCCCGCTTCAAGGCCAACGCCGAAGCGGCCGGGGTAAAGGTGCACGTCGCACGCACCGCCCATGAGGCAAACACCATCATTGCAGCCATCGCCGCGGAGAACCAGGTCAAAAAGATCGTGAAAAGCAAGTCCATGACCGCCGAAGAAACGTTCCTGAACGATCATCTCGAACGGGAAGGCTTCCAGGTGACGGAAACGGACCTGGGCGAATGGATCATCCAACTGCGTCACGAAGGGCCCTCGCACATGGTCATGCCCGCCATCCACCTTTCCCGCAAGGAAGTGGCGGAGCTGTTCACCAAAGTCACCGGGAAAGCTCAGGACCCCGACGACATCAACGGGATGGTGAAAGTCGCCCGCCGTGAATTGCGGCAGGCGTTCCTAGAAGCGGATATGGGCATCAGCGGGGCCAACTTCGCCATCGCCGACAGCGGCACCATAGCCACCGTCACCAACGAAGGGAACGGCCGCCTGGTGACCACGCTGCCGCGCGTTCACGTAGCCCTCGTGGGCTTCGACAAGCTGGTCCCGGACCTCGCGTCCGCCCTGCGCGTTCTGCGGGCTCTGCCCCGCAACGCCACCGGCCAGGTCATATCGACCTACGTCACCTGGATCACCGGCCCCACGGAGTGCAGCACGGCACCGAACGGCAGGAAGGAGATGCACATCGTCTTCCTCGACAACGGCCGGCTCGCCCTCTCCCGGGACCCGGTGTTTTCCCAGGCCCTTCGCTGCATCCGCTGCGGCGCCTGCGCCAACGTGTGCCCCATCTACAAAATGATTGGAGGCCACAACTACGGCCACGTTTACATGGGGGCCATCGGGCTGATCCTCACCTATTTCTACCATGGCCGTGAGAACGCCCGCGCAATCGTGAAGAACTGTCTCAATTGCCAGGCCTGCAAATCGGTTTGCGCCGGCAGCATCGATCTTCCGCGGTTGATAAAGGAGGTCTACCGGATCATCCTTCAGATCGAAGGCAAGAAGCCGTTGACCAACAGGGCGATGGCGACGGTTCTGAGGGACCGGAAGCTTTTTCACTTCCTATTGCGCAGGGCCTACCTGGCCCAACAGCCCTTCACCCGTGGACAGCCTTTGCTGCGGCACCTCCCGGTCTTCTTTGCCAAAGAACACGGATTCCGGAGCCTCCCGGCAATCGTCAGGACCCCCTTCCGGGACAGGTGGCAGGACCTCAGGACCCAGGTTGCCAACCCGAAATACAAGGTGGCGCTGTTCGGGGGATGCCTCATCGACTTCGCCTATCCCGAACAGGGCGAAGCGCTTCTCAAGCTGCTGAAGGGGCACAGCGTACAGCTCGAATATCCCATGGGGCAGACCTGCTGCGGCCTGCCGGTCCAGATGGTCACGGAAATCGAGGTGGCAAAGGAAGTGGCGAAGCAAAACCTGAAGGCGCTGGATCCCGCGAACTTCGATTATATCCTGACGCTCTGCGCCTCCTGCGGGTCTCATCTGAGAGAGAACTATCCGAAGCTTTTCAGCACGGAACCCGGCCTGGCCGAAAAGGCCCAGCAGCTTGCGGCCAAGGTGATCGACTTCAGCTCCTTCATGGCCGACGTACTGAAAGTCAAACCCGAATCGTTCGGTAAATCGGGGGTGAAAGTGGCCTACCATTCCCCGTGCCACCTTTGCCGGGGACTCGGAGTGACCGAACAACCCCGCCAACTCCTCAAAACGGCGGGGCTGGATTACGTGCCATCCAAGGACGAGGATGTCTGCTGCGGATTCGGAGGATCTTACTCGATTGTCTTTCCTGAACTTTCAGCGGAACTGCTCAAGCGAAAGCTCGACAATGTCGAGGCAACCGGGGCCGATGTGCTCGTCACGGACTGCCCCGGCTGCGTGATGCAGCTTCGCGGCGGGATGGACAAGCGAACCGGGAAGAAAATCAACGTCAGGCACATCGCCGAAATTCTAGCCAATTCGAAAGAAAAATGATATTAGATGCCTGCCGGCGCGGCCGGCAGACGCTTTTAACCCGCGCCCATCAAGTCCCATCGGTCCCCGGTCCTCCGTACAGGGGGGACAGGGGACCGGGAATGCCCGCTGTGGAAAGGCTAGAGCGGGGTTCCCGGATTTGCGTTCCTTCCCCCGGGAGGGGGTTGGAGGCACCATGCGGATGGACGCGAATTTTCGGATAGCTGTACCAAGGAGGAAAAAACCAGGATGTCAACCCCTTGCCTTTTTCCAAAGCTGACTGCCGAAGAAGCTGCCGCCCAAATCCCCAACGGTGCGACAGTGGCTTTCAGCGGATTCGCCAATGCAGGAGCAGCGAAGGCTGTCCCGCGGGCCATTGCGGAACGCGCCTTAGCCCTCCATGAATCGGGAGAACCTTTCAAGATCCGTGTCTTGAGCGGTTCCTCGACCGGCAACAAGATCGATGAAGCATTGGCCCAGGCGAACGCCATCAGTTGGCGTGCACCGTACCAGAATTCGCCCACACTCAGAGAACAGATCAACCATCAGGAGGTGGAATACGTGGACATGCACCTGTCGCATGTCCCACAAACACTGGTTGCGGGCTTCTTCGGGAAGCTGGATTACGCCGTTATCGAAGCAACCGAAGTCACCAGGGACGGGAGGGTCTATCTGACCACCGCAATAGGAGCCACTCCCACCTATCTGAGCTACGCGGACCGAGTGATCCTGGAAATCAACAACTACCATTCCAAGCGGTTGCCCGAACTGGCGGATATCACGACCCTGCCTCCGCCTCCCCGCCCGAACCCGATTCCCATTTACGATCCGCTGACCCGGATCGGCTATCCGTATGCTTTAATCGACCCCAAAAAGATCGTGGGAATTGTGGAAACGAACGAACCTGACGTCGTCGAGCCCTACAGCGAGCCCGATGTCTGTGCACAGAAGATCGCCGGATACGTGGTGGATTTCCTGTACAACGAAATGAGCGCCGGGCGTATTCCCAGGGAATTTCTGCCGCTGCAGGCCGGGATCGGCAACCTCGCCAATGCCGTAATGGCCAGACTCGGAGAAAATACCGATATCCCGCCGTTCAAGTCCTATTCCACCGCTTTCCAGGATTCTCTGGTGGACCTCATGGAACAGGGGAGGGTCACGGCGGCCAGCGCGACCAGCCTGAGCCTGACCAGCAGCGCCCTTCAGCGGATATACGACAACATTGATTTTTACGCCTCCCGGCTCATTCTGAGGCCGCAGGCGATCTCCAACGACGTCGGCGTAATCCGCCGGCTCGGCGTTATCGCCATGAACGCCGCTCTTGAAGTCGATATCTACGGCAACGCCAATTCGTCCCATGTCTTCGGCACCGACATCATGAACGGGATCGGGGCCAGCGGGGAGTTCACGAGAAACAGTTATATTTCCATCGTCATGTGCCCGTCGATCACGCGGGGCGGCCAAATCTCCACCGTCGTCCCTATGTGCCCGCACATCGACAGCAACGAGCATTCCGTCCAGGTGATCGTAACCGATCAGGGTCTGGCAGATCTGCGCGGCTTGGGGCCGATGCAAAGAGCGAAACTCGTCATCGATAACTGCGCTCATCCGGTTTATCGCGACTATCTGCACCACTACGTCGAGACCGCCAGGGTCGGCCACATACGCCACAATCTCAAGACCTGCTTCGAACTGCATCGCAACCTGATGGCATACGGGGCCATGCTTCCCGACCTGGAACTGTCCGAAATCACCGACGCCGGACAATCGGCATGATCGTATAGCAAGGAGAAGAAAGATGTCATTTGCGGGTTCATACCCAGTAATCACCCCGGAGGAGGCCGCGTCGCACATTTTCGACGGGGCTACGGTGGCCTTCAGCGGGTTCACGAACTCCGGCGCGGCGAAAGCCATTCCGCGGGCGATTGCCGCCCGGGCCAACGAGTTTCACAAAGACGGAAAGCCCTTTAAAATCCGTGTCCTCACGGGGGCATCGAGCGGTGCCAGTATCGACGAACCCCTCGCCGATGCCCAGGCCATGTCCTATCGCGCCCCGTATCAGAGCGGTCCTCATCTGCGCAAGCAGATCAACAGCCAGGAAGTCGAATACGTGGACATGCATTTGTCCCATCTGCCCCAGACGGTGCTGGAGGGCTTCCAGGGCAGGCTGGATTTCGCCGCCATCGAAGCGACGGAAATCACTCCGGACGGCAGAGTGTACCTCACGAGTTCCATCGGGGCATCTCCGACCTACCTCAAGTATGCCGACAAGGTGATCATCGAGATCAACCACAATCATTCGCCGCGCCTGCGGGAGATGGCCGACATTATGATCATGCCGCCTCCGCCCCACCGGGCCCCTCTCCCTCTGCACGATCCTCTGACCAAAATCGGATACCCCTACGCGGTCGTCGATCCGAAGAAGGTGATCGGCATCGTTGAAACGGACGAACCCGACAAGGTCCCGAAGTTCGCGGCCAGTGACGCAAGAAGCCTCAAGATCGCCGATCACGTGGTCAGATTCCTGCTCGATGAAATGCTGGCAGGACGAATTCCTAAAGAATTCCTGCCGTTGCAGGCCGGTGTCGGCAATGTGGCAAACGGGGTTATGGGGGCGCTCGGCGAGAATCCCTATATTCCTCCGTTCATGATGTACACCGAGGTCTTTCAGGAGTCTCTCGTGGGCCTCATGGAACGCGGGAAGGTCCTGGGGGCAAGCACGACGGCGCTCACGATCACCCCGGAGACCCTGGGCCGGATATACGACAACATGGACTTCTTCGTATCGAAGATCGTCCTGCGGCCGCAGGAACTCTCAAATCATCCCGGAGTCATCCACCGCCTCGGCGTGATTTCCATGAACACCGCTCTTGAAGTCGATCTCTATGGGAATGTCAATTCTTCACACGTGTATGGCATGGATATCATGAACGGCATCGGCGGAAGCGGGGAATTCACGCGGAACAGCTACCTGTCCATTTTCATGTGCCCGTCCATCGCCAAGGGCGGCAAGATTTCCGCCATCGTGCCCATGTGCCCGCACATAGACAACAATGAACACTCCGTGCAGGTGATCGCAACGGAGCAGGGACTTGCGGACTTGAGAGGCCTCGGTCCGATGCAGCGCGCAAACCTGATCATCGAAAAGTGCGCTCATCCGGCCTACCGCGACTACCTTCACCGGTATATCGAGAATTCGAGAGTGGGCCATATCCGCCACAATCTCATCGACTGCTTCGAACTGCACAACAACCTCATCGACTACGGCGCGATGCTCCCGGACCTCGATCTTGCGAGCATAGCCGGATAATAGTTCAAGCCGATAATTTTGACTCGACGTTTGCGGCCGCTGCCCCGCGCACTTTGCGGGGCAGCGGCCGCAAAGCCGTGCAAAGCGGCGTGGGGGGTGTGAGGGGTGTGAGAGCGGGGCTCACCCACTCTTTTGAAAAGCTTCGTTTGCCGCTTTCTTATATGAAACTTCATCAGGGCAAAAGCGTGCCCTGCCGTTCCGAGCTTGTTCTTTTAGAATGATGCGTCCGGCAGCGCAAGGTCCAAGTTTCATTCTCGTTCAAACCGCGTTCGAGGACGTGGCGGTTGGGCTTGAACGCGCAACCCGGGATGAGACGGTCGGCGGCACTCGCCGATTCATCCCGTTGCGTGGGAAGCACATTCATGCACCGGCGGAATCACTTGCGCCGCCACCCGGCCCAAAGGGGAACGCCGGTTGCGTCACGCAGTTTCAAAACCTCGCCGCCTTTGCCGACCTCACTCGCAATAATCGCCGGCTTCCCGTTGTATTCGACCCTGGAGCCGGTCACCGTGATCTTATCTCCTTTTTCGATCTTTAAGGCCTGTTCCGTCATGAACCAGCTTGGACCCAGATGAACGGAAACCGTTTCCTGCCCAGCCGTCAGGACAAGGTGCACTCCCCTGCCCATGGCTTTCCCGGAAACCGTTTGCTCCACTTCGGCCACCTGGCCGCTGACGGTTTCCACCGTCGCCGGGTTATAAATCCTGCCATATCCCCGGTTTCCCTTCTGTGCGATGGCATTGGGACATGCCAGCAGGCAGACGGTCGACAGCATCGCAACACTCATCAGCAGTCTGTTCATGGTAGACTCCTTCGACTGGTGTTCAATACTCTGCCGATCCCCCGGGATACACGCCGCGGGGGGATCGGCTTTTCCGCGGCCTAGTGTGAACAGCCCCCGCCGGAATGGCCCGGGCAGGTGAATCCCGCCTGGAATTCGGGGAGCCCTTTGCCGGCCATGAGCTTCACGTTCTCATCCACCGAGCCCGACGCCGCACGGTACACCTTGATCCCCTGGGAACGCAGGGCCATCAGGGCCCCCATGCCGATTCCAGTCACCGCAACCGCATCCACAGCCCGTCCTCCCATGGCTCTTACGGGTTGGCACATGCCGTGAGCGTGGTGGGCGTCATCATTCCTGATTTCTTCAATGCTGTTGGATTCCGTGTCGACAAGGACAAATCCCGCAGCCGATCCAAAATGGCCGTAGACTTGGCTGTTCAAGCCTTCAAACGATTCGATGGGAAAACAAATCTTCATTTCTGCGTATCCTCTCTTCCATGTCATGAGTTCTCAAAAAGTGGGGGGGAGCCTCACCTGCGGCCCGAAATCCGCCCCACGGCATCCTTTCCCGGTTCACAACCCTAGCAGTGTTTGCGGCAGCGCCTTCGCGGACAGGCCGCTTCCGTTTCGCCTTCAGCCCGTTGTCCTCCCGATTCCACGGCGGTCTTTTTCCCACACGCGGGGCATTCCGCGGGGCCGTCCGTCCCGGGGGAACCGTTCCACCTGTGCCGGCATTTCGGGCATTGGACCGACCGCATTCCCGCCGTTTGCATTTCGCCTTCTTCTATGCGCAGGGTGAGACCTTCGACCAGCACTTTGGCAATCTTGCCGCGCGCGGCCTGGATGATTCTCCCGAAGGTCTGCCGCGACACGTTCATACTTTCCGCGGCCTGCTCGTGGTAAAGCCCTTCGAGATCCGCCAGGCGAACGGCTTCGAACTCATCCATGGACAAAAGGACCTCATCCGGCGAAGCCGCGGGCATTCCCGCCGGTCCGAAGGCCCTGCAGCACGGCACACCGGTGATTCTCCGGCAGCATCTCGGTCTGGTCATTGTGAAGCGCTCCTTTCGTTCTAATTATGAGCATATGCCCATAATTGTCAAGCCCAAATTTTCCCGGACCCGGGCGAACCGTCCCGTGTCAAGTCTCCGCGGACCGTGCTCCTGTCCGGGAACGCATCGAAGGATGCCGGCTTTTCTCACTTGACCCTTTGAGGCAGCTTTGTTAATAGGTGGACCATGCAGAGAAAAGCGGTTGATACGATTTTTCGTTGGCGTCCCGGGCGGCAATGGCATGAACCGCCGGAGGGGAGAACTGTCCACTGCTAGCGAGGCTGCCGGATTGAGACTGAGCCGTGGAGGGTGTATCCTTTGCGGCTTTTTTTGTTTTTGAACGAAGCAGAGGAAACCGTTGCCCCAGCGGTTTCAGGAGCGGAAGGTGTCCACAAGAAAGATACTTCTTGGAAATGAAGCGATCGCGTTCGGTTTTCTGGAAGCCGGATGCACCATGGCAACGTCTTATCCGGGCACTCCGGCTTCCGAGATCCTGAGCGCTTTCGCCCGCTTCAGGGAGCAGGAGGGGCTCGACCTGCACCTCGAATGGTCGATCAACGAAAAGGCCGCCTTCGAGGTAGCCCTGGCGAACAGCTATACGGGAAGACCATCCGTTGCCGTTATGAAGCAGGTCGGCTTGAACGTTGCCGCGGACCCTCTCATGAGCGCGGCCTACACGGGGGTGAAGGGTCCCTTCGTCGTGGTATCCGCCGACGATCCGGGCCCTCACAGTTCCCAGACGGAACAGGACAGCCGGTTCCTTGCCATGATGGCAAAGGTCCCGGTGCTGGATCCGCGTTCGCCGGAAGAAGCCCGGCAGTTTGCAGGGCGCGCCTTCGTCCTATCCGCGAAATACGAAATTCCCGTCTTGCTGAGGCCGACCACGCGGGTTTGCCACGCCCGCCAGGACATCGAACTGCCGAAGCTCGTCCAGGCGCAGTGGCCTCCCCTCTTCGAGAAAAACCCGGGCCGCTGGGCTGCGACTCCGAAATTCCGCCTGATCCTCCACCGGCAACTGAATGAAAAACTCGCCCGAATCTCCATGGACCCAGAGTGTTCGCCGGTGCTCCTGAACCGGACCGTCCTTATCGCCAACGGCCCCGGACAACGGGCGGACAGTCCGAAGGTCTGCATCGTGGGCTCCGGCGTCGTCCTGGCTCACGCCCAGGAAATCATGACGGAACTCGGCATCTGGAACCGGGTGCCCCTGGTCCAGGTCCCCATGCCCTACCCGCTCCCCGCATCCTTCAGGGACCGGCTGCTTGCCGATTACGACCGCATCCTCGTGAT
Organism: uncultured Syntrophobacter sp.; assembly: GCA_963663685.2. Taxonomy (GTDB): domain Bacteria; phylum Desulfobacterota; class Syntrophobacteria; order Syntrophobacterales; family Syntrophobacteraceae; genus Syntrophobacter. Next base: position 197,436 of record CAXXDT010000007.1, on the reverse strand, counting down.
CGAGGAGACCGATCCCGTCATCGAATACCAGCTCCAGAACCGGGAAAAGGTTTTCGGCCGGACGACGGGCACGGTTCCCGCGGCGGGGGAACTCCTGCCCGAAGTGGTGGAAGAAGTCATCCGAGGCTTTCTCGATCTTCCCCCCGCACCGGCGGTGCAGGCACCGAGCTATCCTGGAAGGCGCCCCACCCTGTGCGCGGGCTGTCCGCATCGCGCGGCATTTTTCGCCATCAAGAAGGCGCTCCCCAAGGGGATCTACCCTGGAGACATCGGCTGTTACACCCTGGGGGTCAATCTCGGGGTCGTCGACACGGTGCTGTGCATGGGCGCATCCGTCAATCAGGCCGCGGGCTTCTACCATGCCTATCGCGCCGGGAGGAAAACCCCGCCCACGATCTGCGCGACCATCGGTGATTCCACTTTCTTCCACGCCGGAGTACCGGCCCTCATGAATTCCGTGGTGCAGGGGGCGCGGTTCGTCCTGGTCGTACTGGACAACAGCACGACCGCCATGACGGGGCATCAGCCAACTCCCGCCCTTGGCAGGAGCCTTGACGGAATCGCCGTTCCTCCTCTTTCCATCGCGCGCCTCGCGGAATCCTGCGGCGTCAGGTACGTCGCTGAAGGGGATCCCTACGATTTCGACGCCTTCGTCGGCCTGTTGAAGTCCGCAGAAGCTCACACCAGGGCGGAAGACGGCGGCGTGGCCGTCGTGATCGCCCGGAGGCCCTGTCTCATGGACAGGAAGCAGCCGCAGACATGGGCTTCCGTCCGCGTAAAAGTGAACGGAAAGTGTAAGGGATGCGGCTTTTGCGTAAAGCAGTTCGAATGCCCGGCGCTTCAGATCCGGGGCGAGAACGTTCCCGTCGAAATCGATCCGACGCTGTGCACGGGATGCGGCGTCTGCGTCCACGCATGCCCCCATGGCGCTCTTGAAGCGGATTCTCCCGATGCGTGACACGCGTTCGAAGGGGCCAGACCGGGCACGGACCATGGAATACAACGGGGTTATGGAAGAGGGATGGAAATGCAGCAGATCATTGTAAGCGGTATCGGGGGTCAGGGAGTTCTTTTCGCAACGAAACTTCTTGCGGAAACCGCGCTGGATATGGGCAGACCGGTTCTGGTGTCGGAGACGCACGGAATGGCCCAGCGGGGCGGAAACGTGCTCAGCCACCTTAAAGTCTCTTCAGGGAGCGGCTCCGGCGACGCGCCCGTGAGCCCCCTGGTAAGGCCCGGGCATGCGGATGTGCTGCTGGCCCTCCACCCGGATGCTCTTCTCGCTCACGGCTTTTTCCTGAAGCCTGGAGGCCGGCTGGTCCGCGATGTTCCAGGACCCACGACCGCCGATTCCCTGGATGCAACCGGGATTGCGGCGGACCTGGGAACCGTCGTTTCCGCAAACCTGGTGCTCCTCGGCTTCGCGGCCGGGCTTCGAGTCCTGTTCTGCGGCCCCGAGGAACTCGGAAAGACGCTGAAACGCCTTGGAGGACGCCGCCTAGAGACCTCCCTTCGAGCATTTGCGGCGGGCCTGGGCGCAGTTCGGCTGAACGAGGGGGCCTGAGCTCGACGGGGCTCTTCCGGACATGGGATCAAACGGTTCCCGCGTGCGGGAACCTCTTCCCCGGACGTTCGCCGCGCAACAGCGACCGCATGAATAACTTATCGAGAAGTGTACGGCAATTGACCGACCGCTTTTCCGGGCTCGGCGAGGGGTCTCGCGACCACCGGAAATGACATCGGTCATTACCGCACGAATCAATGACCCGACACACCGGTTCGACGGCAGCGACCATGTCCTGGCAACTCGTTCCCCACTTTTTCGCATCCGGCCTCACCAACGGCAGCATTTACGCGCTCATAGCGCTGGGCTACTGCCTGATCCAGAATGCCACGGGACTCGTCAATTTCGCCCAGGGTGAATTCGTCATGCTCGGGGCGATGATCGTCGTGACGCTCTTCAGCACGCTTCATCTGCCCATGCCCGTCGCTTTCGTCTTGTCCACCTGTGCGGTCGCACTGGTGGGAATGGCCCTGGAATGCGGCCCGATCAGGCATTCCAGGAACCGCGATCCGCTGACACTCGTGATGATCACCGTGGGGGCATCGATTTCCCTGAGAGGCGCCGGGATGATGGTCTGGGGCAAGAGCGCCCACATATTCCCGGCTTTCGGGGGCGACACTCCGTTCATACTGCTCAATGCGGCCATTCTACCCCAGTCCCTCTGGATCATGGGTCTCTCGGCCGCAGCCCTGGCCGGGTTGTATTGTTTTTTTCACCGTACCCTTCTCGGCAAAGCCATAAGGGGCGTGGCAGACAACCCCCTGGGGGCCGTTCTTATCGGAATATCGGTCAGAAAGCTCGTCGCCCTTTCCTTCGCTTTGAGCGGCGCGCTGGGGGCCATGGCAGGGATATTGATCACTCCGATCACGAGCATGAGTTACGACGCCGGGCTGATGCTCGGGTTGAAGGGATTTGCGGCGGCGATACTCGGCGGATACGGGAGTACGGTGGGAGCGGTGACCGGCGGACTTCTCCTGGGGGTGCTGGAATCCTTCGGCGCGGGCCTCATTTCGTCCGCTTACAAGGATGCCATCGCTTTCCTTGTCTTGCTCGCGATCCTTTTCGTGAGACCGACCGGTCTTTTCGGCAGCGCCCGCGTTCACAGGCTCTGATGCATTGCGGCGACACATTGCTTTGAAGGAAAATCCGATCAGCGAACCACATGCCAAAACGAACCACATGCCGGGCCGCGCCGTTCTGCCCGGACGGTGGAGGGTTCTTCTGCTCACGGGAGTGCTCCTCTGGTGCCTCCCTCTCGGTGCGGGCAACGACTACATTCTGTTGCTCTTCAACGTTATGGCGCTGAACGCCATGGTCGTGCTGGGGCTGAATCTCCTGATCGGTTCAACCGGTCAGGTTTCACTCGGCCATGCAGCCTTCTACGGCATGGGGGCCTATCTTTCGGCCATAGCCAGCACCACGTGGCATTGGCCCCTTCCCCTGGCACTGCTGTTCGCCCTCGCCGCGGTGGGCGTCACGGGCTTTCTGCTGGCCCTTCCCACCCTGAGGCTTGAAGGCAACTACCTCGTCATGGCGACTCTCGGCTTCAACATTATCGTCACCATCGTCTTCACGCAGATGGAGGGCCTTACCGGAGGCCCGTCGGGACTGGCGGGCATTCCCAGGATCAGCCTCGGACCGCTGAGCCTCAACAGCGACCTGAAATTCTACTTTTTCATCTGGACCGTCTTCCTCGTCATGCTCGCATTGACGCTCAACCTGACCGATTCGAGGATCGGCAGGGCGCTGAAAGCCGTCCACCAGAAGGAACTCACCGCCCGGGTGCTGGGGATCCCCAGCTACCGCTACAAGGTGACGACCTTTGTGCTCAGCACGCTTTACGCGGCCTTCGCCGGGTTCTGCTACGCCCATTACGTGACATTCATCAGCCCGAAGACATTCGATATTTTCTATTCTCTGCAGGTCGTGACGATGGTCGTTGCAGGGGGCATGGGAAGCCTGTGGGGGGGCCTGGTCGGAACGGTGCTCCTGACGGTCCTGCCGGAGGTCCTGCACCGGTTCGAGGACCTCCACGTGCTGCTCTACGGACTGATCCTCATGGGGATGCTGGTGTTTGCCCCGCAGGGACTCGTCCCCGCGATCGGCTCCCTCGTTTCCTCCCGGCGTTCCCGCAGGAAGAACGACGGACAGCTTTCGGCAAAACCGTATCCGCTGTCGCCGTTGAACCTCAAATCCGGTTTCGGCCCCGTGAATGCCGTATGCGCATCAGCTGAAGGCTCACCGTCGGGGAAGTCCGCCGAAGTTGACCCCGTCCTGCTGAGTATTCAGGACATTTCGCTGGGGTTCGGAGGTCTGCAGGCCCTTCGCGAGATCGGGTTCGACCTCGCGCGCGGCCGGATCGTTTCCATCATCGGACCCAACGGCGCGGGTAAAACCACCCTGCTCAACGTCATCTCGGGCCTGCTGCGCCCGGATACGGGGCGCATCCTGCTGCGCGGGCAAAACGTGGTCGGAAGATCCCCCTGCACGCTTGCGGCCCGGGGAATCGGACGAACGTTCCAGACCGTTCAGACCTTCCAGGATTTTTCCGTGGTGGAAAACGTGCTCCTGGGCTACCACCTCCAGGGAAAGTCGGGTTTTCCGGCCGGCTATCTGCATACCCCCGCGGAACGATTCGAGGAAAACCGGCTTCGGGGAAGAGCCATGGAACTGCTCGAGGATTTCCGGCTTGCCGACAAGGCGGAGGTCTTCGCCCAACGCCTCAGCCTCCTGGAACAGAAGCTTCTGGAACTGGCCCGGGCACTGGCCCTGTCACCTTCCATCCTGCTCCTCGATGAACCCGCCGGAGGGCTGAATCCGCGGGAAAGCGAGATGCTCGTCGACACCGTTTCGCTCCTGCGGCAGCGCGGAATGGGGATACTGTTGGTGGAACACGACATGAACGTGGTGATGAGCCTCTCCGACAGGGTCGAAGTCCTGCAGCACGGGCACCGGATTGCGGCGGGGACCCCCAGGGAGATCCAGAGCAATCCGCAGGTCATAGCGGCATACCTCGGATCGAAAAAGAAATAGGACGGAGGATTCGAACCTTTGCTCAAGATAACCGGCCTTTCCGTTCGCTACGGTTCCATTCAAGTGCTGAGGCGCGTGACTTTCCACGTGGCCGAACATGAAATCGTAGCCCTGATCGGGGCGAACGGTGCGGGCAAGACGACGCTTCTACGGGCGATAAGCGGCCTTATCAGGGCCTTCGAAGGGGAAATCCTGTTCATGGGCAAACCCATAAACCGGATGGCCCCCGAAAGGGTGGTACATGCGGGTTTGGTCCATGTGCCGGAAGCCCGGCAACTGTTCCCGAATATGACCGTCCTGGAGAACCTGGAACTCGGTGGCTATCTTTATGGTTCAAAGTCTGCGCGCCCTCAGCTCGACCGGATGTACGGACTGTTTCCGATCTTGTCCGAACGGAAGAATCAGAAGGCGGGATCGCTGAGCGGAGGCGAACAGCAGATGCTTTCCATCGCCCGCGCTCTCATGGCCAGGCCCCGGCTCCTCGTCCTCGACGAACCTTCGATGGGACTGGCCCCGCTCATTGTCGACGAGATTTACCGGACCATCGAAACCCTTCACCGGGAAGGGACCACGATCCTGCTGGTCGAACAGAACGCCATGGGGGCCCTGACGATTGCCGAACGTGCCTATGTGCTGGAGACGGGCCGCGTCATCCTTTCGGGAAGCGCCGCCGAATTGATGGAACACGATGACGTTCAACGCGCTTATCTGGGCAAAGACTACCAGCACAAATGGGAAAGGTAGGGAAAAGCCATGTCGCAGAATCTCATCCGAACAATGTCGCGGGATCAGATTCGTCAGCTTCAGATCGAACGCCTCCAGATGACGCTGAACAGGGCCTACTTTCACGTGGATTTCTACCGAAAGCGCATGGACGTCCTGCAGATTCTGCCCGAGGAAATCAGTACTTTCGAAGACTTGAGAAAGTTCCCGCCGACCACGCGCAAGGATCTTACCGACCATTATCCTTACGGGCTTTTCGCTGTCCCGCTCCGCAGCATCGTTCGTCTGAAGATCACCTCCCCTGCGCTGAAAGAAGGGGAAAGGCCCATCGTCGTCGGGTTCACGCGCCATGACGTCGGCATGTGGCAGTCACTCATGGTGAGGCTCTACGAGCAGATCGGCGTAACGGACAGGGACATCGTGCAGGTCGCGTTCAATTTCAGCCTCTTCTCGGGGGCTTTCACCTTCAACTACGCCGCCGAGGCGCTCGGTGCAACCCTTGCCCCTTCCGCCACCATCTCCGCAACCATGCAACTGCGGATCATGCAGGATTTTCGTTCCACGGTCCTCGCGACAACGGCGGCGTTCGCCCTGCATATTGCGGACACCGTGGAGCGGCTCGGCATGAGCGCTTCGGACCTGCACCTCAGGATGATCCTGCTGGGCCCTGACCCCTTGCCGGAAACGACCCGAAAACGTGTGGAAGAAGTTTTCAGGGTGCCCGTGTACGGCCTTTTCGGCGTGACCGAAATGGGAGAACCGGGGATGGCGGGAGAATGCCCGGCAAAAGACGGGCTGCACATCGCGGAAGACCAGTTCCTGGCGGAAATCGTCCACCCGGTCACGGGAGACCCCGTTCCATCGGGACAGGAAGGGGAACTGGTGCTGACGACGCTCACCACGGAAGGTTATCCTCTCGTCCGCTATCGTACGGGGGACATCACCGTGCTGAGGGAAGCCCCCTGTTCCTGCGGAAACACGCTTGCCCGGATCGTCCCGATCCTCCGGAGAATGGACAACCGCATCACCATTCGGGGAATTCCGATTTACCCCGAGGAGATCGAGGAACTTCTCAGGGACATCGACCCCTCGCTCACCGATTTTCGCCTGGTTATTTACACTCAGTTCGGCGTGGGGGAACAGATGGAAATTCTCATTCAACGATCCTCATCCGGGGAGCTGCCCGGGAACGTCGGCCGCGCCCAGTATCTCGACCTGATCCGCAGCCAGGTCAGACGGGCACTCGGCCTCGGGGTCAAAGTCCAATGGGTCGAACCCGAGCGCCTGCCGAGAGAAGGACTGGTCTACAAAACCGTGTTCAGACCTCTTTCTCCTTCACCCCTGTTCGAGTGACCTCCACGCGCCGGGCGGGCACGGCCCGGGGGAAAATTTGCCGGGCCTTCCCCGCCCCCCGAAGGAATCTGAAACAACCACGATGCCGTCAGCGTAATCATTTGAAAGTTACCCACAAAATGGAGTCCCGAAATACCCGTTTCGATGCTTCGCGGGTGGCGCGCAGCATTATGGGTAACTGCGTTCAAAAAAGCGCCAGACAATGCTTTCCGGGATAGTGTGGACCCGCGCTCGCCCCTCTCCCCACGCCGCACGCGGCTTTGCGTGGCGCCGCTGAAACGCTGCGGGCACCGAGCGCTCGCCTCACGCGCCAGCGCGAGGTCCGAAACCCTGAGGGATGGGGGGCGGGAATCATTCCCCCGCTCATTCTGAGGACGATGGAAGGTTCATTTTGAACGCAACCCTGTCTCGCCGCTTCCGCCTCGGACCGCATCAGAGCAGGCCCGTCGGTCGTCTGCCGACACCGAATCCCAGGGCGTCCAGAAGGTGTTTGAAGCAGTAGGTTGTCAGCAGTCCCACATAGGCCCCGCTGACCACGTCTGCCGGGAAGTGGGCGCACAGCACCAGCCGGCTTGCCATCACGAGAACGGCCACGGCGGCGTAAAGGTATTTCCCCTTGGGATAAACGTAGTAGAGGGCAAGGCCCAGGGCCGCGATCGTCGTGGAATGACCCGACGGCAGGGAAGTCATCGCGTATTTCGTTTGCAGGAAATAGAAGCCGTACGCGCCGTTTTCAAAGAGCATGAGCGGCCTTGCACGTCCGAGGCAGTACTTTACTAGGTCCGTGAGCAGCCCTGACAGGGCCACCGAAAGGAAAACCAGGAGCGCACGGTTCGAGTAAGTCGGATTCTTCCTGACGGTTCTGAAAAAAAGGAAAGCGACGAGCGAGATGACGATATACCAAGTGGAGAGGCCCAGGCGCGTGACGATCTGAAAGATTTCCTTCCGTGAATCCGGCATGGCATGAAAGTAAAATGCCACGGGCCTGTCCAGAAAGAGGAAGGAAAACGTACAAAATAAAATGACCAAAACGAACGATCCGGCGATGTACTTGATTTTCATGATTATCCTTTGGGATTTGAAATGTTCGGGCCGCCTCCTGAACCCTATCGCGAAAAGCCGCGCCAAGATGGTGTTTATCCGCGCCCCGATGCGAGCAATCGTGCGCGGAAAACGGGAGCCACCCGGCGGACTCGTGTTCCACGGTGCTCTTCATTATAGATATTGCATTTTTGAGGATTTGCACGGATAAAGTGGGCGGATGCGGGGAAAGATTTCGCAAGGGCTGTGCCAGGCCGGCTTTTTCCGGTATCATGGACAAAAATGGAAATCTGCTGAGGGGGTTGGAATTTGTTTCGCTCTGAGGGCTTCATGCCCCATCTTGTCTTGCTGGTGCTCTGCGCCTCGCTATATCTTCCCGGAATCGCGGCTATTCCCCCAATCGATCGTGATGAAGCACGGTTTGCACAGGCAACCCGTCAAATGCTCGACACCCATGATTATGTGAACATCCGGTTCCAGAACGAACCACGAAACAAGAAACCCGTCGGGATTTACTGGCTTCAGGCGGCCGCTGTCTCCATCGCCGGGAGCCCGGCGAAAGCGGACATATGGCCCTACCGCCTTCCATCCGTCCTGGGCGCCATGGCAGCGGTCTTCCTGACTTTCGCCATGGGCAGGAAGCTCTTCGATTCGCGCCGCGCCCTTCTGGCCGCCGGACTGCTCGCTTCATGTCTCCTGCTGATCGTCGAGGCTCACCAGGCGACCACCGACGCGGCACTTCTGGCCACCGTGCTCGCCACCCAGGGGGCTCTGGGACTGCTTTACTGCAGGGGGAATTCGGGGAATTCGAACCGCCGGCCTTCCCTTGCAATTCCCATCCTGTTCTGGGCCGCCCAGGGGGTCGCCATCCTGTTGAAGGGACCGATCGTCCCGCTGATTTCCGCCGTCACCATTGCCGCGCTTCTTGCCGCCGACAGAAACGCCCGATGGCTCAAGGGCCTTCGCCCCCTGTCCGGGCTCATCCTTGCGGCCCTGATCGTTTGCCCGTGGGCCATCGCCGTGAATCGCGCTACGGGGGGGGCCTTCTTTCACGACGCGGTGACGCAGGATCTGCTTCCGAAACTCTTCTCCGGGCAGGAGTCCCATGGTTTCACCCCCGGCTATTACCTCCTGCTCCTGCCCCTCACGTTCTGGCCCGCTTCGGCCTTCATCGGCCTGGCCCTGCACAGTGCGTGGGAAAACCGATTATCCAGAAACGTTCGCTTCTGCCTCGCCTGGATCGTTCCCACGTGGATCATTTTCGAACTGGTGCCGACCAAGCTTCCGCACTACGCGCTCCCCATGTATCCCGCTCTCGCCCTGCTCACGGCCAACGCCATTTTCGCCGTCCGGGAAGGATCGCAGGGCTGGCCGCGGTACTGGCCCTCATGGCTGGTCACGATCGTGTGGGCAGCCACCGGGGCAACCATTACCGCGTCGATCGTAGCGCTCCCATGGTACCTCGACAACGCATTCTACCTGCCGACCATCGCTCCGGCCGCCGCCGCCGTTATATGCATCGCCCTGGCCGTCTGGAACCTTTCCCGGCAGCGTCCGGTCGAGTCCACTGTCACGGTGATCATCGCGGCTGCACTGATCTTCGGGCTCAGTCTCCAGTTCGTTTTCCCGAACGTGAGAGCTTTGTGGCTCAGCCGCACGGTCGAGGAAACCGTCGGGGAACTCGAAAAGCTGCAACAGGCGCCGCTCAGGGTCGTCTCCGTGGGCTACCATGAACCAAGCCTCGTCTTCATGCTGGGAACCGGGACGGAACTCGTTTCGGCGGGCAAGGCGGCTTCGATCCTGGCACAGGACCGGACTGCCCTCGTGATCGTGGACAATAAATCCGAGAATGAATTCCAGACAAAGGCCGCCGAGGCGAAGATCGCGGTCAGGCCGATCGGGGCCATCAGAGGATTTCATTATTCGAAGGGGCGGTGGGTCACCCTGCGGTTTTATGGTCCGTCTCACGAACCACCGGGCCAATAAAGGCGACCGCAAGGCGAGGGTCACTCATCCTTGCCGCATTCGCTTCCGGGCTTCACTTCAAAATGAAATGCCCGCTTCTTCAACCACCAGACGCCGAAAGTATCCAGGAGCCCCACCCACAGGCGATTGTTTATGCCGTATTTACTGGCGCCTCTCAGCCGCGGGCGATGATTCACCGGGACTTCATTCAGCCTGTACCCCTGCAGCTCCACGAGGGTGGGAAGAAACCGGTGCATACCGGCAAACCTCGGCAGCGACCGGACGCATTCCCTTCGGAAGGCGCGGGTCGAACATCCGACGTCCCGAACGGTATTCCCTGTCACACGGTTCCTGAATCCATTCGCGATCAGGGAAGAATATCTCCGGATCAGGCCGTCATGCCGCTTTTGCCGGTAGCCGTTCACCATGTCGGCCGAACCCGACCGGATCATTTCCACGAGCGCCGGAATATCCGCGGGATCGTTCTGACCATCACCGTCCATGGTTGCGAGAATCCCCCCCCTGGCTTCCCGGAACCCCGCCCACAGCGCGGCCGACTGTCCAGCGTTCGCTCTGAACGAAATAAACCGGTGCCGTCCATCGGCGGAGCAGATTTGCCGCAGAATCGCAGGGGTTTCGTCGGTGGATCCGTCGTCCACCCACAGGCATTCCCACGACCGCTCCCTCGGGCCGAGTACCCCGGTCAGTTCCCGCGCAAGCGATTCAATGTTTTCAGCTTCGTTTTTAACCGGAATGACGACTGTAAGGTCTACGGTACCCACACTCACTCTTTCTCAATTGTACGGAAACTCGTCGCCCGGCCGCGGCCTTCTTCCTGATTTATCGCAGGAGGAAGACCTCGTGCGGAATCGATTGCCGCGCGGCGAAATCAGGACTTTGACGATGCAGTATCTTCGCTGGAGAGAAAGACCTTGTCAAAGCCAATTTCCAAAAGGGGGTGTTTATATCGTTAATCCCGCATGATACAATTGCCCCCGCTGTCGGCGGTACGTTTTGGTGCAATCCGTTCGGGAAACGCATTTTGCCGCCGGACGGCCACCTGTCTGCATCATTAGAAATTCTCACCGGGATCGGACGGCGTTTGCAGAAACCCACACCACCGGGTTCCCGGCCCGGGAGGAGTTGAATCGTCATATATGCCCGCCGGGCCGCCCACCGGGAATGCACTCTCTTCTATTTTCCGGGAATTTTCGAGTGGACATGCTTCCATGAAAGATTTATGAAGTTTTCTTCTTTTACGATAAGGGGCGTTGCATCATTTTTCCCGAATGCTGCGTATGCGTATGCGAGTTTTTTTCAGACAGATCGGATCTTGCCGCAATTTCAGGGACAGCGATCAGGATGGACAAGGAGACCTGAGATGAGTGTTTCATTTATGCCGGTTCGGGCAGTACAGGAAGACCTGCATGCCCACCAGCTCCAGGGATTGAAATGGACGGTTTCACACGCTTACAACAATTCCCCTTTTTATCGTAAAAGGCTGGATGAAGCGGGTATCGAGCCCGGTCGGATACGTTCCCTGGACGATCTCTACCGGCTGCCCTTCACTTCCGCCCAGGACTTGCAAAGCGAATACCCGTTCCCTCTGAGGGCCGTACCGTTCGACAAAATCGTGCGGATCCACACCTCATCCGGCACTACCGGAAAACGCAAGGTCCTCTGCTACACTCAAAAAGATATCGACGACTGGGCCTCGATGTTCGCCAGATGCTATGAAATGGCGGGTCTCACGCGAGACGACCGGGTCCAGATCGCCGTCGGATACGGCTTGTGGACGGCAGGCGTGGGTTTTCAGCTCGGCTGCGAGCGCTTCGGGGCGATGGCCATTCCGGTCGGCCCCGCCAACACGGAAATCCACTGTCAGATGCTCATCGATATGCAAAGCACCGTCTTTTGCGCCACTGCGTCCATGGCACTGCTCATGGCGGAAGAAATCGAACGCCGGGGCATACAGAAACGGCTCGCGCTGCGCAAGTTCATCTTCGGGGCCGAACGCCACAGCATCGGGATGCGGCATCGATTGAAAGAGATAACCGGCGTCGACCAGCTTTACGACATCCCCGGACTGACCGAACTCTACGGCCCGGGTATGGGTCTCGAGTGCTCCGCGCACCAGGGTGTCCACTACTGGGCGGACTACTACATCCTGGAAATCCTCAATCCGGAAACCCTCGAACCCGCAGCCCCCGGTGAGATCGGCGAAATGGTGGTCACCACCTTGTGCAAAGAGGCCACGCCGCTCATACGCTACCGGACGAGAGATTTGACCCGGCTGATACCCGGTCCCTGCCCCTGCGGGAACCCCCTTCCACGCCACGACCATATCCTCGGGCGCTCGGACGACATGTTCATTTTCCGGGCGGTCAACATCTACCCGGGCCAGATCGACCACGTGCTTTCACAGATTCACGGCATCGGCAGCGAATACCAGGTACACCTGTACCGGAGGGAAGACGGAAGAGACGTGATGCTCATAAAGGTTGAGCAGACGGCGACCGATTCCCCTGATGAGGAAAGCCGGCTCGCCGAGATGGTCGCGGATGAAATCCGGAAGCAGATCATGGTGCGGTGCCAGGTTGAAATTCTGGAATACGGCACGCTTCCACGCACGGAACGCAAGAGCAAGCGGTTCTATGACCATCGAAACAATGATTAGGGCCCGGTTCCATCGATGCGACGGGTCGGTCATGCCCAGCCAGGAACGGCGAAAAGGGCATGCATTGATCGCGGTCCAAAAGGAGGGAAAATGAAAAAGCAGCAAGGTCCCGTACGTTGTCTCATCATGTCAGCGGCCGCCATCCTCTTCCTGCTTTGCTCCGGCGCCGCGCCTGTTTATTCGGCGGAGCCGATCAGGATCGGAGCGTTTTTTGCCCTCTCGGGGCCCGCATCGTCCATCGGAACACCGACCAAACTCGTCGCCCAGATGGTCGTCGACAAAATAAACAAGGAAGGGGGAATCAACGGGAATTCGCTCGAACTGGTCGTAGGGGACACGGAAAGCGATCCCACGAAGTCCCTCATGGAAGCCAAGCGGCTGATCGAAAAGGGCAAGGCGGTGGCTCTCATCGGCCCCACCCGCACCGATGAAGGGATGGCGGTGAAGCCGTACATCGAGGATACCGCTCATATCCCCATCGTGATGACGATCGGAGGCGACCCCATCATCGCCGGCGGCAAATTCGGCCCCTTCCAGTGGACCTTCAAGACCCCCCAAAGGACCTATATCGCCGTAAGAAAGACATTTGATTTCCTCCGGTCGCAGAAGCAGACCAAAATCGCCCTTCTGACCGCCACAGACGGCTTCGGTAAGGACGGCCTGACCGCACTCGAACAGCTTGCCCCCGAGTACGGGCTGGAAATCGTGGCGAAGGAAGCCTTTTCCGTTTCCGATACCGACATGTCCCCCCAACTGCTGAAGATCAGGGCCAGCGGCGCACAGGCCCTCATCTGCTGGACCATCGGCCCGGCCGGCGCCAGGGTCGCCAAGAACGTGAAGCAGCTTGCGCTGACCATCCCTCTCATCCAGTGCCATGGGCAGCCCGACCCGAAGTACGTGGAACTTGCCGGAGATGCCGCCGAGGGGAGCATCATGCCGTCAACGAAATTGATGGTGGTCGACCAACTGCCGGACAGCGACCCCCAGAAAGCGGTCATCATGGAATTCATCAGGCTGTACCGCGATGTTTACCATTTTGACCGGGAATATCCCATCAACACGCATTCGGGATACGCGTGGGACGCCATTTACCTGCTCGCAAACGCTATGCGCCAGGCCGGCAGCACAGACCCCGGGCAACTGCGAAGCGCCATCGAGCATACCAGGGGATACGTCGGTGTGAGCGGAATATTCAACCTGACCCCAGAAGATCACAACGGCCTGGGGACTGATTCTCTGGTCATGGTGAAGGTCGAAAAAGGCAAATGGATCCTCCTGCAGCCCTGATCGCCCAAAGAACGTGAATCGATGCCGGCACTGAAACTTCCAGGGAACCTCCGGAACATCATGGTCCGCGTTCCCAACTGGATCGGCGACGCGGTCATGGCCATACCCGCAATGGCCGCGATCAGGAAGGCTTATCCCGAAGCCCGGGTAACGCTTGTGGCAAATCCTGTCGTGGCCGGGCTTTTGGCCGGACATCCCTGCTGCGACCGGGTGATCGTGCTGGACAAAAAACTGGAGCACGCCGGGATGCGTGGCCTCCTGCGGTTCTGCGCCCTTCTGGCCGGGGAACGCTTCGACTCGGCCTTCCTGCTGCAGAACGCCGTCGAGGCCGCGATTATCGCCCGTTTCGCGCGTATCCCGATTCGAGCGGGGTACCGCACGGACGGCCGCAGGTTTCTCCTCACCCACGGGGTTTCCGCTTCCGTATCCAAAGGACTTCATCATACCCGTTACTATATGACGCTGCTGGAACACCTCGGCCTCGGCACGAACGAGTGCCGTCCGGTGCTCACGTGCACCAGCGAAGAGCTTGCCTTTGCCGATACGATCCTCCGGGGCCGCAAATGCGCCGTCATCAACCCGGGGGCCGCGTTTGGTTCGGCCAAGCGATGGTTTCCCGAAAGATTTGCGGCCGTAGCCAACCTCGTTTACCGTGAATCGAATCTTCTCCCGTTGCTCATCGGCGGCCCCGGTGAAGTGGAGATAGGCGAACAGGTGATGAAAGGGATCGAATCGGATGCCGTCAATCTTATCGGCAGGACCACCGTCCGCCAGATGATGGCCGTCATCGCGCGGTCCTCGCTCATGATCACCAACGATTCCGGTCCGATGCACATTGCCGCGGCCCTCGGAATTCCCGTTGTCGCCCTCTTCGGGCCGACCGACCCCGTCGCGACCGCGCCCGCATCGGACCGATGGCGGCTCGTGAAAAAACCGGTCGACTGCGCCCCCTGCCTCAAACGCAAGTGCCCCACGGACCATCGTTGTATGACGAACATCGAACCCGAGGACGTGATGAAGTCCGTAAGGGACCTCCTTGGCTCCGATTCCGGCCCCCCCTGACAGCCCGCCCCCGAACGATGCCCATCCGCCAGCCGGAAATCTCCGGCAAGGCAGGTCCCCTTCCCCGTCCGTCGCGTGAGTGCTCGGGTTCCTCCCCGGGATTGCCTTGTCCTCTCACGGGACAGGCGATGCGAGGCGGCTCGCGCCAAGATCGGCAACCGGATATTAAAGCGGACTCCTCTAAGTGCTATATTGACACCGCTTGACGGATCTATTGACAATCAGGCATGATTCTGGCACTGAGAAGCGCACGGTTCCGGATTCAATTCATCTTTTTTGGGAATGCGATATGAAAAGAAACATCGATTTTGTCCCGTTGATCGAATGGCTCCTGCACCGGGCCGCAGGGATGTCCCGAAAGACCAACGCACGGCTCGCCGATATCGTCGGATACATGTGGCACCGTTTTGATTCGCATCATCGCGAGATCGTACTCGACAACCTCACCCGGGCCTGGGGCAGCGAACTCGACGACGCCCGGCGGCGGAAGCTTTGCCGGCAAATCTTTGCCGGCCTGGCCCGTGTATTTCTCGAATTTCCATACCTCTGCACGCTGAAGGACCACCTCGACGAATTCCTGACCTTTTCCGGGGGGGAAAACCTCACCGCCGCGCTGGCCAAGAACAAAGGGGCACTCATACTGGCGTCCCATTTCGGCAACTGGGAACTCATGTCCCTGGGGTGTTCCTACCGGTACCCCCCCTTCAATGTCGTCGTGCGGCCTTTGGACAACCCCCAGTTGAATGTGCTGGTGGACAAGCTCCGGGCCTCCGGAGGAAATCGGTTCATCCCCAAGAAAGGCTCGGTACGGGAGGTGCTCCGTCTCCTGCACCGGGGCGAAATCGTTGCACTCCTGATCGATCAGAACGTTGACTGGTATGATGGGGTGTTTGTCCCTTTTTTCAATGACATAGCATGCACCAATAAAGCCCTCGCCGTTCTTGCGCTGAGGACGGGAGCACCGGTCGTCCCCATTCACAACGTGAGGAGGCCCGACGGCCGCTACGAGGTGATCATCGGCCCGGAAGTGCCGCTGATACGAACGGGCGACACCATCAGCGACACCGAAGAAAACATGGCCCGATTCAATCGTATCATCGAGGACTACGTCCGCCGGGACCCGGACCATTGGTTCTGGGTGCACCGCAGATGGAAAACCCGCCCTTTTCAGCCGTGGCCCAGGCGGATAGAATGACTGTCCGCAGTTCCGGAATGTTGCACGCGGCGGGTTCAGGCACCGGTCACGGAGGCCACGACCGGCTTCGCCGCCCGATTCCGAGTTTTCTCACCCGCCGGGAGCCTTTTGAATGGTAAAATATAATGGAATTGGCTAACGAAGCCGGAAAAATGCTGATCGTAAAACCCAGCGCCATGGGCGATATCATCCATGGCCTGGCCTTCCTGAACGCGGTGAAGAAACGCTTTCCGCGGATGGAGGTCCACTGGGTGGTCGCAAAAGGGTTTCAGGGGATACTCCAGGGCCATCCCATGATCGACGGACTCCGGATTATCGACAAGGATGCATGGAAGAAACCGGGAAGGCTCGTGACCACGGCGCTCGAAATACGCGAACTGAGACGGGCGTTGAGAAAAGAAAAATACGACGTTGTCGTCGACCTCCAGGGTCTGTTCAGAAGCGGGTTCATTTCCGCGCTGACGGGTTCCCCGCTGAGGGTGGGGTTTGTCGAGGCAAGGGAGGGGAGCGCCTTCTTTTACAATGCCAGGGTGAGGGGCGGGACCGAACTCCACGCAGTGGACCGGTACCTGCGCATCGCTTCATTTTTGGGCTGCGGCGATGTCCCGGTCGATTTTCCGCTTTCCCACCTGAGAGATCCCGATGCATTCAACCCGTTACGTGATGAAGACTATTGTGTCATAGCCCCTTCGGCCGGGAGCGAGGCTAAAAGGTGGCCGGCGGAATACTTCGGCGAACTGGCGGCCCTTTTGCCTCTGCGTTCGCTGGTGGTCGCGGGGGGGCCTGATGTCGAACTTGCACGGCGGGTTGAGGCCGCTGCCGGCGGAAAAGCGATCTCCATTGCGGGAAAAACGACCCTGGCCGGGCTGGTTGAAGTCATCAGAGGCGCCAGGTTTCTCGTTTCGTCGGACACGGGTCCCATGCACATCGCGGCGGCGCTGAAAGTCCCGGTCTTTGCGATGTTCGGCCCCACGAACCCGCTTCGGACGGGACCCTACGGGAACATCCACACCGCCGTCAGGGCGGAGGTGCAATGCTCTCCGTGCTATAAGAGAAAAAAGTGCGCACAATGGACCTGCATGGAGTCCATCACTGTGGAACGGGTGCTGGACGCCATCCTGACCGGGATGCGCAGGGATTAGGCCCCATCAGTTCGTGCGGCGATTTTCCGTGGAAGGGCCTCCACTCGCGGATGCCGGGTTCATAGCCCCCTGTGCGAACCGCGAAAGAATGCACCGGGGATTGGCTTTCGTGCTCCGCCCCGCCCCCGTGGGACCACGGCGGACCAGGGGAGAACACCGGGGGTAATGACCATGTCCCAGAAGGTTCCCTTGTCGGTTGCGATCATCACCAAGAATGAGTCGAGGAGGCTCCCTGACTGCCTTCGCAGCGTCGCCTTCGCCGACGATATCGTGGTCGTCGATTCCGGGAGCACCGATGGGACCGTCGAACTGGCCGAGGAATTCGGATGCAGAGTTTACGTCGAAGCATGGAAGGGCGACGGACCCCAAAAGCAGAGCGCCGTTTCGAAGTGCGCAAATGACTGGGTCCTGGTGCTCGACGCCGATGAGCGCCTCACCGGGGAAGCACGCGAACGGGTGATCGCCGTCGTTTCAGCCCCCGAAAGCTGCGACGCCTATAGCTTCACCCGGAAGAGCATCTTTCACGGAAACTGGGTCCGGCACGGCGGCTGGTGGCCGGACAGGGTGATCCGGCTTTTCAGGAAGAGCAAAGGGGAATACCGGGCCATTACACACGGCAGGTGGTTCACTCACGGGTCCATGTCCCGCCTCGACGTGCCGCTTGAGCATTACTCGTATCGGGACTTCGCCGACCTGGTGACCAGGATGAATGATTATTCCACCCTGCGCGCAAACGAATTGTACGATGCCGGGGCCAGGACAAATCCTTATGCCGCCGTTGCCCATGCCGTGTTCATGTTTTTCAAGTCGTATGTGATCGGACGGGGCTTCCTTGCAGGGTTTGACGGACTGCTCATAGCCCTGACCAAGGCCGGCGGATCGTTTTTAAAGTACGCGAAACTGGTTGAACTGCAGCGATCCCGCCATGAGGACAGATCGTAACCCGCGCCCCCGGCGGAGGATTTGCCGAAGCTCTCTTGTGAACCGGCCGAAGAACGGCCGGCCGTCGATGATCCGGGAGGATTGCAATTTTGCCGATTGACCCCGACGCCGTCCGGAATATCCTGGTGATCAAATTCAAGCGCATCGGCGATGTGCTCCTGACCACGCCTCTTTTTCGAAATCTGCGCATGCTTTTTCCGTCCGCAAGGATTTGCGCGAGCGTTCTCGAGAACACGGTCCCCATGCTGTCGGATAATCCGGACATCGATGCGGTCTTCCCCATCGACCGGAATACGGGGCTCTGGAGGCAGCTCCGCTACATCCGAACCCTCCGCCGTAACCGATTCGATCTTGTCATAGACCTCAGCGACGGAGACCGGGGCGCCATCGTCTCGCGGCTGACCGGAAGCGGCAGACGCCTCGGGTTCGGCATGAAGCGCAAAAAGCTGATCGGAAGAGACCTCCTCTTCACGGATCTGATGGAGAACCGCGATAAGGAGCTGCACGCGGTCACGTATCACCTGGAACCCCTGCGTTATCTCGGACTCCCGGTTAAGACCGAAGCACTGCGACTCTGCTGGACCCGGGAAACCGATGAAGAGGTTTCCGGCATCCTGAGGACCTCGGGCCTGGAACCGTGGGCTCCGTTCGTCCTGCTGCATCCGACGTCGTACTGGTTTTCCAAGTGCTGGGCCCCGGAGAAGAACGCCTCCGTCATCGATTTTCTCTGGGAGCGCTTCAGGCTTCCCGCCGTCGTGACGGGCAGCAACGTGCCCGATGAAACGGAATTCGTTCGGAAGATACTGGCCGCGGTGCATGCACCCGTCACGGATCTCAGCGGAAAGCTGGATCTCAAGCAGCTTGCGGCGCTGATCCGTCGGGCGGTCCTTTTCTTCGGAGTGGACACGGCACCCATGCACATTGCGGCTGCGGTGGGCACGCCCGTGGTGGCCCTTTTCGGTCCGTCCCTCGACCGCGAATGGAAACCCTGGGGGATCGGCCACGTGATCGTCAAACTCGGCCTGCCCTGCCAGCCTTGCGATCGGCTTGGTTGCGACGGCAGCAACAGGAGCAAATGCATGGAGGAACTCGAAGTCGCCCCGGTGCTCCATATCCTGGAAACAAAGCTGTCGGAACTCGGCGTCATGCCACGGTAAACCGGCCGGACCCGACCGGATGCCGCATGGGTCCGTGCCCCGGCCCTTCAGGACATACTCCTTGACATTCCCCTCCCTCCCTGATACTGAACTGACCAGTCTGACGGGATTGCTCCGCCCGAATTCTTTGAAAAAGAAGGGACGGACAACCGGAGGGAAGGCCCACTGGTTCTTTCCATGAACAATCCTCGTCTTGTTTTTGGGGACAGCCTTCCGGACGATGGTCTCGAAGGCTTTTTTGCGTTTCAGGGCTTTAAGAAAGGAGAGGTCATGCGCATCATCGAAAAAATCCCCGAGATGCAGCAGCAAGCCGATCTGTGGCGGAAGGAAGGGAAAAAAATCGCCCTTGTTCCCACCATGGGGTATCTGCACAAAGGACATCTGACTCTGATGCAGGCAGTCCGGACAAAGGCCGACGTGGTCGTCATCAGCATTTTCGTGAATCCGACCCAGTTCGGCCCCAGTGAAGATCTTGACCGGTACCCGAGGGACCTGGTAAGAGACGCGGAATTGGCCGCCGGGGTCGGGGTCGACGTCGCTTTCTCGCCGAAGCCGGGGGAAATGTATCCGAACGGATTTGAAACGTTCGTCGAGGCGACGGAGGTAACGCGCCCTCTTTGCGGCCGCAGCAGACCGTGGCATTTTCGCGGGGTCACGACGGTCGTAACGAAGTTGTTCAACATCGTGAAACCACACATCGCCATTTTCGGCGAAAAGGATTTCCAGCAACTGGTTACCATCCGGCACATGGCCCGGGACCTCAACATGGATATTGAAATCCTCGGTCATCCGATCGTGCGCGAACCGGATGACCTGGCCATGAGCAGCCGGAACAAATATCTGACAACCGAACAGCGCGGGTATGCGCTGCGCCTGAATAAATCTCTCAAAGCGGCGCAGGCGATCGTGCGGGGGGGCGAGAGGCAGGCGGGAAAAATCCTGAACGGAGTTAAAGAGGTGTTGGAGCCGGGGGGCGATGTGACCATCGACTACGTGCAATTGTGCGACCCGGAAACCCTGCAGGACATTGCAAGGGTGGAAGGCCCGACGCTGTTGGCAATGGCCGTGCTTGTCGGGTCCACACGCCTGATCGACAACTGCGTGCTGCAACCCACCGGATGAATCCGGAACCCTCTGATTGAAGACGCTCTTTCAGGAGAAATACCATGCAGAGACTGATGCTGAAGTCCAAAATCCACCGCGCGCGAGTAACCGATGCCAACCTTCAGTACGAAGGAAGCCTCACCATCGACGAAACACTCATGAAGGCCGCAGATATCCTGCCCTTCGAACAGATTAAGATATACAACATCAACAACGGGGCGAGGTTCGACACTTACGCCATCGCCGGCCCGGCAGGCAGCGGAGAAATCTGTCTCAACGGGGCGGCGGCACGGATGGCGGCATTGGGGGATCTGATCATCATCGCCACATACGCCAACTACGATACGGAAGAAATTGCCACTGCCAGGCCCAAGATCGTCCTGGTGGACTCGAACAACAGGCATAAGCCGGCACCGGTCGCTTCCGCCTCCCGGTAGCTCTTCGGGGTTCGGGCGGGAGTGATTTCGATGCCGATGCCGATTTCCCGCGGCAGGGGAGAGGAAGGTTATTGCCGATGCCGTCCGTCGGGGTGAGCCCATTCAGGTTCATGCGGTAGAATCATCTGTCTTGAAAAGGAGGAGATTGCGCAATGTCCATGGATTCGTTTCTTTTCACATCGGAATCGGTCACAGAGGGCCATCCGGACAAGGTAGCCGATCAAATTTCGGACTCGGTTCTGGACGCCATACTTGCCGAGGATCAGGCCGGGAGGGTGGCATGCGAAACACTCGTGACAACGGGCCTGGTTTTCGTTGCCGGTGAAATCACCACGTCCACCTATGTGCACATCCCGGACATCGTTCGGCAAACGATCAAGGACATCGGTTACAACAATTCCGATATGGGTTTCGACTGGGCGACTTGCGCGGTGCTCACCAGCATCGATAAGCAGTCTCCGGACATCGCCGTGGGCGTGAACGCCGGCGAAGGGATGTTTGAGGAACAGGGGGCGGGCGATCAGGGGTTGATGTTCGGATACGCCTGCCAGGAAACGCCGGTGCTCATGCCGATGCCCATTTACTACGCTCACCGCATCACGCGGAGGCTCGCCGAAGCCCGCAAACAGGGGACACTGGATTTCCTGCGGCCGGACGGAAAGAGCCAGGTGACGGTCGAGTACCACGATCATCAGCCCAAACGGGTGGACACCATCGTCGTCGCGGCTCAGCACGCGCCCGACGTAACCTATGCAAAGATTCGCGAGTCCATCATTGAAGAAGTCATCAAAAAGGTCGTGCCCGCCCAGTACATCGACGACAAAACAAAGTTCTATATCAATTCCACCGGCCGGTTTGTGGTAGGCGGACCGATGGGCGATTGCGGACTGACGGGCAGAAAGATCATTGCGGATACCTACGGCGGCCAGGGAAGCCACGGCGGCGGATGCTTTTCCGGAAAAGACCCGTCCAAAGTTGACCGTACGGCCTCCTATATGGCGCGCTACGTGGCCAAGAACATCGTGGCCGCGGGTCTGGCCGACCGTGCCGAAGTGCAGGTGGCCTACAGCATCGGGGTTGCGGAGCCCGTTTCCCTCATGGTCGACACCTTCGGCACCGGGAAAATTCCGACCGAGCGCATTGTGGCGATCGTCAGGGAGCTGTTCAGTTTCAAACCGGCGAACATGATCAAACATTTGCGGCTGCTCCGGCCCATTTTCAAAAAGACTGCTTGCTATGGGCACTTCGGGAGGATCGATCCCGATTTCACGTGGGAAAAGACCGATATGGTCGAAGCCATCAGGGACAAAGCCGGCCTCTAACCGGTGGTCCGGGATTTTCCACGCCCGGGCTCACCCGCACGGGACGCCTCGCGGTTGAGAGCGATCGAAAGTCCGGAAGGCGGACCTGTCGGAGCCCGGGCAAGACATCAGAAGCGCTGCAAGGATTCTTGGGCGCTTTTTGATTTCCCGCAACGCAGGGGAAGTCGTTATCCGTCAGGGGCGAACGATTCATATTGCCTGAAGACATTAAGGAGGTGCCATGGAGTTCGACGTCAAAGACCAGGAATTGGCTGAAAAGGGAAAGCTCCGCATCGAATGGGCCGCTCAATCCATGCCTGTCCTGCGTTCCATCAAGGAGAGATTCACAACCGAAAAGCCGCTCAAAGGCTTAAGGGTTTCGGCGTGCCTGCACGTTACCACCGAGACCGCATCACTGGCCCAGACACTCAAGGCCGGAGGCGCGGACGTCCGCGTTTGCGCGTCCAATCCCCTGAGCACCCAGGATGACGTGGCGGCATCCCTCGCCGTCCACGATCAAATCCCGGTTTTCGCCATCAAGGGTGAGGATAAGGAAACTTATTACCGGCACATCAACGCCGCGCTCGCTCATTTCCCTCAGGTCACCATGGACGATGGGGCCGACCTGGTCAGCACGATCCATTCCGATCGAAGAGAACTCCTGGCAACGATTCTCGCCGGTACGGAGGAAACGACCACCGGCGTCATCCGTTTGCGGAGCATGGCTGAAAAGGGCGTTTTGCAGTATCCGATCATCGCCGTTAACGATGCGGACACCAAGCATCTCTTTGACAACCGCTACGGCACCGGACAGAGCACCATCGACGGCATCATCAGGGCGACCAACCGTCTTCTGGCCGGATCCAATTTCGTCGTCTGCGGCTACGGATGGTGCGGCAGAGGCGTTGCCATGCGGGCCTCCGGGCTCGGCGCAAAGGTCATCATCACCGAAGTCGATCCGCTGCGCGCGTTGGAAGCGGTTATGGACGGCTACCGGGTCCTGCCCATGGAGCAAGCCGATTCCATCGGCGATTTTTTCTGCACACTGACCGGAGACATCCACGTTTTGAGGCGCGAACATTTCGAGGCCATGAAAGACGGTGCGATCATCTGCAATTCAGGCCACTTCAACGTCGAAATCGACCTTGAGGCACTGGCCGCCATGGCGGTGCGCCGCCGGCAGATCAGAGAATTCGTCGAAGAGTTCGAACTCAAAGACGGCCGGAGGTTATACGTTCTCGGCGAAGGGCGGCTGATCAACCTGGCCGCCGCGGAGGGCCATCCGTCCAGCGTCATGGACATGAGCTTTGCCAATCAGGCCCTTTGCACGGAATACATGGCCCTGAACCATGCCACACTCGAGAAGAAAGTGTACCGGGTGCCCATCGAAATCGACAAAGAAATCGCAAAGTTGAAACTGGCGAGCATGAAGGTTCAAATCGATGTTCTGACCTCCGAGCAGGACACCTATCTGCATTCATGGGAAATGGGGACCTAGACAGACCCATCCCGACCCGATAGAGCCGGTTCTCCCTTCCCGGGGAGGAAGGGAGAACCCGCGAAGTGCCTGCGACCCTTCAGATTTCTCACCGCACGCAACCGGAGCGCGGATGGAAAGGGGGGGCGCCATACGACCTGCCGGCCTTCCCGTCGGCGGGATGAATCGGCCATGACTGTTTGTTGCAAGGGCAAAAACCGAGCAGTGCTTCGTCCGACCCTCGCTTTCGGGTTCCTTGGAGCTGTTCTGTTCGCACTGTTTGTTTCGGGATGCCCCGCCACCAAGACTCCCGAAAAGCCTTCCCTGCCTTTCGTCGTCGAACGGGTCTCCCCGGAGGCGATGCCGGATTTCAAAGACGATATGGATTCCGATTCCCTCGTCAGGGCACTCGATCGAAGTCTCCTGTTCTTCGACCGGATCCCGGGGGACCGTGTCTATCGTCTCGGCGAGATTCAGATCCGGGCGGATCGCATCAAAGAATCGCTGCAGCTCTTTCTGCGGCTCCAAAAGGCCGGACGCCTCGACAGGGGCTCAATCACCGAAGCCTTCGACGTTTATCGCATCCGCTCGCGGGAAACCGAATATTCTCTCGTCACCGGGTATTACGAACCGGTCCTCGACGGAAGAGCCGAACGCGATGAAACCTTCCGCTATCCGATCTACGGAATCCCCCCCGATCTTCTCACCATCGACCTGAACGCCTTCGATCCCGCGCGTTTTCCCGGGGAACGGCTGTTCGGACGTCTCAATGAGAAAAAGATCGTCCCCTATTACACCAGGGCCGAAATCGACGGGAGCGGGGTGCTGGATGCGGCGGGATGCCGGTTGGCCTGGCTGAACGATCCCGTGGATGCGTTTTTCCTTCATGTGCAAGGCTCCGGGTTGATCAGACTGCCCAAAGAATCGCGCCGCGTTGGCTATGCGGGATCGAACGGCCGTCCATACCGGAGCATCGGCAAAGTCCTGATCGACAAAGGGGTGATGTCGGCCGACGACATGTCGTTGCAGGCCATTCGCCGCTACCTGAAAGCTCACCCGGAAATGATCGCCGACGTACTGTGGCAAAACGAGAGCTATGTTTTTTTCCATTGGACCGGGGGGGAAGGCCCCGTGGGGAGCGTCAACGTGCCCCTCACCGCAGGAAGGTCCGTTGCGACGGACCCGCAGTTCCATCCACGCGGAGCGCTTTCTTTCCTGGAAACGCAGAAGCCCATCCCTGACGCCCGGGGCAACGTCGCCGGATGGGAACCGCTGACCCGCTGGGTCCTGAACCAGGATTCGGGAGGGGCCATCAAGGGAGCGGGCCGTGTCGACCTGTTCTGCGGGACCGGAGAATCCGCGGAATGGATCGCGGGCAGGATGAAGCATCCGGGAAAGCTTTATTTCCTGGTCAAAAAACAAACCGACTGAAACACCGGGGAAACGGCTCAATTGGATTCTTTCCGGTCTGTGGAATACCGGTCCAGAAGAAACTGAAACAGGATGCGCATTTCATCGAAACAGCGGCAGAGGGCCATAGCGCCCTTGAGCGTTTCACCGGGTTCCTTGCCGGAATCGGGAGCGGTCAGTGACAGCAGGACCAGTTGAGCGGCCCTGAACTTGTCGGTCGTGACCTCGGCGCGGGCACTCAACTGATGAATAAACGCATCGGGCGTCGACTGTGCGGTGAGTTCCTCGAGTTCACTGAACTTCTGTTGGTATTCGAGTGCAAGTCGGCCCATGATCCGGAGGTGCTCTGCGGAATGATCTTCCATAAGGGATCCTTTTTTCTCTTTCTCTGAGATTAGTTTTGTATTATTAATCATTTAAAATGCCGCCATCCGAGTTACGATGTGTTAAGGTATTGAAATCAGGGCGTAGTGTCAAATCACAATTTGGGTTTTCGGCCTGCGGCTCGAAAGCCGGGAGCAGTTTCCGCTTTCCGGCTGAAGTGAGAAGTATGCCCGGAATCCGTAAACGCTTTTGCCGTCCTGTGAGAGAAGCACCTCGAAGAAGAACGGGATTGCCGGCTTATTTGTTTTGAGCCGTATCTTCCTGCCGGACAGCAGGGTTTGTCCGTTCCATCGGAGGAGGAAGCCCGCGCCACGAGTTCCGCAAATCCGGGAAGCCTCCAACCGGGGCCAAGCCTTGGAAAGTGACGGCAGGGTGCAATCCGGAAAGCAGGAAATTCATTCATGCAGGAAAGGGACGCCCCCGGATGATTCCGGGCATATAGCGGCCCGAAAAGCATAAGATGAGGCACATATCCCGATCAACGGCTCAGTTCCTCACCTGAAAGACACGAAACCGGGGCCGCCCGTGCATACGGTCGGCCCGTGGGGGAAGCGGCCCGATCCCATCTCCTCCGGCAGGAAATCAGAGAAATCCGGGAAGTGATGTGTGGCCTGAGACTGAATAAAACTATGGACCACGCTGCCCTTCGGACTCACAGTGCCCGGAGGGGCGTTTCCACCAATAGCGGAAGGGCAGCGGACGGTTTCCTGATGGCTGTCAACCCCGGCCATCTTTCTGTGGTCAAGAAAGGTTCCTGGAATGTTCGTAAAGGTACTGAACATACTTTTGGCTGACTGGATCAAAATTCCTTCCGAAGGTCTTTCGCCTCTGCTGGAAAGGAAACTGCACGAGCGCCTGGTCTTTACGAATCCGGATTATGAACTGAGGCACAACAGGGGGGAATGGATCGGCAACATCCCTCCCCAGATCAGTTGCTTTCGCCAGAAAGGCCGCAACTATCTGCTGCCCCGAGGGTTCATGGATCAACTCCTTGATTTGTGTAAGAAATTTCAACAGCCATATCGCGTTGTCGATCGCAGGCGTTCTTTCGACGCACTCCCGATAGAATTTCACGGAGAACTCAAAAGTTATCAGCAGGACGCCGCCGAAGCCGTGCTGGACCATGATTTCGGCACCTTGATCGGCGGACACAAAAGCGGCAAAACGGTTATCGCACTCTATACCGTCGCTCAAAGGCGGCAGCCCACCCTCATCCTTTTGCCGAAACTCGATCTGCTGGACGGGTGGTTGACCAAGATCGAAAACTTCCTCCAGATTCCCAGAAGCGAGGTCGGTCTGTTTTCAGGAGGGGTCCACCAGATCGGGAAACAGATCACCATCGGCCACACCGGCGAAGTCATTCGATTCTGGCGCAAGATCTGGGACCAGGTGGGGTACCTGATCCTGGACGAATGCCAGCGCTGTCCTTCGAAGGTCCTGACCAACCTGGTCACCAACTTCGACTGTCGATACATGTTGGGCCTCACCAACACCGTGCAAAGAAAAGACCGGCTTTCCAGGCTCGTGTACTATTACCTGGGGGAAGTGGTCTATTCCATCAATGAAAAGGACGCCCGGGAAGGACGCGGAATCATCCACGCCCATGTGATCACCCGGCAGACGGATTTTGAATTCCCCTATCATTCGCGGGCGGATTATTCAGCGCTGATGCAGGCGCTCATGGAAGATGAGACCAGGGCCCGCCTCGTGGCAGACGACATAGAAGCGGAAATCCGCGAGGACGATAAGCCGGTCCTCGTCCTGTCGGGAGGCGAGGAACAGGACAAGACCCTTGGGGATGAACTCACCCGACGCGGCATACGCGTGTTTTGCTTTCGGCCCGAAATCGTCCCCACCGCCGAGAAAGACACTGAGGAAGAGGAGGAACAACCTTCTCCCTGCACCGAGATGCCCCAGGTCGAAGGCCCGGTTGCGGTTTTTACTTCCCCGCAGACGCTCGCGCAATGCCCGCACTTTTTCAACTCGAAAGTGCTCGTCCTGGCGGCCCCTCTCTACTTCAGGAAGGACCTCGCCGCCGCAATCCGCGATTTGTTACAGAACGGGACCACCCCTGAGGATAAGGTAAAAATCTACGACTACGTGGATCATAAAATCGGCATCCTCGAAAACTTCTTCAGGATGAGAAGTTATAACTACGGGGTCCATCCGGACGTTCTTCTCAACCCCGGAACGGAATGATGCGAACATCGGGCTGAGAAGTTTTACCGGAGTTCACTCGCCCGGTTTGCCCCGTATCTGAAGAAAACAGAGGAAATCGAAATTATGATCAGGACGTACCTCGTAAAGCTGACTGTATTATTCGCATTCGTTGCCTTGAGCCCTTCCCTCCTTCCTGCGGCCGAACAGAATTGCCCGCCTCTGCCTTCCGGCGTCGGGTCTGCGGTCCAGCGTACGCTGGCGTCCAGACCGGGCGATCTGTTTGTCGTTCTCAAGAACGGCCTCACGGTGCTCACGAGCCGCAAGCCCGATTACGATGTCGTGTCGGTACGGGTTCTCGTGCGCGCCGGTTCGATCTATGAAGGCAAGTACATGAAATCGGGGCTTTCCCATTACCTCGAACATGTTCTTTCCGGAGGCACAACACGCTCTTTCACCGAAGCGCAGGCAAAGGAGCGCCTGGAACGCATGGGAGGCTCGACCAACGCGTCCACGAGCTACGATTCCACCAGCTATTACATCAATACCTCCGCGGACCGCTGGAAGGACGCTCTCGATCTCCTGCTGTCCTACGTGTCCGAGAATTCCTTTGACCCCAGGGAGGTTTCCAGGGAAAAGTCGGTCATTCAGCAGGAAATCAAGATGGGAGAAAACAATCCCGCAAGCGAACTGTGGAGGCTTTTTGTCAGAACGGCCTACCAGATTCATCCCGTAAAAAATCCGGTGATCGGAGACGAGAACGTATTTATCCGGATGGACAGGGATGCCCTGCAAAACTATTACATGGAGCGCTACCAGCCTGAAAACATCGTGGTTGCCGTCGCGGGAAACATCGCTCCGGCCGACGTCCTGCAGTTTGTCGCAGAGAAAACGAAGGACTTCACCGCCTGTGTCTGCGAGCCTCCCTCGGTCCCGGCCGAACCGCAACAGATCAGCCCCCGCTGGCAGGAAAAGGAAGTCCTCATAACCAGAATGACCCAGGCCATGATCGGATTCCCTTCCGTCTCCCTGAACAACGAGGACCTTTATGCGCTGGATCTCCTGGCCGCGCTTCTGGGCGATGGAGAAACATGCCGTCTCCATTGCCGTCTGAAGGACCAGGAGAACAAGGTGCTCAGCGTCTCCGCGTCCAACTGGACCCCGGCTTTCACCGGGGGGCAGTTCATCGTCTCCCTGGCCCTCCCCCCCGAACAGTGGCCGGGAGTGCTCGATGAAGTCAAGGAAGAGATCGACCTTTTCAAGAAGGACCTCGTGCCCGAACCGGAACTGGAAAAAGCCAAGAAGGCCACCATCGCGGCGCACGTATTCGGCAAAGAGACCGTTTCATCCATTGCGTCCTCACTGGCATCGTCCTATCTCGCCACGGGGGATCCCTACTTCGATGACGCCTATATCGAGAAGACCCGCAAAGTGACCCCGGAGCAGATCCGCACTGCCGCCCGGCAGTACCTCCTGATGGATCGTGTCAACATCGCCGTCATCAAGCCCGCCGCAGCCGTGGATGAGTCCGCCCGGCCGGCCGAGGCCTGCGCCCCCGCTCACGAAAATTCGCTCCCCGAACTCAAGCAGCTCCCCAATGGGCTGAAAGTACTCCTGAAAAAAGATGCGTCCCTCCCCATGGTAACGATACATCTTTACGGCCAGGGCGGGCTGGGTTGGGAAGATCAGGCCAAGCCGGGCATCTCCGCTTTCACTTCTTCCCTCCTCAGTGCGGGGACCATCAAAAGGTCCAAGCTCCAGATCCTCCAGAGCATCGAGGATGTCGGCGGGAACCTTGAAACCGGTTCGGACAACAACACCTACCACGTATCCATCAAAGTGCTGAAAGAAGACCTCGACATGGCCCTCGATATCCTTTCGGATATCGTCCAGAATTCTCAGTTTCCCGAGGAAGAGATCGCAAAAAAGCGCCAGGACACCCTCTTGGCGATCCAGCGTCTTGACGAAAACTGGCACTCGGAAATCGTGCGTATATTCAAGAAAAACTATTTTGACAAATCCCCCTACCAAAACGATCGCCTCGGCACGTCAGAGTCCGTGCAGTCTTTTACCAGAAAGGACCTTCTCGATTTCTACCATCGCATGGTGAACCCCGGGCTCGCCATGCTGGCCGTTTACGGAGACATCGATCCCCAGGCGGTCCTCACCACTCTTGAGGGCCGGCTTGCGAACTGGAAAGGCCTGGAAGTCAAACCGCCGCAGCCCCCCGAGGAAACCAACCGGTTGACCTCGGACAAGGTCATCGAGAAGAAAAACGAAAAGACTTCCGCCGCTCTCTTCGTGGGAACGAACGGCCCGGCGCTCGGCAGCGTTAAACGGCCGGCCCTGGACGTTCTCGACGCCGTTCTGTCAGGGGCCGGGAATCCCGGCGGCAGAATATTCGAGGCACTGAGAGGAAACGACAACCTGGTCTATGTCGTCGGGGCGTCCCCGTTTTATGCCAAAAGAGCGGGTTTCTTCGGAGTGATGACACAAACCACCCTGGGTAATCTCGATAAGGTGCAGCGAATCGTTCTGGATCATCTTCGCCGGCTGAAGGACGAGCCGGTACCCGCAGAAGAACTCGAAAAGGCCAAAAACGGGATCGTCACCGCCCAGAAGCTCAGGATGGAAAGCCTGGACTCCCAGGCGCAGAGCGCAGCCGTAAACGAAGTGATCGGCCTGGGCTGGAAATATGACGGGGAATACATCAGGCTCATCCAGGCCGTCAAACCGGAGGACATTCAGGCCGTCGCCAAAGAACTGTTCGGACACACGCTCATCGTCCGTACGCTCCCCGAGCATCCCGTGGAGATACTCGCGGCCCCTCCGGTACGATCGGACACCCATGGACAGTGAGTTGCGCGGGACGCGAGCCGGGGTTTCATCCGGGGCTCCCATTGCGCTGCGATACATCGGGGCAAGGCGTTCTTTTCGGACATACGAATTCGATGTCGTTGTACAAATAGCGTGTGAGCCGGTTTTCCCGCTCCAGGGCGACCACGGCCCGCTCCAGTTCCGTTCGCGAAACCCCCAGGGCCGCCGCCATTTCTTCGATACTGCACGGCCGCCTCTCCACGAGAGTGAGCACCCTCCGTCGCAGGTCCGGGTCTTCCCCGGCGGCACAGGAACCGCTGAAGCTGCCGATAATGAGTGTCTTTCCCGGTGGGAAGAATTTCGCGCATTCTTCCATCCGCTCCCGGGACAGGCCTTTCGTCGCCGGGTCGGTCGGAGGACGCACCACGGTGTTCAATTCCACCTGGTCCGGGCCGACTTCGTCGACAAATCGTCCTATCCTCTCAAGTTCCTCCCGCGTATCGTTCAGCCCGGAAACCAACATGACCTCCAGGTGCAACCGCCCGCGGTACTCGCTCCGAAAGGTCTTGATCCCTTCAAGAATCACGGAATTCGAGAGTCCCGGATGCGGCCGGTTCAACGCTTTGAAGACATCGTCGGAAACGGCGTCCACCGATGGGACCACGCGGTCCGCCGATAACAGCGCCCGCCGGACTTCCGGCTTCCACAAAAGCGAACCGTTGGTGAGTACGATGAGAGGCAGGGCACGGAAGCGCTTCCTGATGAGCGCGATGAGCTCTCCCAGAGGTTCATACAACGTGGGTTCCCCGGCGCTTGAAAACGTGAGGACATCGGCCCCGCCGGGATGCTGCCCGAAATACTCGTCGAGGTCCTCGATCACTCTACCGGGGTCTACAAATTCCCGCAGATCGGTCGTGAGATGCGTGGTTTTTCCCGATTCACAATACACGCAGTCATAGCTGCAGGTTTTCGGCGGTATGACGTCGATACCCAGTGAACGCCCGAGACGGCGTGATGGAACGGGACCGAAAACAGTCTTCATGCAGTCGCTCCGGCTGACCCGGTTGCACGGCGGAGTGAGACGCCACCCCCACCTCCGGTGAATGGGTCCAAAGTCCCGAGAAGTCAAACCTCGGTAGGGGGGCTATCCGGACACTTCATCGTGATGACGTAGTCCGTCTTTTTGAGGTAGACCTCGCAGTCGCAGCAGGTCTGATCCGTTTTACTGCAGCAGCGAGGTTTCAATTCCCAGCAGGGTACGGGGAAATCCAATATGGCCGGGCACTGTTTTCTCAATGCTTCATCGCAGCCGCGAATGCTCCAGCATGGAGCGAGCGTGAGGAGTTTCTTCACCCCGGCGATGTTGAGACCGTCATCGGTCAGAAGTTTCCTCAGGCATTTCAGCCACTGGAGGTCCCTGTTTGAATAAAACCTTTTCCCGCCGCGCCGGGCCGGCCTGAGCAGGCCCTGCTGTTCGTAAATCCTCAATGTCCTGGGGTGGATATCCAGCAGTTCAGCCACAATGCCTATGGGATACAAGGCCTTCTGCCGTTCAACATCCATCGCCGCCCCCCTTCTGTATTGATTATACACAAAGTCTCTTGAAAACCGGGATAGTATAAAAGTTGAATGAATCATTGTCAAATAATTGCCGGAACGGGAGCGGGAGCGGATTTTTCCATTTTATCTTGCTATTGCCATGGACTATAAAGTAACTATTGAAAGGATTTGCATAGACGAACGCAGGACATCTCAGAGGAGACAAAACAGATGCGAAGTGACGCCATGAAAAAAGGCATGGAGAAGGCCCCTCACCGGTCTCTCTTTAGAGCAATGGGATACACTCAAACCGAGCTGGACCGCCCGATCATCGGAATCGCCAACTCGGCCAACGAGATTATACCCGGGCACATTCATCTCGACAAAATTGCGGAAGCCGTAAAAGCCGGGATCCGCCTGGCTGGGGGCACTCCCGTTGAATTCAGCACCATCGGCGTGTGCGACGGCATCGCCATGAACCACATGGGCATGAGGTACTCTCTGGCAAGCCGTGAGCTGATCGCCGATTCCGTCGAGGTCATGGCCATGGCTCACCCCTTCGACGGCCTCGTCCTCATCCCCAATTGCGACAAGATCATTCCGGGCATGCTGATGGCCGCACTTCGTCTGAACATCCCCTCCATCGTGATGAGCGGGGGCCCCATGATGGCGGGCAAAGTCGGCGACAAACGCATCGACCTCATCTCCGTCTTCGAAGCCCTTGGGTCTTTCAAGGCCGGGCAGATCACCGAAGAGGAACTGACCGAACTGGAAGACCACGCCTGTCCGGGCTGCGGCTCGTGCTCCGGGATGTTCACGGCCAATTCCATGAACTGTCTTTCCGAGGCCCTCGGGCTGGCGCTGCCCGGCAACGGGACGATACCGGCCGTGACCGGGGCGCGAATCAGGCTCGCCAAAACAGCGGGCGTGCAGATTCTTGAGCTCGTGAAGAACAACACCTGTCCGAGGGACATCGCCACGCGGCAGGCGTTCGAAAACGCCATTGCCGTGGACATGGCGCTCGGCTGTTCGACCAACACGGTCCTTCACGTTCCGGCCGTGGCCCATGAAGCGGGCATCGATCTGGGGCTGGAACTCTTCAACGACCTCAGTAAACGCATCCCTCACCTGTGCAGCCTCCGCCCGGGAGGGATCCATTTCATGGAAGACCTGAACGAGGCCGGCGGGATTCCCGCGGTGATGAAGGAACTCGCCGCTCACGAGATCATCCACACGGATTCGTTAACCGTGTCGGGGAAAACGGTGTCCGGAAATCTTGCCGACTGCAAGGGCATCGATCATGCGGTCATCAGGCCGTTTGAGACCCCTTATCACAGTGAAGGTGGCATAGCGATCCTTTACGGAAACCTCGCCCCCGACGGCGCGGTGGTTAAACAGGCCGCCGTGGCCCCCGAGATGCTCCGGAGGACCTGCAAGGCAAGGGTGTTCGAAAGTGAAACCGATGCCGCCGATGCGATTCTGGGGGGCAAAATCGTTCCCGGGGATGTGGTGGTGATACGCTATGAAGGTCCCAAGGGAGGACCGGGGATGCAGGAAATGCTCACCCCGACCGCGGCGATCATAGGCCTCGGGCTTGGCAAGGACGTTGCCCTCATCACCGACGGACGTTTCAGCGGGGGGACTCAGGGCGCAGCCATCGGCCACGTGTCTCCCGAAGCGGCGGTTGGAGGCCCCATCGCCCTTGTCGAAGAAGGCGATGAGATCGTGATCGACATCCCCGGCAAGACGCTCCAGCTTTTGGTCGATGAGTCCAGTCTGGTAGAAAGACGACAAAAATGGAGCCCGCAACCGCCGAAAGTGACGACGGGATACCTGGCCCGTTATGCGCGCTTCGTCACCTCGGGGGCAACGGGAGCCATCCTGCTGGCGGATTGTGCCAAATAGGGTTCATCCGGGAAGGGCCCGAGGCGACCGGGAATGCCGTGGGCCTTTCCCTCCGAGGGAAGTCCCCCGCCGGATGGGGGAAGACCGGAGCGGGCGGGCTTTTTGCCTGCACGCCTCGGAGGACCTGTCCGGGGAATCAGTTTGTCGCGGGCCGTTGCGGGCTTCGGTCTTTCCGCCCGACCGCACACGCTCCGCGGGAAGGTTTGGGAGCCTGGCTAAGCGGGGCAGACTCCGAAGACCATGAATGGATTGGCCTGTGGGTTACGTGTTTCGTTCAGAAGACGTTTTGCAGTGTGAGGAATGGTTCCGGTCCGACGCCGGACGGCTGGCATCCTTGATCGAAGAGGAACTTCTCCTGCGCCTCTGGGCGCCGTCGAGTTCTCAGCGAGTGCTCGAAGTGGGGTGTGGTGCGGGTTTTTTCCTTGATTGGCTTTTGCGGCACGGCCATTCGGTTTCGGGTATCGATCCGTCTTCTCCGATGCTGGAAGCCGCCCGCAGGAGGCTCGGAAATAACGTACCCCTGGACCAGGGATACGCTGAAAACCTCCCCTACGACGACAATGAATTCGATACGGTCGCTCTGCTCACCTCCCTGGAATATGTCGAAGACCCGCTGAGGGCCCTTGAAGAAGCGTTTCGCGTCGCGAGGCGCCACGTTCTGCTGGGGGCCTTGAACAAATATTCGCTGATAACCGTTCAACGGTATGCTGAAAGGCTCTGGAAGAGGTCTTACTTTAACCATGCGCAGTTTTACGGCGTGTTCCAGTTGCACCGTCTGGTTGAAGAAGCTCTTTCGGGTTCGGTTCCCGTTCGATGGCGGACCTGCCTGTTTTTCCCGCTGAGCACCCTGAGCCGGCTGTATCGTCTCGAACGCTCCCCTTTCTTTCACTGGCATCCGTTCGGGCATTTCATCGGCATGCGGGTCGATATCCTCTATCCGTTGCAAACGGTCCGGACCCCGCTGTTCTGCGACATGCCCCGGGGCATGACCCGCCAGCGAGTGCGCGCCTCGAGCTGGAGATTTCCGCTCGGAAACGGATTCTCCCGGGAGTTCCCCGCCCATCAGACGGTTCCGAAATCCCGTGGGGCCAAGGAGATGGGAACATCCGTCCGGCCAGCATTATAAGGGTGGATGGGCTCAAGGGGGCACGGAAGGACGAGGAGGGGTTATGAAAGAGGCAATCTTATACAAGAAAATCGGGGAGAACCTGGCGGACTGTTTTCTATGCGCCCACCATTGCCGCATCAAGCCGGGCAGGCGAGGGAAATGCGGAGTGCGCGAGAACAGGGACGGGACCCTCTACAGCCTCGTGTATCAGAAAGTCATCGCTCAAAATGTCGATCCCATAGAAAAGAAGCCTCTTTTCCATTTCCTTCCCGGCACATCCAGCTTCTCCATCGCCACCGTGGGCTGCAACTTCACCTGCCGGTTCTGCCAGAATTCGGACATTTCCCAGTCCCCCAGGGAATATCACACCATTTCCGGCCGGGAAATTCCTCCGGGTCAAATCGTCGAAGCGGCGAAGCGCCACGGCTGCGAAAGCATTTCTTTCACCTATACCGAACCTACCATTTTCATGGAATACGCCCTGGATGTGGCCCGGCTCGCCCGTGAGGCCAACATCCGGACCGTCTTCGTCACCAACGGTTTCATGACCGGCGAAGCGCTGGAAACGATCGCTCCCTGCCTGGATGCGGCCAATGTGGACCTCAAGGCGTTCAGCGACGATTTTTACCGGACCGAATGCGGCGCAAGACTTGACCCGGTGATGAAAACCATTGAACTGATGAAACGGCTGGGCATTTGGGTGGAAGTCACCACCCTGATCATCCCCGGTTTGAACGACGGGGAGGCCGAGTTGAGAGATCTGGCCCGCTTCCTGGTTTCAGTGGGTCCCGACATCCCCTGGCACGTCAGTCGCTTCCACCCCGATTACCGCCTCACAGACGTCCCGCCCACCCCTGCCGAAACTCTGCGGAATGCGCGCCGGATCGGCATTGAAGAAGGTTTGTGGTATGTTTACACGGGCAACATTCCAGGGGACAACGGTGAAAGCACTTTTTGCCACCGCTGCGGGCTCGTGCTCGTCGACCGGTTCGGGTTCAGCAGCCGGGTGAACCTGAAGGAAGGCGCATGCCCCAAGTGCGGGACGCACATGGCGGGAGTTGGAATTCAATGAGCGTCGGAAACCGCAATTCCGTTCTGCAAATCTATCACCGGCTGCGCGAGGTCTACGGGCCCCAGAACTGGTGGCCGGCGGGAAGCACCTTCGAGATGATCGTTGGAGCCATCCTCACTCAAAACACTTCCTGGAAAAACGTGGTCACGTCGATTGACAGCCTCAAAGAGCGGGGCATGCTGAACCTTCGGGCATTGTCCGAGCTTCCGCAGCCGGACCTGGCTACGATCATCCGTTCTTCCGGCTACTACAATCAGAAGGCGCGGAAGCTCAAGAATTTCTGCCAATATGTGATCGATCAGTGGCAGGGAGAGCTTGCAGATCTTCTGTCTCTTGAAATCGAGCCGCTACGGCGCGAGCTGCTGCAGCTTCACGGGATAGGTCCCGAAACCGCGGACAGTATCATTCTCTATGCGGCCTTCAAACCTTCGTTCGTCGTCGATACTTATACCTGCCGCATCTTTTGCCGCCATGGCCGGGTGCCGGAGGACGTCGGATATGAGGAATTGAGGAGCTACTTCATGGATCGTCTTGAACCGGATGTCGGTCTTTTCCAGGAATTTCACGCCCTGATTGTCAGGACCGGCCACCTTCACTGCAGAAGAGCGCCCCGCTGCGAGGGCTGCCCATTGGACAAGTGGGCTGAGGACAACTGATTCCATTTGGAACACATTCACACTGTCTGTCATAAAGGGGTGAAGATGATCAGGATTGAAAGGGTTCTCGTACTTGTCGACTTTTCTCAAAATTCAGCCAAGGCAGTAGAATACGGGCTTGCACTGGGGCGCGAGCAAAAGGCCCGGATTTACTTCCTCCATATGATCAATCAGCGCATCATCGACGCGGTGCAGGAACTGAGCAGCAAGGGATACAAAGGAGACTTCCTGCAGGCCATGAAAAAACTGGTGCAGGACAGAGAAAACGACTTGAGGGAATTCGTTCCGGAGGAAGACTGCGAGGGCACAGAGGTCGAATTTCTTATTCGAAGGGGCGAACCTTCCGAAGAGGTCGTCAACATCGCCAAGGAATTTTCCATTGACGTCATCGTTGTCGGCAGCCATGGGCATACGGCCGCGGCCGCCGCATCCATCGGAAGCGTCGCGCAGAACGTGGTCAACCGCGCCCCCTGCCCCGTCCTCGTGGTCCGAGGCGTCGAACACGGCTTCATCGGGAGATCCGACGACTAACCTGAATCCCTCAAATCGGCACGCTCAGGATGCTCTGCCGCTCTTCACAGGTCTTCGGGGGTTGCGCTTTGTTCCTTCGGGTGCATCGGGAGAGGGCGCGCCTTTTCTTCTCCGCTGGTCTTCCAGATACTGCTGAAGCTTCAGAGGCAATCCCCTCTTTTTGGCGGACCGGCTGCGGAGCTTTGTCAATACCTTGGCTGCAAGAGGCTGTTTCAACGGGAAACCCCATTTGCGCTTGTATTCCCTGGGGGTCAGCTGGTGGGTTCGCAGGTGGTTTGCCGTCAGTTGCCGGAATTGGGCCCCACATTCCATGCAGGTAACCTGATCTTCCTGTATGGATCCCCTGGCATCCAGCCTACCCGGAAGTTCACGTTCTCCGGCAAATTCATGCCCGGATTCGTCAAGGGCGATGGCCCTGCCCTCTTCCTCGGCCCGCCTTATACTATGGAGAGCGTTATACACCCTCATCAGGACCGACTCGATTTCTTCGCCCGACATCTTGCCGATCGAGACCTGAGACTGAACAATCTCAACCGCCAATTCCAGCAATTTCTTATCCATAAAACTTCTCCTTCCTGTGATGCTCATCATGAGGGCAGATAAAACAGCGAGCTATTCCATGAATATGATAACTGTACAACTTTTTGTAAAGACGGTGGCTCGTAAATTCTTGGTGATATTGGTCCCAGTATGCATTGATGACGACTAGCGTCCTAAACGGAAAAGGACGCCCTAAACCGTGCGGCAGCACATGAGCCAAAGCTCTTCCCCCGGATGGGTGTAAAAGGTGGGCAATATCGTTTGATTCGCCGGACCCGTCTATTGAAAAAGCAAGGACCCTTGCCTTTTCAATAGACGGAAATGACAGGAGGGACCGCAAATCGATTCGCGGGGTTCAAAAAGCATTCGCACCGGCTCGGCAAAACCGCCGGCCGGGCACCTGGACAAGGAACCTGCGGATGCCCGTGGCCGGGCCTCCGCACACACACGGTCCCCTTCGCTTCCGTCCAGCCCCACGCGGGGGTGAGGAACGTTTTCAAGGCGTGATTCAATGAAACCACAACAGATTCTTTGCCATTCTCTACAGTTTTCCGAGGGTTTTCTCCACCGGTCGCCGCTCGGGAACGTACACGTCGGGGATCGTCCCATCATTCCACTCTTTGGATACGTACAGGTTGCAGTAGCAGCTCCCATATTCCCTGACATCGGGAACGCGGTACACACACGGGCAAATGACATCCCGGTCCCACTCCCGGTCATTTGATGCAAGGCGGCACGGACAACACATGTAGCCGTACCTTTCCTTGTTTATCAGGAGCCCCTCGAGCAACTGGAAAACCTTTTTCCTGTCCTTGTTGAAGTAATAGCCCTTCGGTTCATGAACGTTCTTCAACATAGCGTAGAGCTGCTCGACATTCATCATAAGTCCAGCGCCTCCTTCAGTTCTTCCTTCCTGAAACCGACGATGATTTTGTCCCCGATGATGATTGTCGGAAAAGAACAGTTGGGATTGACCTTCCTGATTTCCTCAATAACTGCTTTTCTGGCTTCACCATCCAGCTTGTCAACATCAATGCAGTCGTAGTGGACGCCGCATTCGTCGAGAAATTCCTTGGTGTTTCTGCAGTGGATACAGGTGCTCAGAGCGTAAAGTTTCACATCGCATTTTCCCATTTTCGATCTCCTTCGCTTCATCGTGAAATGGAACCGCACAAAGCATCGTGTGCGCGGGGTTCAAACAGTCGCCCCGGCCCAACACACGCCTGCGGCATTCCCAAAGTGAATCTCCATCGCAACAGCCGCTTTGCATGAAACGAGCGCATGCACGAATATAATCATGAGGCACGGAAAACGCCCCGACCTTTTTCATTCAATGCGGCTTAACGGCCGGTTGCCAAAAACTCCCCCCACGGGGTCACGGAAACGAGTTTCCGGGCACCCCGCTTAAGGTTCCATCGCCAGGGTGGAGATATCGGACTGCTTCAAAAACCTTTCAGAAAACAGGCCGGGAATCATTCTCCCGACCTTTTTGAGCATGATAAAAGGTTCGTTTTGAGCGCAATCCAGAGTCATTCACCGCTAACCCAGAATGCCCAGACGAGTCAGGGAAAAATCATATCGCACGGGATCATCGGCACAAATCTTCCGGAATGAGGCGGTTACCTCGAGAGCGGTCCGCATATCGGCCTGCCCGCGTGCAGTCAGGCCCATTGCGCGGCCTATCCGATGCATGTGCACGTCAAGCGGCACAATCAGCATGGCGGGAGATATACCGGTCCACACCCCCGGGTCCACATCGTCACGGCGAACCATCCAGCGCAGGAAGAGATTGAGGCGCTTGCAGGCACTTCCCCGGGAAGGACTGGGGACAAACATGCTGCCGCAGGCCGTTTCGCAGCCAAGCACCTCGACGAATCGCCCGAGGGCCGGAAGGACGGTGGTGTCGTCCGGACCCAGGTGAGCCTTGAAACACGCTTCGAGCGACCCGTACTCCGTCACGATCCTTTTTATTCCGGCAAGCATCCGCACGATTTCGTCTCCCCCGGTAAAACGATGTTTGAAGCCCCTCAAAGCCCTGGCAACAGCCACCTCTGAAGCGGCAAGTACGAAATCGAACGGCGACGATCCCATCGGCCGAAGGACCGATTCAACACTTTTCAGGATCTGGGCCACCCGGCCGTAGGCAAGGCTTGCGGAAAGGAGTCCCACGATTTCCCGGTCGCGCGGATCGTCGTAGCGGTAAAGAAATTCCAGCGGGTCCGGGTGGACGTATTCCCTGCGGTTGAGCCGGGTGTAAAGATCGTCGAGGTCGTCTTTATCCGCAGGGCAAGCCGGATCGAGATACAAAGGCAATCGGGCGGGATTCTTCAATACGCGGTCCATGGTCTTTCCGTAATGAATGGAATAAGCAGCCGGTCGGCCCGGCGGGCTGACAACTACAGGCTGCCCGAAAGGTAACACACATCCTTCCGTTTGGACAGACGCAGGACCAAAGCCGCCTTCCCGTCCGCTCCGCCGCGGGCGTCCGTTTTGAATGTTCATTGACCCGCAGCGCCGCCCCGATTAATCTAGGCCCCGGTGTAACACCCACAGGGCACTATAGCCGCCCGTGGCGCATAACGGGCCGTCACACGAACCGCGAAGGGCCTGATGCCCAATTGCGTTTAAGATGATACTTTTAGCATTCCCTGAAAGAACGGCGGAAAATTACCCCGCCTCCCGGTTTCGACCCATGCGCGGTGTGGAATGGGGGGGTGGGGGCTGAGTTCACCGCTCTCTTGAGAAACATCGTTTGCTGCTTTCTTGAACGCAACCCAGTATAAGTTCGGGCCAAAACCGTTAGAAAAGAAACGGCATGAACATGCGATCGGTTGTCGGAAAACTTGAAGCACGGATCACTCGTGGCGTTGCCGCCAGGCTCCATCGGCTCTGGTTCGATGCAGCGCGAAGTCCGTTGCCGTTCCCTGTCCGACAGGTTTTCAATGCCGCTTCCGGCCTGTACCGCATCGGGCTCGAACGCGACAGGGAAAGGGCCCGGACCGCTGGCACGCGGCTGCCGGCATACGTCATAAGCATCGGGAACCTGACCGTGGGCGGTACGGGAAAAACCCCCATGACGCTGTGGCTCGCCGAACGCCTGGCACGGCAGGGCATCCGTTGCGCCGTGCTCAGCAGAGGTTACGGAAGACAGGGGGACCGCCCGGGGCCGGTGCAGCCGGACGGCGATCTTTATTCGCAGGCAGCCGAATTCGGTGACGAACCCGTTCTTCTTGCGCACAGGCTCGGCAAGGTGCCGGTCTATGTGGGAAGACACCGGTCCGAATCCGGACTGGCGGCAATCCGCGAACGCGGGGCAACGGTGCTCATCCTGGACGACGGTTTTCAGCACATCGTTCTCCATCGTGACCTGGACTTCGTGTTGCTCGACTCAAAAAGCCCTTTCGGAAACGGACAATTGCTCCCGGCCGGCCCGTTGAGGGAACCGGCATCGAGCCTGGACCGGGCCGACGTCGTTATCTTAACGCGGGCAGAAGACCCCGCGGCAACCCGGAGGACCATAAAGAACCTCCATCCTTTCATCGGCAACAAGCCGTTGTTCCGCTGCCGCCACACCGCAAAGGGGTTTCGTTCCGGGTTGACCGGCCCCTTCCTCCCCATGGATTCCCTGAGGGACCGGAGGGCCGTGCTCTTCTCGGGCATAGCCAATCCGGCGGACTTCTTCGCATGGATTGAAAAACTGGGAATTATCGTCGAAAGGCGCTTCGGATTTCCCGATCATCACCGATTCGATCATGAAGACGTTTCGATATTCCTCACCGCCGTCCGGGAATCCCGGGCGGACTGGCTCATCACCACGGAGAAGGACGCCGTTCGACTCCCACCCGCATTCCGAAATGTCGTGATCACCCCTGAAATCGACATCGATTTCGGTCCCCAGGAGAAATCGTTCCTTGATTTCCTGGCCGGGAGGCTCCCGACTTCGTCGTATCCACTTCCCCCTTTGCCCGGAAATGCTTAAAAATAGCAGTGGTGATCGGTACTCTTACTCTTGTCCCGAGGTGAAAGGCTGCCACTTACGAAAGACCCTGAGAATGAGTGTGCAAAAGGCGTACGGTAGCCGATCGATCGGTTTTCCAGGTTCGAAGAGGATTCGGACCGGCGGTTGAAACGACACCGGCAATTACCGCACGAACGAACGGTTCGGGACGCTCCGTCCTTCATCGACCTGATCCTTCCGTGGAGGGCCTTATGACCAGTCGAATCAAAATCCGAAGCATCTATAGCACGGCTCTTACCAGACTCCTCCTGGATTCGGGCTACCCGGTGGTTGAGCCTTCCGCGAAAATCCGGGAACGCTTCGACCTGGACTACCTCAGTCAGCCCCATGACATTCTCATCCAGGACCGGGACGACCTCCAGGGCCTTGAACTGTTCGCGCAGCCGGAACTGATCTGCCAATTCCTGACCTTTCTTCAGGAGCGGCTTTTGGACGTCGTTTTGGTCGAACTCGTCCAGGATGAATCCGAGGACGGCCTGGTTAAAGCAAGGATAGAGCTTCCAGGGGCTTCCAAGGATTCCCTCGACGGAATCCGCCTTTCCGTGACACCGACGCTCCTGAGGCACCACCGCCTCCGCATCATTGACGCAAAAGCACTCGAAACGGCCGAGGGCCGCCTGCACAACCACCCGGAGAAGAAACACCACATCGAAAAAGAGATTTTTCTGGAGACGATCTTCCTCCCGATGGAAAAAGCAGGTATCGTAAAGGTCGAGCATGTACGGCCTTCCGGGAAATGCATGCGCCCCCGGGAAGGGGTCCTGGTGCATGCGAATACGGAAGAAATCGTATTCAGGCGTTCTTTTAGGAATGGACGCTACGACGGCCTTGACGTACCGATTCAACCCGGAGATTATGGGCTGACGACCGTAAGAGAAGGGGCATGGTATATCCGGCATGCCTATTTCACCAAAGACAAACAGCTCATAGGGGAATATTACAACATAAATACCCCCGTTGAGTTCTACCCCTACGGGGCCAGGTATCTCGATCTTGAAGTGGACGTGGTGAGACGGGCGGGGGAAAAGCCCGTATTGCTGGACCAGGAAAAGCTTTCCCTGCTCGCGCGGCGGGGTGCCATTGGGAAGGCGCTTGAAGCCAGGGCACTCCAGATGGCCGACAAAATCATGAAAACCCTGAATTCCTGAATGCGTAACGCGGGGCACCGCTCTGCAGCACGGGTCGTTTCCCGCCCTTTTCAGGACCCGGAAGAGTTGGTGTGTCCTTCGGCGCAGGCCATGCTACCGGGAAGCCGCGGGGTTCATTCCATCTTCTACCGCAACCCTTTGGACACTGCTTGCCCCACTGGAGGAGCACCATGCAGGCTAAACAAATGTGGACCATCCGGTCCCTGTTGGTTTGTATCTTCTGGAATGCCGTTCTCGTGGCGATTCTGTACCTGATGGCCGACAGGATCACCGAAGGTATGCAGCAATGGACCGCGCCTTTCATCAAGGCCGGCGGAAGTCCATTGCCCGACGACGCCCGGTCCGCCTTTTCCAATCTCGACCAGTTTATTGTTCAAACGAGAAGCTTCCTCGTTCCCGTCATTTTCGGTGTGGGAGGCTGTGTCACTTTTCTCCTCTGGCTGTTTGTACTTTTTCAGGGTCGCCGCCTGGCCAACCAGGTCGAAGCCGTCGCGGAATCCGCTCAGGGTCGAACGGCCCCCCCTGAAAGGAAAAAGACCGCCGCAAAAGCCGCCGAGACTCCGCCGCCTGTTTCCTCCGCGCCCCGGCTCTCCCCTCAACCCGCTATTCAGCTTCTTTCGATCCTGCAGCGGGAAGGACGCCTTATCGACTTTCTTCAGGAAGACCTCGGCGTCTACGAAGACGCCCAGATCGGCGCAGCGGTGAGAAGCGTCCACAGGGGCTGCCGGGAAGCCCTTTGGGAATGCATCGAACTCAAGCCGATCCTTGATCACGAGGAAGGGGGGGAAGTGTCCGTCCCGCGGAATTTCGATCCCAGGGCCATTCGCCTGACGGGAAACGTCTCCGGGGATCCCCCCTTTCGGGGCATTCTGCGCCACAGGGGCTGGAAAGCCGCCCGGGTGCAAATTCCCCAGGCGGACACGGAACGAAACGGTGACTGGGTCCTCGCTCCCGCCGAAGTCGAGGTCGGCACCGGCGGGGCTTCCTGAATTCACGCGGGCGCTCCACCGTTTTCTTCCGAAGAGGATCATCTTCAATCGACCGAACGCAACATGAAAGAACGCGATGCGAACTGACACCCAATGGGGACCGGAGCTGAGCGGCGAATCCACCGAACTCCCCTTTCGATACGTCATCGGGATAGACCTTGGCACTACGAATTCCGCCCTGGCTTTTGTGGATTTAGCGGACCCGGGCACGGGCGCGCGCACGCCGCGTTTTTTCGATATTCCTCAACTGACGGCGACCGGAGAATTCGGCCGCCGGCCGGTCCTCCCTTCCTTTCTCTACCTTCCGGGTCCTTACGAACTGCCCGCCGGCAGCACGGCCCTCCCCTGGGACACGCGGCGGGCCTATGCCGTCGGAGAATTTGCCAGGGAACAGGGGACCCTCGTGCCGGGCCGTCTGGTTTCCTCCGCCAAGTCATGGCTCTGCCACGGGGGCGTCGACCGAACCAACGCCATACTGCCCTGGGGAGCGGGACCGGACGTTCCCAAAATCTCTCCCATCGAGGCGAGTTCCCGTTATCTTCGGCACCTGAAGGAAGCATGGAACGAGACGAAGGCCGGGGGGCAGCAGGGGCAGCTCCTGGAGGAACAGCTCGTTATTCTGACGGTTCCCGCTTCATTCGATGAAGTTGCCAGAGAACTCACGGTTCGAGCGGCACACGAAGCGGGCATTCCGC
This sequence comes from uncultured Syntrophobacter sp., assembly GCA_963663685.2. Lineage (GTDB taxonomy): Bacteria > Desulfobacterota > Syntrophobacteria > Syntrophobacterales > Syntrophobacteraceae > Syntrophobacter. Next base: position 153,007 of record CAXXDT010000007.1, on the reverse strand, counting down.
GGGTCGTTTTGATCGAAGAACCCCTTGCCGCCTTCTACGCCTGGCTTTCCACACACGAAGCCGGCTGGAGCGGGATGATGCGCCCCGGACAACTGGTGCTTGTCTGCGACGTGGGAGGTGGAACGTCGGATTTCACCATTATCGCCATCGGTGAAAATGAAAAAGGCCTTCGCCTGGACCGGCTCGCCGTCGGGGACCACCTCATTCTCGGCGGAGACAACATGGACCTCGCGCTCGCAAAATACGCGGAGCAGCGGCTAACGGGACACACTGGGCAACTCGATTCAGGAAGGTGGCACCAGTTGTGGCATCAGTGCAGGAAGGCCAAGGAAACTCTCCTCGGAGGACCTCCGGAAGGCGCCGGGCATTCGTCCTCCGGAACGGGGCCGGACGCCGTCGATATAACCCTCGTCGGCTCGGGGGGAAGACTCATAGCCGGCACCCTGAAAACCACACTATCGAGGGAAAAGGTGGAGGAACTGATTCTTGACGGCTTTTTCCCCCATGTGTCCGCCGGGAAAGACGTCGAGAACTCAGGAACGGCCCGGGTTTCCGAGGGGGGCCTTCCCTACGTCGCGGACCAGGCGGCAACCCGGCATCTTCTGGCTTTCTGGCACCGCCACCGGGGTCTCATTTTTCGAGAAACCGGGCGTTCCGCACCTTATCCCGATTTCCTGCTCTTCAACGGCGGAGCGCTGATTCCCTCCTCCATCAGGGGCCGCATCCGGGACGTGGTGCGTGACTGGTTCAAGGCGGCGGCAGGCGAAGAATGGTCTCCGGTGGAACTCGACAATCCCCGGCCGGATTTGGCCGTCGCGGTGGGGGCCGCTTATTATGGCTTGGTGCGCCTTGGGAAAGGAATACGAGTCGGAGCCGGAAGTCCCCGGGCGTATTATGCGGAAGTGGGGACGGAAAAAGGCCCCGGGACGGATACGGAGGCCTTCCGCGCCGTGTGCCTGGTGCCGAGAGGTGCGGATGAAGGCTTCGAGGCGAATCTGGACAGCCCGGAGTTCCAGGTGCTCGCCAATCAGCCGGTGATTTTCAAGATTTTCACTTCCGGCACACGCATCGAAGACCGGCTCGGTGAAATCCTGAGCCTCCCGGCCCAGGAAGTCACCATCCTCCCTCCCATAAAAACGGTCCTCAAATTCGGGAAAAAAGGGACCGCCCAGACTCTGCCCGTTCGCCTCGCGGCCTCCCTTACGGCCATCGGCACCCTCGAACTCTGGTGCCGGTCCATCTCGACTCCTCACCGCTGGCAGCTTCAGTTCGACGTCCGCCGGAACGCCGGCGATGCATCCACCGCCGCTCCCCCGGGAGAGACGTTCGATTCGAACCGGATCGCTGAAGCCCAGGCCGCCATTTCCGCGGTGTTCAGCCGCGCGGGGGGACCCGGCTCCGCCAAACCCGAACGTCTCGTTCGCGAACTCGCGGTCCTCGTTGATCTCTCCAAAGAGAAATGGCCTTCTTCCCTTATCCGGAAGTTTGCGGATACACTGATCGAAAACAGGAACGGCAGGACCGTCACGGCGTTGCACGAAGCCCGGTGGTTCAATCTGCTCGGCTTTTGCCTGCGACCCGGCTACGGGGACCCCGTCGACGAATGGCGAATCAGGGAAGCATGGAAGTTTTATCCCCCGGGCCTGGTCCATTCACGGCAGGACCAGAACCGGTCGGAATGGTGGATTTTCTGGCGCCGGGTTGCGGGCGGCCTCAATGCCGGCCAGCAGACACGGATTTACCAGCAGGTGCTCCCGTACCTTCAGCCCGAGGACCGCAGAAAGAAGGGAAGCACCCGGAAAGGGAGCGGAATCCGGAGCGCACAGGAAGAGCTTGAAGTATGGACGATGCTCGCAAATCTTGAGCGGTTGCCCGCCGAAGCCAAGGTCGAGTTGGGAAACCTCCTGCTTCAGCGCATCTTGAAGGGCAAACCCGGGCCCCGCGAACTGTGGGCCTTCGGGCGGTTCGGCGCAAGGGCTCCGTTTTACGGTCCCGCGGACCGGGTCGTCCCCCGCAACGAGGCCTCCAGGTGGTTGAACGCTCTGCTGGCGCTCAATCCGGAGGAGAATGATTCCCTGGCCCTGGTGGTCCTTCTGGTGGCAAGGTTCACCGGCGACCTTGAGAGGGACCTGGACCAGGCGGATCGAAACAAGGTGCTTGAATGGCTCGATCGGTTCGCTCAGCCCGACCACCTGAGAGAATTGCTCACCGATCCGAAAGCGACCCTGGTGAACCGGGAAAGGGAATGGATTTTCGGTGAATCCCTCCCGGCGGGACTGATGCTGCTCGACGCCGAACAACCACTTCAGGTGTGACCCATGAGTGAACTCACATTCAACAGAATTCTGACCGACAAGCGAAACCTGGAAAACATCCTGGACAACCTGATGGAAGGGATCATCTCCCATGACATGAACCGGCGTATCCTCTTTTTCAACCGCGCGGCCGAAAATATCACCGGTTACAGCAGGAACGAACTGCTCGGGAAGGACTGCCATGAGGTTTTCGGGAGCCCCTTTTGCGGGCAGCGATGTTCTTTTTGCGGGGGAGCCCCCGAATCATTCGATCAGAAGTCCTATCCCCTGAATATCCTTACCCGCAAGGGCGAACCGAAACGCATCGAAATGTCCGTCACGGCCATGACCGACGAGGAAGGACGTTTCATCGGCGTCCTGGCCGCCTTTCGCGACCTCACCGATCTGTTCGGCCTGAAGATACGGCTGGGAGAAATCACCAGCCTGGGAGGAATCATCGGCCAGGACCACCGGATGCTTCAGTTGTTCGAGCAGATCCGGGACCTCGCGACCAACGACTTCCCCGTGCACATTTCGGGGGAAACAGGGACCGGCAAGGAACTCGTCGCCGCGGCCATCCACCAGGAAAGCCATCGCGGAGGCGGGCCCTTCGTGCCCGTGAATTGCGGAGCGCTCCCCGAGGGGCTGCTGGAAAGCGAACTCTTCGGCCACGTCAAGGGCGCGTTCACGGGGGCCATCCGCGACAAGAAGGGCCGCTTCGAGCTGGCCCATCGCGGGAGTATTTTACTGGACGAAGTGTCCGAACTCCCCAAACCCATGCAGGTGAAACTCCTGCGCGTGCTCCAGGAAGGCACCTTCACCCGGGTCGGCGGCGAAGAAATGATTTCGGTGGACGTCAGGATCATCAGTGCTACAAACCGTGACCTGAAGCGGGAAGTGGAGAACCGCAACTTCCGTGAAGACCTTTATTACCGGCTCAATGTCGTGCCCATTCGCATACCGCCGCTGAGAGAACGAAAAAACGACATTCCGCTTCTCACCGCCCACTTCCTCGACCAGGCCGTCAAACGCGGCCAGAAGCCCTCCGTCATCTCCAGGGAAGCCCTTTCAACCATGATGGATTATTCATGGCCGGGAAACGTAAGGGAACTGCAGAACGCCGTCCATTTTGCCATGGTCAAGTCAAGGGGAGGCACCATCTACCCGGATGATCTTCCTCTTGAACTCAACCGCGGGCACCTGGCCTGCAAACCCGGCCCGGCCCCGAAACTCGACCGGAACTCGGTTGCCGCAGCCCTCAGACAGAGCGGCGGCAACAAGGTAAAAGCCGCCAGACTCCTCGGCGTCGGCCGCGCCACCCTCTACCGGTTTCTCGACATCCATCGAACTGTCCCATGATACACTTCTGTCTCACGATCCATCGTGAGACAGATTCCCTGCCCCTCCCGGCAGCTCTCACGCGGTGCCTGCCGCCATCGGAAGGCACGGTCCCTTTTGTGCTGTCTCATCGGTGTCTCATGATAATACGGTCCCGCCGTCATCTTCCCTGCACGGTCTTGCTAACTATCCAAAACTTCTTATCATTTAAAATAATTCCGCACGGCCTCCTCCTGGCACGGACCTTGCCTGTTGCTTAAGGCAGGTTTGAAACGAAGGAATCAATTTTTTCTGGGAGTCGTCGTATGAGGCCTTCCGATGCCGTTATTCTGAAAACCCTTGAAATCGCCGACCGCATGAATGAAATCGCCGACGAGGGAGACAGGACCCGCGAAGATTCCGGTTGCGGAGTGTTGTACGGGGTCCTTCGTGATTCGGCCTACAAAATCAGGCGGTTGGCCGAGGAAGAGCGGGAAGTTCACCTTGCGCAGGGGCCGAAAGGATCAGGGCATCGGGGTCGGGAAAGGACCGGTTGAGGAATCGGAGGGAATCGACGGGCCTTGCTGACGATCAATGCCGGAGAGCGGAGGCCGCCGCCCGTGAAGACAAGCCTTCGGGAGACTCCGGGACGGTGGTTCAACCGGTTTGTGCGGGAGGAGGAAAGAAAAATGGTTAACGCACTCATAGCTTATGCCACGAAGATGAGTCAGACGAGGAAAATCGCGGAATTCATCGCACAGGGAATCGGTTCCGAGAATGTTGACGTGACACTCTACAACCTGAGCAATCTTGGTCTCAAACCCATCAACCCGCAGGAATTCGACATCATGGTGCTCGGGTCTTCCACCTATCACGGGGAGATGCTGCAATCCATGAAGACGTTCCTGTTTTCCATCGAAAATGCAGGCCTCGAAGGAAAGGTGGGCGGGGCTTTCGGGGCCTACGGATGGAGTGGCGAAGCACCCGGAAGGATTTTCAACACCATGAGGAACGTCTTCAGGATGAAAATGGTGAACGGCCCGCTCATGCTGCAATCCGTCCGTGAACCGGACGGAGCGAAAATGGCTTTGAATTACGGGAAAGGAATCGCCGGCAGGGCCGCCGGCCTTCTTTGACGAATCGGGACCTTCCGGAGGACCCCGGGAATTGCCCCGGGACTTCATCACAGGACAAAAACCAAACACAGTAGGGGACTGACATGTTGAACGTTTTAATGCTTTCTCGATTGCAGTTCGCGGCTGCGACATTTTTCCACTTTCTGTTCGTCCCGCTGACGTTGGGGCTTTCCTTGCTGATCGCTATCATGGAAACCATGTACGTTCGGACGGGGGACGAAGAATACCGGACCATGGCCAGGTTCTGGGGGAAGATCTTCCTCGTGAACTTCGGCATCGGCATCGTTACGGGCATCACCTTGGAATTCCAGTTCGGCACAAACTGGTCGCAGTATTCCCGCTACGTGGGCGACATCTTCGGCTCGCTCCTTGCCATCGAGGCTTCCGTGGCCTTTTTCCTGGAATCCACTTTCATCGCCGTCTGGGCCCTGGGCTGGAAGAGGCTCTCGCCCAAAGCGCACGTGGTGACCATCTGGCTCGTGGCCGCCGCATCCAACGTATCCGCGATCTGGATTCTTATCGCCAACGCCTGGATGCAGCACCCGGTGGGATTTACGATCCGAAACGGCAGAGCGGAACTGACGGACTTCCTCGCGGTCATCACTCAACCTTTTGCAATCCATGAAATCGTTCATACTCTCGGCGCGGCATACATTCTCACCGCATTCTTCATGATCGGCGTATGCGCCTATCATTTGCTGCGAGGGCAGCACGTTTCTTTTTTTTCGAAATGTTTCCGCATCGCGGTTACTTTCGGGCTGATCTTTTCACTTTTCGAAGTGGTCCAGGGCCATATGCACGGGGGTGAAGTGGCAAAGGCCCAGCCCACCAAGCTTGCCGCGATGGAATCGCTTTGGAACACCACCGCCGCCGCCCCCCAGCGTTTGTTTCTCATCCCCGATGAGAAAAACGAACGGAACCTCCTTGAGTTCGGCGCCGTGCCCGGGGCCCTCAGCATGCTCGCCTACCACGATCCCAAGGCGGTGGTCAAAGGGTTGAAAGATTTCCCGAAGGAGGACCGCCCGCCGGTGGCCTTTTCGTTCTTTTCCTTCAGAATCATGATCGTTCTCGGTTTTGTTTTCCTTTTCCTCACCATCTACGGATGGGCCGTGCGAAATCGAATCGCGGACAACCGCAAATATCTCCGGTTCATGCTCTATGCGATCCCCCTTCCCTATATCGCCGCCGAGGCCGGATGGGCTCTTGCGGAGGTGGGACGACAGCCCTGGGTTGTATATGGAGTGATGAGGACGGCCGACGCCGTATCCAGGTTGAGCACGCTCCAGGTCTTCACGTCATTCATTGCCTTTGTCGTCGTGTATTCTCTGCTGGGCATCGCGGCTTTCGCCCTCATCATCAGGTTTGCCCGGAGAGGGCCTGAACCTCAGACAACGTCTGCCCGCTAAAGGAGGGATCAACATGCTTGAATCGATATGGTTTGTGCTCTGGGGTGTTTTGTGGGCCGTTTATTTCATGCTGGACGGCTTCGATCTTGGACTCGGAACACTGATGCCCTACCTTGCCGCGGACGAGGCCGATCGGCGCACGATCTACAGGGCGATGGGTCCTTTCTGGGACGGGAACGAAGTCTGGCTCATCACTGCCGGAGGCGTCACGTTCGCGGCGTTCCCCGTTGCCTACGCAGTCATGTTCAGCGGTCTTTACACCGCTCTCATGCTGGTCCTGTTCGCCCTGATCCTCAGGGGCGTCGCGATGGAATACCGGTCCCAGGTGAACGATCCCCGCTGGAAAAAGCTGTGGGACGTCTGCCTCGTCGTGGGCAGTTTCGCCCCCGCCCTCCTTCTCGGGGTTGCCTTTGCCAATATCTTCAGGGGAATTCCCATCGATGGGGAAGGAATCTTCCAGGGGAACCTCTTTTCCCTCCTCAACCCGTACGGACTCCTGGGAGGAGTTCTGTTTCTCGTCATGTTCCTGCTTCACGGCGCCCTCTGGCTCATGGTCAAATGCGACGGTCCGCTGAAGGAGCGGACGGCTTCCCTTGCGGGAAAACTGTGGCTTGCCGTGGCCGTCGTAGCCGTTGTTTTTCTCGTTGCGACATGGTTTTCCACCAGGCTCTACGACAACTATCTGAGGAACCCGTTTTTCTTTGTGGTCCCGATCGTCCTTATCCCGCTTGTCACCATCGTGGCGCTGATTTATATCCGGGTCCACATAGCCCGGCAGAATTGGTGGAAGGCATGGTTTTCGTCCTGCGTTTTCATCGTGGGGGTAACTCTTTTCGGAGTGGCCGGCCTCTACCCCAACCTGCTTCCGTCGAGCTTGAATCCCGCCTTCAGCGTCACCGCGTTCAACGCCGCATCGAGTCCGCTGACGCTTAAGATCATGCTCGCCGTCGCTCTGGTGTTCGTTCCGGTCGTCCTGATCTACCAGGGCTGGGTCTACAGGCTGTTCAAGGATAAGGTGGACCAGGGAGAAGCGCTGCACGAGGAAGGATACTGATGGGATGCAGCCGTGGAAGGGCCAAAGGATTACCCTGACTTCCGCCCTTCGAGCTTCGGTTCCGCGGGGACGCGGCCCCCGCGGAACCTCTCTTTATAAGTCGTGCCCGAATTCATGCTATGCGACCCGCTTTGGAAACGGAGCCACCTCGGCAGGTTGCACTCCGGGACCGGATACGGAACCGGGATGGTCGGCATCGGCACGGATGCACCTTCGCAGTCAGCCTCACGCCGGTGCGTGGGCCGAAACCCTGAACAATGCGTGGGGAATGATTCCCACGCTTTTTTTGTGGATAAGGAAGGCACCATTTCGAGCGCAACCCGGTATGAATCTCGCCGCCTCTGCGCGTCGGCGCCCATCACGGAAGCTCGGCACCGACCTCTTCTTTGTCACATAGACACCGGTGCGCTCAACCGCCCGCCACACCACGACTTTCAACCCCTCAACCGGTCCGATCCCCGGCTCGGGGATTTCCCGCCGCTTTTTCCCCTGTCTTCTCCGTTCCCCCCCCGTGCTCATCGCACATCGTCGCGGTTACAATCGCTCCATGGCATTATTTATTGATTTTCCTTATTGTGACGATTGTGGTTAACTAGGACCGGATCAGGCTCTATAAAGCTATTCTGAAAAGCGGAATTCCATTCATGTGCGGCCGACTCTCGATTGAATGACTCCATGATTTCCGTGGGTTCTACGGGATTCCGGGCAAATGGAACCACCGCCGACAGGGGACATCCAACCAAATGCCACAAGAGGACGCCATTATGGACAAGCGAGAGTTTACACGGGTTCCATTTCGATCCGAGGCGGAAGTAAGGTGCGGAGATGAGCTCATCAAGGGGGAAATCGAGAACCTCAGCCTCACGGGAGCCTTTGTGAAAGCGGCATGCTCAGCGCCCCCGCAGACAGCGCTTAAAATTCGGATTCAACTTTCCGGAGCCTCATCGGAACTGTCCGTCACCGTTCAGGGAAAACTTGTCAGAAGCGACAACCAGGGTTTCGCGGTCGAGTTCACGAACATGGCCCTCGATTCTTTTTTCCACCTGAGAACGATCATGGCGGCAACCGATCTGGACGCCGCTTCCATGGCAAATCAATATGCGGGCATCGGCGGGGAACAGAGAGACTGATCCATTCGGCGAGACACCCATCGCCCGCTGCATCGCTGCAACCGTTTTCATTGCGTAACATGGAGAAGAGGTATGCACTTGAGCAGAGCAGTGAGGAGCGCCCTGGTGCTGGCCGTCTGCCTATGGCCGGCATTTGCCGCCGCGGCCGATGGTGATTCGGTAACGGTGACCATTTACAACGTGAACCGGGCACTCATCAACGAAACCAGGGAAATGAACATCCCGCAGGGAACGCAGACGGTTGAATTCAAAGACGTCGCCGAGACCATCGACCCGGCGTCCCTGCAGGTGCGGTCCGTCACGTCGCCTGAAGCGTTCCGGATACTCGATCAGAACTATGAATACGATCTCATCACGGTCCAGAGCCTGCTCGACAAGTACGTGGGAAAGCAGCTCAAAGTGGTGATCGCCGATCCCAAAGGCGCACAGAACGCCAAGGTGGTCAGGGACGCAACACTGCTGGCCAACAACGAGCGCCCCGTATTCATGCTTGAAAACAAGGACGCAGCCTCTTCTTCCGCGGGAAATGAAATTTACGTGGGGAATTACGATGCGGTGCTGCTGCCCCAGGTCCCTGCGGGGCTGAGGCCTCAGCCCACCCTGGTCTGGCAGGTGGAAAACCGGGGTGACCCGCGTCAGAAAATCAACGTTTCCTATCTTGCCGGCAATATGAACTGGAGGGCCGATTACGTGCTGCAGCTCGATCGTTCAAATGCCAAGGCTTCCCTTGCCGGATGGGTCACCCTGGACAACCAGTCGGGAAAGGCCTTCAAACAGGCGAGTCTCAAACTCGTCGCAGGCGATGTGCATCTCGTGTCGCGCCAGGAAGGACGTCCTGAAGCCACTCTGAAACGCGGTATGGCCGCTCCCGCGGAAGAACTGATGAAGGAGGAGGGACTTTTCGAATATCACCTCTACTCCCTGGGACGGCCCGTGGACATCGGCAACAAGCAGACCAAGCAGGTCGCCCTGCTCCAGAGCCCCGAACTCAAGATCGAAAAGCGGCTGGTCGGGCGCTGGAGTACCGACAGGTATGACAGCGCGGCGCGAGGCATTACGAAAGAAAAGCTCGCCGTCCTCCTGAAATTCAACAACACCAGGGAAAATGGAATCGGCCTGCCTCTTCCCAAGGGAATCGTCCGGGCCTACCAGGAAAGCGCCGACGGTTCGGTCGTTTTCATCGGTGAAGACACCATCGATCATACGGGCAAAGAAAGGGACGTGGAATTGAAAGCCGGGGACTCCTTCGACGTGACGGTCGAAAGGAAGCAGACCGACTTCCGCAAAACAGGGCAGAACGCGGTCCGCTACGGCTGGGAACTCAAGCTCAAGAACGGCCGGGACACTGCCCAGAAAGTGGAACTGGAAGAATCGTTCCCGAGCGAATGGAGACTTCTGAACGCAAGTTCGAGGTACGATAAGATCGATGCGCGAACCATCCGCTTCACGGTGGACGCGCAGCCATCGAGCAAAGGCCAGGACTCCGTGATCACCTACGAGGCGGAAGTCACCTGGTAGGCGTGTCGAAATCCGGCAGCGGAAGAGGTTGGAGGCGATTACTCACCCTGGCTCGTCACGGCCTGGTCCACGGCCTCCGTCCTCTCATCCCCGAGCGAATGCGTGGCCCTCGCCTTGCCTATGGGCCGGTCGATGAATTCCTTGACGGGATTCGACTGTTCGGCCACCGGCGCCATCGTTTTCCCTCCGGAGGCGCCGAGCGGCTCTTCCTTTTTGGAACAACCGCCCAGCATCCCTGACAGCACAAAGGCCAAAACGGCACCGTAAACCACCGTTTTTTTCATGCCCTGCCCTTCTCCATCCAATACGGGGGTGTTGTCAAACCCATTTCCTGCAACCCATTCCGGAAACGTGATCACCGTGGGCGTGCGACGCCACCAAACCGGGTCCGGAACGAGGCCGGCCGGCATCGGCCCGGATGCAGGTCCGTTTCGGCCTCGTGCGAGTTGCGTTCAGGAAAGCGCCTAACGATGTTGCTCGAAAAAGCGGGCAACCGCGCTCCCCATAAATCCACGCCGGGGCACCCCCATCAGTTGGAATACTTTGCAAGCGTCTGTCTGAACATCTGCGCGATGTCCGGAGCGTGAAGCTCCCTGTTCTGGAATATCTGCATGGGCAGCAGGCCCGCCATGTTGTAGAAAGAGGAGTTCGCCTTGTAATCGATCTGGAGCGAAGCCCCTTCCAGGGCGACTCCGGCGAACAGCCCTCTGCTCCTCGAATAGGAAAGGATCTCGGCCCTGAGAACAACGTCGGTGCCAGCCTCCGCGTGGCGGCCGACCGGGCCCGCCGCAACGGAAGCATCCGCGCCGAGCGTAAACTTGCCGCTCGTTATGGCGTCGAGGCTCCTCACCGACTTAAAAACCAGGATAATATCCGTCGCCTGAGCGCCGATCTGAAATCCGAGGCTTCCCCCCGTCATCGTGATAAACACAGGATTGCTCCAGGATTTGTCGTCGAAATGAACACTCATCATCCCGGCCCCGAAACGGCCTCCCACGATGAACCCCGCTTTGAGAAGATCGGGGAGAATCGCGATCCCCCGCGCATCGGCCAGCAAGGAAGGGGGGATCGATTCCTCGGGAATGCCTTCGATCTCGTTCAGAACATCGATTGCCAACTCGACTCTTCGTATTTCACGGTTTGCCTCCGAAACGGTTGGGAAACCCACCAGGGCCAACAACACGATACCCATCGTCAGCAAGCACAGCAGTCTCTTCATGATTTTTTCCTCTCCCGAACTGGTTACAACCGGGTTTGCGGCCTTTTCAGGCCACGCATGAGCCTGTTACAGCCTCATACCATAGGTGATGTTCGGATGGAATAGCGCAGATGTCGGGAGAATTTCCGCCGCGGGAAAGCGAAACTCGAAGGGACGCGCTTCGTTGTTCCGGGTTTTTCGTTGCGTCGTTGTGCAGGCCGATTACAAATCGCCGTCACCCCGGGTCCGGACTCTTCCCGGGGACGGAACTCACTCCTGGGGACCCGGTCTCCAAGAGGCACCACGCCGCGTGACCTTGAGCACACGAAGGAGGCTTCATCGAGTCAGGTGGGGTTTTCAGTGCGGGCGCGTGGCCGTCCGGAAGCGGGCGTACCGTGCGCACTCTCCGAAGCAACTGGAAACCAGGGGAAGGATATCTCAGGAAAGCCCCGGGATCGTCATGCCCGGCGGCGCACGGGCAATTGAACTTCGTCGTCCCGCTCGCGGCGGCCCCTCTCTCCGACGGATCGGAGGCACGTAAGCGCAAGCGCCGGGATGGCGCAAAGGAAGAGTGGAGTAAGAACCGTGCCGAGGCTTCTTCGTCCTTCAATCAAGGCCGTTCCCACGGACAGCGCCACAAGAGTGGCAATCAGGCACCAGGAAATGACTTTCCCCAGGTGACTGAGATAACGAAGGAAAGCCTCTTTTTCACTTTGTGGGGCCGACGGGCGGTCCGCTCCGCATTTGAGGTCGCTGTCATCAATCATGGATTCGCCGTTCCCGCTTCAGGTGAAACTTTGCCTTTGTCGCGTCATGCGTAAGGCCGTATTCGCTTCTTTTGGAATTTAGGTCGGCACCTCACCCATGCCAAGGCCATACCAATACCACTTCGGGTGCCAGGGTGACCAAGGGTACGGCTTTTTTCCGCCTTTCCCCGCGGAGCGCCGCTCTTTTGACGGACCGACGAGACCGTTACATGGCTTCCCGGACGTTATTCGTGAGCCGCCGGATCATTTGTTCGAGGGAACTTCTTTCGGCTTCGGAGATGTCCCTGGTGTAGGTCGCGGCAAAGTACAAGGTCCCGAGCCTGCAGTCGTTGGTCCAGCACCCGGCGCGGCCTTCCTCTACGAGTTTCTGCCGCACGTTTGCCGATTGCCCGACGTCGATCACCCTCCAGATGTCGTCGGTCTTACACCAGATCACGTATACCCCGGCCATGGATTGGAGCCTGTCCGGAGCACTGTAGGCTCCATCGAATTCGTAGCCCCACTGTTCGAACGACATGATGGCCCCTTTGCGGAAAGTTGTTCATATCGAAAAATCCACATTGCGGTGCCTGCCGATTTGGGAACTATGTCACAAAGTCAAGGGCTATTTCAACAAAAAAAGGAAATCCTCGGCCGTCCGGGGAATGTGGGAAGCATTCCTCTGCTCTTTCGGGAGTTCCCAAGGCTATCGTCCTGAACGCAATCTTTCATGGTGCCCGCCTCACCCGCAAAACATCGAAACGGGTATTTCTTTTGTAGGCAACTCAGTGTCATACGATCCGCGATTATGGACGATTGCCTCCATCCGGGGATCTTCCGGGAAGCGGCCGAGGGGAGTTTTCGGACGGGAATTGCCAGAACCATGAAAGCCGGACAGACGGCGAGGCAAGGGGTACAGGGGCACAGCGGGGAACGGAGGACCGTTCCCCGCTGAAAGCGTTATAGCTGGCTCAGAACACCGAGCAGATGGGCGACTTCACTGAGTGGAGCGTTCAGATTGGCGCGATGGTTTGCAAATATGCTTCCCAGACTGCAATCGAGGACGATCCAGGGATCGACTTCCTCCGCACGCTGAAGTTCGTACAGCACCTCATCCATCATCTCTATGCCGTACATGGTGGAAGCCAGTTGCGTCTGATATCCCACCCGGGCGACCTTGAGTATTTCATAGTAAACATGGGCGACCCCCTTGGCATAATAGAAATAATCGTCCGTTTTGAACCAGCTCACAGGAGAACTGATCAGGGTCTTGTTCACATTTCCGAGCTGATCCTTGTACGCGGAGAGCAGGGCGACAAGGTTGTCCTTTCGGTAATAGAAATTGCGCTGGCCTTTTTCGAGTTTGGTCCTGAAGTTTCTCAGGTGCTTGACCGCATCGCCGTAAGACGATTCTGCCGCCGGAAACCAGAACGAAGTGGAACTGTTCATGAAGAGGTTCAGCGCGTACTCCAGATCAGGATCGTACGTGTCCGCGTCGCCCATCCGGGTCAGGCTGTCTTTAAGGCGGAGCGTGGTGAAGCGGATCGCCTCGAGTACACCGAGCTGGTAGTTGTTGATGTTGTCGGTAAACCGGCCGACGATCAGGTCGTTGGGACGCCAGCCCAGAAACCGACCGTGAAGTTCATGATCCATCAGATTGATCATGGTATCCACAAACGTGACGCCAGCAATGGGCGAAATGACCGGAAGCGCCGGTCCGTGTTCCACCTGGGCTTTTTCCGTGCCGTGCCCCTCTTTCGGGGCGGCAACATCCGCGGGCTTTGTTGCGGCCTGGGCCGCTTGGGCGGTAGTGGCCTGCTTTTGTGGTTCGGCCTTGGCAGCAGGACGAGTGGTCTTTCCCTGTGCGGGCTCTTCAGCCCCCTTGGCAGGCGCGGCTACGGCTTCCGCAGTGGACGGTTGGCCCTGAACCTGAGGAGCCGCCGTCACCACCGGTGCGGTCTCGGCGCTTTGCCCCGCAGCAACGGCCTGCGATTCCTGCTGCACTTGTCCCGCCACGGTCGCCTCAGTCACTTCCGCCTGTTCGGAGGCGGGCGACAGACGCTGCACCGCCCAGCCAGAATCGGTGCTTCCGAATGCAAGAAACCACACAAGCAACAGAAGCGCCCCAAATTGCATGCACCGCCGCCCGTTAAGCATACCCCCGCGGCATCCGGCTTGCCCATTCAGGATTCCCATGGTTCCCACTCCTTTTTAAGATCGGCCAGATAAATTCACTCTTGCAAATAAGTCGCACAAGCGTCGGCCGATTCCCAGGCCGACACCCTGTATAACCAGACTCTCTCGCCGTCGAAATGTTCGGCCAGCCGTTCGAACAGATACCTGGCGATATTTTCCGAAGAAGGGTTGTTGGTCTTGAAGTACTCGATGTCATTCAAAAAATGATGGTCCAGTTCGGATAGAAATCCGCGGGTCATCTGTTTCACTTCGTGGAAGTCCACCAGGACTCCACTCTCGTTCAGGGCGGTCCCGCGGAGCACCACTTCCACCTTCCAGTTGTGCCCGTGCAGGTTTTCACATTTTCCACGGAATTCCCTCAGTTGATGAGCAGCGGCAAAATCACTCAATATCTTGATTTCGTAGAAAGATTTTTTCAAGTCAGTTGAACCCCTTCACACGTTTGTACGCGCCGGCGGGAAGCCGTTCAATCACCGATACCATCCCGGAATGGTCGGCAGACCGCGGCGGCGAGGCAGGAACGATGCCGTAGCACTCCGAAAAACCAAAAAGCATTTTTCATCAAGGAGTTATCCCAACATTTAGCGGAAAGGCCCTTTTTTGTCAATCGCAATCCCCACGCCGCAAATGCCTAAACCGGGCCCGAATGACTTTCTTTTCAACCCCTCAGCCCCCATCACACCGGTCGGACTCGCGGGCCCCGCGTTACTTTGCCGCAGTCCTTTCGCCCGGCACGAAGTCAATGCCCCGAGGCGTCCCGGGCCGCGGCTCGGGAATGGATCTCACGCGGGGAGCCGGTTGACACGGACTCCGGTTTCCAATTAGTTGTTGACTCGCTCTGATTTTTCCTTTACAAATCACTCTGCTTTACGGCGGTGTAGCTCAGTCGGTCAGAGCATACGGCTCATATCCGTAGTGTCCGGGGTTCGAAGCCCTGCACCGCCACCAAATCCGCTCGAATTCCGAGGTTTCTTCCTTGGCGGTATTGCAGGCCCCGCCGGGCACATGTTTCCGTGCTTCCGGCGGGTGCCGCGGTACGCACCTTCCTCCATTGAAAAGTCCGATACGCTCTTCTTCCAACCTTCGAATTCACGTATGCAGGGGTCCGCCGAAGGCAAATAACGCGCTCCGTGACGCACGGGCTTTCTCCGCCTCGTGCTCCGGCCCCAACCCCGTCGCACTCAACATAAAGACCGCCATCCCGAGTTCATCGGTTTAAAAACGTTCCTCGGCCTTTGCAGATTCATCCGCAGCCTGGACATGGTGACCCGATGTGTTTTAATGTTCGGCCCCGTCCGAACCCGTGGAAATCTTCTATCATGTATAATGTCGGGATGTTAAGATAATTTGCCAACAACCGCGGAGGGTGCCGGGTTAATTTCCGCTTGACTCCATCACCGCTCTTGGGTATTAGACGTTGCCGGAAGAGTTCGCTGTGTTTTAATAATATCAATTGGTTATGGCAAAATGTGAGGTGAGTGTTCCCTGCGGGGGACCATCCGGCAAGGGACCGAGGCGTTGTCATTTCAAGTCGTAAGGCCCATTTTTTTATTGAAAAACAGTCAATTATAAATTAATAGCTTATGGAAGTCGAAATGAGCGTCCAGCAGTGGCCATATCCCTGCAAATTGTCCCGATGAGGAGAGAATTCATCTCGGATGCGGCGAGCCTCATCTGCGCGAGAAGATCTGTATCTGCAGGCCGGACGCACCCAATGCACGCGTCGGGCGGGGTGGCGTGGGCCCGAACGGATACGTAAAGTTGCAGCAAGCGTTTCAAGGAAGCGATTTTGAGCCAAGAAGGGAAAGGGATTGTTATGACATTGACAAAGGCACACATTGTGGAAAACTTGTTCGCAAAAAACATTTTCACCAAGACTGAGTCAGCTCAGATAATTGAAACGCTTTTTGAGATCGTCAAGCAAACGCTGGAGCAGGGGGAAGACGTTCTGATCAGCGGTTTCGGCAAGTTCAGCGTGAAGGAAAAGAACCAGCGCCGGGGGCGCAACCCGCAAACGGGCGACCCGATCATGCTTTCTCCCAGGAAAGTGGTCACCTTCAAATGTTCGGGAGTGTTGAGGGAAAGAATCAACCTGGGAAAGTAGGGGCAGCGCCTTCCTGGCACCATCGGCTTCAAGCACGCATCCGGCGGTATTTTCCACATGCATCGCATGGGCAACCCGGCTGCTGTCGCATGAACATCAACACGGGGAGAGAAATTCAACCCCAGCAATTCCTTATGAGCACAGAATCATATTCCGGAGCTTGGAATGCGATTGCGCGAGCCCAACGTGGCCAGAGCAGTCGCGAAAGGCTTTCCGGTTCGTTGTTTCAGGGGACGGTTCGGAGCATCTTGAGGGGCTAGCCGCTTATTCGTGTTCTCCCGCGGGTCATTGCGGGGGAAACGGGGGCGGATAGCCTCTTTTTTGCTTAGGCGGACAGGCAACTGGTTTCGAGGCGCTGGCTGACATATTCGACCTGACGTTTCACTTTGCTGCTGGCTTCGTCCATCTCCTTTTGTATCCCGTGGATCGCATACAGTACGGAGCTGTGGCTCCTTCTGAAGGACCTGCCGATGGACTGGAGGGTTTCCGTCGTGTACTGGCGGGCCAGGTACATGCCGATCTTTCGCGCCAGGGCGATCTCCTTGCGCCGCGATGCGGACTGGAGGTCCTCCACCAGGACGCGGAAACTCGAACAAACGACACTCTGCACGTGCTCGACGGTGATCTTGGGAAGATTGTCCAGCATTGTCTGGGTTACATCGCGGGCCAGATTCAGCGATATGGGTGTCCCCATGATGTTCGTCTTGGCAATCAGCCCGACCAGGCAACTCTCAAGCTGCCGCACGTCCCCCGTAACACGGTCGGCAAGGAATTCCATAACCTCCATCGGGAGCCGGATGTTTTCCAGATGCGACTTTCGCTTG
This sequence comes from uncultured Syntrophobacter sp., assembly GCA_963663685.2. GTDB lineage: Bacteria > Desulfobacterota > Syntrophobacteria > Syntrophobacterales > Syntrophobacteraceae > Syntrophobacter. The sequence continues at coordinate 136,084 of CAXXDT010000007.1, read as the reverse complement.
ATGATCTCTATCCTCGTACTGAAATCCGGCTTCTCTATCGGTGCCACCAGAACCCCGCTCAGCCGCGACTTCAGCTCCGAATTCAGTCTCGGAATATCCTTCGGATAGGCGTTCCCCGTGCACAGGATCTTCTTCCCACGGTCCATGAGTTCATCGAGGGTGTACATCAGTTCCTTCTGAATCTTATCCTTGCCGCTCAGGAACTCGATCCTTTCCAGAAGGAGAACGTCACAACCCTGCCTGAACTTGTTCTTGAACGCCTCGATCTTGTCCTGCTTGAGCGACAGGATCATCTCGTTGGCGAACTGTTCCGCGGTGATGTACTGAACGCGCAGCCCCGGACTCTTGGTATGCAGGTAATTCCCGACCGCATGGGTCAGGTGGCTTTTCCCCAGGCCCGTGTCCGAAAGCAGGTAGACCGACTGGTTGTACATCTGCTGGCTGTTGGCCATCGCCATGACCGCCGCATGAGCGAAACGGTTGCAATTGCCCACCACAAAATGGTCGAAGGTGAAGCGCGGATTGAAGGCGGGCCCGGTCCGTTTCACCAGGTCGTCGAACGTGATCTGGTGCAGCCCGGCGCTCTTTTGTTCCGGTTTTTCGATCTCAGGCTGACGCCCCGTCGTGACCCGATATTCCACCCTCCGGAGCGTCGGAAACTGCTGGAGGGCGATTGCAAGCAACTTCATTTCGAGCTTTTCTCGCAGCCATTCGATATGGAAGCGATTTTGACATCCCAGGACTAACCGATGGTCCTCGAATCCCAGAAACTCGAGCGTCGAAACCCAAAGATCGTATTGGCCCTTGGACAAGCTCTTTTGAAGCTTTTTCTTAACCTGCAGCCATTCCTGCTCCATATTAATACGCCCCGTCCTCTATCCTCAGCATACGCATAGAAACAAAACGCCACGAGCGCCTTCATCGACCGTCTGTCGCCGCCCGGCAGTCAAAATAACCAAAACTAAGAGAATTGGTTCCAGAGTCGGAAAAGAATTAACGAGAAATCAGCCCCTCTTTTCATCCGATGTTTGAAAGTCTTGTAGTGGAGAAGTCGGAGTTGGTCAAAGTTGATCTGGCGAGTTTACGGCTGGATCCGGACAAAGGGATTGAGGCGGAAAATTCATCACAATCAATGGATGTTAGGCTGGACCGATAGGTAAGCCCGCGACAGGAAAATAGAAATTAAAAAAAAAGGTTCAGACGGGAAATCAACTAGTTGCCTCGCATCAAGATGATCGTTCTCAAAAATACCGTAGATCGAACTTCTCTTTTCTCTGTTTTTCGCATGAAATCGTCACCTGTTCGTAACAGTCAGAGAGGGTTCCCTGCCGCTACAAATTCGGAGGAAACGGACCGTTTGCCGAGGCCGCTTCGCGCGAAGGGTCCCTTTGCCTGCATATTCATCCCCGGAGAATCCGCCCCGAATCTTTATGAAGATTTAACCCGGAGTTCCCCGTTGCACGGCCACATTTGCACGCCGCGATACGGTTCGTGGAATCAGGCTGTCCGCGGGGCAAAAGGAGGTTCTTCCTAAAATGAAGATCTTTGGATATAATTTGATATTGAGCACCAGCGAACGGATTAGAAAGGATATAGTCCACGCATGAACATCCCCACGAAGGGTGAGTGCCTGATGGTCATGGATCAGACGCACATGCCCGCTCACATTCGAAAACACAGCATGATGGTGGCGAGAGCCTCCCTTTACCTGGGAGAACTTCTGAACCGCAACAGCAGCCGGCTGGATCTGCACCTTCTTGAGGCGGCGGCCCTGCTCCACGATATCGCAAAAATGAAGAGCATCGAAACGGGAGGAAGCCACAGCGAGATGGGGGCGAAAATGGTGGCGGACCTCGGATATCTCGCGCTTGCCCCGATTGTCAGGGACCACGTCACCATGGACACCGAGAGGGTCCGGGGACCCGTCACGGAGTCAGTGCTCGTGAACTACTGCGATAAGAGGGTCAAGCACGATCAGATCGTGAACATCAAAGACCGCTTCGACGACCTCATCGCGCGATATGCCAAGACGGAAGCAAGCCTGAAATTCCTGCAGGAGAAATACGTGCTCTATGTGGAACTCGAAAAGAGGATTTTCGACCACCTGAACATAGACCCGAACGGCGCTGAATTCATGGGCCTGTCCCTGGGCAAAACATCCTGACCAGGGCCGGAAGCCGGAATCCCGGCTTTCAGATGATCCCGTCCACCTGCACGCACTTGAGCGCATAAGCCTTTTCGAGCAGTTCCCCGAAGGCTTCCGAATCCCCCCGTTCGGTACGGAGCACGAAATGGTTCTCCGGGGGGATTTCGTCGAGGGGCTGGAAATGGGCGAGCATGTCGGGCAGATGCTGAAGCCTCGCGTCCGACCCCCCACTGGAATCCTCTCGCTTTTTCAGTCTGCGCCGAACCGTATCCTCATCGGCCGTGCATTCCACGAAAATGCAGTTGGTGTCGAGATCCGCCGCGAGTCTGGACGCCTCTTCGCGCCATTTCCGGTCTGAAAAGGTGGCGTCCAGAACGGCCGAATGCCCCTGCTTCAATTGTTCCTGGGCAAGGGCCAGCAATTGCGCATACACCCGGTTCCTCGATTCGCTCCGATAAATGCCCTGCCCGTACGGTACGATCTGGTCCGTCGGCATATGCTGTTTCCGGACGACATCGGACTGGAAAACCGGGATCATCAGGGCTTCCGAGGTCCTGGCGGCATGCCGCGACTTCCCCGAGGCGGGAAGACCGCAGAAAATCCAGAGCGTCGGCCGACTGAACCGGATCGCATACCGGTAGGCCTGTTCCAGATACCTTGCGACCTCCTTCCCGGCATTCACCCGGGCATCGTCACCGCTCAGCCCTCCGAACCCCAGGCAGATGACCTTCAGTTTGACGATGGCCCGGTAGGCCGCATAAAAATCGAGCAATCCGTAAAGGCCGGGATCGTTCGCACAGCCGACGTAAGCCGCCACCAGGGCCCTGCTCAACTCTTCAAAACCCATGCGTTCCAGGTCCATGTGCAGGAACGCGAGGTCGGAAGCCACATCGCCGTATCTGAAACGATCGTTGAATTCGATGCAGTCTATGATCTGCAGCCCATCATGGAAATACACGTGCTCCACCCGCAGGTCCCCGTGGCCGTCCCGGATTCGCCCGATCCGGACACGATTCAGGAAGAGTTCCTTCCAGTTCGTGAAGAATGCACGGCTCACCTGCCTGATGAAGTCCCATTTTTCACGCTCGACGAGCCGGCCCACAAAAGGGGCCACCTGTTCGAAATTCTCTTCCATGTTGAATTCTATGACCTGCGGATCGCCGTAGTGATCGATTTCCGGGCTCCGCGCACTCCGTTCGTAGAAACCGGCCAGGCAGGTTCCGAGCTGCTCCATGAAAGCGCGCCCCACCCTCGAACGGTCGAGGAGACTCCGCAGGCAGTCTTCTTCCGGGAGCTGCTGCATAACGACGGCGTATTCCACCGGCATGCCCGATCCACTCGTGGAATAATGCCCCGACTCATCCCTGCGAATTGCCGCCACCCCCCGGTAGACCCCGTGAGTCAACCTCTGATTCAGCAGCACTTCCCGCTCGCACACATAACGGCGGGTGTCGAGTTTCCTGAAGTCCAGAAATCCGAAGTCCAGCGGTTTTTTCAGCTTGTACACAGTGCTTCCGGTTAGGAAAACGGCGGAGATATGCGTATCGATGCGGGTAAGAGATGTCACGGCGTGAGGGTAGAAGCCCTCGTCCATCATGGCGCGGCAGACATCCTCAAACTGGTTTTGAATTTCCATGGACAGTGAATCCAGCCAGAAGGTCGGCAGAGGTGAATTGCCCTCCGGGACGGTGCTCCCGGACCGCCGAAGCACGACCCGGGGGTTACTTCCTGCGTTCTATGCAGGCGTAGGCGCTGTGATTGTGTATGGACTCGAAGTTTTCCACGTCGACCATGAACCACCGCACGTTGGAATCCTCGTTCAGTGCTCCGGCGATGTCCCGCACCACGTCTTCCACAAACTTCGGATTTTCATAGGATTTCTCGGTAACGTATTTCTCGTCCGGCCGCTTCAGCACCGAATACACTTCACTCGATGCGGAACATTCCACCAGTTTCACGAGGTCCTCGATCCAGATAAACCGTTTGAAGCGCACGGCCAGCCGGACCATCCCCCTCTGGTTGTGAGCGCCGTGGGTGCTGATTTCCTTCGAACACGGGCAGACCGTCGAAATCGGGACATTCACTTCCAGAACCATGTCAAGCCCGTCTTCGCTGTCGAGAGAACCCGACACCCGGCACCCGTACTCCATGAGCCCGGCGCTTGCCGTAACGGGGGAATGTTTGTTGACGAAATACGAGAAGCTGATTTCCAGGTGAGCGGATTCCGCGTTCAGATGCGCCTGCATGGACTTGAGAATGGCCGGGAATTCCCTCATGTCCAGATTGCCGTGGAATGCATTCAGGATTTCTATGAAGCGGCTCATGTGAGTCCCCTTGAACTCACGTGGCAGGTTGACATACATGTTGACGGAGGCGACCGTATGCTGAATCCCGTTGGCCCTGTCCATCACGGTTATGGGATACCGTATATCCTTGACTCCCACCTTATCCACACTGATCTGGCGATAATCCGTCCGGCTCTGCACATCTATCATATGGCTCACCCTTGAACGGCCCCCTTGAGAGAACCGTCGGCGACGCCGCGCGCGATTTCTTCAAAGGCAGCCATGGTTTCCCTGCTCATCGTTTCGGCGAAAACACCCAGAACATCGGCCTCCACGATCGCTTCGTCATACGGAATGAATCCCAGGAAGGAAAGGCCCGGCAGATTCGCCCTCAGGAAATCTTCGTCGCGCCGCCCTCGAATCTTGTTGCCGACCGGGAAAATGTGTTCGAGACCGATATCCGCGGCAAGCGTTCTTATCCTCGCGGCCGTCTCCAGGCTCCGCCGGCCCGGTTCAACCACGACGATAAGGCAGTCCACGGCCGCGGCGGTACCGCGTCCCAGGTGTTCGATCCCGGCTTCCATATCCATAACGATCACTTCATCCCGCCTCAGGACAAGATGGAGCATGAGGTTCTTAAGGAGCGTGTTCTCAGGGCACACACAACCCGATCCCCCGGTCTTCACTCCCCCCATCACCATGAGGCGGATGCGCTCACCCACTTTCACGGCCAGCTTATCGGGCAGGTCGTCCACTTTGGGATTGAGTTTGAAAAACCCGCCGAAGTTGCCCGGAACGGATTCGGTCCTCTCCGCGATAAGTTCCTTCATGTCCGAAATGGGAACGGGGACCGCCCCACCGCTCAGCCCCAACGCCTGCCCGAGGTTCGCGTCCGGATCGGCATCGACGGCGAGAACATCCCTGCCCTCGGCAGCAAACCACTTCACGAGAAAGGCGGAAAGAGTGGTTTTTCCCACCCCGCCTTTACCACTGACGGCAATTTTCAATTTTTCTCCCCTGCTGCTGCGTCCGGCGTCCCTGAACTCACCGTTGCGGCGAGCGCCGCGAGCCGGTAGACGAGCATTCCGCCGAGAGTGGCAATGTCTTCAGCGGAAAGACAGTGCGAGATGTTCGAATCAAAGAGGATGCCCGCATCGGGCGGGAATTCCTCATCTCCACGCCACAATATGATTTTGACGGGGACGTCGGGCAACACGTTGAATTCCATCGCGGCGTCTCCCTCTGCCACCGGTTTTCCGCCCAGCATCGCCGCGCATGAGCGGAACGCATCGGGGGCTTCGCCAAACACCTTGATGAACGGGTCCCGGGCACGGCGCTGAAAAGCGGCGAAATAAAACTGCCCGTCCGGAACCTGGCGGAAAGAAATGAACCGCCCCGCCGGAACGCTTGCCGAGCAGAGCCCGAGGAGGTAATGGGAAATGATGATTTTCTCGGTCAGCGGGACCTCGACCCCGGTATCTTCCCGGGTGATCTTCACCTCGCCGTCAACCTTGACGACGTGAGGCACTCCGAGAAAGCAAAGCCGGACCGCCGGTCCTCCCTGCTCAATCAGATCGAGCCCCCTCCCCGCTTCCTCCACGATCCGCTTCAAACCCCGTTCCCTGAGTCCGGAAGAAGCAAGGCGAAACGATTCCCTGTAGTCGTCTATTCGGGCCACTGATTCCCACCCCTCATCTTATCATGCGCGGTCAGGGCGATTCCTCCACGCGGCGCACAATCCCGAAGCGCGATTGAGCGCGGGACGCCGGCAAGCGAGACAGGAAAAAACAACCCCGGCATTTTACGTTCACTTTCCGTCGCACAGTCGCCCGGAGAGAAAAAACGGGACCACTGCCGCGGCAGGCTTTGCAAAGTCATTATAAGGGGTGACACAAGATTAAATCAACCGCCGCTTTCCAGCCTTGAATCCCGCGTTTCCCGTGATTATCCGTAAATCCGATAAGCCGAAAGCGACGCAGGGAATCGTGTGCCGGGAAAAATCCGCATATCCACGAAGCGACAGGTGAACGTTGCGTTTGAACACCATGAAAACACGCCCGCATGGGGCATTCGAACCGTTGAGGACATCAGTGAATGAGCTCACAAAACGTTATCGTAAAGTGCGATCATTGCGGAGCCAGGAACCGGATTCCGGCGGAACGGATCCGGGAACGGCCCGTTTGCGGCAAATGCCGTCAGCCGCTGTCCACGGCAGTGCTGTTTCCCGACCACCCGGTCCACATCGATGACAGGAACTTCAACAGCGAGGTCCTGAATTTCCGGGGCTCCGTTGTGGTTTTCTTCTGGGCGGCGTGGTGCGCACACTGCCAGCGGTTGATACCCGTCATCGATCAGCTCGCTGCGGAATACGCCGGAAGAATCAAATTCGTCAAAATTCATTCGGAGCAAAATCCGCTCACCACGGCCCGCTACGACGTGATGGGGCTGCCGACCCTGTTGTTCTTCAAGGGCGGCAAGCAGGTGAACCGGCTCTTCGGAGCGCTTCCCAAGGAGCAGCTCGAGTACCATCTGAGTGCGTTGCTCTGACCTTGCCGGACCCGGCTTTTCCTCTGCGGTGCAGATCGTCCGCCCGCGCCGCCGCCCCGCGAAAATCGTTTCGGCAAACCCGGTCTCCGCCTCTTCCGCCGGGTTTAGCCGTTCGAACGGACTAAATCCCTTTCTAAAAAGTAAAAAAGCCTTTAGAATTCAGCACACCGTTCACATCAGGCATTTTCTGTTCCGGCTTTTCGGTGATGCGGCCTTGAAACTTCCATCGGTCCGATGGTCAAAACCGGCCTCTGATTCCGTTGCCCGATTGATAAGGAGTAGCTCTTCAGATGATTATCAAGGTCCTTGGTGCCTCGGGTTCCGAAGGTCCAGGAAGCAACCCCCCGGCTTTCCTCGTAGATGACTTCCTGCTTTTGGACGCGGGGACGGTCTCTCTCTCCCTGGACAGGGAGGCGCAGTGCAGAATCACTCACATTTTTCTCACCCATGCCCATCTCGATCATATCAAGGGCATCCCGTTCCTGGTGGATAATATCGTCGCGAGCCGGCAAGGATGCCAACTGACCGTTTTGAGCGGTAAAGAGGTCATCTCAGACCTGAGGGCAAACATTTTCAACAACAGGATCTGGCCGGATTTCACAAGCATCCCGAATACGTCGGAACCCGTGATGCGCTACGAAGAAATCTCCGCCTGCGAACCCGTGGACGTGGCCGGCTACAGGATCCAGGCGACGGGAGTCAACCACGCCGTCCCCACTTACGGCTATATGATCGACGGCCCTTCCGGGGACGCGCTGGTCTACTCGGGGGACACCGGCCCGACCGATCTGATATGGCAACGCATGCGCGGACACCGGGTGAAAGGGCTCATCATCGAAGTGTCCTTTCCCGACGAAATGGCGGAATTGGCGCTGGCCTCGGGCCATCTGACCCCGGCACTGTTAGAAGTCGAGCTCTCAAAGATGCCTTTTACCCCGCCCGTCATCTACATCACACACCTGAAGCCTTTTTATAGGAAATCGATCGAAGAGCAACTCTCGAAAATCAAAGACGTGAAAATCGGCATACTCCAGGACGGCATGGTCATATCCACCTGATCCGGAACGGTTCCCGCCGGGCCGGTCCCAATGCTTGCGGAGCGGTTTCGTCAATGTGGCCCAGATCAACGAGACTTATTTCCAACAACCTCGGACCGCTTTTGCTCATCCTGGTCGAAGCGTTCCTGCTGTGCCTGTATCCGGGGGCCCTCGTCTTCGATTCCTCCCTCGTCGCGGGCGGGGATACGCCTTCGCATTTCCTTGCCGCATCCGCTCTCAGGGACAGCATGCTCTCCGGTGGTTCCATTTTCACCTGGATTCACGGTAACTATGCGGGGTTCCCCATCTTCCTCAATTATTTCCCGCTGCCGTTTTTCATCATGAGCCTGCTTTCCCTCTGCATGCCGCTCACCATTGCTTTCAAGCTGGTGACGGTCCTGCCCGTTGCCGCACTGCCTGCCGCCATCTACGCCTGCCTGCGACAACTCGGGCAGCGCGGTTTCGTCTGCACCGTCGGGAGCGCCCTGTCCCTCCCCTTTCTCGTAATGGAAGGGAATTCCATGTGGGGCGGGAACATTGCGAGCACGCTGGCCGGTGAATTCTGCTTCGGCATTTCCCTCGTTCTTGCAGTCTACCTCACCGGCAGGCTCTTCAGCGATCTGCCCCGCGGTAAAAAACTCTTTACGAACGGTTTCGTCGAAGGGCTCGTCGCCCTCAGCAGCGGGTATCCCCTTCTTCAGGTCGGGTTCGGAAGTTTCTATTTTCTGCTCAGGAAACGCTTCCTCCCCTACGTGGCTGCGATGCATTGCATCGCGTTCGGGATGATCTCTTTTTGGATTCTGCCCCTCTTCCGGCATCTGCCCTGGGGCACCCCGTTCAATTATGCGTGGAAAATCGAAAGCTGGAGAGAACCGCTCCCCCCTGCCCTGTTGCCCGCTCTTCTCGGAATCGCGCTCGGGTGGTCAACCCGCTGGTGGCCCGGCACGCGCCCTCCCGTCGAAAAGGAAGAACGGACACGGGCGGAAGGGAATCCCCAGGAATACCTGTGGTGGAACATGGCGATCGCCCTGCTTCTTTTTGCTCTCGCCCCCTCTGCCGGGCTGGTGGACATTCGTTTTCTCCCCTTTGCCCAGGTCATTCTTATCCTCCTCGGCGCCGTCGGTTGGGGCTTTGTGCTTGAAAGGCTGAGATACCGGGCGGGATGGGCTCTGGTCCTGGTGCTGACCATGACCGCGGCGGCTTTGGCGACCGCCGCCCCGATGCGTTCCTGGATGAAATGGAATTATTCGGGGTTTGAGGCCAAACCTCTTTGGAAGGCCTTCGAGCAGGTCAATCTCTACCTGAAGGGAAACGCCGACAGCCCCCGCGTCATCTATGAACACTCGGAACTGAACGACGGGGCGGGGACCGTGAGGGCCTTCGAGCTGCTTCCCCATTTTTCGGGGCGGTCCACCCTGGAAGGACTTTACATGCAGTCGTCCATAAACGCCCCCTTCATCTTCTACCTCCAGTCGGAGATTTCACAAACTCCCTCGTGCCCCTTTCCCGGCTATTGCTATTCCCGTTTCGATCCCGACAGGGCCGCCCGGCACATGCGCCTGTTCAACGTGAGCCAGGTCATCGTCGCTACCGAACCGACGGCTTTGCGCCTCGACCGGAGCCCCGAGTACCGCCCGGAGATTGCCTTTCCCCCGTACCGGGTTTACTCCGTCGCCGGTCCCGGTCAGGGCTATATCATTCCCTTGCATTTCGTTCCTTTCAGAATTTCTCCGGAGAACTGGAAGCGGACCCAGTTCGAATGGTTCAGAAAATCCTCACTCGAGGTGCCGCTCGTTGTCGAACCCGAGGACGGCCGGGGATCCTACTGGCGCAACCTGCCCCTCTTTGACGGAAACATGGAATCCATGCCCCGCCTCCACCTCGAAAATTCCGAAACGGACGACGTGCGGGCAGCGGTCCATCTTGAGAAGAACCGGATCACCATCGACACTTCCCGTCCCGATCACCCCCTGTGGCTGAGCGTGTCCTACCATCCGGACTGGCGGATTGCCGAGGGCGAAGGGGAGATCTACCTCGCGTCGCCTGCCTTCATGCTCGTTGTGCCTCATACGGCCCGGATCGTGTTGAAATTCGACACAAGCCGGGGCGTTTACGCTTTGGGCCTGGCCGTTTCTCTCGTTACCTGGATTTTCGTCATCGTCGCGGCCTGTTTCAGATCGAGGCGGCGCCCGGTCATACGGGAGCACAGCAAGGCAGTGTCCCCTGTTTCCCCCTTGATCTGGCTGCTTCTCGTACTGGTCATTTGCGGCCTGCTATGGAAAAGAGACGAAAGAGACCCTCTGCTTCTTTACGACAAGGCGCTCAAGGTTTTCGAAAGCGCCGGCAGCGCCAGCTCGGCCGAATTTGAAGAGCGACTCGCGGGTGCGGCCGACGGCGACACGGGGACACCCCTCGGGAAGGCCAGGAGACTCTTCCTGCTGTGTCTGAAAAAGTTCCCTTCGTCTCCCGTCGTGGAACATGCCGCCCGTTACACGGCGCTTTCCTACATGCTCGAACGCAAATGGGACGAGGCCGTCAGATTTTACGAAACCTTTCTTCCCCTATACCCCGACACCAGGATTTACCCGGAAGCGTTGTATGATATCGCGGTATGCAAGGCATGCACGGGTGCACCGGAGGACGCCCGCCGGTATCTCTGGCAGGTCCTGACCTTCTACCCGGATTCCGGATCGGCGGCCCAGGCGGCAGAAAGCCTCACGAGTTCCACGCCCCCGGGCGAACTCCTTAGCGTCGCGAAGGGATATTTTCTCGGCGAAGACTTCGCAAGGGCCTATTCCCTGTCCGAAGCCCTGTCGTCGGGACAGGTCCCCGAATCCGTTCGGGCGGAAAGCATCCTGCTCTGTGCCTATTGCCGATTCCGTCAGAATCGCTGGGAACAGGCCGCAAAACTCTTCACCGATTATTTGAACGGATACCCGGGCCATCCCGGTGCATCCGCGGCATTCATGACACTCGGCCAGTGCTACCTGTTCACGGGTCATTACAGAGAGGCGCGCACGTCCCTTACGAGCGCCCTGGCCCTGGAGCCGGGCCTTGCACACCGGCAGCCTTTCGTCGCCATAATGACAACCGTGGAGGGGCTCGAAGGGTCGGGGAGTTAATCCAGCAGGCAATGCGTCCGCCGGGTCGTCCGGTTATTCTTGTGATGGACAGATTCGACCCGGCGTTTCACGGGGCGCTGCCGCGGCGTCACACAAAGCGGCGGGGGGCAGGGGGCACGTAAGAGACGATCAACCGGGCGCATGGCGGACCAGCGCAGCGGGAATCAGTCCGGGAATCCCTCCTGCGCCTCGCGCGCGGGCAGGCAAGTTGTCCGTGCCACCCGTGGGGCAAGTATTCGGGCAACGGGCTGGAACGCGGCTCCTCGCTCTTTTGAGAAGTATCGTTTGCTGTTTTCCCGGACACAACCGCGTATGAAACGCCGCGAAAGGCCGCGGTTTCATCGACACCTGAAGCAGGTCATGCGATGCACGTTCTTTTGGTCAATCCATCATGGGGAAAACGAGTGGATCGGGAACGGTACAACCGGTGCTGGCCTCCTCTCGATCTCCTCTATACCGCGTCAGGATTGAGAGAAAGCGGGTTCAGCGTCGATTTCTGCGATGCACGGGCTTCCGGCGCTTCCCCCGAGGAAGTTTCCCTTCGGGCACGGTCGGCCGATGCCGTCGTCATGACCACATCGCCTCTTGACCGCTGGCAGTGTCCGAATCTCGACCTGCGGCCTCTCGTTCGATTCACGTCGCTCATCCCTTCGGAAAAGCTCATCCTCTACGGCGTTCACGGAAGCCTGTTCCCCGAATCCCTGCGCAGGCTGACCGGGGCCGGAACAATCATTTGCGGAGAACCGGAGGAGACGATTCCGCGTCTCTGCCGTGCCATGCATAAAGGGGTGAAAGCCCACGGTCCCACGGATTCCATCGGCGTTTCACGGGACGGCAAAACATTTCCCGGCCCGGCGGGTTCCCCGGCCGATCTCGCTTCCCTGCCGCTCCCGGCATATGACCTCACCCGGCCCGATCTTTATGACTACGAAGTGCTGGGCCGGAGGATCGCCGTTTTGGAAACCTCCCGCGGCTGCCCCCACTCATGCAGCTATTGCCTCAAAACGATGTACGGTAGCCGGGTCCGCGAAAAACCGCTCGATCGGGTCCGCCGGGAGGTGGAGATCGTCCACGGCATGGGCTACCGGTTCATCTACTTCATTGATCTCGAACTGTGCCTGAACCGGGAACGGGTGTTAAAACTCTGCGGGATCATGAGGGATTGCTCTCTCGCCTGGTGCTGCCAGACCCGGGTCGACCATGTCGGCCCGGAACTGCTCGGAGAAATGGCAAACTCCGGGTGCCGCCTCATTCATTACGGAATCGAAGCCGCGCGGGAGAGCACCCGTCGGGCAATCGGGAAAGAGGTTTCCCTGTCTCAAATTGAAAATGCGATCGCGTGGACCAAATCCGCGGGCATCGCCACCGCGGGCTTTTTCCTGCTGGGATTTCCGTGGGAAACTCCGAAAGACTGGACGGAAACGGAAAAGCTGGCAAAAAAACTCAATCTCACCTACGCTTCCTTTCACCCCGTCACCCCGTATCCCGGAACGCCGTTGGGGGCAAGCCTTTCAAGGGAAGGCCCCTGGTGGGAAAAAGACTGCCCCTCGTCCGTTCCCGCCCGCAGGCTGGCCCGTACCTATATGAGATATTATTTCAGACCGGCATACCTTGCGGAGTTCCTCCGGAACGGGCCGCGCCGGCCGGCAGTTTTCCGGCTATTTTTCGACTTTATGAGAGGTCTCTTCACGCATCGATCCCGGCACGCTGCGAACTGACATGCCGGCAGGAAATTCACATGCCTTCACCCGATTTTTCCATTCTGATCCCGATTTACAACGAAGAGGAATGCCTTGTTCCGAATCTTCTGAAGCTGCTTGTTTTTTTACGGGACCGAGGTTTGAATGCAGAGGTTATCCTGGGGAGCAACGGATCGACAGACTCAACGATATATCTTGGCAGGCTGCTGCAGGAAGCCGATTCGGAACGGATACGCTTCTTCCATCTCAAAAAGCGCGGGGCCGTGGGAGACGTTTTCAGACAGACGATTCGAATGGCCCGATCTCCCCTCCTGATCTCACTGGATATGGACCTCTCCGTCGACCTCGATTTCATCCCCCGGGCAGTCGGACTGCTCGACCGATGCGACATCGTAGTGGGTTCCAAACAATCCGGTTCTCAGAAACGCTCGACCTTGAGAAAGTTCGGAAGCGGGCTGTTCGTTCTTTGCGCCCAAGCCTTGTTGAACTTGGAATACGACGATTATTCCCTGGGAGCCAAGGCATACCGCATCGATAGAATAGCGCGCCTCGTAAACGGGATAAGCCGTGACACCAATTATGTTCTGGACCTCATTTGCCGCGGCAGCAGGGCAGGATTGCCCATGACCGTGCTGCCCGTGGGCTGTCGCGATTTCAGGAAGAGCCGATTCAATCTGCTGACGGAAGCCTTCGTCCGCTTCTCTCATCTCTTCGGCCTCTGGCTGAGGCAGCTCATGGAGAAATGAAGGTTCTACTTGTGATCGAGGACCGTGACGCAGGTCCAGTCGCCCCCCGGATGATGTTCGAGAAGGTCCTCGCACCGCTTCCGGTAGAACCTTGAAGGGGGATCGGCCGGCCACCACTCCTCCACTTTTGCGAACAGCTCGGAGGCACCCCGCCAATCGCAGCCCCTGAACGCCGCCAGTGCCCGGTTGTAGACGTCGAGCGGTTCCGCAGCAATTCCATCTCCGCCCTTTCCCATGAGCTGGTAAATCGAAACGGGGTGGTGCCGGCCCTTCACCCGGACAATATCGAGTTCACGCCCGATAAACTCCGCTTTCACGCATTCCCAGGTCGATTCGCTCACCACTATGGTGACGCCGTACATCTTGGTCAGGCCCTCAAGCCGGGAAGCGAGATTCACGTTGTCCCCGAGCACGGTGTAGTCGAAGCGGCGTTCCGAACCCATGTTCCCCACCATCATCATCCCGGTGTTGATCCCTATTCCCACTTCGAGGAGGGGCTGTCCCCGTTCCGCCCAAGCGCCGTGTAACCCCCTGAGCGCCTCGACCATGTCGAGAGCGGTCGCACAGGCGCGGCGTGCGTGGTCTTCCTGCGAGAGCGGCGCTCCGAATATCGCCATGAGTGCATCGCCGATATATTTGTCGAGCGTCCCGTGATTGTCGAAGACGACCTGGGTCATCCGGGTGAGATAACCGTTCAACTGGGGCACCAGTTCCTCCGGAGGCAGTTTTTCGGAAAGGGTCGTGAACCCGCGAATATCGGCAAAGAGGACCGAAAGCTCTCTTTTTTCACCCCCAAGCTTCAACCTTTCGGGGTGAGCCAGCATTTCCTCGACCACCGATCCATGGACATAAAAGTTGAACGTCTGCCTGATCTTCCGTTTTTCCCGCTCTTCCTTCAAATACCTGTGCACGGACGTTCCGAGGTAGGCCGTGACGAGGTTGATCGAGGGATAGACATGATTCAGCCAGATGCCCATGCGCAGGAAGACATAGTGCGTCGCCAGGATGTACCCGCCCAGCAGCGCCGCCGTCGCCGCGGCAAGCCAGGCCCCCCGGAGGAATGGCTGCAGAACGAGGAAAACCGCCGCCAATCCGACCAGCACACCCAGATCGTAATAGACCACCGAGCGTTCCGAACGGTGGAGGAACTGCTGCCCGATGACATTTTCCATCACGGTGCAGTGGAGTTCCACTCCGGGAAACACGGGCTCGAACGGAGTGGGCCTCATATCGTGAAGCCCAATGGTGGTGTTGCCGACCACCACGAACCTGCCTCTCAGGCAGTCTTCCGGTGCCTCACCGTGCAGCAGATCCGTGGCGGAAAAGTGGGGGAAAGTCTCCGCCGGGCCGTAGTAGTTCAGCAGGAGCTCCCCCCTGTTGTTCGTGGGGATGGAGACGGGCCCAACCCGGATATCCTTCACGCCCTGTTCGTCGAGCCTGACGATCGTGGGAAGCCCGGGAAATGCGGTCGACAGCATCTGCAGGGCCAACGACGGGAACAACCGCTGCTCATACCGGAACACCAGGGGCATCCAGCGCACCGTTCCGTCGGGATCGGAAAAAACGTTGAAGCTTCCGGTATACCTGGATGCCTCGCTCACCGGAGGGATATTGGTCTCAAGTCCGGCCGATTCGATCAGCCGGTTCTTTGCGGGATTTCCTTTTATCCGTACGATCGGACAGGCGGCCCTGTCCAGGAGTGCTGCGGGCGGAACGGGAGGCACGAAGCGGCTTCCCTCCGAATAAAAGAAATGTCCAACAACAAGCCGGGAGGCAAGCCGTTTTACCGTTTCCGCGAGGATCAGGTCGTCATCTTCTTCTGCGGCCGCTTTTTGCAGAAAGGAAACGGCGGCCGGAGTCAACGCAAAGGACGGGTCCTCGCGAAGCCGGTTCAGGGTGTCCAGAACGGCTTCCTGCCGGAGCTTCGGATCGGGTTCGAAAAAGCCCATGTCCAGACCGATGACCCGGGCTCCGTACCCGTCGACCGCATCCAGAAGCTGCGCCATCCGACGCCTCGGCCACGGCCAGCGGCCGTCCCTGTTCACGCTTTCCTCATCGATGGCGACATAGGCGACCACGCCGGAGGGGTCCATGGGACCCCTCTGTTTGAAGTGGAGGTCCCATGCCTTCAATTCCACCAGTTCAAGGAACGGAACAACGAGGAAATAAAGACAAATCATCGTCAGCGTGACAACCGAGACGAAGATGACTTCCCATGAGAGGACTGTTCGACTGAGTTTTCTCCAAAAGCTCAAAACGGGTACTCCAGATGCGTGATGCGCCGGTCGGCCGGAACTTCCGGCCCCCATCGGGCCCGAACCGTCTCATACTTATTTGCGTTCACGACAACAGTCTTGGCAGCCCCCCAAAGAGCGGGGGAATGATTCCGGGGCTGTTGCCTGAAGACTTCCCCAGGGGTAGCCCGGAACCTGGTTATCCGGGCGCGCAGCGCAGGAGGGATTCGGAAATTGAGCCGCGTTGCGATGGTCTTCACGTACCCGGTCCATGGTTTCTTACCCGCACCTCTTGTCCTGACGGACCCGGAAACGAGTTTCCGGGCTACCCGTTCACTCCTTGGGTGCGCTGTTGAAGCACTCACCTTTTCCGCGGGCAACGGATAAAGAAGCCCCTCGGACGTTCTTCTTTTCTTTGATACCGAGTTGCGTTCAAGCCCAGCCGCCACGTCTTCGGACGCGGTTTGAACGAGGATGAAACTTGGACCTTGCGCTGCCGGACGCATCATTCCAAAAGAACAAGCTCGGAACGGCAGGGCACGCTTTTGCCCTGATGAAGTTTCGTAAGAGACATAACTGCAATGCCAAACTTTGTAGGATGGGCACCTTGGTGCCCATCGCTTCCGGTGGGCAGCTCTACGTTTCTGCCCCCCTACATTCTGCTCAGCGTTCCGTTCGCTTACCAGTATAATTTTGAACGCAATTCCATATGAATTGTCCGAAAAGACATTGATGCGCCAAAGCCCGAAGGCGATGCTGTCGGTGTGACCGATATGGAGGGGCATTGTTATGAATGCACGTCCGCGCCTCTGCAGAGCACTTCCGTCCGCGAACACTCGGACGTGAAGTTGCGTAAACATGCATTTTCTCACGGTCATTGGGGACCGGGTGTTCCTCCTCACGGCCTGATCGGAGGTCTGGGGGGCTGCGGAAGCGTGTCCCGCTGCCGGGGAAGAGTAGTCGTGGTGGTAGTGGTCGATGAACTGCTCGTCGATGTGGTCATGAGCGTTCGCACCTCGGGGGGAATAACCACCGGGGGAACTTCCACCGGACCGGTGATATTGCCGGTCGCGGCGGGTTCTCCGGTGAGGGCGGGTTCTCCGGCACCCCCGGTTTCGGCGGGCGAGAGCTTGCTTCCGCCGGACATCGACTCGACTCCCCCGATCATTTCGGATCGTTCCGCAGGAGTTGCAAATCGTACCGGCGTGGGCAGATTCCTTCCGCAGACCTGGGTGAACATGTTGGCGGTCATTATGACCGGTTTATCCGGGTACTCCCGGCTGCCGGTTTGAACGACGTTTTCCAGGCACAACGCTTCGACCAGTTGTTCCTTGCACACGGTGTCCTTCGGGGCTTCAGGCCTCACCCGAACCACGAAATCGGTGTCACGGGTACCCACAACCGCGGTCTGGGTCTGCACCCGGAAACGCTTGTCCTTGTAATCCTGCAGGTCCTGCACCACAAAGCGGGCCTTCCCCGACATCATGGACAGAAGACCCTGGCGGGTTTTCTCCGATGGGCTGTACAGATATTCCGTGATTTCCATGACCGTGTTCGAAGTCATTTTCACCCGGCTTTCATCCAGAAACACGATTTCAACGGAACTCTCACCCTTCGTCTGCCATTTATCCCGCAGGAAAACTGGCTCTCCGGGCTTTGCCGCCGTTGTCCGCCCTTCCCTGTCGACAAAAACCGAGCCGTTGAGTACGTCCGCCTTCCCCACCGCGTCGGAAGCCGACCAGGACGTGGCGGCCCAGGCGGCGGACGCGCACAGCGTCACGAACAAAACAACGATCCTCCCGAACCGACTCGTCTTCAGTAGTCGAATGTGAGCAGGCATGTGAATACCGTCCTTTTGTAATTGTAGGGATTAAACGCCTGATTCCCGCCGAGGGACTTGATATCGGAATCGTTCCAGATTTGCTGTAAAAGGAAATTGAGCCCGAGGTTCGAAGTGATCGGCCCCCGGATCAGGACATTGAAGTCCTTCTCCTCGTCGCGCCGCTTGGTGGTAAGGCTGATCAGCGGATCGAAGTCGTAGTTGCGCCAGACATACAAACCCGAGATGTCCAGAAACCACTGGTTCCACCAGAGCGGGTATTGAAATCCGAGCATGCCGGTATTGCTGATGTAGGTGCCGCGGTCGGATTCCGTCACATCGTCGTAGCTCATGAAATATCCGGCCCGGATATGAGCATTGCCGCCCTGCATGAGGTACATCTCCGTCACACCCACCGAATAAATCCGGTCGTCGGGAGTGGTATCCAGAAAAGCGCGGGATTCAAAACCGGCCCTGAAATCCGTTCTCCAGTGTTCGCCCTCCAGGATCGTAAACCCCGGGAACAGCGACTGGACATCCACCCTGGAATCGCCACCGGACCAGAAATGGCTGTACATGTACTGAATATTCGCGAAGAAAGGAGCATTGTTCCATTCCGCGTATATCGACGGACTGGCACCGATCGGCCCCGATTCGGCATGCTGAAAATAAGTCACCTGGTAATGATTGTACGCAGCGCCGATCTTCCAGGGATCGCTCTTGTACAGGTCGTAGCGCCCGGTGACGTTGGCCACGAATGCACCGTCACCTTCACCGGAGGTCCCGGAGGAGGGGTTGAACGCGTTTTGAAAGATGTTTCCGTCATACTGCAACCCCGTGGCTCCCGTAACGTGCCAGCGCTTCTCGGATTTGGCGACGGCCCGAACGACTTCGAGCAGCCTTCGCAGTTCCGCCGCCGTTTCGGGGGGCAGCCTCATTTTCAGGGCGTCTTCGAGCGCTGTCCGGGATTCGTCATACTTTTTCTGATAAAACAGAGCGATGGCTTCCTGGGCGGTGGCCCGGGGAACCATGTCCCCCCCGTCGGACTTCACCTGCCGGAAGCAATCGATGGCCTTCGGATAATCCTTGAGCCGCATATACACGATGCCGGTCTCGTAATCCGCACGCCCCGGATCGGCAGGTCTCGCCTTTTTCAGGGCCCCGATGGCAGCCGCTTCCTCGCCCCTTCTCAGATAAATATTGGCCAGATCGAAGTAGACACCCCGGTAACGGCCTTCATTCTCATGGATCAATGCCTGAAAAATGACCTCGGCCTCATCCGTCTTCTGCATCCGGAAGTAGATGCCGCCAAGCAGGTACTGGTAATCGAGATTGCCGGGTTTTTCCAATATGGCGCGCTGGATCTGAACCAGTGCTTCCTGGTTATTGCCCGCCTGAATCGCCTGAAAGGCCAGTTGGAAGGCGGTTCTGGGGGTTGATGAATCCTGAGCGCGGACGTTGGGGAGCAGGATGAATGATGCCACGAACACAATGATAAGACAGCTTCGCTGGAAACCACGTACTCCCATGGCGCGTCTCCTGAAATCTATTGGCCTGCACCGTCCCTTTGGCACCGGACCGGATATTCCGTTCCGCGCATGAACCACCCGAAGCCGTGCAACATCAAGAACATCCATGAAATTTAGTTAAGGGTTTTAATTACAAATGGGGTTGAATTATAGTGCCTTAAATGCCAATCCATGTCAACCGGAGAATACTTTTAACGATAACCGGTCATAAAGGACGGATTTTCATTACCCGTCTATGTCCGCCAGGTATTTTTGCAGGACTTCCGGAGAAAGCCCGCGGACGAGAATTGTTTTTCGGCGGGATTTTTGTCCCTGGACGATTTCCAGGCTGGATTTCGCAACCCGGAACGCCTTGGCAAGGAACCTGACGCATTCCTTGTTGGCCTCGCCTTCCACGGGGGGGGCGGTGAGACGCAGTTTGAGGCTTCCCTGATGAATGCCGGCCCATTCATTCCTGCCGGCCCGGGGTTGAACGTAAACCTCAACCAGCGTTCCCGACTCGGTACCGCGCAAGAAAGGAAAAGATTTCATATCGGTTCGGCCTGCTCCATCGATAAAGGGCAAAGCGCCGGAATGTCCGCCCCGGTCCGGGAGCAATCCCCGGCAACGGCACGCGAGGCCGCGCCCGGTCCATTCCGACCCCATGGTTTCATACCTTTTCGCCATCCGGCACGTCAAGCACGAAGGGAGCCGCGTCACGGCCGTATCGTTCCCTCAGCCACCAAGGAGACTTTTGCGGTTGCTCCCGGAGCCGGTCCATCCATACCCGTCGATATCTTTTTTTGGAACAGGTATAAAAGATAACAGTTTACAGCTAAGGATGACTAAAATATAAAGCACTAACGCCATGCGCGATGAAAATGTATCCTTTACGCTTGTCACCAGAAGCATTATTTTCGGGGGAATTGCCTCTCAGGTATGCACGGGATGTGAAAGGTTTTAACCGCTTTGGCGGGCTTGCATTTCCGGGAGCTTCCCTTCCCCCAACCAAGGACTCTTAAGCCACGAGGTACCCAAAGATGAAGAACAGACTATTGACCTTTCTGGGTCTGGGCGTTGCACTGGTATTCGGCGTTGTTCTGGCTCCCGCTTCCTGTAAGGCGCTTGAGTTTTCGGCGGATCTCCTCATTCAGCCCAAAGGCGAAGAAGCCATTAAAGGCAAAATCTTCGTAAAGGGCGATAAGGTGAGGCAGGAAATAGTGGAGGAAGGGGAAAACCAGATCATGATCATCCGGCCGGACAAGAAAGTGACCTGGATGGTCTCCCCGGACGAAAAGAGCTACATGGAGATGCCGTACCAGGCGGAAGACAAGACCTTCGAGGAATGGACCGATGAGAAGGAGAAGAATTCCAAGCTGATCGGCGAGGAGAACGTCTCCGGCCTGCAGACGAGAAAATTCGAAAGCATGGAAGACGGCGAGAAGACCTATTTCTGGGTTTCCAAGAAATTCCCCTTTCCCGTGAAAGTGGAAGACGCCGAGATTACGATGGAATATAAGAACATCAAGGAAGGCGCCGTTTCCGATTCGCTGTTCGAACTTCCGGCCGGCTATGAGAAGATGTCCATGCCCGTCATGCCGGGCAAGTCGGAATGATTCGGTCCGTGGCAACGGGGAACGGTTCCCGACCGGCTTCCCCGTGTACGGTCATGTTCCGGGGAGCCGGTGCGGCGAGGCCGCATCCGGCTCATCCTCATGAAACCGTTCCCCGTCGTTTCGGAGTCCTGACGGGGCACCTTTTTCGGGTCAGTCGATGAATCCCGCCGAAGCCGCACCCCTTATCACCTTTCCTTCCGACAGTTTCTCCGCCGTCTTTCTCAGAAGGGAAAAACGATTCCTGGTAGAGGTCGAAAAATCCGGCCGACGCTTTTGGGTCCACTGCAACAATTCAGGCAGCATGCTCGGGCTTTTGAGGCCCGGCGTCGAGGTGTTCCTTTCGGTTTCACAAAACAAGTCACGCCGGCTGCCCTTCACTCTCGAACTGATTCGCAGTGACGATTCCTGGGTGGGGGTCAACACACTCGTTCCCAACAGGCTCCTGTATCTTGCCTGGAAGGCCGGGCTGCTGCCCGAGGCAGCGGGCTACGACCGGTATCAGGCCGAGGCACGATCGGGCGAGAGCCGGGTGGATGCCCATTTGTCGGGACCGCCGGGTCAACTCTGGATCGAAGCCAAGAACGTCACCCTGGTGGAAGAGGAAACGGCCTATTTCCCCGACGCGGTGACCGTCCGGGGACAAAAGCACCTCATGGAACTGATGGCCCTGGCCAAAAGAGGGCATCGTGCGGCCAACTTCTATTTCGTGCAGAAAACAGGGGCAAAATGCTTTGCCCCGGCAGATTTTATCGACGGGGATTACGCGGACCTCTTCTGGAAGGCGGTAAGGGCCGGGGTCGAAATGTGGCCCTACGAAGCGGTCATCTCGATGCGGGGAATCGGTTTGGGCCGGAAACTGGACCTGGCCGAAGAAGCCCGCGAACGCTTGCCCTTCTGACCCTGTATCCTTTCCCCCGCCGGTGACGCGGTCCAGTCGCTCCCGGACAAACGTCCGCAGGTCCGCCCGGGAAGTTTGCTCCCGCCCGTTCGGCCCCAGGACGCATTCCTTCGGAACTCCCGCCGCCCCTCCACACCCCGAGGCTCCTTCGATATTCACTTTTTGACATATACCGGCCGGTAAAATTATTCTATAATAATGGCTCCAATGTGGCGGGATGAAAGGATTCTTGCGACCGCCTCACCTGACCGGACTTCCCGGAGGATATCCTCACTCCGGCTGTCTGCACGGGAAAGTCCGCGGGTGAAGGGAGAATTACGGCCGCTTCGGATAAATACCGATTGAGGCGAACGGGAGCGACCACCACGGTTGCAGAGGGTAGTACCATGCTGAAGAAGCTTCGGGTTAGTTCGGGTGTCAACCAGTTGGACCGTATGCTGGGCGGACTTTTCATCGGTGACAACGTTGTTTGGCAGGACGACTCCGGAAGCTTGGCGTCCGCTTTCTGCCTCAGCTTCATCCAGGCTGCTCTCGCCGAGGACAAGCCCCTCATCTATGTGAGCTTCGACCGGTCTCCACGGAACCTGATCGAGAAGTTGGGCGGACTGGTATCGAATCCCGCTCTGACCATTCTGGACTGCTTCACATCCGGCAAGGGAGGTTCTTCGCCGATATTTCTCAAGTTCTACGATGAAATCCCCGAAGACATTCACTGCAGGATCATCAGGGTGAAGGAGCCGTCCAGGATCGATGAATTGGCCGACGTGCTCTACGGCATGCACGGAAATCTGGAAGGGCACGTTCGGTTTGTGTTCGAAAGCATAACGGGCATGCAGGAACTATGGGGCGGTGAAGACCATATTCTCAATTTCTATTCCCATTCCTGCCCCCGCCTGTATGAACTGAATACGGTCGCTTACTGGGTTATGGAAAAGAAAGCCCACTCCCCGCGCCTTCGCGCTGCAATCAATCAGATCGCCCAGGTCGCCATCGAACTCTCCATTCGAAGGGGCACGACGTCCCTTTCGGTTATGAAAGCCGAAAAGCGGGGGCTTGAGAACCTTCACAAGCCTTACACCTATTGGGTCAAGGATTCGGTCATCACCTTCGATGAAGAAAAACGGACCACGGGGGGAATCGACCTCGGTCTGCGTTTGAAGGAACTTCGGACCAAGAGGGGTTTTTCGCAGACCGAACTGGCCAAATCCGTCGGTGTGACGCCGAGCACCATTTCACAGGTGGAAAGCAACCTCATCTATCCGTCTCTTCCCGCACTGCTGAAGATGGCCGAAGTGCTGTCCGTGGAGGTGAGTTCCTTCTTCCAGGACAATGCGGAGGCAAAAAAGAAGTACATCTTCCCCACCTCCGATTCGAGCCACGTGAAATTCTCGGAACTGCCGGAGGGAAGCATCCAGGCGAAGATGCTCACTCCCATCGATTCGGATTTCAAAGCCGAGCCGTACCTGATCGAAATCGCATCCGAAAAGAGCGTGTCTTCGCATTTCTTTGCGCACAAGGGAGAAGAGATCGGGTATGTCCTGAGCGGGGAATTGCAGGTCCGCATGGAAAAAGAGATTTCGACGCTCCACGCCGGCGACCTGATTTACCTCACTTCTGAAATTCCGACGCACTGGAGAAATGCCGGAACCACGCCCGCAAAAATGCTGTGGATAAAGATCAGGCAGTGATCCGCGGATGTGAACTCAAGAACCGGCACACTCCGGAACCGGCCTTCGGGCACGGCAGGGAGTTTCACCGCTGAGATTCCGGCCCGGCTATCCCTGGTTTTTTCTCTTGGATGCTTTTGCCTGCGAACTGGGTTTCTGAGCTTTATTGACGGACAGGTTCGAGGATTTCTGGCTGGACTTCCCGCTCTTTTTAGTCTGCGCAACAGACGTATTCCCGGCCCCCTTGGACTTGCTCACGACATTTTTCCCGCCCCGGGAAGACTCAACACGGGATGAGGAATTTTTCTTCGCCGTCGCCACCTGCTTTGAAGCGGATGTCTTCTTCCCCTGCTTCGACGTCTTGACCGTCGCTTGTTTCTCCATCGCCGGTTTTTTCGATACGGCTACCCTGCCGGCCGTCTTTGCGGGAGCAACGGCCGCGGCGGTTTTCGATCGAACCGCCGATTTGTCGTTCCGGACCACCTTCGCGTTTTTGACAACGCGGGTCCGCATTTCGTTTCCGGTCGATTTGACCCGCCGTGTTTTGCTCACGGTTCTCACCGCGGCGGCCGTCCGGGTCACCCGGGCCGACCGGGTTGATATCCCGGCATCCGTGCCGGTCTTCTGGCTTTCGGGGTACTTGATGTAGGCCAGTTCAGGAGCCACACGCATGAATCCCGTTTCCAGGAGTTTTGCCGTCTCGGTGGCTCTCACTCCCGGCGAGGGCGCCCCCAGGACCACAGCGAGAATGCGGGTTTCACCCCTTCGGGCCGTCGCCGAGATGTTGTAACCCGACGCGCAGACGAACCCCGTTTTGATGCCGTCGACTCCCGGGCATTTCCCCAGCAGCCTGTTGGCATTGTGGTGGGTGCGGGAATTGTACGTATAGCTCTGCATTGAATGGATATTGAGGGCATCGGGAAAACGTTTGAGATAAGCCATGGAAAGCTTGGAAATATCTCTGGCCGTGGTCACCTGCCCGGCGGCAGGGAGGCCGTTCGGGGTCATGAAGCGGGAATTGGTCATTCCAAGCTCCCTCGCTTTCACATTCATCTTATGGACAAAGGTTTCCACGTCCCCGCAAAGGTGCTGGGCCGCCGCCACGCATGCGTCGTTTCCGGACACCACGGCGATCCCCTTGATCAACTCTTCCATGGGTACGGATTTTCCGGCCCTGAGCCCCATGCGTGAACCGCCCGTATCGGCGGCCAGACGGCTGACTTCAACCGTGTCCGTAAGGTGAATCCGCCCTTCCCTGATAGCGTCGAAAAGAATGTAAAGCGTCAGGATTTTAGTGACGGATGCGGGAGGAATAGGGTCGTCGGCCGCCTGTTCGAAAAGTACCCGCCCCGTGGCCGTATCGATAACGATAGCCGAGCGTGCCCTGACGCCGAAAGGCGTTGCGTGAACAGTCTGGGCAAGAAAAATGCCGAAGGCCAGGAAAAGCCCCCACGCGATAATCCGTCGACTACTTGGCATCTTGCGCTCCCCCTCCTGGTCGGATCCGCTCGGCGTATTCAGCGAAAGGTTCAGACCCGATTGGGCAGTTATTCGGAGGATCTAGCCTTCCTCCGTCGTCAACAACAAAAAAGCGAACGATTTGTAAAGTTTGGTTGGAGTCACTCGATTTGTCAATAAAAAAACCGTAGGATCAGTCTTTAGCGGATAATGATTTTTCGCCTTTCACTTTCTTTCCGCACTGGGAAATATTGCCATCGACCCGAAATCCGGAGGATCTGCGGCGGATTGAACTAACTTTTTGCAAATGGCTTCGAATGTTTGCTATAAAAGAGCGGGAAGTTGGCGACAGCTTATGAAGTGCCCGTATGCAAGCATGATGAAGGGATAATTAAAATGATCGGTCGCATGCTGGACTTTCTGTCTAAGGACATGGCGATGGATTTGGGAACAGCCAATTCATTGATCTACGTGAGAGGCAAGGGGGTCGTTCTCGATGAACCGTCCATGGTGGCCCTCGACAGGGAAACCAACCAGGTGATTGCGGTCGGGCGGGAAGCGAAGAACCTGGCCGGACGACATGGAAAGAACACCATCATCTCGCGCCCGCTTCGAGACGGGGTCATTCACGATTTCGAAACGGCAACGTTCATGATACGTTCTTTCCTTGGAAAGGTGTTCAAGAGGCTTCCGCTTTCGCGGCCGAAGCTGGTGGTTGCCGTACCGGCGGGGATCACTTCGGTTGAAAAGCGGGCCGTCATGGAAGCATCGGAAATGGCGGGAGCGGGCAAAGTGAACCTGATCGAGGAGCCCATGGCCGCGGCGATCGGAGCGGGATTGCCCGTGGACCAGGCTTCGGGGCAGATGGTCGTGGATATCGGAGGGGGAACGACCGAAGTGGCTGTAATTTCCAAGTTCGCCGTGTCCTGCAGCGAGTCTCTGCGGGTCGCCGGGGACGAGGCCAACGAAGCCATCTGCAAATATATTCGAAACGAGCATCGGATGGGGATCAGTGAGATGATGGCCGAACTGATCAAAATCAAGATCGGATCGGCGGTGCCCCTCAAGAGGACCCTGGAGGTCAAGCTCCGGGGCAAGGACCTCAGCACGGGGATGCTCAAGGTGGTTTCCGTCAACGATGCGGACATAAGGGAAGCCATCAAGGAGCCCACTCTGGCGGTCGTGGAAGCGGTCCGCCGGGTCCTCGAAAAGTCTTCTCCGGACCTGGGGTCGGACATCGCGGAAAACGGAATCTGGCTTGCGGGCGGCGGAGCCCTTTTGAAGGGATTGCGACTGCTGATCCACCAGGCAACGGGCCTTGACGTCAAAAGATCCGAAGACCCCCTCCGGGCGGTGATAAGGGGGGCAGGGGCAGCGACGGAGCAATTCGATTATTACCGGGAAGTGTTTCTGAATTGATCGCGGGAGGACGGGCTGCGGCGGCCGGCAGGCCACCCGCCACAGGGCGGGGATTCTCGAGCGGCGGCTTCTTTTACCGCAAACGGCATTCTGGGAATTCTTCCGGGGAACAGACGCCCCCCAGGCTTTGTCCCCGGCTGAAACGCGGGACCCTTCGGCAGGATTCAGGGGAATGCGATGATTATAGGGTTGGACGTCGGCGGCACTCATACGGATGTCGTTCTGATCAGTGCGGAGGGCATTCTCCGTCAAACCAAGGTCCCGACGGATCATTCCAATCTTCTCGGCTGCGTCTGGACGGGGCTGGAAGCGGTCACCGAGGGCATCGCGCCCGAGAACATCAGCCGGGTGGTGCTCAGCACGACCCTCACCACCAACGCCATTGTGGAAGGGAAAACCATTGAGACGGGGATGATCGTCTCAGCCGGGCCCGGCATCGATCCCGAGAATTATCGAACCGGCAGGCACTACTATTGCGTATCCGGCTCCATCGATCACAGGGGCCGCGAGATCCAGCCGATCAATACGGCGGAAATCGAAGCGATTGCGGAGCGCCTCGCTTCGGACGGCATCAATCACGTGGGGATCGTCGGAAAATTTTCGGTGCGCAACCCCGGGCACGAACTCCGGATCCGCGAAATCCTCGGCGATTCCTTCACCAACGTGACCCTTGGCCACCGTCTTTCGGGCAATCTCAATTTCCCGCGTCGCATCGCCACGGCCTACCTGAACGCAGCCGTCTACGATACGCACAAGCGGTTCTTCGAGGCGGTGCGCGAATCGCTGCGCAAGAAGGGCCTGAATATCCCTATTTACGTTCTGAAAGCCGACGGGGGTACGATGAGCCTTGAAGCGTCGTTGCGCTCCCCCGGGCAGACCATACTCTCAGGACCCGCCGCGAGCGTCATGGGGTCGTTGCCTTTTGCTTCCGAAACCGAAGAAACCCTGGTCCTGGATATCGGGGGAACGACGACGGACATGGCCATTCTCATCCGCAGGGTGCCGCTCCTCGACCCTGTGGGGAGCCAGCTCGGTGGATACAAGACGCTCATCCGCGCGCTCAAGACCCTTTCCATCGGACTGGGAGGAGACAGCGCGGTCCGTGTCAAGAACGGAGAATTGACCATCGGCCCCGATCGACAGGGCAAGGCGATGGCTTACGGAGGGGCGGTCCCCACTCCGACCGATGCACTTTTCGTTCTGGGCAGGGCCTCAAACGGGGATGCTGAAAGCGCCCGAAGGGGAATCGGGGTCCTTGCGGAACGCCTTGGCACGACGTTGGAAGGCACCGCCAACCTCATTTTCGACCAGGCCTGCAGGAAGATCCTGGACGCCGTGGACCGGATGATCGCCGACATCAACAGTAAACCCGTTTACACGGTCCAGGAGCTTTTGGGGGGCTATCAGGTCAAGCCACGCGAGATTCTGGTCCTGGGCGGGCCGGCACCCTATTTTGCCCACCGGCTGGCCGAACTCACCGACTGCCAGGTGCACGTGGTGCCCCAATGGCACGTGGCGAACGCCATCGGCGCCGCACTCGCCAAGAGCACCAGCGAGGTAACCCTGTTCGCGGACACGGAAAGGGGGTTCGCGGTCGCCCCGGAAGAACAGTTCTACCAGACCGTGAAAAGGGACTTCGACCGGAGAAGCGCCGTAAAACTGGCTTTCGACCTGTTGCATAAGAAATGCCTCAAGGAGGGTGCTGCGGAAGCGGAGTTGGAGATGGAGGTCCTCGAGGACGTCCAGTTCAACATGGTGAGAGAATTTTACACGACGGGCCGGAACATACGGGTCAAGGTGCAGGTGAAACCCGGATTGATCCCCAAATACCGGGACATGGCCGACAAGCTGTTCAATTACTGTCCGCTGCCCGGGACCGTGTAGCGCGGGGGGACTCAACCCGGCGTGTGTCAGCCGTCTCGCGGGAGGAAACTCCCTCTTTCTATAGCCTGCCGGGGCGGGCCTTCCGGCCGTCCCTGAAAAAGCACGCTGCAATTGGGCCGGTGTTTTGGGGGGCGGGAAGCCCAGCGCGCGATCTTTTTGCCGGCCGGCCCGAAAGGAACCGGACATGCTCGCCAGCAAGATAAAAACAGGATTGGTGTTCTTTCCCGCTTTCGACTGGGCGATCAGCCCGACCCATCCCGAGAGAGAAGAGCGGCTGCTCTATACTCAGGACCAGGTCTTCGAGGAAGGACTGCTGGATATCGAGGGCATTGTCGAATTCAAACCCGAATTGGCGACGGTTGACGATATCAGGCGCGTTCACTTCTGCGCTCCGGATGAACTGAGCGTTCTGACGGAATCGCACCTCATCAGCGCGGGCGGCGCAAAGACCATCGGGACCCAGGTGATGGAAAAGCGGGTGGAACGGGGCTTTGCGCTCGTGCGCCCCCCCGGGCACCACGCCATGCGGGTCGTTCACGGGGCCAGGGGCTTCTGCAACATCAACATCGAGGCGATCATGATCGAGTACCTGCGGAAGACCTACGGCGTCGATCGGGTCGCCATCGTGGATACGGACTGCCATCACGGAGACGGCAGTCAGGACATCTACTGGCACGACCCCGACACCCTGTTCATATCCATCCACCAGGACGGGCGCACGCTTTATCCCGGGAGCGGATTCCACTATGAAATCGGCGGACCGACCGCGGCGGGGGCAACGGTCAACATCCCCCTTCCGCCGCATACTTCCGAGGAAGGATTCCTGTACGCGCTGGACCGTGTCGTGCTTCCCATTCTTAACGAATTCAAACCGGAACTCATCGTCAATTCGGCCGGACAGGACAATCACTATACCGATCCCATCACCAATATGAATTTCTGCGCCCACGGCTACGCGGAACTCACCCGGCGGCTCAAACCCGACATCGCGGTGCTGGAAGGAGGCTATTCCATCGAAGGCGCCCTCCCCTACGTCAACGTCGGGATCATTCTGGCGATGGCCGGGCTCGACTTCAGCAAGGTGCAGGAACCCGATTACCGGCCGGACAAGATCCGGCAGTCACGGGAAATCACGCGGCACATCGAACGAGTGGCGGAGGAAGTGCTCGATTCCTGGAAAAAGGCCCCGGAAGTGAAGGAGCAGTCCCTTGCGCGGAGCAGATTTGCCAAGCGCGATCGAACGATCTATTACGACACCGACAATATTCTGGAGACACAAAGGGAAACCCTGCGCGTTTGCCCGGACTGCAGCGGCGTGCTCTCCATTGATTCGTCGACCGATACCGGATACCATATATACGCCGTGCACATTCCGAGAAAAGCCTGCAAGGAGTGCCGCGAGCAGGGGGTTAAGTGGTATGAATCCGCCGATATGCGGCTCTTCAACCGGGCATTTCTCCAGGACAGGACCGAAGACATTTATTTGGTACGCAAGGGTTAAGACCTGCTGATATGGAAACGATTTTCATCAAGGACTACACACTTCCCGAACTGGAAGAATGGGTTCAGGGTATAGGGGAACGCCCGTTCAGAGCGCGCCAGCTCTTCAAGCACGTCTATGTCCGCGGGATCCGTTCGTGGGAAGAGTGCAGCGACCTGAGCAAGTCGTTCCGGGCTCAGCTCGAACTCGGCACACGCCTCGACTCCCTGAAAATCCTGAAAAAGGAAGAGGCTTCGGACGGGACCGCCAAATATCTCTTCGGACTGTCGGACGGTCTTCGCATTGAATCCGTTTTGATCCCCGATTTTCCCCGTTGTACTTTGTGCATTTCCAGCCAGGTGGGTTGCCCGCTGGGATGCCGCTTTTGCCTGACCGGTTCCCTGGGCTTCAAAAGAAATTTGACAGCGGCCGAAATCGTGGACCAGGTCTGCCAGATTCAGCGGGATCTGGGTTCGCGGTCCAAGGTCACAAACCTGGTGTTCATGGGCATGGGCGAGCCCCTCGCCAACTACGATCCGGTGCTGAAAGCGATCCGGCTGCTCATCGATCCCAACGGGCTGGCTTTCTCACACCGCAGAATCACGCTGTCCACCGCGGGGTTGATTCCCGAAATGCACAGACTCGGGCAGGAAAGCCCCGTAAACCTGGCGATCAGCCTCCACGCCGCCGAAGACGCGCTTCGCAGCGAACTCATGCCCATAAACCGCAAATACCCCCTTGAAGAGCTCATGAGCGCCTGCCGTGAATTTCCGGTTCCCCCGAGAAAGCGGATAACCTTCGAGTACATCCTGCTGGACGGGATAAACGATGACCCGGGACAGGCGCGAAATCTGGTGAGAATTCTCAGTGGAGTGAGGGCCAAGGTGAACCTGATCCCCTTCAACCCTCATCCCGGTTCCCCTTTCAAAAGGCCTCCCGATCACCGCGTGCTCGCATTTCAAGAAGTTCTCCAGAAGGCCGATCTTACAGCTATGATCCGGAAGAGCCGCGGCGACGACATCAGTGCGGCGTGCGGGCAGCTCGTCGCCGGCCAGGTGAAAACGAAAACGCGGAAGCATTTCTGCTGAAGCGCGTACCCCAGCGTATTTTTGAAGAATCGTGGCTTGAATTTTCCTGCCTTCACCCGGCAGCCCCCACCAAAGAGGAGCGTTGACATTGAAACCCGACTTCAGTAAGGATAATGGTTTACTCCCGGTCATCGTACAGAATTTCGATGACGGCAGAGTCCTGATGCTCGCCTACATGAACGAGTCTGCCTGGCAAAAGACCGTCGAAACCGGAAAGGTCCATTACTGGAGCCGTTCGAGGCGGAAATTATGGCTGAAGGGCGAGGAGTCGGGGCATTTTCAGCTCGTTAAGGAGATCTTGCTGGACTGCGACCTGGATACGATTTTGATCAAGGTGGTCCAGGTCGGTGGCGCAGCCTGTCATAACGGCTATGCGAGCTGTTTTTACCGGCGTTTTGACAATGGAAATCTCGAGGTCATCGACAAGCCCGTTTTTGATCCGAAGGAGGTTTATAAGAAGTGAAACAGCTCACTTTGGGCGTACCCAAGGGAAGCCTTCAGGAAGCGACGATCAGGTTGTTCAGCCAGTCCGGCTGGCGTATTTCTCTTTCTGACAGGAATTACTTTCCGGAAATCAATGATTCCGAAATCAACTGTTCCATCTGCCGGGCCCAGGAAATGTCGAGATACGTTGAAAGCGGGACGTTCGACGCGGGCCTTACGGGACGGGACTGGATAATGGAAAACGATTCGGACGTGGTCGTCATCACGGACCTCGTCTATTCGAAAGTGAGTCAGCGCCCGGCCCGCTGGGTGCTTGCCGTACCCATGGATTCGCCTTATCACGAACCGAAGGACCTGCAGGGCAAGAAAATCTCCACGGAACTGGTCAATTTCACCCGTCGTTACTTCGAAACGGAAGGCGTCAAGGTGAACGTTGAGTTCTCCTGGGGGGCCACGGAAGCCAAGGTGATTTCCGGCCTGTGCGACGCCATCGTCGAAGTGACGGAAACCGGCGCCACCATGAGAGCAAACGGTTTGCGCATCATAAAGGAACTCATGCTCTCGAACCCGCAGCTCATCGCCAACAGGGAAGCCCTGACGGACCCGTGGAAGCGGGAAAAGCTGGATCAGATCAGCCTGCTTCTTCAGGGCGCGCTCCGGGCCGAAAACCTGGTTGCACTGAAGATGAACGTGCCCGAAGACAAGCTCAATGAGATCATCGAATTTCTGCCGAGTCTGAATGCTCCGACCATCGCACATCTGTATCAGAGCAAATGGCTCTCGGTCGAAACCGTCATTTCCAAGAACATCGTGAGGGAATTGATCCCCAGGCTGATTCGCCACGGGGCTGAAGGTATAATCGAGTATTCACTGAACAAGGTGATCTGATGCCGCTCGGGAAGCATTTTCGGGTATTGTGCCTGGTCCTGATTCTCTCCGTCGGAGGTTGCGCCACCACGGGTAACGACCCGTCGTCGCGTTACAGCGCGGGCCAACTGCAGCAGATAGGGGAAAAGTTCATGGCCGCGGGGGATGCGGGACAGGCGATGAAATACCTGACCCTGGCGGAGCAGAAGAAACCGAGAGATCCCGTTATTATGTACGATCTGGGGCTTGCGTACAATGCTCGCGGCCTTCAGAACGAAGCGCTGCCGTATTTTCAGAAGGCACTGGCCGAAAAGCCCGATTATGCCGAGGCGTACAATGCCATCGGAACGATCTACGCGGAACGGGGGCAGTACACCCTCGCTTCGGAGGCTTTCAAGAAGGCCCTGTTGAATCCGTATTATTCAACACCGGAAATCGTCTATTTCAACCTCGGCCGCCTCTATGAAAAGCAAAACGACTATGAAGGGGCTCTCAAGCAATACCAGGAAGCCGTTCGTATGCACAGCAACTACGGCAATGCCTTCTACCGGATGGGAATAGTCCTTGAGGCGCTCCAGCGTGTTGACGAGGCGCGGCGGGCGTACGGCAAGGCCGTGGAATATACGCCCGACTTCGTGGAAGCCCATTTGCGATACGGCATCCTGTGCTTTCAGGCAGGGCAGATGGAGCCCGCCTCGGCCTCTCTCGCCCGCGTTTTGAAGCTTGCGCCCAATACCACTCAATCCGAGGAAGCCAAGCGATACCTGGACCGCATCGAACCGATACCTCTCGGGGACCCCCAGCAGGCTCCGGCCTCCCGGCCTTCTGGGCGATCCTCCGGGGTGCAGCCCATCGACACCCATGAAATCGGTCGTGTCGAATCGGCAAATCCGCAGGGACTCCCGGCCGCTTCCACTTCGGCAGGGCCGGCGCAGGGCGCCGACCGGGCAGGGGTTCAGGCAGAGCCGCTCTTGACGCCGCAGGCGGGGCAGCCGGCCAGGTACGTCGTCCGGATCGGCTCGTTCGTGGACAGGGGAAAGGCTGAGGAAATGCAGGCCGGTCTCCTCAAGAAAGGATACCCGGTCCTGCTCAGGCAGGCTAAAGATCAAGCCCTCGGAACCGTATACGTGCTCCAGCTCAAGCCCGTGGATACGCTTTCCAAGGCAACCACCCTGATGGCGCAAATCGAGGGGGAAGTACAGGCCAAGCCCAGCATCGTCAGGATTTCCGCGAAGTGATGAATCCTCCGCGACAGTGCCCGTAACCCCCCGAACGTCGCATCCGGCCACCAGGCTTTGATTTCGTTCACGGCGGGAGTACTGCCCCCGCACCCGGTCGTTTTCTCTTTGCAGTGTGTTGTATTCGTTCGGATTTCGGAGTTCGGTTCAGTATTCACTCAATTCAACTTCGCTCATTCGGAAAGGCGGGATCGATCGTGATCTGCAGAAGAGTTCAGGACTTAAAGTCATTCATCGTGATGGACGTGCTCGAACGCGCTCAGGAGCTGGAACGGGCGGGAGAATCCATTATTCACCTTGAAGTCGGAGAACCGGATTTCAACACTCCCGCGGCCATCAACGAGGCGGCGATAGAAGCCATTAAACGCGGCGACACCCATTATACGCACAGCCTCGGAACCGCTAAACTTCGTGAAGCCGTATGCAGGTACTACGAAGAAACCTACGGGGTAAAAACGCTCGACCCGGACCAGGTACTGGTCACTTCGGGCACCTCCCCCGCGTTTCTCGTGGCCATGAGCACCATACTGGAATGTGGGGAAGAAGTCATTCTGTCCGACCCGCACTACGCATGCCATCCCAACTTCGTGAGCTTCCTTGAAGGCATACCCAAGCTGATTCCTGTCTATGAAGAGGACGGTTTCCAGTACAGGCCGGAGATGATCCGCGCCGCACTGACCCCCAGGACCAAGGCCATTCTCATCAATTCACCGGCAAACCCCACCGGCAATCTCCTCGAACCCGGCCGTATGGCTGAAATCGCCGACATGGGGAGACTGATCCTGAGCGATGAGATCTATCATGGGCTGGTCTACGAAGGCCGTGCGCATTCCATACTGGAATTCACCGACAACTGTATCGTCTTCAACGGCTTTTCAAAGCTCTTCGCCATGACGGGCTGGAGGCTCGGGTACCTGATCGTTCCCAAGCGGATGATCCGGCCGATGCAGAAGATGCTTCAGAACTTCTTCATTTCGGCGAATTCAATGGTTCAGGCGGCGGGATATGCCGCTCTGACCGATCCGAGCGTCAAGCGGGACGTCCAGGCGATGGTCGAACGCTACGACCGGCGCAGGCGGTTCATCATCCCGCGGCTCAGGGAAATCGGCTTCGGAATCACCGTTGAGCCTTCGGGCGCCTTCTACGTTTTCGTAAACGCCAGGAAGTTCACCAACGATTCCTATTCCTTTGCCTTCGAAATCCTTGAAAATGCAAAGGTCGGAATCACTCCGGGCGTCGATTTCGGAGCCAACGGAGAAGGTTATGTCCGATTCAGCTACGCCAATTCGACCGAGAACATCGCGGAGGGTCTTCGGAGAATAGAAACCTACCTGCAAAACCGTTCGTAACCGTGTGCCACCGGTGCACTTCTTTTGATGGCCGGTGCTATCGCCCCGGGTGGGGTCCGCGGGTTCTCTGTCGTTTCGAGCGAAGCTTCATGCCGGGTTCGGCACGCTCGAGACGCGGAAAGGCTGTAACGCACCGTTCCCGGCCGGCCGCTTAAAACATTTTCCGGGCGGGAAGATCTCTTCGTGCAACGGGCGGGTTGAAAAGTTTCCCGCGTTGCCCCGGACGGCAGGAACCGGCAGGCCTGTCGTTGACTCCGCCCGGACTGCCGCAGAAAGAAGAGGCTCCAGTGCCGCATACAATTTCAAGGACACAGCACCAGGTGGTTTTTTATGGATAGTCTACTCGTCATCAAATCCGCCGAATACGAAAAATCGGCCGTCCGTCAGGACCAGTTCCCCGGCGGCGATCTTCCCGAAGTGGCGTTTGCCGGACGGTCGAACGTCGGGAAGTCGTCTCTCATCAACTGCCTGGTGCGAAGGAAAAAACTGGTGAGGACGAGCCGCACGCCGGGGCTGACTCAAACCATCAATTTTTTCAGAATCAACGACCTGTTCTATTTTGTCGATCTTCCCGGGTACGGCTACGCGAAGGTATCCATGAACGTCCGTGCCCAGTGGGGGCCGATGGTGGAGAATTACCTCATCGGAAGGCGGAACCTGCGGGGAGTGGTCCACATCCTGGACGCCCGGCACCCGCCCACTCCCGATGACCTGCAGCTCTGGAAATGGCTCGAGGAGAGCCGGATTCCGGCAATTCCGGTCCTCACCAAGGTGGACAAGATCGGACGAGCAAAATGGGAGGCCTGCCTCGGGCAGGCTTCAGTGAGCATCGGGGTCCAGCGCGGGCGGTTGATTCTCTTTTCTGCGGAAAACAGCCAGGGGCGGGATCAATTGCTGACGCGCATCCATGAAATGATGCAACCCCCCGAGGCATCCGGCCCTCCCGCCGGGCCGACGCCGGAGATTTAAAGAGAGAGGGTAAAAAACGATCAACCGGGCGCACGGCGGACCGTCGCAGTGGGGATCAATTCCCGGTCCCTCCTGCGCTTCGCGCAGGAACAGGCAAGTCTGTCCGTGCCACCCATGGGGGAGCATTCGGGCAATAGGCGGCGCACAGATCCCCCACTCCTTTAATACCAGATCGCGTTCAAGAAAGCGCCAAACGATGTTTCTCAAGAAAGTGGGGAGCCGTGCTCCGCACACCCCTACGCCGCTACGCGGCTTTATATGGCGCTGCGGCAACGCCGCGGGCGCCGAGCGTTCGGCCTGCGCGCCAGCGCGTGGGCCGAAACCCTGAGGGGGGGGGCGGGGGAATCATTCCTCCGCTCTTTCGGGGGATACTAAGACTATCATCTTGAACGCAAATCACTATAAAAAGCTTCGTTTGCTGCTTTCCTGAGCGCAACCGGGTATCACAAGCTCGTGGAGCTTCGCTGTCCTGGGGGATGCTCACTCCGGGAAAATCACCCGAAAGACTTCGTCCACCTTGTGCAGCGCCGTATCAATCCTGCGGCAGTCCTTACAGCAGACTTTTCCTTCGTGGTTCAGCACGGCCAGACTGGTCACCGAACGGTATAGAGCATCGAAGGCGCCCTTTATGTCCAGATCGTCATCCATGTATTTTTCAAACACCGGGAGCAGGCCGTCCACCAAATTCTTGGCGCGCGCACCGGACGCCGCCGGTCCGATTCTTCCCCCTCCGGTACAGCTTATCTCCCCGATCATGCCTCGCATCCGGTTGAGCTGAACGATCTTCGTTCGCAGCCTTTCCATCGTCAGGTTGATCCTTTTGCGATGACTGCCGTAGATGAGGTAGAAGCGAACGTGCCGCGGGCTGAATCCCCTGTCCGTCAGGTCTTCGGGATAGACGATGTTTCCCAGGCTTTTGGACATTTTCCTGCCGTCGACCAACAGGTGTTCCCCGTGGATCCAGTACCGTGCGAATTCCTCGCCGGAAACCGCCTCCATCACGGCGAGATTGTAATCGTGATGCCTGTAGATATTGTCCACCCCGCCGCAGGCAATATCGATGGTATACCCGAGGTATTGGGAAATCATGGCGGGGTCCTGAATATTCCAGGCGGGCCGCCCCCGTCCGAGATCGGTTTCCCAGGAAAGACCGTCTCCCTGCCTGTAGCCGTGCCACAGGATGAAATCCCCGAGGTTCCACCGGCGTCCTGGGTACGTGTCTTTTTTGAAGCGCCTCCTGACCGTGGGCCATCGCTTCATATCGAGTCTGAAAAGCCTGCCGAAGTTATCGGACTTGAGCGGGTCGAAGAAAATATCGCCCTTATACGGGTAAGCAATCCCCTTTTCCATAAGAATTTTGATCATTTCAACCGCTTGATCGATCGACGAGGAAGACCTTGGAATGAAATCGGGAAACTTGATACCGAGCAACTTCGTATCCGCAAAGAACTGTTCCGAATTCTTCTCCGTCAGTTCGCGGACGCTCACGCCCTCCTTTTCGGCTTCAGCGATTGCCTTGTCTTCCACATCCGTGAGGTTGACGAGGCGTTCGACCCGATACCCCTTGTACTCCAGGTACCTTTGCAGAACATCCTGCCACAGGAAGCTGCGGTAATTGCCGATGTGCGGCCTCCCATAGATGGAGGGTCCGCAGGAGAACATCTTGACGATCGCGTCATTTCGAGGCTTGAATACTTCTTTGGACCGCGACATTGTATTGTAAAGCTGAAACATCGGACTTTCACCCTTTGCTAAGTTGGAACTCCGGTTAGAGCTCACCGACAGGCCACGCCCTGATTCCCGCAGGATATCCCAGCACCTATGGGACAGTTTCGCCGCCGTGTCCAGTATAAAATTCACCTCGCAGGACCATCGGGGGGCACGTTCGAGGTTCCGTTCCTCAGGGACCGTCCCGCCCCACGGGCCGATCGACGCCGAACGGCGGGACGGTCCGCAGCGGCCCGGGCAGTTCCGGTTAAACCGGTTTAATCGGCCTGCGCGGGTTTATCCTCTCTGGCATCCTGTATGAGGACCTTATCCACGCGCCGGCGGTCCATATCGACCACTTCGAAGCGCCACCCGCAGGAGATGAAGTGGTCCCCCGAAGAGGGAATGCGCTTCAGATAGTTCATGATAAAGCCGCCCAGAGTCTGAAAATTACCGGTTCTTTCAGCGGGCAGCCGCTTGATGTCAAGGTACGTTTTGAGTTCATCCAGCGGGAGCATACCGTCCATCAACCAGGACCCGTCATCCCGCCGGATAACCTTCGATTCCCTGGCTTCGTTCTCGGAGGGAATGTCTCCGATAATCGCCTCGAGCACATCGTCCAGCGTCACCAATCCCTCGATGGTGCCGTACTCATCGATCACGAGGGCGATTTGCGAGCCGGATTCCCTGAAAAGCTCCATCACTTTCAGTGCGTGCATGCTTTCAACGACAAACAGGGGCTTTTCCAGGCATGATTTCAAATCCACCGTCTGCCCCGTAACGGTTCTCGCCAGGAGGTCTCTCACGTGCAGGATGCCGAGGACGTTGCCCAAGGTCCCCTGGCATACGGGAAACCTCGAAAAGGTGCTCCGGGCGATTTCTTTTTTCAGCTTTTCCAGCGGCTTGTTGATATCCAGCCAGACGATTTTCTGCCGCGGGGTCATCAGTACGCCGACACTGCGGTCTCCCAGGCGGAATACCCGTTCCACAAGCTCCTGTTCCTCTTCCTCGAAAACGCCCGCCGTCGTTGCCTCCGCGATCATCGTCCTTATTTCGTCCTCGGTAAAGGGAGGTTCACCGGACGGACGGACCCTGAGAAGCTTCAGCATCTGGTCAGTCGACACGCTGAGGAAACTGATGAGCGGCGCGGCGACAACGGAAAGCCAGCGCATGGGACCGGCCGCCAGCAGGGCAAACCGTTCGGGATTGTTCAGGGCGAGCCTCTTGGGTACGAGCTCGCCGATGATGAGAGAAACATAGGTCATGGACAGCACGACGATCGCCAGTGCGATGGTTTCGCCGTACGAACCGAAAAAACCGCTCGCCGTAAGGTGCAGGGCAAACCGGTGAGCCACCGTGACCCCGCCGAAAACACCGGTCATGACACTCACGAACGTTATTCCTATCTGCACCGTCGACAGAAAGAGATTGGGGGAATTCGCGAGATCCAGCGCCTGACGGGCCCTTTTGTTTCCTTCCTCGGCAAGGCTCGTGAGCCGTGCCTTTCGACAGGAAATGATGGCGATTTCCGCCATGGCGAACAGTCCGTTTACCAGAATGAGCAGGAATATGACTACCAGATCATAATCCACGGAAGACATCGCAAATTCCCTCGCTTTTCTGCCCGAAAACAAGACATCCCCGGAGCGGAGGCCAACCGGCACTTCAGCCGGTCCGGCCGAAATTCCTGCCCTGCATCCACCCCGGGGAACATCAAAACCATCCAGATTTTACGCAAGATATACGGAGCTTGCCTGTGCGCCTTTTTCGCCTTCTTTTTCAACAAAGCTCACCGGGACTCCGACTGAAAGCTCCTTGAATTTACCGTTCA
Source organism: uncultured Syntrophobacter sp. (assembly GCA_963663685.2). Taxonomy (GTDB): domain Bacteria; phylum Desulfobacterota; class Syntrophobacteria; order Syntrophobacterales; family Syntrophobacteraceae; genus Syntrophobacter. The sequence goes on along the minus strand of CAXXDT010000007.1, from coordinate 97,025 downwards.
GCAAAGCATTCGCATGGAAATAAACCTCCCGCCCTTCGGGCGTTGTCAGGAAACCGTAGCCATCCTCGGGAAACAGCCTGCTCACCCGGGCAACCGGCTTCTCCTCGTGGTACTTCACCTCACCCCGTTGCTTTTCGGAAAACTCCTTGATGCTGCGCTGAGCCACTTCGAAGGAACCCAACACCGCCGCCATGAGGTCTTCTTCAGGATCGCGCTTGACCACGATTTCGCGGCCCGGCACGGTGAGTTCGATCCGCACGGCATAATGGATTCCACTTCGTTGACTCTTGTGGGGAATGTCCACTGTAACCCGGCAACCGATGATTCGGTCATAAAGTTTTTCGAGTTTATCCGCTTTCTCACGAATAAGCTCCTCGGTTGCAGGGGAGATGTTGACGTTGCGGGCTCTGATTTCCAACGGAAGTTTCATAGATCTCTCTCCAAACGCATACGGTTCAGACTTTGATTCCCGCCGCGGGGCACCCCGCGGCACCGTAAACATGAAACCGACCCACGACTGATTATCGGGCCAGAACCCCGGGCCGCCTTTCCCGGTCCGGGTAAGATTCACGACCACCGTCGATCCTTATGCCGCCGGGCGGTAAAGCGGCATATCAACTGATGTTGCAGGGAAGGGGCTCAAGAAGCAAATCAAATCCGCCGGATGAAACCGAATTCTCCTCTTCAATCGATTTTCCGGGTGCAACCGTCTGCCGGCATGCCGCGGGCAGACACATAAACAGCCCACCTCCCGGACCTCTTCACCCCGAAGTTCACCCCGGGGAAACGTCTTTGAGGAACGAACGCACGGTCACCCCCGCCCGAAGGGTTTTATGAACGGGACACTTGTCCGCAATTTCGAGCAGTTTTCGCTTCTGGCTGTCATCCAACGGACCCGTGAGTTGAATCTCGCGGTCAATCCGGTCCATGGTCCGGCCCTCGCCTTCGCAATTCTCGCAGTCTTCCTTGTGGACCTGTTCGTGCTTCAGACGAACGGTGACAAATTCGAGGGGCCACCGCCTGCGGTCGGCATACAGCCTGAGCGTCATGGAGGTGCAGGCGCCGAGCGACGCGGCGAGATAGTCGTACGGCGTAGGCCCCGTATTGGCCCCGCCGACGGCAACGGGTTCGTCGGCGATGAGCCTGTGGCCGTTTGCAACGATCTGCGTCTGGAACCCTGTCTTGCCGCTGTGAACGATCACCCGGTTGTCCGTAAGGTCTCTCTGTTCCTCTGGTTCCTCGGAGATACCCACGTACTTCCTCGCCCACGCGGCAAGAACCGAACCGGCGTAGAGCGAATCCGCGCGATTGGACAGGAGATGGTCGGCCTTGTCCAGGGAGACGAAACTTTTGGAATGCCTTGCGGCCATGAAAATTCTTGCCGCGTTGTCGATCGAGACAATGTTGTCGAGAGGCGAATGCATGATGAGGAGCGGCTTTTCGAGCTTGCGCAACGTCTCGTCCATGCGCTCCCGTTCAAGGTCTTCCACGAATTGCCTTTTGAGGGTGATCGATTTGCCGGCAAGATTTATCGTAGCCTGCCCCCTGGCCAGGATTTCTTCCCTGGTATCGGCAAGCACTCCCGGAGGGCCGGACAGGTCCCCGGGAGCGGCGATGACGGCTACGGCCGCTGTCGACGGAATGCCGGCGGCGGCCCGCAGGACGGCGGCCCCGCCCAGGGAATGGCCCACCAGGAGCTTCGGCGGTTCGAAGTCCCTGCTCAGAAATTCCGCTGCGGCAACCAGGTCGGAAACGTTGGTCGAAAAATTGGTCTCGGAGAAATCGCCCTCACTCTCGCCGATGCCCGTGAAATCGAATCTCAGGACGGCGATCCCTTCCCGGGTCAAGGCCCGGCTTATGTTTACCGCCGCGTTGACGTTTTTTGTGCAAGTGAAGCAGTGTGCGAATATCGCATAGCAGGCAGGCTTTTCATCACCGGGCAGATCGAGCCGGGCCGCCAGGTTTTTCCCTTCCGCATTCTTGAAATACAACCGCTGGAAATGCATGCTCAATACCTTCCTGTTTCCGAAATCGAAATCATCCACCGGGATGAGGAGCAACGAACGGGAACCTTTTCGAGAGTGAGCCCAATCAAAACATTAATCATTCTGATTCGCATCGCAATTCAAAACACCCGCGGGCGCGCGCCTCCGCGTCGGTTTCCGAAGGTGCCGGATCAGGGCCAAAGCCGTACCGGGCATGATTTCCGGAAATTACTTTCTTGACAACTTAAGAAATCTTTCACTAGAATGCGGCTGGTTTTGTTGTCATCCGGACACGGTGAGTGATTCTTACTGAGGAGAGGAGGAGAGAAGAATGAGGAGAGGTACGAAACTATTAACATGCATCAGCGTAGCCGCCATGATGGTCTTCGCCGCTGCGGTCCTCGTTATCGCGGCCGACAAGGTTCCCGACATGATCACCATCAAGGCGAGCCTCTGGCCGAACCCGACCAAGGCGGCCGTGGAATTCAGCCACAAGAAACATTCCGAGGAATACAAGATTGCCTGTAACCAGTGCCATCACGTATATCAGGACGGAAAGAACGTCTGGAAAGAAGGCGATCCTGTAAAGAAGTGCGAAGCATGCCACACTGAAGCCACCATCCAGGGCGAAAAGAAACTGCCCCCCGACCAGCAGAAGCTGAACCTCAAGATCGCATTCCATGAAGACTGCCTCGGCTGTCACCAGAAACTGAAAAAAGACAAGCCGGATACGAAGGCCCCCGTGGTCTGTGCGGGTTGTCATCCCGCTCAAAAGTAAGCGGCACCGAGATCCTTTAAAAAAACGTACCCGCCTGAGCGACAAGCTGAGGCGGGTTTTTTCATACCTAAAAACAACAAGCCATCCGGAATCGATCGGATGGCTTGTTAAACGACTGTAGGTCGAATGGTGATAGAATCAGACCTCTTCAACAGTGATCGCGCTCTGCTCACACACTTCCACACAACTTTCACAGCCGAGGCATTCATCCTCATTCACGGGTTCCGCCTTTCCGTCAACCAGTTCATACACATCAACGGGGCACACATCCACGCATTCGGCATCGCCAGTGCATTTGTCCTTATCGACCGTAACTTTAAACATCGTCTTATCCTCCGTCGTCACTTGAAATGAGAAACGTTCGGGCATCGAGTTACCGGGGAGACCTGCGCACTCTGTCCCTTACCTAACCTGAGTGTTCCTCTCGTAACCTTAACCATCTTCGTTGTCAAGCTGAAACAGACAACCTCAAACCGACTCGTTTTTCCAATCACGGAGCCGGATCCTCTCCCCAAACATACGCGCATATCCGGATCCGGCGCATAGGACGGTACTCCATGGAGTAGTCTTTATCATCGGTTGAAGATCAGAGCAAGCGTTGAAAGCCGGGCACTTCACCTTTTTTGCACAAAAAGAGAATTGCACCGTACTTACCGATAGTTGACGATATTATGGGCAGGAACCGCAACCGTCGGAAAACGCAAATCAGCGGGGGAAAAGCCCCGGGCCGGGGATAAGCCACCCCGGAGCACAGAGCCCTTCAGACGCACCCGGTAGGCTTGGGAAGGCCCGCCATCTTGCAGGCACCCTTGCCCGGTCCGGAGGGGAACAGCTCATAGATGTATTTCAGCTTGTATCCTGTCACCTTGGTGAGGATCCGAACCATGGGGGCAATGCCGTGCTTCCTGTAATAATCCTGAAGCACATGGATGACTTTCCAGTGTTCTTCCGTCAGTTCGGCGATGCCCTCCGAGGACTTCACGTATTCAACCCAGTCCGGGCTCCACTGGTCGAAACTGGCGATGAATCCGTCTTCATCCACCTCGAATGTTTTGCCTTTGAACTCAACCTGTCCCATGGACAATGCCTCCTTTGAATGACTGTTAAACATCCGTGGGGTTCCAGCACGTGGTTTTGGCGTCTCCGGCGCCGGTGCTTCCACACGGGTTTTTCCGCCGATGCCTTAAGGCTGCACGAATCAGAGCATCCGCCCAGTATTCATTCCCAACCACATGCAAATGAGAATAGCATGCAATGGCATTTTTATAACATATCCCATCCCAGCCCGCCACAATGCCGTGGCCCTTCCTCAATCGAAAAACGAACGGGAACCCCCCTGCCCGCCGGACCATTCGCGAATAGTGGAATTCGTGTCCCCTGAAGACTGCCCCCTTGGGGAAAAAGGGGTTCTCCGCCACGCATTCCATGACGGTGTAGCCATGTCCTTCGGGCTTGGCCCCAAGAATGACGTCAAACGGGAACACGCCCGTCATGGGGAAAAGACTTTCCTGCCTGAAGATGCCCCGGCACAGGAACATCAGGCCGCCGCATTCCGCATAAACGGGCAATCCGGCCTCTATTTCATTCTTCAGAGATTCCCGGAAGACGCTGTTGCCCGACAGGGCCTCGAGGTGCATCTCCGGAAACCCCCCACCGATGTAAAGTGCATCCAGGCGAGGCAGCGGACAGGCATCGAAGCTCGATACCTCGATAAGCTCAGCCCCCCTCCCCTTCAGGGCTTCCAGGTTTTCAGGATAATAAAACTGGAAGGCCGCGTCGCGCACGACGCCGATCGTGACGGCCCCCCGCTCCTTCCTTCTTACCGCGGAAGCAACAGAGGACTGCGGGCTTCCAAGAGGTCCCGCGGACCGTGCGATGGACCAGACGGCCTCCAGATCGACGCAGTCCCTGATCTTCTCCGCCGCACGCCGGACGGCCTCCTCCATGTTTTTTGATTCGGGCGGCGGAACGAGGCCCAAGTGCCGCTCGGGAAAGAATTCCAGGCTTCCTTTGGGGAAAACCCCGAGAACGGGGAGTCCGCCGTAACGTTCGACGGCCCCCTTAAGGACCTGTTCATGGCGTTTTCCCGCCACATGGTTCAGAATGACGCCGGCAATATTCACTTCCGGGTCCAGGCCCCGGCACCCGAGAACCAGGGCCGCCGCCGTGCGTGTCATCTTGGTTGCGTCGAGAATGAGAATGACAGGCGTCCCGAGCAGCTTGGCCACTTCGGCACTACTGTAGCTTCCCCTCACGTCGACCCCGTCGAAAAGACCGCGATTGCCTTCGATGACGGCGCCGTCGCACCGGTCCGCACGGATGATGAATGACCGGAGGATCTCGTCCGGCTTCATGGAAAAGGGATCGAGGTTATAGCAGTCCCGGCCCGCGGCCACGGACAGCCAGGCCGCGTCGATGTAGTCGGGCCCTTTCTTGAAGGGAACGATCCGCCGTCCGTGGTACAGCCGCCACGCCGCTGCAAGCCCGATGGAAATGGCGGTCTTGCCGGCGCCCCCACGCAACGCCGCAATCATCAGGCGCGGTTTTTCGATCATCTTCGGTTCCGTGCTAGAATTTGAACTGGGTCGTCGTTCTCCAGGTCGTCATGGCCAGACGGTAGTCGTCGATATGCTCATAGGTGAACTCAAGACCCGTGCGTTCGAAAAAGCGTTCCCACCCGATCCTGTTTATCCATTCCCCCAGGCGTTCATAACGCCGGGCGCCTTCCGAGTACCGCTCAACAATGTTCCTGATGATTTTGACCGTGGTCGGCCAGCGAGGGGGTTCGTTGGGAATGAAGGGAACGGCAAGCCGGGAGAACATCGGGGCCGATTTCACGTTCGAGACCTTGCCCCCCACCCAAATGGCGATTCCATCGCCCTCTCCATCGGCCAGGGGCAAGGCGGGGCACATGGTGTAGCAGTTGCCGCAGAACATGCAGCGCTCCCGGTTGATTTCAATACTTTTCCGGTCGCCGATTTTCTTCGGCCTGATGGCGGCCGTCGGGCAGGCCGCCACAACCAGCGGGATCTCGCAAATCTTCTGTACCCGCTCGTGCTCGATCAGGGGCGGCTTGCGGTGCACCCCCAGGATGGCGATATCCGAGCAATGAACCGCTCCGCACATGTTGAGGCAGCAGGCAAGCGCGATACGGACCTGCGCCGGGAGTTTATGGGACCCGAAATATTCGAACAGGTCGTCCATCACCGCCTTCACGACGCCTGAAGCATCGATGGCCGCGGTGTGGCAATGAGCCCAGCCCTGGGTGTGCACGATGTTGGTGATCCCGGCACCCGTGCCGCCGATGGGAAAACGGTTCCCGCGGCTTCGAAGATCATCGATCAGCGGCTGAAGCTTCGATTTGTCGCTCACCAGGAATTCGATGTTATTCCGTGTGGTCCACCGCAGGTATCCCCCGCAATACTTGTCCGCGATATCGCATATTTCCCGGATCGCATCGACACTGATCAGACGGGCCGACCCGACGCGCACCGTGTAGAGTTCCGCGCCCGATTCGGACACATGGACCAGGATTCCCGGTTCCAGAATTTCATGGTATTTCCATTTACCGAAATTCTCTTTAACGACGGGCGGGAAAAACCTGTCGTATTTCGGCGGACCGATGTCCGTTATCCGGTCCTGCATTGGATTCTTGGGATCAAAGGGCATTGCCGGACCTCCTAAACCTGATGCCGTTTACGAAATGCCTGGCCGTCGCGTTCCCAGCCCCCGGGGACTTTTTTCGGATCGTAGAAAATGTAGGGATTGTACCGGGGAGTGTTCACCATTCGCGGATCGGGAGTCAGGTCGCAAGCCCTGAGGAATTCGCAAATCCCCACGCGCTGAATCATTTCCCCGAGCCGTTCCCGGTTTTTCCCGTTTTCCATCCAGAATTCCCACATCTTATCGATGAATTCCTTGAGTTCGGTGTACGGCGGTTCCATCCTGAGAAACGGAATCACCACGCTGGAAAGCTGCGCACCTTCCAGTATCGGGGCCTTGGCCCCCACGAGGATCGTCGCGCCCGTGTCGATTCCGGGCCGCAAGGCACGGGGCATTACGCGGATGCAATGCATACAGCGAGTACAGTCTTCATCCCTTATTTTGAGAGCACCGCCGTCCCATTCCATGCACCCGGTCGGACAGAGATCGACGACTTCCCCCTTGATGTCGAATACCCGCTTCTCCCTTCCGCCGGCACCCGCGTGGGGCACGAGTTCACCGCCCACGTAGGCCTTCACGGCTTCCTGATCGATGCGGATCCTGTCCCGCCAGGTGCCGATGATGGAGCAGTCGGACCGGGCGATGGCCGCGACGCAGTCCATCGGGCAGCCGGAAGACTTGAATTTGAACTTGTAGGGGAACATGGGACGATGGAGTGCGTCCTGGTATTCGAGGGTGATGTTGTAGATGATGTCCTGAGTGTTGATGCAGGACCATTCACATCGGGACATGCCCAGGCAGCCCTCGGGGGTCCTCATATTGGACCCGGAACCGCCCAGGTCCATCCGCAGTTCATGGGTCAATTCGTAAAAGAGCGGTTCCAACTGGTCCGTGGAAGTGCCGAGGAGCACGATGTCTCCCGTGGAACCATGCAGGTTGGTGAGGCCGCTTCCCCGCGATTCCCAGATGTCGCACAGTTTGCGCAGGATTTCCGTGTTGTAGTATTTGCTCGCGGGCTGGTTGACGCGGATGGTGTGAAAATGCGCAACATTGGGGAACAGGTCCGGGCGGTCGCAATAGCGCCCGATGACCCCCCCGCCGTAGCCGAGAACTCCCACGACACCGCCGTGCTTCCAGTGACCTTCCTTGTCCCGGAAAGACATCTCCATGAGACCGAGCCAGTCTTCAGCCATGGGGGACTTCGCCGCCCACCGCTTGACATCGGCCACAAAGCTCGGCCAGGGGCCCTTTTCCAGTTCATCAAGCAAAGGGGTTGCATGCTTCAGTGCCATTCCGTCCACCTCGCTTTTCCACGTCTTGAGACGTACTCATTTTCTTTCGTTAGGACAATCCCCCGGCCCCCTCCCCACCGCCTTCAGTGCCCAATCAAAACCCACCGCCTGAAAGATCCTCCCTCCGCCGCCGTGCCCCGCCTTGTTTCTACTGAACCTTTGGAAAAAGACGGGCCGGCGGATCAGTTCATGTCCCTTTCCTCTTTCTCGACGTCACCCGCGCCCGGGAGCATGTACATCGTCGTGCTGCCGCTGGACCAATACTTCAATTTGCCTTCTTTCACGAGTTCGTTGACGAATTTCTTCGCCTGCAGCATTTTGAGTTCAGGGACCGCCTTGCACAAGTCGTTGAAATAATGCCTGCTCTTTTTCTGCTCTTTTACCCAGTCCATAATGCGCTGCTTGGCGTCCTCGTCCATGTTTTCCTCCCGGAACGGCCTTCCGGCATCATAGTGCGACTCAGTATCAGGGGATAACCGGCTGCGTATAACGCCCAAACCCTCATCGGATTAGCCAAGAATATCGATGCCTGTTGATTAACGTGACAAGTATCCGTTGTCAATGCTAAAATTAGCCCGGGTCGGGCGAAAGTCGGCCGCCGTGGATGGCCCCTGGTACCCGCGCCCGCCCGCGCGCCATAAAACGCCATCCGCCACGGCAGGAAACGTTCGACCGTCCGGGGTTATCGCGCTCCGGACGGAGCGGCCGCGTTCATCTCGGTCCGGTCCGCTTCCGGTACCAGTCGCAGAAATCGCAGAGCGCTCCGGCACGGGCATCCCGTCGGATCAGATCGACACACAAATCGAACAGCTCCCTGCGAACTGCAACGAATTCCCGAACGTCAGGCCGTTCTTCGAAGAACTCTCTCAGCAGGGATTCGGCCTCGACGTATGTCTTTCCAAACCTGAGGTCCGCGGGTTCCTTCGGTTCCTGGAAAGGGTCCCAGTTTTCGTATCCGATCCTGAGGATCCTTTCCCGGCCGAGTTCGGACATGGTGTCGAAGATGACCCGTTTTCTCATTTCACGGTCTTTTCGGTCTTCATCCATTGCCGGCAATCCACGACTTCCGAAAGGATTCCCCGGAGAAACCCTTTGCTGTGCCCCTCGGGCACAACCCCGGGAACCACATCGGACTCGAAGCTGATCGAACGGAACCGAAGCCCCGGTGTCACTCCCGGAAAAGCTTCAGTCTTATTTTCTTGTATTCCCTGGTGCTGAACAGGATTTCGTAGGTCTTCAACCGAATGGCCTCCCCGAGCATCTCCGCGACCTCTCTGCAGTCCCCGGCGCTCCGGCCGTGGACCATGGCATAAAGATTGAAAGGCCACTCGGGATACGAGGGGCGGTGATAACAGTGGCTCACCTCATGGTGGGATGCCAGAATTCGCCCGTATTCATCGATCCGGTCGTCCGGACAATTCCAGACCACCATCCCGTTGAAACCGAACCCAACCTGGCGATGGTTCAGTACCGCCGCAAACCGGCGCATGAACCCGTAGCGTTTCCATTCATCGATCGTCCGGATCAGCTCCGTTTCTTCCATGCAAAGGCTGTGCGCCCAGTCGCGAAAAGGCCTTTCAACCAGAGGAAGGTCTTCCTGGAGGCAGCGGACGATCCCGATATTTTCGGGGGTCGGCCGAAACGCCACGGAAGATTCGCACAGGGGCGTACCGAAGCCATCCTCGCCCGGATCGCCCTCCCCTTCTTCCAGAACGTCCAGAACAACCGCAAGTTTGTATTTGCGAAGCGCGGGGAGGACAAGCGTGCGCCACCCGCCGGATGCCGCGGACAACTCCGCTACCGCTTCATCGAGGGAGGTCCCGGGGGGCACCGCGATGGTGAACCACATGTTGTAGGCCCCGGGCCGAAGATAATTGTGGCTCACCCCCGGGTATCGATTGACCTCCGTCGCCGCGCGGTCCAATTCGCTCTCGGGAACGGCCATGGCCACCAGGCTGCTTCGATAGCCCAACGCCCCGGTGTTGAAGATCGCACTGATCTGCCTGACGAGCTTCCGGTCCTTCAATGACCTGATTCGTTCCCGGACTTCCTCGCCGTCTATCCCCAACCCTCCGGACAATACTTCGTACGGTTCCGGAACCAGGGGAAAAGACCGTTGCACACGGTCGAGCAATATCCGGTTGATCGAATCCAATGAACTCACTCCCAGACAAGAGCCCTGATGGAAATCTTTCGGTCGTCGGCGGCTCAACGGCACCAGGCGGCGGCTCGGGGACTTCATTCCACCAACCGAGGGACCCGGACCGTTCCGTCTATTCGACCCGAACCGGGTAAACGACCGTTTTGCCCGGCGGAACTCCCTTCTCCCACGGACGGACATATTCGAGGGTTATGGATGTCACCCCCCTGCCGACCGCACGAAAAGTCCATTTTTCCTTGCCACCCGCACCGAGGAGCTTGCTTTGAGGGGCCTCGTATTCCGTGCCGACCAGTTGCAGGACGGCTTCATCCAGGGGGTTCCCAAGTTGCCAGCGGTAGCCGGTCGTCGGATTTGAATCGAGAAAAACGGAAAACCGCTCCCCGAGACCGATCTCGCACTGCCTTCCCACGCGGCATGGCAAGGCTCCGGTTTCCATGGATTTTCCTTCGATTCCGGCCGGCACCCCGCTTGCTTCCACGGATGAGCAGACAGCGCCGATCAGAAGGGGTAGGCACAGGACGGTAAAAAGGACGGCTGGCTTCAAAAGGCCTCCTTCGGTCCCGGTGTTGCCGGGCGGCACGCAGACTCGCATACGGCATTCCTTGCGGCATCGGCCCGGCCGGAGAGCCTCATTCCATGCGCGACCCCTCCCGCAGCCATCTGCCCGTGAAGACTCGGATGCACCTGAACGCGTATTCTATCAGACTTTCAGACGTTTTCCAGGAGAATCGGACACTCGGGGGCGTGGCTCCGACCCGGTGGGACGGTTGCCGGCGGTTTAGAACTTAAGCAATGGAAAATCCGGCCCGCTTCGTTGAAATGAATCATTTCGCGTTCCCGCTTTGGAGGCAATGACGCCGCTTGGCGATGTTTTGCCGATGTGCGCCCGGAGACTCCCCATTTCACAACTCCGCCGGCTCTCACCCGGGGCCGCGAATCTGAGGCGGCCGGAGCGCCCGTGCCGCCCCGGCCATACCTTTACGTTTCAGAAAAAACCTAGCACTGACAAGCGGTGGAACCGCATTCCGCTCCGCCGACCGGAAGTTCGGATGTCAACCTGAAACCCGATCCCATGCTGTAGACGGCATAATCGACTTTTACGGCTTTCGCCTTCCCGAGGAGTTCCCTGTCGATCACCATCTTAAGCCCGTTCACGTCAAAGACTTCATCGCTGCTTTTCGGTTCGTCCAGAACCATGGCCAGAGCCGGACCGCTTCACCCGCCCGTCTGGAGAAACACGCGAATCGGTCTGAGTTCCTTCCCCTTGAAGTAATCCTTCAGGACTTCTTCCGCCTTGCCGCTGAGTTGGATCATGAATTCTCCTTTCGTGCATAGCCAATAAGCATTCTTTAAGGATAATGCATCTCCGTGTCAACGGCCGGGGACAAACCTCTCCTTTGAGCGGGCGGAGGGCTTTTGACCACACCTCCCGACAGGGCGGTTTTCGAGCATACTTTCGGGGAACGCGAGGTGCTCCGCGACAGGGAACATCCGCAGGGTCTCAAACAACCGGCTAGAGGGCGCGAAGCGATTCTTCCAGCGTCGGATGGATCGGGAGGATGGTTGCGATGCCGGACAAATCGAATATTTCTTTAATGTAATCCTTCATGGAACAGAGGCAAAGTTGCCCGTCGTTGCGTTTGAGTTCCTTCACGGATTTGATGATCACGCGAAGCCCGGCACTCGATATGTAGTCGACCCCCCCCAGGTCGAGGACCAGCTTATTCTCCCCCGACTGGATCAGACCGAACAGTTTTTCCCCGAACCCGTCCGACGTGTTGGAATCCAGACGTCCCTTGAGTTCAAGAACGATGACCCCATCCTGTTTTCTTTCGTTCACTTCCATTCACATTCTCCCAACAGCGGTCTATTTCCTGATGTCTATGGCTAGAAGGTCTTTATTATGCGGACAAGGTTCTTGCCCTGCCGTCGCTCGTAATCGATACGGTCCATCAGACTGCGCAGCAGATGAATGCCCAGCCCTCCCACCTGGCGCTTCTCGACGGGACATTGGATATCCGGCTCGGACGCATCCAGAGGGTTGAACGGATTGCCGTCGTCTTCCACCAGGAGAGTGACCTCCCCGGGGGTGTACGTCAGGCTGATCGCGATGATGTGTTCACCATCCTCTTTGTATCCGTACTTGATCGAATTGGTGATGAGTTCGTCCAATGCAAGGTTCAGGGCAAAAACAACTTTTGCGGGTAGCTTATGTTCTTCACCGAAACGATCGATCATCGCGGCAACACGGTCCAGTTCCGACAGTTTGGACTGAAGCTGGAAAGAAAGCTCACTCACCGCCATCCGGTGCATACCCCTCTCGATGCTGGCCGATAATTCACTGCTGCACGGAATGCCTTTTTTTGAATCATAAAGGATGCCCTCAGCCCGGTCAATGCCTAAGTAATTGCCGTATTCCAACTATTCTGTTGAGTCTTTAATGCAGGCATTGTATTAGCATATTTTGCTGGGAACACCACTACCGGCGATGGTATTATAACTGGGTTTTCTAATTCCGGCGGGAATCGGGAACCCCCCGGGGAAGTGTAATGCCGTTCCCACGCGCTCGATTTCGGTTCCCGCAGAGCCACGAATTCATTCAGACCGTTGAACGATTCCGTTTTTTCCGACTGTTTTATTGTCAATTACCCAACCATAGAGGAAACAGATTCCGATGATAACGAAACGCCCGTTGTCCTATTGGGTCAAGACCAGCAACCTCAAGCTGCAGGTGATTCTTGTTCTCCTGATCCTGGTGGCCGTGGTAACCAGGGTTTTTCCCCTCGAAATGCAAAAGAAGATCATAAACAAGGCGATCTTCCTTCGCAAAGTCGACCTGCTGCTGCTGTACTCGGGCCTCTACATAGCCGCCGTGCTGCTGGCCAGCGGGCTGAAATACGTCATCACGGTGCTCCAGACGCACATCGGGCAGGAAGCGCTTTCCAGGATTCGGAAAGAACTGTACGAACACATCCTCACCCTGCCCCTCAGTTTTTTTCAGAAAGCTTCCCCGGGCCTGGTCGTTTCCTCCCTGGTCACCGAAGTCGCCAACACCGGAGAATTCGTCGGGGCCGCGGTTGGCGCCCCCGCCAGTAACCTCCTTACGCTGCTCGCTTTCGGGGCATACATGTTTTATCTGAATCCCCTGCTCGCGCTGTTGAGTCTTGCAACCTATCCGGTGGTCATTTACGTGGTTCCCAAACTGCAGAGTCGTTCCAACAAAGCCAACAAGGAACGGGTGGACATCACGAGGCTGATCAGCAGCAAGGTCGACGAGGCCATATCCGGTATCCACGAGATTCACGGCAACGACAGCTTTCGGATTGAAAACGGCAAGTACGGGGTCTTTGTGGACAAGCTGTTCAAGATCCGTGTGACCTGGATTCTGTACAAGAACGGAGTGAAGGTCCTGAACAATTTTTTCCAGAACCTTGGCCCGTTCTGTCTTTTCCTGGTGGGCGGCTTTCTCGCTATCCAGGGCCGGTTCGATCTCGGCGCCCTGGTCGCGTTTCTCTCGGCCTACGAGAAGATTTACGACCCGTGGAAAGAACTCATGGAATTTTACCAGACTTACCAGGACGCCAGTGTCAGCTACTACAGGACCATGGAATACTTCGACGTGGAACCCGAGTACGTACTCGAACCTCCGGACAGGAAACCGTACAGTTTCAAAGGCGACATATCCACGAAAGACCTGTCTTTCACCGTTTCCGGCGGCATACAACTGCTCAAACAGATCAACGTGGAATTGAAGGAGGGGGAGCAACTGGCACTGGTGGGCTTTTCCGGGAGCGGCAAGAGCACGCTCGCGGCCTGCATCTGCCAGCTTTACAAGTATACGGGGGGAAGCGTCCTCATAGACAACCACGAAGTGTCGGAGCTCACCAAGCGCGATATTGCCAACAACATGGGCATCGTCGCCCAGTCGCCGTTCATTTTCGAAGGGACCATAAGAGAGAACTTGCTCTACTCCTGTGAGGCGGTCCTGGGGAACGACGATTCCAGAACCGAACTGCCGACGCTCGATGAGATAATCCAGGTGCTCCAGGAAGTGGGCATCTTCGTGGATGTGCTCAGATTCGGCCTGAACACCATTTTGAAGTACGACCAGGAAAAGGACCTGGTGGACAAGCTCATTCGGGTCCGGCATAGTTTCCAGGAGAACTTCGGAGAAGAACTGGCCGATTATTTCGAGTTTTTCGATGAAGAACGTTACCTCTACTATTCCAATATCGCCGCCAACCTGACGTTCGGCAGCCCCAACATCGAGGAATTCACCGTCGACCATCTGCCCGCAAATTCGTACTTCCTGAAATTTCTCGATGAAGCGCAGTTGAGAAACCCGCTCATAAACCTCGGCCGGGACCTTGCCCGTATGACCGTGGACATTTTGGGAAATTTGCCGCCCGATGAGATGTTCTTCCAGAACACTCCCATCACCTTCGCCGAGTTCGACGATTACAAGGCGATCGTCACCCGAATCGAGGGTGCGCGTCTGCACGATCTCTCCGAGGAAGACCGCCTGAAGCTCCTGCGCCTCGCCCTCCGGTTCACCCCCGGGGTCCACAAACTGATCGCTTTTCCTCCCATACTCGAAAACCTGATCCTTGACGGCCGGCATCTGTTCAAGGACAGAGTCCTGAAGGACAGGCCCGAGGCAATCAGTTCCTACAACATCACGGATTACATTTACACCCAGACGATACTCGACAATATCCTCTTCGGAAGGCAGACGACGGATCAAACCAAGGCCAGTGAACGCATCAACCAAAGCATCATTCAGTTGCTGGTCGAGGAGGACCTGCTCGAAAAGGTCGTGGACATCGGCATGAATTTCCAGGTTGGCACCAAGGGAGACAGGCTCTCCGGGGGCCAGCGTCAAAAGGTGGCGATCGCGAGAGTCTTCCTCAAGAACCCGCCCATCCTGGTCATGGACGAGGCGACTTCCGCGCTGGACAATGCGTCTCAAAAACGCATCCAGAACCTGCTTGAAACGAAGTGGAAGGGAAAGAGCACCCTCATCGCCGTGATCCATCGACTGGATACGATCAAGGGTTTCGACAAAGTCGCCGTCATGAAGGCGGGGAAAATCGTCGAAATGGGACCATACAACGAACTCATCGCCAAAAAGGGAATTCTCCATGAACTCGTACACGGACCGAAATCAGCCGCCTAGCGAATATCAGGAAAACCTTGAGATCCTCATGCAGATTCCGGTGTTTTCCGGACTGCCCGTCGACGCCCGCAAGCTCCTGGCATACCTTTGCACCAGGGAGACGTTCAAAGCCGAGGAATACCTGTTCACCGAAGGAGATATAGACGAGAACGCCTATTATATCCTGGAAGGAAAGGCGGGCCTGTTGCTTCCCGTTGACGGGGGGAATGAGACGATCAGGGAATACGGGGAGAGCTCGTTCCTCGGCGGCATGTCGCTGCTGTGCCCGTCCAAGCGCCTGTTTTCGCTCAAGGCGGTCACCAAAGTCCGGTGCATGATTCTATCGAGGAGCAAGTTCCAGAGAATCCTCGACCAGTTTCCGGAGATAGCCGCTTCGATGATCGAGGAGCTTTGCCAGCTCATTCACCGCTGGGAGACGAGAACGATTGCCGAACACGTGAACAAATGCCCGGAGTGCAAAAAAAGCGTCGGCATCACCCTGCTCTGAACAGGCTCCACAGGAATGAATGAAACGGGGCACCGGGCACGCAAGTCATGATCTCGAGGGCAATCGGAAGGATCCCCCGCATGGATGAAACCCTTATCTCCCGAATTCAGATCTTTTCCTCGCTGCAGCCGGAAGAAGTGCGACTTCTGCTGGACAACCTGCGGCTGGTCGAGATTCCCGCAGGCGAACTCCTCTTCCTTGAAGGAGACCGCGGCGACCGCTTCTACGTCATTCTCGAAGGCAGGCTGGAAATCATAAAGGCGCTGGGCACGTCGGAGGAAAGACTGCTCAATGTCCGAGGGACCGGAGAATACATCGGAGAAATGAGCCTGCTCGATCCCGACGGGCTCCGCACTGCCAGTGTGCGTTCCGCGACCCCCGTCCGGCTTCTTGAAATGACCAGGGCGAATTTTCATTCGCTTCTGAACGAGAGGCCGATGATCGCCTATGAAATGGCCAGGGCCTTGAGCCGGCGGCTTCGTGACTCCGACAATGCCACCATCCGCGACCTTCAGGAGAAGAACCGCCTGCTGAACCGCGCTCTGGAGGACCTCAGGGCGGCACAGGCACAGATCATCGAGAAGGAAAAACTGGAACGGGAACTCCAGGTGGCAAGGGAAATCCAGGAGAGCATGCTGCCCCGGTCCCTGCCCACGCTCCCGGGATACGATTTCGGCGCAAGAATGGACCCCGCGCGGGCGGTCGGGGGCGATTTTTTCGATTTCATTCCCCTTGGCCCGTCCAGGCTTGGGATCGCCATTGGAGACGTATCGGACAAAGGAGTGCCTGCAGCCATTTTCATGGCCATGACCCGCAGCCTGATGAGAGCGGAAGCGGGGAGATCGGGGTCCCCCCGGGAAGCGCTGGAAGGAATCAACCGGCACCTCATCGGGATGAACGAAGCCGGCATGTTCGTTACCATTCTCTACGGGATCCTGGATACGGCCACCCGACAATTCAGCTATGCCCGGGCGGGCCATACGGTCCCGATCGTGTGCGGACGGCAGGGCGCGGTGTGGCTCCCGCCCTGGGAGGCCGGCCAGCCGGTGGGGGTACTCCCCGATCCGGCCCTCGACGAACAGGCCGTGCAGCTCTTCCCCGGTGATGTGATGCTGCTCTATACGGATGGAATGACCGACGGGACAGACCCTTCCGGAGAACTATTCGGAATGGAACGCCTGGAGAAAGCCGTGGCGGGCTTTTGCCATGCGCGGGCGCAAACCGTTTGCGACCGTCTCGCCGAATCGGTCACGACCTATCAGCAGGGACGCCCCCTGGATGACGACATGACCATGGTGGCCGTCCGGGTACTGTAAAAAGACTTTCGTGCCGATGTCCACCGTTGCGTTTCCGTACCCTCTTCGGAGACCCGGCCTGTCCGGGGCAACCTCGCCCTTGAATGGCTTGCACGGCTCGACTTCAGACACGGCCAGTCATCAGACGTTGAACCGGAACAGCATGATGTCGCCGTCCTGGACCCGGTAGGTTTTCCCTTCCAGTCTCACCAATCCCAGTTTGCGCGCTGCGGCGTAGTCCCCCGACTTTTTCAGGTCGTCGTAGGCGACGACCTCGGCACGGATAAAGCCCCTCTGAATGTCCGAATGAACCACCCCGGCCGCTTCCGCCGCCGGCAGGTCCCGTTTTATCGTCCAGGCCCTCACTTCGTCTTCTCCCACGGTGAGGAACGTCGCCAGCCTCAACAGTTCGAACGAACGGCGGATCACCCGCGCCAGTGCCGATTCCGTGATGCCGAAGTCCTGCTGGAAAACAGCGGCCTCGGATTCCGGAAGCTGCGCCATTTCCATCTCGAGCTTTCCGCGTACGACCAGTGCTTCCATTGACTCGAAGGAAACCGGCGGAAGTTCGCCGTCGTCGTCGGAATTGTTCACGATCACCAGAAGAGGCTTCGCGGAAAGGAAGGTAAATCCCCTCAGTTCGGGAGCGTCCGCCAGGTCGGGTCTCGATCGAAGGGGTTTTTCGGCGTTCAGGACCTCAGAGCAGGCGTCCAGGAGTTCTCTTTCGGGTCCCTGGAGCTTTTTCCCCCTCTTTTCTTCCATGGCGATTTTTTCGATGCGCTTTTCAATGGTGGCGAGATCCGAGATCAGAAATTCCTCTTCAAGTTCCTTCAGGTCGCGGGCGACATCGGGTTTACCGAGCGCGGGGTCCTGGAAATTCCGCACCACCAGGAGAAAGGCGTCCACCTGGCGCATGTGTGCGATGAGCTGAGCCATGTATTCCTGTTTGTTGTCGGCGACCCCGGCCAGACCCTGCAGGTCCGTGTAGGTTACCTGCGCGTAGATCTTTTTTCTCGGCTTGTAGAGATCGGTCAGCCATTCCACCCTTTCATCCGGGACGGGAACGACTCCCGGCACGGGAACCATCTGCCCTCCAGGGGCAACCGATTCACCGACGCGCCGTGTCAACGCATTAAAAATCGTGGTTTTCCCCGACCTTCCCAATCCGACAATCCCTAACTTCATTCCAATCTCCCTGAAATCATGAGGCCCTCTATTTCGGCACTCACCGGCTTTTTCGGTAAGTCGAAACAACTCCGCCTGTCTTCCCAACTGCACGGGGTCCTTCGGCTGAAGCAATCCCTTGTGTTTCCTATTGTAATTTTTTAGAATTCACGCGGCTTCATTTCGTCGGGCAAAAAAACGTCGACCGTGCCCGACACACGTCCGGTCACGGACACACCGGTTGTCCCGCAGAAAGCCGGGAAAACCCGGAAACAGCGACCTTAACCCATGGAACATACTGGAACGGAACGAAAACGTCAACGCTCACTCCCGGACTTCGGCCGGGGGATAACTCCGCTCCCCCCATGGAAAGCCCTTCTCCGGTTCAGGATTGCGGATGAACTGTGAAAAACCACCGGACACGTTTTCCCTCTTTAAACCGGACTTCCCGGATTCACTCCCGTTCCACGGGCTCTTGCGAAGACTCGCCCCAGGCGAACTGCAGGAGCTTTTGATTCTTGAATTCTGCCTGGTGCACGCCGGAATTCGGGACGCTCGAACCGTCCAGGAACTCATGGGGCGGTGGCTCGCAGCCGGGACTTTGCCCGGCGCCGATCTTCGGATTCGGATAAGGGAACGAATCCCGGCCTTCGGAGCTTTTCCCCGTGTTTTCGGCAAGGCGCAGGACCATGCGGTAAAGTCCATTCAGCAGGGCATCGGGGCGCTCACGTGGAACACCATCCCGCCGGGAGGGGCGGTGGCGCCCGCGTGTCCGCGTATTCTTTTCGTCTCCGGGGAGTTACCCTCACCGATGGAGTGGACCGCCGTCTTCAACTCGCGAAAGGAAAGGCTGGCCGCCCCCGACAGCGACTGGCTGACCGTGCTGCGGCACGCTCTTCCCGTGATTTCAGGCCCCGGTCGCGGTCTGGCGTCCAGCACAGGGACATTGACCTACGACCTGGTGACCGCGTACGCCGAACGCCACGGAATCCCGCATTTCCACGTGCTTCCTTCGGCGGGGAAGCACGTGCCGGTGCATGAACGGCCATCGTTCAGGGACCGGACGTCGGTTGCCTGCACCAGCGAGGCAAAGCCCTGTCCCGGGACCGTCGCCATGGGGTGCCGCGATCGTTTGCTGGCCCTGCTGTCCGATGCGCATCTCGTGCTTGAAATCCGTCGGGGAGGCAACCTGCTGAAAGTCCTCAGGGAACAGCAGGCGGCACATCCGCGGCTTCAGCGAATCCTCGTGTCCGGCACCCGGGCTCCCCGGAACCAGGGCAATTATCAGCTCATCGAATCCTTCCCGCAGTGGTCGATCCCATTTTCTCCGCCTGTTCCGGAGCCCGGCGGGAAAACGGTCCGCACCGTTTCCGTGAAGGCGCGAACCGGGCGCATGAGCCGCGGAATCGACTGGAACCGGTACCTTTATCATTACACGCGTGCCCGCCCCGGTCCGTGGCCCGGGCAATCACGGGAAGAGTACCTCCACAGCCTGCTCGATAACTTAAAGGGTTCGGCGCACGGGGCACAGGATACCCTGGCGAGGATCCTTTGCGAGGGACGCATTCGAGGCAGTGGAGAAATGATTCGCGGAGCGTTCCCCGTCGTTTCGTGGACTTCGAGGCCCCCGGGGGAACTGGCGTCGATCCGAAAGTGGAACGCGGCGCTCATCCGGTGGACGTTCGAACCTTACGGCATCGCGGTGCGCAGGAATATCGCGATGCGCGAAGGGGCCAAGCCGACCGTCTACGCAGGCGACGACGTCTACCGGCGCCTCGCCGCTTCGGAACGGTTCAGGTATCAGCGGCACGAGCCGCCCCGGTGTTCATGGAAGCTTGAACGGGAATGGCGGTCCCGGGGAGATTTTCCCCTCGTGGGCCTTAGCGGGAACGACGCGTTCGTCTTCGTTCCCCGAATCGAAGACATGGAAGCACTGGAGGGCGATTTCCCCTGTGTTCTCCCCGTTGCTGTGCTGGACGAAGCGTTGCAGCCGTAGTCTTCAATGCGCGGCATCCCTCCGGGGGGCATTCCCGGGGGAACGCTCATTGACAAAATTTGTCCGAAATGTGACAAGATTCGGCTCAATGAATGCCCGTCGTTCGAACCGCACAGTCCGATGAACATCAGGAACAGCGACAGGATTTGCGCAGTGGTCGCCGTCGTTCGATCCATCCCGGGCGGGGCGAGCATTTGGATCGGAGTCCGAACACTCTCGCGTGCGGGTGGTCTCCCGGGCCGAGTTCCTCCTCCTTGTATCCGGGCGTTTTCCCCTGTCGGATTCAGGCACGTTTCATGAATATGGCTTCCACGGATGTTCCCAAACAGCGGAAGCTCAGGATTCGGCCGGCCGGCAAAAGAAGCGGCCGCCCCACCTGCTCCGCCCTATCCGGCCGGTCTTTCCAGCCGCGAGACCTTCTAACAGAGGATGAACGATGATTGTAAAATGCCCCCAGTGCCAGAGGGAATACAAGGTGGATGAAAGGCTCCTTTCTCCTAAGGGCGCCATGGGCAAGTGCAAACCCTGCGGCATTCGATTCAGGATCGAGCCCCTGGGGGGAACGGAAGAGATCGTCTGCCCCAAGTGCGGCTTCAAACAGATCGGCGGGTTGGAATGTCAAACCTGCGGAGTGGTTTTCGACAAGGTCAGGGAAACCCGGGAGCACACGACTTCCGGCCGGGAGGATCCGTCTTCCCCGGAAGGCTTTTCCCCACACACCAATGACTCCGACACGTCCGATTCCGGACTTTCAACGGGCACTGCTCCGCCCTCGAACGACGACGCCGGGGCCGATGCGGACTTCGTGATCGGGAAAGCCGTTCGGTTCGGCTGGGATACGGTTAAGGCAAACCTCGGTTTTTTCCTGCTCCTGATGGTGCTTTCGATCGTGATCCTTTCCATCCCCGAAATCTTTAAAACCCTGGCCGGCCACCATTCTTTGGCGATTACTATCGTCCTGACCGTGATCTCAATGGTCATGCAGGCCATGGTGACCCTCGGTTTCATCAAAGTCGCCCTCAAATTTGTCGATGGCGGGAAGGCCGCGTTCAGTGATCTGTTCGAATGCCTCCCCCTTTTCCTGGACTATCTGGTCGCGGATCTGGTTTACGGGCTGATTGTTTTCGCCGGGATGATCCTTCTCGTCGTTCCGGGAATCATCTGGGCCATCCGGTTCATGTTTTATCCTTTTGCCATCGTGGACCGGAACATGTCTTCAATCAAATCCCTCAAGTTCAGTTCGGCCTTATCGAAGGGCTCCAAGATGGACCTCTTTCTTCTGGTCCTCCTCCTCCTGCTCATCAATTTGATCGGAGCCATTCCCCTGGGTCTGGGCCTGTTCATCACCCTCCCCTTGTCCATAGTCTCCTCCGCCTACGTTTACCGAAAGCTGCAAGTGAGGAAGGCGCTTCTCCCCTCCGCCTGAAACATTGTCCGGATAGAGGGAAATCTCCGTGCAAACCGTCGGAGAGAGCTACAGTCCTTCGGCCGAAACGACGGGCCGGCGGCGGGTTGCAATCGATTTACGCTTCCGGGCGGGTCCGTGTTTCCTTTTTTTGCATACAATCCGGTCTGTAAAAATGAAGCAAGTTGTGTTACCTATCGCTTGGAGAACGGGTTGGTCCTCCTGCGGCGATCAGCCGGGCGGGCGCGGGGTGTTTTCCACGGGTCCGGCGTACTCCTGATCCGCAGGCGCGAGGCCGCGCGAATACGGTTGTGCCGGGTTGTCGTTCATTCCCGACGGGGCCCGGCCGGGAGCATCCCGTTTCCTGCTCCGCGAGGAACGGCAGGCGGATTTGACCATGGGACGGAGGCCGGAAACCCGCATGCATTTAGACAGGTGGAGGTTCGGATATCACGGATGACCTGAAAGGAGTCGAAGATGGGGAAGAGTCAGGACACGAAAAAAGACGCCAAGAAACAGCCGGCAAAGACCTTGAAGGAAAAGAGGGAAGCGAAAAAGGCGAAAAAAACGGCAAAGTGATGGCTTCGATCTGACGATCACAGGCTTTGACCAGAGCCCGTAAGGCGAGCCGGGCATAGGGAGGGACCGCTGAGGTTCCGGCTTCGCGAAGGGAGTTCGTTTTCCCGGTCTGTTTTGAAGGAACGGGACCTCCGGGTGGGAACCTCTTCGGCAGCTCTCCGCCCAGTCCGGCCACGGATTCATTCCCGAACGGAAATTCATTTCCCCGGAAAGGTATCCGGGCAATTCTGATGCACGGTCGTCCGAACCGGTTCGGACCGCAAACGAATTTCATCACCGGGTGTCCGGATGAACGGTACACGATCGTCTTGAGTTCTTCCCACCGGCGTCACTTCAGGCGTACGCCGGATAAATCCTTTTCTCGCGCCGCGCGCAGCCGCTTCTTGTGGAAACGGGCCGACTGCCTTGCCGCGGACAATTCAATTCATACATATACGCTGTTTTTCCCGGAGGTTATGATCGGCAATGGGCAATGAACCGAACAAAGTCATCTACTCCATGGTGGGAGTGAGCAAGTATTACGACAAAAGGCCCATCCTGAAAGACATTTATCTTTCCTATTTTTACGGGGCCAAGATCGGTGTGCTCGGGTTGAACGGCTCGGGCAAAACATCGCTTCTCCGGATTCTTGCCGGTGTGGACCGGGAATTCAACGGAGAAACGGTGCTCTCACCGGGCTACACGGTGGGGTACCTGGAGCAGGAGCCCCAGCTTGACGCATCGAAAACGGTGAGGGACGTCGCCAGGGAAGGAGTCCGGGAAACGGTCGAACTGCTCGACGAATACAACCGGATCAACGAGCAGTTTGCAAATCCCATGTCCGATGAGGAAATGAACAAGCTCATCGAACACCAGGGGGAGGTCCAGGAAAAGCTTGACGCGGCGGATGCCTGGGACCTGGATTCGAGACTCGAAATGGCCATGGAGGCGCTGCGGTGCCCCCCGGGGGACACACCCGTGAATGTCTTGTCCGGGGGTGAGCGACGACGTGTCGCCCTCTGTCGCCTCCTGCTCCAAAAGCCTGATATTCTCCTTCTCGACGAACCCACGAACCATCTGGACGCGGAAACCATCGCGTGGCTCGAACACCACCTCCAGCAATATGCCGGAACCATCATCGCCGTGACCCACGACCGTTATTTTCTGGACAACGTGGCCGGCTGGATCCTGGAGCTGGACCGGGGCCAGGGAATTCCCTGGAAGGGGAACTACTCTTCCTGGCTGGAACAGAAACAGCTCAGGCTCAAGAACGAAGAGAAGAGCGAAAGCGAGCGCCAGAAAACCATACAGAGGGAACTCGAGTGGATCCGGATGTCCCCGAAAGGCCGGCACGCCAAATCCAAGGCAAGGATCAACTCTTATGAAACCCTGCTCAAACAGGACACCGAAACGCGCGCAAAAGACCTGGAGATCTACATCCCACCGGGTCCGAGGCTGGGAGACGTGGTCATTGAAGCGAACAAGGTTTCCAAAGCCTACGGGGAACGGCTGCTGATCGATTCAATGAGTTTTGCCCTGCCCCCGGGCGGCATCATCGGCGTGGTCGGCCCGAACGGCGCCGGCAAGACCACTCTTTTCAGGATGATCACCGGCCAGGAACAACCGGATTCGGGAACGATCCGGCTCGGAGGCACCGTGAAGCTCGCATACGTGGAACAGAGCCGTGACGCCCTCGACCCCGCCGGAACGATCTGGCAGGCCATCTCGGAAGGCCGGGACACGGTTCAGCTCGGCACCAGGCAGATAAATTCCAGGGCTTACGTAGCACGTTTCGGATTTTCAGGGACGGACCAGCAGAAGAAGGTCGGACTGCTCTCCGGTGGGGAACGGAACCGCGTGCACCTCGCGCGGATGCTCAAGGAAGGGGCCAACGTCATCCTGCTCGACGAACCCACCAACGACCTGGATGTCAACACCATGCGGGCGCTTGAGGACGCTCTTGAGAATTTCGCGGGATGCGCCGTCGTCATCAGCCACGATCGCTGGTTTCTCGACCGGATCGTCACCCACATTCTCGCTTTCGAGGGCGACAGCACCGTCATATGGTTTGACGGCAATTATTCCGAATATGAAGCGGACCGGAAGGCCCGGTTGGGCATCGCCGCGGACCAGCCCCACCGGATCAAGTACCGGCAGTTGACCAGAGCTTAGCGCACCCCGGTGCGGCATCGGCCCCCGGATTCCATCCTCCGGGGGCTTTCACGGACCGCGCCGTCATTGTTCTCCAGCACGGGAGTGAAGCCCCGCAACGGCTGCGCGCCATGGATGATATCCCGTTTCCCGTTTCGACCGGCCATGGAAGAGCGGCCTCGAAGCACCGATGGCCCCGCGCGGGGGGTTGTGCAAAGAAGCCCGCGGGCCGCGGCTTTACTTTACCCGCTTCAATACAAGGCTCACCGCGTTGTATTCCTTGCCCTGCTTCAACATGAATAGCTGCAACTCGTCTTCCGAGACGATCTCACCGATCAGGACCCCACGTTTGAAACTGCCGAACAGACGCTTGTTGTCGGGTGCGATATGCCCGACGAATTCCTTTCCCGGCGGGGGGCCTTCGCTTTTGAACTGGAAATACCCCTGGAATGCCCGGTCCTTCTGTTCGTCTATCACGACCTTGAAACTGGAATCCATGAAGCCTTTCTGCGGATGGCTCACCTGGCAGGATACCGTCTCCCACGAGCCCATGAGGCTCGGGATATCGTCTTCCGCAAAAGCGGGAACCAAACCGGCAAAAAAGCTGACGATAAGCACCAGGAAAAAAACCCTTTTCATATTCCTCTGCCCCCTAGATCCGGAATCGATCGATAGAAAGTAAGTGCAACCGGCTTACGCGAGGAAAGCATTCATTCCTGTTCCGCCCGACGGAGACCGGCGGACGCAGACCGGTCCGGAAGGTCATTTTCCGAGCCATCGGGCCAGTTCTCGTTCTTCTCCGTCCAGAAGCGGGTATTCACAGATTTCCCCCTGATAATTCCTCACCATCATACGGCCGCCTTCGATGGCTTCTATACTGTTCGGAACAAAAGGCACTTTACCCCGCCCACCCGGAAGATCGATCACCAGGTGAGGCATGGCCAGACCGGAAATGTAATTCCGAAGCCGGCCGATGACCTCCAGACCGGTGCCGACGGGTGTCCTGAAATGGGCCGTCCCCCTGGTGAGGTCCATTTGCATGAGGTAGTACGGGCGGACCCTTATGGCAAGAAGCTTCTGGAAAAGCTCGCCCAGCACGGCCGCGTTGTCGTTCACACCGCGAAGAAGCACCGTCTGGCTTCCCAGGGGAATGCCGGCGCCCGCCAGCAGGCTGCAGGCCTTTGCAGCCTCTTCCGTGATTTCCCACGGATGATTGAAGTGGATGTTGACAAACAGCGGGTGGTACTTCGAGAGCATCGCGGCAAGCTCCGGGGTTACCCGTTCCGGCAGGGCGCAGGGAACACGGGTACCGATGCGCACGATCTCGACATGGGAAATCCTCCTCAGGGCGTTCAGAATGCCGTCAAGCTTCTGAACCGGCAGCATGAGCGGGTCTCCGCCCGATAAAAGGACGTCCTTGATTTGCCTGTTGCCGCGGATATAGTCGAGCCCGGCGCGGAAAGCATCTTCTGTCAGGGGCACGGGCTTTTGCCACCGTCTTTTCCGGGTGCAGAAACGGCAGTGCATGGCGCAGTCGGCCGAAACCAGCCATAGCACCCGGTTCGGATATCGATGGACCAGGTTCGGCACCGGGGACAGGTCTTCTTCGGACAGGGGATCGACAAGGCCCGAATCGTCTTCCAGTTCCCGTATGTCGGGAACCGCCTGCCGCCAGAGGGGATCGCGTCCGTGCCGGATGAGGCTGAGATAATAGTCGCTCGCACGGAAAGGATACCGGTCCGTCACCCGCCGGAGTTCGTCAGCGCCGGGTCCGCAGAGGCATGAAAGGGGTTCAGGGGAGGTCTTCATCTCTTCTTCCGTCCAAATTCCTGCGCGTTGCCGCTCAGTCCAGCCAAAGCCAAGTTTCTTCGATGGGCAATTTAACCCTTTTTGTTTGTGTCGCCAATCATTATCCATTAGAGTGCTCCTCCTGGAAACTTGGTGCCGGGGCAATCGCGCGCCCGGGTTCCCGGGAGACACCTCAAGCCCCCCGTTCACGGCCCGCTACGGGAAAGACCGCAAAGGACGCGGGGAAAAGGGTGGAGTGCGGCAGCTTTTTGCGGGGCCGATTCCCGTGGCACGGGCACCGGCCGACAACCATCACGGAGGAACCTTGGATACTCTCCGAACGAACATCACCCCTCCGGCATGTGAACAATGAAAGACTGGATCAAGGTTTACGCCAACAGGCGGGTGCTGGGCCTTCTGGGACTGGGATTTTCGTCAGGGCTGCCTCTGGCGCTCACGGGGTCCACCCTGCAGGCATGGCTGACGACCGAAAAGGTGGACTTCAGGATCATCGGCATCTTTTCGCTGGTTGGCCTTCCCTATACGCTCAAGGTCCTCTGGGCCCCGATCATGGACCGGTTTACGCCGCCGTGGATGGGTAGGCGCCGGGGCTGGATCGCCCTGACCCAGGTCCTTCTCGCCGCAGCCGTGCTCGCTCTCGGCCTCTCCTCCCCCGCGTCCGCCCCCTGGCTCACCGCCATGCTCGCCGTGATAATCGCATTCTTCAGCGCCAGCCAGGACATCGTCGTGGACGCCTACCGCGCCGATGTTTTACGCGAACAGGAACTGGGGGCGGGTGCGGCCACAACGGTCGTCGGATACCGCATCGCGCTGCTCATATCCGGGGCGCTCGCCATGATCCTGTCCGATTTCATCCCATGGAGTTCGGTCTACGGCCTCATGGCCGTCCTGATGCTTGCAAGCGTCGTTTTTACCGTGTCCGCTCCCGATCCCGCCGTCAAGGCCGTTCCGCCCAGGACGCTCAAGGAAGCCGTATGGGGGCCGCTGGCAAGCTATTTCAGCCGGTCGGGCGCAATCGAGATGCTCTGTTTCATCATGCTCTACAAACTGGGAGATGCCATAGCGGGGGCCATGACCACCCCCTTTCTGCTCGATATCGGATTCACCAGGACCGACGTGGGGACGGTCAACAAGGCTTTCGGCCTGTTGAGCACGATCTTCGGGACCCTTGCGGGCGGGAGCGTGATCGCAAAAATCGGGATCAACCGGTCGCTCTGGATCTTCGCTTTTCTTCAGGTACTGCCGCACCTCGCCCTCACCGGCCTGGCCCTGGTGGGAAAGAACTTTGCGTTCATGGTCGCGGCCATCGGCATCGAGAACGTCATGGGGGGAATGGGGACCGCCGCCTTTGTCGCCTTCATGATGAGCCTTTGCGACAAGCGGTTTTCGGCGACACAGTACGCGCTGCTGACCAGTTTTATGGCCGTGAGCCGGGTGCTGGCCGGAGTGCCGACCGGGTTCATGGCCAATGCACTCGGATGGCCCATGTTTTTCGTCGTCGCCATGGCCGGGGCCATCCCCGGGATTCTGCTCCTGCCGCGATTCGCTCCCTGGAAGCCCGGAAAAATCGAACACGCCGGGGCGCTCGATCCCTGATTCGTCGGAAGCATTCCAAGCGGACAACCGGGTTGATTACAAAAACGAGATCGGGGCAATCTGGTGCCGCAGCCTTTCCGTCTCCGCGAATACAGGCTATCCACGGCAATTCCACCGCCGACAGCGGCTTGCATGGCGGGACCTTAAGCACGCGGTACACGAATCCGGCTTCGCCCGCTCCACCGGATCGCCGACATGCCAGGGGGCCGTTCTTCAATGCTTCCCGTTTTTTGTTTTTCGTTGTGCCGCTGCATGAGACGGACGGAAGTCACGTCGTGCCGGTATCGACCCCTATCCTGGAATCCCGATTCGCAAGCCGTGATCAACCTTCGAAATCAGTGGATAAACAACACGTTTCCCAGCCGCACGCGCCGCAGGCCCGCTCTTCTGGCCGCGTTCAGGCAGGCTTCGGCCTGTGCCCGGGACGTGCAGGGAAAGTCTTCCATGAAGAATTGAGGGGCGAAAGCAAGGAGGGTGTATGGGATGTCCGGGTTGAGTCCAGCGATGAAGGTTGCGATTCGTGAGACTTCCTCTTCGGCAACGTAGCCTGGCACCATGACGGTGCTCGCAACGAGCAGCGGGGGGTCGGGCCGCAGTGGAACCCATTCGGCAAGCCTGGCGAAATTCTCGAACACCCGCCGGTTGTCGCACCCGCACAGCGCCCTGTGAATTCCGGGATCCCAGGCCTTGAGATCCATCTTGATGCATCCGCCGCTCTCGAGCGAAAGCCTCGCCATGCGATTCAGCCAGACCCCGTTCGTGCTGCCGTTGGTTTCCCAGCAGATCCGAAGGATCTGCCCCGGGTTGCGTTTTCGCATGGTTTCGGAGACCGTGAGCGCATACGGAAGCTGAGGGGAAGGATCGCCGCCGAAGAAGCAGACGCAGCTCGTCTTTTCGTTCACCGCGTCCACCAGGGATTCGACCGAATGCCATTCGGTCCGGGATTCGAGCGAATTCTTGAAGGACCAGTTCTGGCAGTAGAGGCAGTCGAAATTACAGGCTTCGAAGAAAACCGCCAGATTATAGAACCCGACCTCCGTGCAGCGATCGTTGGAGTAGGCGGGGTATCCCGCTCCGGTCCCCCCCGCGCACACCCAGTCGGCGACGCAGTTCGTCGGAAGCGGATCGTAATAAAACGACAGTTTGGCATGGGAACGTCCGTCGTGCCGCATGCTGATGCGGCTCCCGTTGCGAATCCCGCAATAACCCGTTTCATCCCTGCCCAGCCGGCAGTGTCTGAAACACAGGTTGCACTGGACCCCTTCCGGGCTGCACGGTGCGCTCCGGGGCAGGCCGACCAGTTGCCGGGACCCGGCATGCAGCACGTCGATCCTCTCCCGGCATTCGTCCCAGCGACTGCGGATGCAGTCCGGACACACCTCGATGCCGCTCCCAAGGCCGGTGACCCCCGCCTTGCAGACAAGACAGGTGAAACCGCCGTTTTCGAGTTTTTCGGATTTTTTCATCAACATCGGGCACCGAGCCTCCGTGCCGGACAATCCGGAACGTTCCTCAGAAGAAGTGCGTTCAGCAGATCCTCGGGAGCTGCTCCCCTCGGAGCATATCGACCAGCCGATGTCCACCGATCCGGGTCCTGAGAAACACCCGCCCGGGATCGTCGGCAATCGCCTCCCCGATCCGGCGGGCATCCTTTCCCAGTGGATGCCCCTTCATCACTTCGAGCACAGCATCCGCACGGTCGGCCGGAACGAAAGCGAGGAGCTTCCCTTCATTGGCCACGTAGAGCGGATCGAGCCCCAGGATTTCGCACGCCCCGGCCACATCGTCGCGGATGGGAAGGGACTCCTCGAAGAGGCGAATCCCCACTTCTGACTGCCCGGCGATTTCGTTCAACGTCGTGGCCACCCCTCCGCGTGTGGGGTCCCGGAGAACGTGGATGCCGGGACAGACGGCAAGCATCTCTTCGACGAGGCCGTTGAGGGACGCCGAATCGCTCCTGATGTCGTTCTCAAAGGCCAGCCCTTCCCTTTTGCAAAGGATGGCCATGCCATGGTCACCGATGGTGCCGTTGATCAGAACGGCATCGCCGGGACGGGCGTTCTGCCCGGCTACGTCGACCCCCGGCAAAACGGCGCCCACCCCGGAGGTATTGATGAATATTTTGTCGGCCTTCCCCTTGGGAACGACCTTGGTGTCGCCCGCAACGATGAGGACTTTCGCTTCCCGCGCGGCCTCGGCCATGCCGTCCACAATGATCTTAAGGGTTTCCAGGGGCAGTCCTTCCTCCAGGATGAAGCCCGCCGTAAGAAAGAGCGGCTTCGCGCCCCTCATGCTCAGGTCGTTCACCGTACCATGGACGGCCAGGCTGCCGATATTGCCGCCCGGGAAAATGACGGGATCGACCACGTAGGAATCGGTCGTCATGGCAATCCTCCCGCTCCCGACGTCCACCAGCGCACTGTCGTTCATCTCCAGCAGGAAATCGTTCCGGAAGGCCTCGACGAAAAGTTCCCCTATCAAATCGTGTGTGGCCCGTCCGCCGCTCCCCTGGTCAAGTTGAATTGTCTTGAATTCCATGATCGCTCCGCCCCGTTTCAACCGTTCGGTCGAACCTATGCTTCCGGTTCCGCCGGATTCTCGAATGTCGTCAGATTCCTGGACCCGATCCGGGTCCCGTGATATCGAACCGGATTCAAGCTGCGCCGCGCACGGTCCCCGGAAGAAGCCGGCCGCTGCGCGGGAGCCCCCTGTCCGGGGGATTCCGATCCGCGGCTATTGGTTGTGATACCGGTAATAAGCCCCGCACGTGCCTTCCCCCGACACCATACAGGGACCTTTCGGATTCTGAGGATTGCAGACGGTCCGGAAAAGACCGCATTCCGGCGGCGTCATAACGCCGCGCAGGACTTCGCCGCACCGGCATCCCGGATGTTCCTTCACCTGGATC
This sequence comes from uncultured Syntrophobacter sp., assembly GCA_963663685.2. Taxonomy (GTDB): domain Bacteria; phylum Desulfobacterota; class Syntrophobacteria; order Syntrophobacterales; family Syntrophobacteraceae; genus Syntrophobacter. The sequence goes on along the minus strand of CAXXDT010000007.1, from coordinate 66,601 downwards.
TCCGGCATGGAAAACCGTGCCGAAGCATCGTACCGGCTCCACTCCTCGCGTATCTTGAGGCCGCTTTTCGGGATCACCCCCAGCCCTCGCCACGTGGAATCCACCGGAACGAATATCTCCTCGATGAGGCGCCGCGCCGCGGCGTTTCCTTCCCAGCTCACCGCCCGTTTGTAGAGGTTCACGACTTCGGCCCTGCCGTTCTCCACCTGGTCGACCAGCTCGCTGATCGACTGGAGGATGTCAAGCGGTTCAAAGCCGGTCACGACACACGGAATATGATAGTTTTCGACCACTTCCAGGTAGGCCACGGCCCCGATCACCGTACTCACATGCCCGGGGCAGAGGAACCCGTCGAGGTTCAGGTCCTTCGCTTCGAGCAGCGCCCTCATGGCGGGCGGAAGGAGCTTGTGGGCGGAAAAAACGGTAAAATTGTCCAGCCCCTCGGAAACCGCGGTGTGCACGGCCGCGGCTACCGTCGGAGCGGTCGTTTCGAAACCGATCCCGATGAAAACCACCTGGCGACACGGATTGTCCCGGGCGATCTGGAGCGCGTCGAGGCTGCTGTAGACAATCCTCACGTCGGCCCCCCTGCTTCGTTCCATGTGAAGCGATGAGGTCGACCCGGGCACCCGCACCAAATCACCGAACGTGGTCGTAATGACCCCGGGCTGCCGTGCAAGCCAGATCGCACGGTCTATGTCTTCATTTGCCGTAACACAGACGGGGCATCCGGGGCCGCTGATGAGCCTGATCGTCGGGGGCAGGATTTGCCGAAGACCCGACCGGAAAATCGCCACCGTGTGGGTCCCGCAAATTTCCATCAGCCTGACGATCCGCTGGGACTTCCTGTTCCGGAGGGCTTCGATCAGTGTTTTGGCAAGCTCAGGGTCCCGGTATTCATCGAGATATTTCATCTGTCGTTAGAACTCCTTTTTCGGCTCATGCCCGGCCGCTCCGGACCGTAAGATCATAACCCGCCTTTCGCGCTCGCGGCAACGCCTTCCGTGCGGGCGGGCATCGGAGCAAGGCGTCCGGAGCCCCGGGTCATGCCGCGTTGCGTTCAGGACGACAGTCTCAGGGCTTGGCCGCAAATACGGAAGCCTCCTACGCTTCGCGCCCGGATAACGAGCATCCGGGCTAACCCTCCGACCGCCTGATCGTACAGCCCGTTAATTACGGATAAGTCCCTGGCATACCATCAAAAGAACAGAGGAATGATTCCCGGCCCGTTGCCGGAATACTACCCCCTGGCAGTACAATCCCCTGGCTACGGACAATTGCTCAACCCGGCATCCGGTATTATGAGTCGTCCGGGCTGCCCGCTCACGGCAACACTCTTCCGGCCGCCAGCCATTTCGCCCCGACGTAAACCTGCCCCAGGGCTATGCAGGCATCGTTTGCGGGCACTTCCACGTGGCTGAGCACTTCCAGGCCGAGCCCCTCAAGTTCCGATTCCAGCCGTTCGATAAGGGTTGCGTTCTGGAAAACACCGCCGCTGAGGGCGATCCTGGACAGTCCCGTTTCCGAGGAAACCCTCCGGACGGTTTCTCTCAAGAGCGATACCAGGCCGTTGTGAAACCGGGCCGAGACAATACCGGCGGAACGGTTTTTCCGCACGTCGCCGATGAGTTCGGCAATCATGGGAAACGGATCGATGATCCACAAACCGTTTTCGCGATGGATTTCCCCGGCGTATTCCCCTAAGTCCGGTTCAATCGCCTGTTCAAATTCTATGGCCGCCTGCCCTTCGTAGTTCACGGTTTCGCGAATTCCGGCCAGGGCCGAAGCGGCATCGAAGAGGCGCCCGCAGGACGAGGTCAGCGGGGAATTGATCCCCCGTTCGAGCATCCGGAGGAGGACCCTGACGCTCTGCCGCGGCCATCTTTGCGTGAAGTCCCCGAACGCCCGTTCCGGGTCGGGATCGAGGCCCCGCAGGTAGCTCAACGCCATCCGCCAGGGTTCCCGGATGGCCGCGCCGCCGCCGGGAAGGGCCACGTGGCGGAAACGGCCCATGCGTTCGAAACGGAACCCGTCGACACGAAGAATTTCGCCGCCCCATACCGTTCCGTCCGGCCCGTAACCCGTGCCGTCAAGGGCCAGCCCGAGCACCGGCCCTTCGGCCTGGCGTTCGGCCAGGACCGAGGCGATGTGGGCGTGATGGTGCTGGACTTCGAGCAGGGGCACTCCCGTCTGCCGGGCCGCCCATTGGGTACTGAGATAATCGGGGTGCATGTCGTGGACGATGCATTCGGGTTCGATTTCAAGGATGCGTTTCAGATGGGCGATGGTATGTTCGAAGGAACGGAGGGTTTCGAGGTTTTCCAGGTCGCCTATGTGCTGGCTGAGAAAGGCTTCGCTGCCCCGGGTGAGGCATACCGTGCTTTTCAGTTCGGCCCCGACCCCCAGCACCGCCGGCACGCGGTCCTTGAGGAAAACGGGCACGGGCACATACCCCCTGGCCCTTCTCATGGGACGCGGCACGCCGTGTATCACCCTCGTGACCGAATCGTCGCAGCGCATGTAAATGTCCCGGTCATGAAAGAGGAAATAGTCGGCGATGTTTTCGAGCCGTTCCCGGGCTTCCCGGTTGGTCATGACGATGGGTTCGTCGCTCTGGTTGCCGCTCGTCATGACGAGCGCCCGGAAGGGCGCTCCGCGGAAGAGCAGAAAATGGAGCGGCGTGTAAGGAAGAAAGGCCCCGAGGAAGCGGTTGTGAGGGGCGACGCTGAAAGCCACGGCATTGTCCCGGGAATCGGTGCGCCGCCTGAGGAGCACGATGGGGCGCTGAGGGCCGGTCAAGAGCCGCTCTTCCGCGTCGCTCACCAAGCAGTGGGATTTCAGGGCCTCCATGTCGGAAAACATGACCGCAAAAGGTTTCTCTTCCCTGATTTTTCTTTTTCGCAGGCGGCTTACCGCCGGTTCGTCCAGAGCGTCGACCCCGAGGTGAAAGCCGCCCAGCCCCTTTATGGCGAGAATCGCCCCCTGCCCCAGGAGCCGGATTGCCTGCGCGACCGCCTCATCGCATTCGGCCATCCTTGCTCCGCCGGCGGTTTCCATCCACACCTGGGGCCCGCAATCCCGGCACGCATCCGGCTGGGCATGAAACCGGCGGTCCAACGGATTTTCATATTCCCGGCGGCACGCGGGACACATGGTGAACCCCGCCATGGTGGTTTTGTCGCGGTCGTAAGGGACGTCTTTTATGATGGTGTAGCGCGGACCGCAGTTCGTACAATTGATGAACGGATACCGAAAGCGGCGGTCATGCGGGTCGAACAGCTCCCTCAGGCAGTCGTCACAGGTGCAGACGTCGGGCGCGATGAGAGTCGACCTCGACCGCAGGCTGAGGCTCTCCACGATATGGAATGGTTCCATGGGAGCGTAAGCGAGGTCGGACACTTCCATCTGAACGATCCGGGCCAGGGGCGGGGCCTTTTCGGGGATGTCCCGGAGGAACGTCTCCACCTGCGCCGCCGGCCCGGCCGCTTCGATTTCGACCCCATCCGACTGGTTTCTCACCCAGCCGCCAAGGCCGTGCAGCGAGGCCAGTTGGAAAATATAAGGCCTGAAGCCGACCCCCTGCACGATTCCACGAACGCGCACGGCTATGCGTCGCCCGCCGCCGGCCCGGCCCGCGACGGGTTTATCCCCTTGCTGAGGGTCCCTACCCGGATTCAAGGATGCATCCACGGCGTGTCTTCAACTGGAACGACGCGATTTTCGTTCCGTGATTTTCCGTTCCAGCCAGGCAAACCATTTGTCGAGCCCCTCACCCGAGCGGCAGGAAACCTCGAAAACCGTCTGGTTTGCGTTGAGCTGGCCGGCGCGTTCCCGTATCTTGGCCGGGTCGCAGTCTATATAGGGGAGCAGGTCGATCTTGTTGACCAGAAGGACCGATGACTGCTGGAACATCAGGGGGTATTTCAGCGGTTTGTCGTCCCCCTCGGCAACGCTCAGGATCATGATCTTGTCGTCTTCCCCCAGGTTGAATTCCGCGGGGCAGACCAGGTTTCCCACGTTTTCGATGATGAGAAGATCGAGGTCTTTCATATCGATGGATTCCATGGCGACCTGGATCATGTTCCCGTCAAGATGGCAACCGCCGTCGGTGTTGATCTGAACCGCCTGGACCCCTTTGCGCTGAATCCGCTCGGCATCGTAGGAAGACTGGATGTCCCCTTCGATCACGGCCATCTTGTAACGGGCGGACAGGTTGTCGATGGTCCGCTCCAGAAGAGACGTCTTTCCCGCACCGGGGGAACTCATCAAATTGATCACATAAATGCCCGCGGCATCGAACCGTCTACGGTTTTCCGCCGCCAACCGGTCATTGACCTGCAGGATGTTTCGAACTACGGGAACATTAATCTGGGTCATCATCGTCTCCTGTTTCACATTCCATGTTGACTATGGACAGTTCTCTGCCGCTGACGAGATTGGATACGCCTTTTCCGCACCGAGGGCACACGAACATCCGCTCCTTGATTTCAAAATCCAGATTGCACTCGGAACACCGGGCGACCACCGGGGTGGTTTCGATTTCGATCTTGGCCCCGGCCGCGATGGTCCCGCTGCTCACAAGCTCGAAGCAAAAGGTGAGCGATTCCGGGACAACGGCGGAAAGCGCCCCCACCTGGAGCCTCACGGTTATGACGCGCGTGATCCCGCGTTTCTTCCCTTCCTCGACGATGATGTCGAGAAGGCTCTGCGCAATGGCCAGTTCATGCACGGACAATCCCCACGGCTGCATATCAAATGATTATTTTCACTTTTCGCACTTGGCGAATGATAACATTCGCAGCAAGTTGTAGCAACTAACACAGCTTTCCCCACGGGTCAAGAAAGCACGCTCGCACATTATGCTTCATGCACCGCGGACGGAGGTGTGCCGCGGCGGGTTCAAATTACTGGCATAACCCGGCAAAATGTGGCATAGAAACGGGGACGCAGGAAAGGCGGTCCCCTGCCGAATCGCGGTTATCCGCGGCCGGGAGCGGGACCCCCATCACGACGATTCCCGGGGAGCGGCGTGTCACACGCCCGCATCGCCGGACACAACACGCGAGGAAGACAAGCCATGAAGGATTCGCGGCAGGGCCTCGTTCAAAGGATCACGAACGAAACCAGGATCATGGTGGATTTCACCATCGATGGGGAAGGACGTTCCGAAGTGCGCTCCGGCGTCCCGTTCCTCGACCACATGCTGGCTCTTTTCACCGTTCACGGTCTTTTCGACCTGAAGATCGAAGCGGAAGGGGACCTCGAGGTCGACGCGCACCACACCGTCGAGGACACGGGCATCTGCCTGGGCGGGGCGTTCGCCAGGGCCATAGGAGACCGCAAAGGCATCCGGCGCTACGGCCACGCGGTGATCCCCATGGACGAAGCCTGTGCTTCGGTCACCCTCGACCTGTCCAACCGGCCGTACCTGGTGTACGACGTCCCTGCCCTCACGGACAGGGTCGGTGATTTCGAGACGGAACTCGTCCCCGAGTTTCTGCGGGCCTTCTGCCAGCACGGGGGAGTCACCCTGCACGCCCACGGACTGTACGGCGACAACACGCACCACATCCTCGAAGCGATTTTCAAGGCATGGGGGCGGGCTCTGGACAAGGCCACTCAGTACGACGAACGCCGGAGCGGCATTCCCTCATCCAAGGGGACCCTGTAGAACGTGCCTGCCCGGACATGGCACCGGGGGGAGAAGATCCCGACTCGGGACTCAGGCCAAATTGCGTTCAAGAAAGCGCTAAACAATGTTTCTCAAAAAAGTGGGGAACTGTGCTCCCCACGCCCCGACGCCGCTCCGCGGCTTTGTGTGGCGCCGCGGCAACGCCGCGAGCGCCGAGCGTTAGGCCCTCGCGCTGACGCGTGGGCCGAAACCCTGAGGGGAGCGGTGGGGAATCATTCCCCCGCTCTTTCGGGGGATGCCAGGACTATCATCTTATATGAAACTTCATCAGGGCAAAGGCGTCCCCTGCCGTTCCGAGCTTGTTCTTTTGGAATGATGCCTCCGGCAGCGCAAGGCCCAAGTTCCATTCTCGTTCAAACCGCGTCCGAGGACGTGGCGGCCGGGCTTGAACGCAAACCAGTATCAGGCCCGGAAGACCAGTTCGATCCCCTCCGCTCCGAACCCGCGCATGATTTCGAGAGACATTTTCTGCACCCACTCCTGGTAGCGCCAAAAATCCGAATCATGGTACCAGGCATAGACGGCCAGGTTCAGGCTCCACTCATTGGAACCCGTAAACTGAACTCGCGGCGGGTATTTCGGGTTCATGCACTCGTGGTTGTCGAGGGCCTCGTGAACGATCTGAACGGCGCGTTCGATTTTTTCGGGCGGGGTGCCGGGATGGAGGGCCAGGTTGGTGTTCCAGCGGATATAGGCGCGCCTGTTGACGTTTTCCAGGGTTGAATTGATGATCTTCTCGTTGGGGATGGAAACCAAAGTCCCCCTGAGCGTTCGGATGCGGGTGCTTCGAAATCCTACATCCTCGACGAACCCGTCGTGCTTTTCGATCACGATGCGTTCCCCCACCTGGAAAGGCTTGTCAAAAAGGATGGTGAGGCTCCCGAGGAAGTTGGCGATGGAATCCTTTCCGGCAAGAGCGATGGCCAGACCGCCGATGCCGAGGGAGGCGATGAGCGGTCCGATCTCGATTCCGGTCATGTTCTGTATGACCATGATGCTGCCGATGATGATGATGAAAACACGCAGGGTTTTCCCCACGAGGGGCACCAGCATCTCGTCGATGGTATTCTGACTGGACGCGACCCACCGCCGGAGCTGAATATCGAATACGTGTACGAAGCGATAGACGAACCAGAACAGGGCGACGGTCCCGCCGACGTCAGCGGCCTTGCCCGCCGCCCGGTGTATGAGGTTTTGGGTGCCGGAATCGTCGAAGTAGGCGAGGATCGGGGAAAGAGCCCAGTAAATGCCGTAGACCCGGATGAAAAGGGAAAGGGGCTTTGAGAGCGCATCGAGGAAAAGCTGCCACCAGCGGGCGGTCGCTTCTTCGCCTTCCTTGGCACCTAGCCGATGAACGATCACGTAGCGGACGATTCGCTCGATTGCTACCACCAGCAGAAACAGCAGGAAACAGACCAGAAGCCTCAGCCAACTGATCCCCGCGAAGCTTTTTGCGTTGATCCATTTTCCGAACGTCTTGGCCGCACCATTGCCCACCTGATCGATCGTGTTGCCGAGTCTTTCTCCGGCCTCGTCGATCTTTTCGGCATTGACGGGCATGGGAGGTTCGACGGGAATGATGTTGGGGATGGAGACGTCCCCTTTCTTCTCCTCACCGGCAGGTTTAGCCTCCTGGGCGTTCGATTGCGGCACGGGCGCGGCCTTTTCCACCTTGACGCCCGCCTTGCCCTGCTGGACCGGGGCATCGGCCGCCGCGAACCGGATCGCGGGGGGAGAACCGAGCAGCACCACGAGGAAAAAGAACGCCAACAGAAAAAACCGCCATCTTCCAGCCATCGAAATATCCTCCGCGAAAATGGAACGGCCGGGTCCGCCCGGCCTGATATCGTCCGACATTACCGAGAGCCGACTATATCGGATTTTTCTCCGGATTTAAATGGGCTCCTGCGCGCCGCCTGCACCGGATGGTTCCGGCGGGACCCCGTAAGGAATACTGGTGGCCCTCCCCGGAGGGAGTTATAGTGGATTCCGGCGTCAGGTGTCCCGGGGATGGGGCATCTCAGCATGCATCGGCCTAAACCGGGGCAATCGAGCGTCGTGCGGTCAGGGGAATGGCCGTTCGTGGGAAGATATTCGGGAGGGACCGCCCGGGTGGTTTTCGCCTCCCGATATTTCCTGCACAGCGGAGCCTGTTGCAGAACTCACTTTCCCGGAAAAACCGTGGGAAGAATTCTCACTTTCGTGGTAGTTTTGACACCCACAGAACACAGGGAACCCTCAAAAATATCCTGAAGCGAGGAGTGAATTCCCACTTTTCGTTTGCCGGTTAAGGTTCTGCAACAGGCTCAGCGGCAGATGAACTTGCCCCTGGCGATGAAGTGGGGGCGTCCGTCGATATTCCCGGACCGGGGCCTTTCCTCAACCATGCGAATTCACGGAAAGACACGGGGACTACCGCCCTCCGGCGCATGGGATAACCACGACGGACCGAGAATAGTTTTGTATATCGCTTGACATAAACGACCCGTTGAAGTATTCTTAAAAAGTTGTCGCGGGGTGGAGCAGTCCGGTAGCTCGTCGGGCTCATAACCCGAAGGTCACAGGTTCAAATCCTGTCCCCGCTACCACAGAAAATCCAGGGACTTGGAAGAAATTCCAGGTCCCTTTTTCTTTTGTGGGGGGTGCCGTTTTCAACAGTATCCCCAGCATCCGGCCTAAAAATCAGCACGAAAAACAGCTTTCGAACAATACCCCGGAGCTTGGTTTTCAACCGCACGCACATAATCTGAGAAAAGTTGAAAAAACCTGAAAAGCCAGGAGAACCAAGAGTGAAGTGGAGACGTTTTCCCCTCAGGGAAAACGTCTCCACTGTCGCGGAAATCTCCCGGGTGCTGCCGCATGCGGTTTGACGGGCGAGACTTCGAGAAATCATTCTCTCGGAACTCTCGCTTCGCCTTGCGGCTCATGTTCAGATCGGAAGACTTTACCCACAAGGTTTGCGTTGCCACGAGGTTTCAGGAATCCATTTTGTGGCGGCTGAAACTGCGGCGGCGCCTTTTCCCGCCCCGAGTGGCCCGGTCCATGTATTCTCGCCCATCCTCTCTGCTTCGGGCGGCATGTGCCTCAGTGGCGAATATTGGGCTAAGCCAACGTGATCCCTTGAGCTTTCCGTTCTTTAGAGGACATTCCAGTCCGTCATACAGCGGACAAACTCATCCGAGCTCGACGGAGGTAGAAAATCTGCTGTAAACAGTATTTCGGGGAGGGCCGCAAATTTCAATAAGAGGATCGTTGCACGATTTCTCGGTTGAAAATCGATGTTTCAATCCCGCAGTAATCCGGTCTTCGATTTCCACCCAGAAATGGGTCTGCAATGGAAACGTCGTGTTTAATGTTTCAATCCCGCAGTAATCCGGTCTTCGATTTCCACGAAAGGACAGGAAATTGTGTTGGAGATAGATTATATGTTTCAATCCCGCAGTAATCCGGTCTTCGATTTCCACCACCTGCCCCCGCAAAGCCACCCGAGATAAGACCAGCAAGTTTCAATCCCGCAGCAATCCGGTCTTCGATTTCCACTGAAAAAGAGTATCGCCCTTCTTTTTTGTGTTTTCTTGTTTCAATCCCGCAGTAATCCGGTCTTCGATTTCCACGAAGCAAAGGTTTCCAAGGGGGGGGTTCTGTAAGAGTAGTTTCAATCCCGCAGTAATCCGGTCTTCGATTTCCACGTTAAATCCGTAACAATTACACACGACCAATTAGTGTTTCAATCCCGCAGTAATCCGGTCTTCGATTTCCACTTGTCATCGGTCCGGAGAACAGGGTTGTCACGCACGTTGTTTCAATCCCGCAGTAATCCGGTCTTCGATTTCCACAGTTATAGCAGAAGAGGCGGAAGTTCGGGAAAAGGATGTTTCAATCCCGCAGTAATCCGGTCTTCGATTTCCACAAGACCCTGGATACGATCTACGCCCATAACAACTCATGTTTCAATCCCGCAGTAATCCGGTCTTCGATTTCCACCCTTGGCCTCAATTCATCCGTTTTTTCGATGCCTTACCCCCCCGGATTCGAGCACCTCCTTTTTGGGCCATGCAAAAGTCCCCTCTTGGGGCTCCATTTTCGCTACCCGATCGCGATCGAATTTCAGTTTATTACGTAAAAACAGCCTGTTGAGTCAACTCAAAAATCATGCGAGGATCCCCCCCCTTTTTGGCCGTTTTGGAGATCCTCGAATTTTGCACCCGCAAACCGTTGCGGCATAAGGATCTAAGAATTGAACACTTTCGACATCTACTCAGCCTGTTCAAAATGGGGTCATCCGGGAAATGAGTACCTGAGTATTTGCAAAAAAGAAATGGACATGGCAGAACCACGTGTTTGTTTGACGGCAATCGAACAACACGGGAGGGTTCCGGACCATGTCCACATCGATACTTTACCACGCTTTTGGGCTCAAAGGTATCCAGTATGAATCGGCGCGTTTCTTTGGAGACTGTGTCCTGATCAGCGCCCGGACAACTGATCAGAGCGTAAGATGCCCTCAATGTGGCGGAAAGAGGGTTACCTTTAAAGGGCAGAAAAGGCGGCTGTTCAAGATGAGCCCGATTGGACGGAAACGGTGTTTCCTCGATCTCTTGCTCCACCGGCTCAAATGCATGGAATGTGGAGGGCTGTGGTGGCACCATCTTCCATTTCTGGATGGTAAACACCGCTATGTTCGTTTCTTTGCGCTCACCGTCCTGGATCTTTTGAAATACTGTACCATCCAGGCGACCTCCGAGTACCTCGGGGTAGGCTGGGACTTGGTTAAAGCGATTCATAAGGAACGGCTTTCCCTTCTTTACCGAACCATCCCGCTTGGAGAGGTGAGGCATGTCGGAATCGATGAGTTCAGCTTGAGAAAAGGCCAGGAGTACATGACCATCATTACGGACCTGGAGAGTGGAAGAATCCTGCATGCCGTTGAGGGTAGGAGCAAGGAAAATATCCGCCCGTTTCTGGAAAGACTTTCCCACAAAGCAAAAAACCTTGAGGCCATAGCCATGGACATGAGCAGCAGTTACTTCTCCGCTGTCCGGGAGTCTCTGCCCAATGTGGACATTGTCTTTGACCGCTACCATATCATGGCCCTCATGAACCATGCCCTGGATGAAATCAGAAGGAGTCAGCAGAGAGAACTCGACGACCTGGGGCAAAAGACGCTCAAAGGCAACCGGTTCCTGCTGCTCAAAAACTATGATTCCCTTGAACCTGGCAGGAAAGCCAGGCTGGACGCCCTCCTTGAGGCCAATCGGCCCCTCTTCATCGCTCATTCCATGAAAGAACAACTGCGGCTCTTCTGGGAGGAAGACGTTCACACCGCCCAGGGATTTCTCGATGTCTGGCTGAAAGATGCCATGAACTCCGGAATCAGACAGCTTGCCAAAGTGGCCAAAACCCTGGCCGGATACAGGACCGGGCTTCTCAATTATTTCAAACACTTCATCACCAACGGGATCGTAGAGGGGATCAACAACAAAATCAAAACCCTGAAAAGGCAGGCGTACGGTTTTCGAGACATGACGTATTTCAAACTGCGCCTCTACCACCTGCATGCTCAGGGGTACTCATTATCCGGATGAACCTCAAAATGGCGCGTTTCAAGCCCATAACTGGCTCCCCGGCAAGGAGACCGTAGAAGCAGAGTGTACGCCAGTTCACGTTGATTTCGACTTCCCGGGAAATGCCCCAAAAAGCTCCGATTGTCAATCGGACTGCTTCAATCCCAAGAAGTCCGGCCTCTCACTTTCTACTCTTGGCATTTTATTTTCAGAAATACCAGCAAATTAATGGGGAAAATTCAGATACCCCGCTGCGGAGTCCTTTTCAATGGTCGTCATTGCAGGCAGCCTGGCACACTTCTTCGGACCGCATCATGCATTTTCATTTCGCCGGATATGCCACGATTTCACGCAGCCGTTGCCACAAAGGATTTATTTCTGGACAAGCCCTTGGAACGGTCGCTTACAAAAGCAAGCTTCTTAATGAGGCTTTTGCCCACATTGGAGACCCAAGGCAGTAGTATAATTTACCAAGTTCTATTCAAATCTCTAATCTATGTGCCATTTTCATGTACTATTTCTCATTCTGCCACTGGATTGAAATGATAATTAGTCTCAAGCAGTACACAATATCAAAAATTACCCCATAGGAAATCTCCATTCGGAGTAATATTTGGGTTGTAGCTCTCGGCATTGGATGCTACGATTACCAACAAAGCGAATTTCTTTACCAGATCTCCGTTTCATTTTCACGGAATCATCGGGCATGGCCACGGGCATCCTGTCGAGCAAGAATGACAAGGGGGATGCAAGCCGACTTTATGCTGACACCTGCGTGTACGCCGGCACAGATGAGAGGGATTTCATTATGAACAGCATAAAATGAGCCGTAACGATGAGCTTTGCCCGCTCATGGCAGATGCCGGCGTTTCCGGTCGCCGCTGACTGCCAAACTCAAGAGGAGCGCCGTCCCATGCCCCCGCTGAGGTTTGAATTCGCGCTGGAATTCCTGACTCCTGCATTTATCGGTGGGGCCACCCCAGACAACAAGGCCGATCTCACTTTAAAACCACTCAAAGCTCTTATGCGTTACTGGTGGCGGCAGTTCCAGGATACACGGGACAGCCGTGGACTGCTTGACAAGGAATCGGCCCTTTTCGGCAGCACGAAAGCCGCTTCTCCCGTTGCCCTGCGGATAAAGGAAGACGGCCTCATTCACTCCACCGCCCCTTACTCATCGCCGGGCAGGTCCGGGCGGAATTATCTCTTTTACACCTGCAAAGGGTGCGCGAAATGGATTGAGGCGTGCGGTCCCGAAGCGCGCAGTTTCGTGAAGGTCACACTGACCTTCCATTCGGGCACCGCGTCCTCCGTACGGGAGACGCTTCTTGCGCTCTGGCTCGCAGCAACGTTCGGCGGACTCGGGACCAGGTCGAGGCGCGGGGCCGGGTCCTTCGATCTGTGCCTGGAGGCGGCTTCTGATCTGGTGGAATCAACGCAGGCGCTTTTCACAAAGAGAGCAGAAGACCTTCGGCAAGAACTTAAGAATCCCGGGGGAATTTCTGACCATTTTTTTAACCTGGTACACCCCGCGTCCCCACTTGCGACGGCGATGACTGAGCCTGAGCGTTTTAGAGTTCTCTCCTCCGGGAATGCGGATGCTCTTCTTGACCATATCGGAGAAACGATGCGGGACCGGCGTACCCGCTTCGAATACGATCGATCGGGCGCAGGTAGCGATTTTGTAGCGCAGAAGCTTCACCAGTTTGGAAACGGGGCAACCTACAATGGACCCGGACGCATTCCCAAGACGGCCTACGGCCTTCCCCTTGTCTGCAAATTCAAGCAAAGAGACCCCGCGGGGATAGTCAGAATGGATGGCAAAGGGAAGCCCCGATTCGAACCCTGGCAAATCGTTTTGAAACCCTCCAATCACGAGCGACGTGCATTTGTACGAGCATCAGGAAGGATGCTGTCATTTACACCACTTCAAAACCTGCTGGAGGTATGATGCCGGAGCCGGGGGTACTACGCCGCCCGGCCGACAAGATTGCGATTGCTTATTAAAACTTCCATGAGGACTAAACCATACTATGACCGATCATAAAGACTTTGCTAACCTGGTCCTTCTTATCGGCACCAATCCCCTCCCTAATTTTGTGGTGGCGAGCTACTACCTCGAGGTCAATCGAAATATACAATGCATTTGGCTTATTCATTCAGAGGCAAATAAGCTGCAGGCAGGAACGGATAGCCAGGCCAGGAATCTGGAGACCCTGCTGCGAAAGCGATGGGAAGGAAAACATCCGGCATTGCTTTTTCCGCTCCAAAAAATCCCACTTTCGGATGCAAGCGACGCATCGACGATTCTCAGGGAAATTAATGCCAAAATGCTTAATAAGTGGCAGACAGAAGAAGGTTTTCACCTGAACTACACTGGTGGCACTAAAGCAATGGCCACACATGTTTATAGATGCTTGCATGAGCTTCAAGAATGCGGTCAACAACAATTTTCATACCTTGATGCGAACAATTTTAGACTTGTGCTGGATAATCACGGTATCGAGCGGTTTAATAATGGTATATCTAAAAAAACAGATGATATGCGCAAAATGGTCTGTATAGAATTTGAAGATTTGATTGCATTACATGGTTTCAAAAGAAGGAATAAAGACAGAAATATCGATTTTGATACCGCACAACAGACATACAATGACTTCATAGACACGGCAAAAATCCCGACAATGAAGTCAAAGGATGGGGTGAATTTGGAAGTCTATATTCATCATAAACTTAATGAGCGGTTATCAGGCAAAATCAGAAATAAGAAATGCATTTTCCACGATTGGTTGATCGATAAACCGAATTGGAAAACGAAATTTCAACTCGACGTAATAGTGATCAATGGCTACCATCTTACTGGAATTTCGTGTACTTGTAGCTCAGACAAAGACCTGTGCAAAATCAAGGGATTTGAGATTATCCAGAGAACCCGGCAGATTGGCGGTGACGAGGCCCGGTCAATCCTTATCACGAGGGCTGACCATAGTACAACTGACAACCTGCAGGATGAACTGACTCATGAGACTGGGAGCACTAAAGAAAATATCTTGGTGCTCGGCGTTGACGATTTACGCTCGGAAGACATTTATCTGCCCAAAATAGAAGAATTGGTGCTTGACTAATTTCCTGTGGGAGTTCCCAATGAGTGATTGTCACGCTGTATTGCTCGATGCCATTGCTATCCAGGAATATATTTTCAAAAGCAACAAGCTCAGAGAGAATGTCGGTGCGTCTCATTTGGTGAGTGAGATTTATCGCAGCCATCTTGCCTGCGCTTTGTGCCGGATAACCGGCAGGCCCTTCAAAGAAGAGTTGGAGCATCTCGATGACTGGAAGCAATCCGATGCCGACAGGCCTGATGGTTTGAAACCGGTGGAAATCGGCTACATCGGCGGCGGTAACGCACTGCTTTTCTTTCGAGACGAGCGCACTGCTCTGCAATTCATCGAAGAATGGACAAAGATCCTTCTCGTCCGGGCGCCGGGCCTGACGACGGCAATTGCGCACGGTCCATTTTCGCGAGACCCATCAGAATTCCAAGTGGAGCGGCAAAAACTTTTCAAGCAACTGGAAATCAACAAAGCCCGATACAGCCCGATCACTTCGCTTGCAAAGCATGGCATCACATCGGAATGCCCGCGTAGCGCCGCCACATCGGAACTTCACAACAAAATCGTCAAAGATTATGTTTCTGCCGGCGTCAATGCTCGAATCGAGGCCGCGACTGAATCGAAAAAGGAGTCTGAGCGAGAATATCGAAAGCAGGGCATTCTCGATGAAACCTATTGTTTTTCGAACGAACTGGAGGACCTCGGCAACATACGGGGCGAAGACAGCCACATCGCCATCGTGCACATCGACGGCAATGATATCGGCGAGCATTTCAAACATGCGCCAAACCTTAGAGCGGTTCGAAAGCTCTCGGTGACGATTCAGGAAGCAACCACGGCTGCATTCAAAGAATGTATTATAACTGTATGTAGCGGAAACAAATATGAATGCATCATGCAGTCGCTCGGGTATGACCCCATTGCGACTGACCAAGAGAAAAGAACATTACCGATCCGCCCCATCATCATCGGTGGCGATGACGTCACTTTCGTCTGTGATGGCAAACTGGGGATTTATTTCGCTGAAATCTTCATGAAGAAATTCGAAGAAGCTCAAATCGAAGGCAAAGGTCTGACTTCCTGCGCCGGGGTGGCCATTATCAAAACCAAGTACCCGTTTTAACCGCGGCTACCGGCTGGCGGAAGAGCTTTGCACAAGTGCCAAAAGGAAGAGGAAAAAGGACGCTGAATGGAGTGTTGCCTCTGTCCTGGATTTTCATGTTTCCCTCAGCGGCGTCGCCGGTTCGCTCGAAGAAATACGCAAGCGCTACTATGGCCGTGACGACTCGGAAGAAGGCAAAAAAGCTGAAGTGGATCTACTTTTCCGGCCTTTCAAAATTGTCACTAAACCGGTTTTCGATGAATACAATCTCGACATGTTTCTGGAGAGAGTACGACAACTCAATAGAGACAAAAGCGGCCTGCCAAAGAATAAGCGTCACGAACTGCGCGAAGTGCTCAGGCTGCCGGAACATGCCAGGTGCGAATATGTTCAGGCGCTTGAATACCGGGGCCTCAAGCTGCCGGAAATCGAAGGCCGGCAATACCATAAGACTCTGGTCGAAAACAATAAAACGCCGTATTTCGACATGATGGAAATCTCGCGTTTCTACCCGCTCGATCTCATGGAAGATGGAGAAAAGGCATGACTGCATACGATCTCGAACTCGAATTGAAATCATCCGCACTCGCCGGTTGCGGCCTCGGCTTCGGAGCCGACATCGACACGGATGTAGTGTTCGATGAAATTGGCCTGCCATACATCCCTGCAAAGCGCGTTAAAGGCTGCCTGCGCGATGCGGCTGCGGAAGTTTGCGACATGTTCGACCTCGCCGGGATCACAAAAGATGCACTGCAGATAAAAGAAACTTTCGGCGAGATGGGTGCGGAGCATTCTGGGCCGGTGTATTTCTCCAATCTGTATCTCGAAAATCACGAGCGAACCCATAATTGGTTGCTCTATTTTACAAGATCGGACAAATACCGGGATTGCATCACTTTCGACCGCATTCTCGACACCTTTACCGAAATCCGCCAACAAACCAAGATCAATGACGCCGGCGTGGCGTCAGACCATTCTTTACGTACTATTCGGGTGTTGCGGAAGGGGCTGGTATTCCACGGCGAGGTTCACATCGAAGCCTCTGATGATCGGATATTGAACACTCTGCCTGCTTGCCTGCTGCAATTTCAGACGTTTTGGAACCAAACGCAATCGCGGCCTTGGCGAAGTGCGCTGTATCCTGCGAAACGAAAGTGGCCAAATACAATCAGCCGACAAACATCTGGGGGAATTATGCACAGCCTGAAATATAGAATTGAGACCCGATCCCCGGTGGTGATCTCGAAGATTTCGGGTGACGCGAACATGGTCGCCACACAGGAATACATTCCGGGAAGCACAGTGCTCGGCGTGCTGGCCAGGCACTTCATCAGTGAACGGCACGCCGGCCGACCGGCCCACGAATATGACGAATTCTACAAATGGTTTCTGCTCGGCGAGTTGAAGATCGGCAATGCGTACGTTCTCTCGCAAGACGAATATGGGGAACACTCCCATTTCCCCACCCCGCTGTCCATCGAAAAAGAGAAGTACGATACAGGGGTTTACGATCTTTTGTTTCACGATCAACAGCCAGACAATCGAAAAGAGCGGGTAGGAGACTTCTGTTATTTACAGAATGGTTCTTTGTACAGGAAGACGGTCGAAACGACGATCAATTTCCATCATCAGCGGAATCGAACAACGGGGACTTCGGAAGAAGGCAAAATTTTCAATTATGAAGCGATCGCCGCCGGCCAGATTTTCGGAGGAACCATTTGCGGCACGCAGGACGACCTCCAAAGCCTCCTTAACATTTGCAGCGATGAATGGCCCGTTTTCATCGGCCGATCAAAGAATGCACAGTATGGAGCAATCAAATTTGAGTTTGTCGACAAAGCCCCCGTGTGCCTGCAAAGCCAAGTAGTCTGGCCCACCCAAGAAAAAAAAGAAACAGGAGAAGAAGAACCGGCGCAATCCATTTCAATGACCTTGGTCTCCGATCTCATCTTGTACAATGAATGCGGCTTTCCGACAACCGATGCCGAAGATCTGCAAAAGGCGCTGCAGCGGTATCTAGGTGAAGTGCGAATCAAGAAAGCTTTTATCAGGAAAAACGAAGTGGAGCATTTCGTCAGTATCTGGCGGCTGAAAAAACCTTCGGAAACCTGTTTTTCTGCCGGATCGACTTTCCTGTTGGAAATGGCTCGAGAGGAAGTCAGCCGGCTGGCTGCAATCCAGCAGACCGGCATCGGCGAACGAACTCATGAGGGTTTTGGCAGATGTGTATTTGCCCTGCAAATACCCAAATACGACGATCTGAGTCTCCGCAACGAAGATGAAGATGAAGCCGGGCGAAAGACACGGAAGCCGCCAGGCGATGTGCCTGAAGAGGTCAGAAGAATCATAACGGCGATTGTGCAAAGAATCATTCGCGAGCGTGTGGCGCTCGACGCGATCAACCAACAGGGAAATTTCAACTATCTGCCTTCGAACGCATTGATCGGCAGACTGCAGGCGCTTGCGGAAAGCGCACATGAGCGCCGAGATTTCGTTGCCGAGCTGAACAACCTGCGCGATATTGCCCTAAGACAGCTCCGGCGATGCATAAGCTCAGATTCCAGTTTGCTTGAATACCTGGCCTCGTTTCGCCTGGGTCAAAGTTCTCTAACGGGCCTCGCAAATACCGGACTTGAGCCGGAATGGATAGCCGCCATGGAAAAGCTGGGGCAAGGGAAGGAATTCACGCTTTTTGACAACTTAGCCCATGCCATAAAGAAAAAGTCGGATGACTTGAAAAAATATCGGGAAGAGGTACTCAGACACGTTGAATTTTGCCATAACCCGTTTGATTGGGAAGCTTTTTCCAGGAAACCCTGGAACAACGATATCAAACGTCTGTGCGATGAAATCGATTTCAAGCCGGAAGATGCGAGCGGATTTGTCCGCGAGCTGAACCGCATTTTTTACACAACATTCTTTGCGGAAATGCGCAAGCGAAAGATCGCCAGCGACAGTGCCGCGTAGGAGATGCCCGATGTCAAGCGATAACGAGGGTAAGGGCAAGATCATACTGCGAGGGCAAATCGAGTGCTGTTCCCCGATGCATGTCGGCAACGGCCGGGCCGATCACAGCGATATGGACATCGTCCGCGACGGCGATGGGAATGCCTTCATTCCTTCAGCCGGATTCGTTGGAATGCTGCGTCACGCTTTTCGGAAATATACCACGGCGGAAATTGACCAGCCGCAGCACTTCAAGGACTTCTGGGGTTATGCGGAAAACGACGGCGGAAGGCAGAGCAAGTTGTGCTGTTCCGATCTTACGCTTGTTGAAAATACTGTGCCGGAAGTCATAATCCGCGACGGGATTCGCCTCGACAACAAAAGGGGCATCGTTGACTCCGGGGGCAAATTCGATTTCGAATTGCTGGAACGCGGCGCGCGCTTCCTTCTCAATCTGGAATTCACGTACGGACAAGACGATGAATCGTTTGTCAAGCGAACCGTCAGAACGATTGACCATCTTCTGGCAAACAAGCAGGTACGAATAGGCGCAAAAACAAACAGCGGTTTTGGGCGGATCGGTTGGGCCGAAAAGACCGCAGAACTCTATTGGTTCGATTTCTCCTGTTATGCAAATGGATCACAGAAAACACACGGATCACCCCAGAAGGATGTCTTGAACTGGTTGAGGCAAAACTTTTCGGAACAGAACAGCATTCCGACGACGGCCCTTGGCGAACCATTCAATATGAGAAAAGCATGCTTCCGCATCACCGCGCAACTCAGGCTAAGAAACTCACTGATCGTGCGTTCGTATGCCCGCGATGCCAGGATGCCGGACACAACTCAGCTCCAATCCCGCGGGGACTGGGTAATCCCGGGCACCTCGCTGAAGGGTGCTATTCGGGGGCGGGCGGAGCGTATCGTCAATACCCTTCGGTTGGAGAATGCTGATCGACTCATTAATGATCTCTTCGGCCAAGTCGACGACAAAAACCGCTCCAAGGGCTCGAAGAAAGGCCGCATGCGCATCGAAGAAATCACTTTGTCGCCTGACGACTTTCCGGCGGAATCGCAGACGCGCATTCGCATCGACCGCTTTACCGGAGGAGTGATCGAAGGAGGTTTGTTCGACAGTATGCCGATCTTCGCACCGCGGAATGACAAGGCCATGACTTTATGCATGGAGATCGACGACTTCAAAGATTCCGAAGCCGGTCTGCTACTGCTGGTTTTGAAGGATTTGTGGAGCGGCGACCTTGCAGTCGGTGGCGAAAAGAACATCGGCCGTGGCATATTCCAGGGCGAACGGGCGGAGATTGCCTGGAACGGCAAAACAATCGTTCTCGAGAAAGCGCTTTCCGCATTGAGTGAAAATCAAAAGGCGACATTGCAGGGTTTTGTGTCGGCTTTGCATAGGGAGCAAAACTGATGGACGAAAAATGTGAGCTAAAAGCCAATGGTCTGGAGTTGGTCTCGCTTAAATCGAAAGCGGAACCGCTTTGCCTTATCGATCAACCAAGGCTGCACACAATATTGACGGAGAACTTTACGAACCAGGCGTTCGTCGTCGCCTGGCTCGATCATAGCGTCATGATCGGCTTGTGGAACGGAAAAGGCTTTGAATTCTATGACGCCGGGAATCTCGATCTCAAGTATCTCCAGAGACTGCGCGTTTTCGATCCTCGGCAGGAGCTCCACGTCTGGCGGACAAACGGGAAATGGAAAGCTAGACTGCGAAGAGATGGGGAAGGAGAAAACGCCGAAGCTATTGTTGCGCATCAACTGCTCTTTGGCACCAAGGGCGAGCGATTGTCATCACGATACGCGAGAATAAGAGAAGACCGTGGCACGAAACTGCTGTTGCCGTTGGCAGACGTCCAATTCGATGAAGATGAAAAAGGCGTCCTCAAAGAGCGTGTTTTCATCAAGACCCACAACTACATCAGGTACAACGCCGTCCACCAGGCCACCTATTTTGATTGCCGCTTCGTTGCCTTCACCAATGGCCAAAACGAATTATCATAAAGGGAACCGGCATGGAAAAAGCAAAGCTCTTCGTCCAGGAAACCAAAAAGAAAAAAATTATCGCCAAGGTAGAATTCGCAAACGGCAAGAAAATGTCCGTGCGCCAATGGAACCCGCACGATACGGCACTGAACGGCTCGGAGGTCGAGGTTGAAAGGCAGAACGGCCAAATCGTCCACATCAAACGGGGTGACGACGTCCTCTTTTCCGCTCAACCGGCACAACCACCGGCCCATCTTACACCTGGGCCAGACAAACGTGATTCGTCTCCTCGTGATTGGCAATTCGATCATATCGACCATGTAAGCAATCCGGCCTATGCGCCCTACAATTTCGTTCCGCTCAATCGCGAAGTGGTGGAGGCCCCGACGCCTCTGTTCGAGAAGAACGAGTATTATACGCAAAGGAATGGCACAAAAGGATATACCGGCTGGATCGATGTCGGGATCGAAGCGCTCACTCCGTTGTATATCCGCGGTACGCTGACGAAGAAAGAAGTCGAAGACGGCATGGAGACCAAAGAGAAGCATGACTTCTGCGCACCTGCCGGGAAAATCCGCATCCCAGGCAGTTCGCTGCGCGGCATGGTGCGAAACATGCTGGAAATCGTCAGCTTCGGCAGATTCCATTTTTTCGAAGACCGGCGGCTTTACTATCGCGAATTCGCAAAGGACAGCAGTTTGCGTTCTGATTATATGTTGCGAATGTCATCATCTGAGGCTAGAAATAAACCTACAACATACAAAATGAATGCCGGTTATTTGGTTAGAGAACGCAGCAGATATGCAATCATTCCGGCGCAATTTATTGGTGGCAAACAATTCGATCGAATTAAGAAAGAAGAAACAAAGCGGCGGATGACCTCTGACAATACCTTCCCTTTCAAAAATTACAAATTCTTTGAGTATAAAGAAAACTTCATAGTTATCTCTGGCGATATGGCAAACAAGAAACACGATTGGGAGATTAATCCACCTGATTACAATGCTAAAATGATCTGTATTGATGAAAAGAATGACACCGATGATCAAAGTGATATTCGGAATTATTACTTCGATCGAAATCGTAACGCTGTCAATCTCATTGAGGAATTGGAGAACAATAAAACTCTTAAGCTCCCTTGCTTTTACGTGCAGTGGGTAGATGCTAACAAACGAGAGCGAGTTTCGTTTGGGCATACGGCTATGTTCCGTCTGGCATATGAAAGAACTATAGGTGATCATCTTCCCGAACAACTGAAGGACAAAGCCAAGGTCGATTTCACAGATGCCATTTTTGGTAACGAAAAAATCTTTGGTGGACGGGTCTTTTTTGAGGATGCATTCCTGGATGACCCACACAGCCATCCGGAATCCAAAACTGAGAAGACCCCACAAATCCTCTCTACGCCCAAACCTACCACCTTCCAGCATTACCTGGTGCAGAAAACGGACCAGATCAAGGAGCTCAACCATTACGACAGCGCTGCCGTTACACTCCGTGGTTACAAGCTCTACTGGCACAAATCCCCCGACACCGACCGCTGGCAGGAAAAAAACCAAAACAAGATCGACAAAAGCCATAAGCAATACACCAAAATCAAACCTGTAAATAAGAGCACAACATTTCACGGCAAGATTCGATTCGAAAATCTCTCTGATAAAGAACTCGGCGCTCTGCTATTTGCACTCGACCTGCCCGTGGGCTGCGGCCACAAACTCGGCATGGGGAAACCACTCGGCCTCGGCTCGATACGTGTGACACCGAAGCTCTATATTTCCGACCGTTATCTGCGGTACCACGATCTTTTTGCGGAATGGAACAACGACATTGCGCCGGTCAATGAAGAGACGATTCGGAAAATCACAGTCAAGTTCGAAGAGTATGTGCTGCAGCTACTCGGCGATAATTCGGGAAAAAGCCTCTGGGAAACAGATCGACTGTGGGAACTGTTTGTGATGCTGCATTTGGAGATCGGGAAGAATCTCGAATTAAACGGAACAACGCGATACATGACTATTTCCGGACAAAATGAATTCAAAAATCGCCCTGTTTTACCTCTGCCGTCATCAATTTCTCCACTTGAAACCGTGCAGATGCAGCGTGGAGTTCTCCAAGGGAAACTGAGCCCATCCGTGAAGGACGAAAATATGGAGAAGCCGGTTTAAGGAAGAGCAGACTGGAAGTGTCCCTAAATGAGATGGAAGCCGGGGGACAGTCCGCTGAAATTTGCCGGGAATACAAGTGGAAGTCCAACCAGGACTCATTATGCTCGAGAACCTCAGTCTAACGCGACTCAGGGCCCGCTATCGTATCCGGGAGCCGCTGCAGCTTCCCACCTTTACCGGAGCAGCCCTCCGTGGGGCTCTTGGCTATGCGCTCAGACAGGTCCGCTATGGCTCGACAAAAGACTGTCCCGGGTGTTCCATCCGTTCGGAATGCCGATACGGTGACCTTTATGCATATCTTTTCGAATCCCCTTGGGACCATCCGCTGATTGAGCCGTTCCATGCGGCGCTTGGCCCAAGGATGAGGAGGGAGACTTACCCGCAGCCCTTTATACTGAATCCACCTGCCGGCGGCGTGGAACAGCTTCCCGGAAGTCTCTTTACCGTGGACTTCATCCTGGTGGGCAGGGCCATTGCCTGCTTTCCGTTCATGGCCTGCGCCCTCTCGATCGCCGGGGTCAGTGGAATCGGCAAAGGCAGGAGCCGCATCCTGCTGGAGTCTATCGTGAATGGATTCCCTTCGAACGGCGGTAACGAGTCGGTAATATTCGATGCCAAATCCGGGCAGATAGTCGGACCAGGGGAAATCATCGACCTGGAAATCGTCCACCGCTGGGTGGAGGAATCGGCCCCTACCCAAGGGAAGATCCGGGAGGTCAAGATCCATTTTATCACCCCCTTCCGCTATAAGTATGACGGGAAGCTCGGGCAGCCGCTGACCTTCGAAATCTTCATGCGGAACATTTTCCGCCGGTTCACTCTTCTTTCCGTACACAGTCGCTTGACAACCGCTATCGATTACAAACGGCTTCTTTCTCTCGCCGCATCGGTGCAGGTCAAAAGTTCGACCCTCAGGTGGTACCGGGTGGAGAGGTACTCCACCAGGCAGGAGAGCTATATGAACCTCGACGGGTATGTCGGCGAGATTACGTTTTCCGGCGATATGGCCCCGTTCCTGCCTTATCTCAAAATGGGAGAGTTCCTCAATGTAGGGAAGGATGCTTCTTTCGGACTGGGGAAGTACTATATGTCCCTTATTCCCGTCCCAGTCCGATAGACCGCCGCACCGGCGTTCCCGCTTCAGGGAGCCATGCTCTGTGAAAACCGAATAGGGGAATCTACCTGCCACATGGGAATGGCCTCCTTTTTTCAAATCCGTCGACGGGGATAAACGCGGCACGGAAATGCACACACCGCCTGCGGAGGAAGCTGCGAAGCAGCCGGCACCGACGCTTGATTTTGAACAGCTCTTCACCGAGGAGATTCATCCGGTAAAAGACGAGGACGAGGCGGAAAATGTGGCCCGGGAACCGACGTTGCCTGCCGTACCCGCACCCGCTGATGATCCGTCCGGGAGAAAAGTGGAAGGCGGGGGATATCGGGAGTGGGACGATGAAGAACGACCGTCTGCCTCGAACGGCAACGAGGAGTTCCATCAGGAGAGTATCCCCGAGGTATCGGAGCCCCCCGAAGGCTTACCCCTGATTGTGCCCTCCAGCCGTAACGATCCGGAAAACGATGTATCGGGCGAACCCGAAACCAGCCTCCCGGAAAACTTGAATCGCAGCACGGAGGCGACGGACATGGACGCATGGGAATTGACCTTCGAATACCTGAAGCTCAGGCAAATGGAGAAAAAGACCCGAGATGAGTTGGAAAGCGTCAGACTGAAACTGAATTGCCTCTTCGACAGCCTGGCCTCCGACACCCTGGAAACTCGCATGGGCACAATCCGCAGGGTCCGCGAAAGCGGAGGGATTTCGAACTGGGTCTTAACGACCGCAGATTAGAGGCCAAGTTGCCATGGAAACCATCTATCTCGTCGACAACGGCCTTTTGCTCAAGAGAAAATCGAACCGGATCGTCTTGAAGAAAGATGGGAAGATCGTCGAGGAAATTCCAATTCTTGACTTAAAAAGGATCGTGATATTCGGCAACAATCAACTGAGCACGGAGCTGATGAGGTATCTTGCGGGCAGGGGCATCGAGGTGGCTTTCCTGTCCTCCACCGGAAGGTTCAAATTTCGCGTCGTTCCGGAGACTTCCAAGAACATCTATTTGAGGATGGCCCAGCATGATCGATACCGCGACAGTGCGTTCAGGGTTTCAATAAGCCGGACCATCGTCAAGGCAAAAATCAAGAACCAGAGAAGCCTCCTGGTGCGTTATCAGAGGAACAGATCGGAAGTGGATCTGAAGAAATCCCTGGATGCCCTGAAAAACCTCGTAGAAAGGACTGAGCAGCCGGACAACATCGATGGGCTGATGGGAGTGGAAGGCATTGCCTCAAAAACCTACTTCGAGGCATATGGCAAATTGCTGGCCGGCGGTTTCGAATTTTCCAAAAGAGAGTACTACCCGGCGCCTGACCCCGTCAACGCCCTCCTTAGTTTTGGATATATGCTTCTATTCAACGAATTCGGCGGCCTTCTCGAAGCCTGCGGATTCGACATTTTCCTCGGTTTTCTGCATAGCACCAAATATGGACGGGCATCGCTCTCCACCGACATGATGGAGGACCTGCGAAGTCCCGTGATCGATCGGCTCGTTCTCTACCTCGTTAACAAGGGGGCGATCAAATCGCTTCAGTTTTCCGAAGTCGAAGGCAAGAAAGGTGCGAGAATGGATGATGCTGCCAGGAAGACCTTCCTTTCAAATTATGAGAAGTTCATGACGGCGCGTTTTCTCGACTCTCCAACCGGGAATCAAACGTGTTTTCGGGAAGTTGTGAAGGCAAAGGTCCTGGGCTTGGAGCGCGCCGTATTAAACAGAGCGGAATACATGCCATATGTGTTCAATTCTTAGATCCTTATGCCGCAACGGTTTGCGGGTGCAAAATTCGAGGATCTCCAAAACGGTCAAAAAGGGGGGGGATCCTCGCATGATTTTTGAGTTGACTCAACAGGCTGTTTTTACGTAATAAACCGAAATTCGATCACGGCCAGGTGATGAAAATTGGACCTCGAAAGAGGCTTTTGACATGAGCAAAAAAGGGGGTGCTCGAATTGGGGTATTTAACGCATTGAAAACTAAGCCGAATTAGAGCCCAGGGTGGAAATCGGAGACCGGATTACTGCGGGATTGAAACAGACATGCAAATCGTATCTGACACAAAACCGATCAAGTGGAAATCGGAGACCGGATTACTGCGGGATTGAAACAGCGGCGTTTTTCCAATGAAAATCGGCACCACTGTGGAGGTGGAAATCGGAGACCGGATTACTGCGGGATTGAAACAAGAAGCTGGAAAGTTATTTCGGTGCGCAAATTCACAGGTGGAAATCGGAGACCGGATTACTGCGGGATTGAAACACATTGTCCGTCAGTTGGGTTAAATTCCACGTTGGCGGTGGAAATCGAAGACCGGATTACTTGTCCGAAGACGGACTTGAGTTGACACTTTGCATAAAAAAGGGTGGTCAGGCACCCTCTTGGAGATTGTCGCCAGACAACCCAAGAAAAGGGCACCCACATGACCACCCGGGAAAAGCTCGTTAACGGCAAGTTAAGTCCACTGGAACTGGCCGAATACCTCAATAATGCTCCGCGGGCCCGCAAGATCAATGGCCCATCCCGCTCTCAATTGAAATGTGCATCCAGGTACCTGCGGAGCTTTCCTCCAAAATCATCGTCCCAGCCGCCATGGTAGACAATGGAGGAAGCGATTTCCGAAGCCAGGATGGCACATTTCATCTTCATCGGAATTTTCTTCACTCTTGCCCTGTACTTCGGGTTGTCCTGAATCAGGGCGGGCAGGTGGTGAAGAAGGACCTTGAAGAAAAGCGGCTGCTCCACCAGGCTGCTCCTGCTTTGGAAAAATTCGAACAGCCGCTCGTAGTGCCCGTTGATTTCCTCGCTGATGGCCGCGCTGATGTCGGTGTAGAGCTGCCTTCCCCTGGACGCGCGGTATCTTTCGAAGATGAGGTTCGCCTCTTCATCCGCCTTGCGGTCGAGTATCCGAAGGACATCATCCACATAGGCGTCCTTGTTTTTCAGGAACTCCCCTTCGGTCATGAGCACATTGGCAATGATCTCATAGGAGGAGGTAATGACGCCGCACTTGTTGGCCGATGCGTCGCGGAGAATGACGATGCCGCCTTTCTGCAGAGCGATCCTGGCCCCCGGGGTGATGAAGGAATTTGCGCCTTCGACGATGATCCTTGCCGACGGACTGCCTCCGTTGCGGAAAAATCTCGGACAGTTGTTTTCGTCAATCGTTTCGGGACGCCCCCCGCAGGGCAGAAAGAGGTCAACCGGCTCGGAGAAGATGAGGTTGGCCAGCTCATTTTGATATTCATCGGTCGTGACCCACGTTTCCACCAGGTCGGAATCCGTGCGCACGAGTTTTCTGTAAAGCTGCTTGAGGGATTCCTGGACGGTATGCCGGCTGAAGAGGATAAAGCCGCCCGGATGGAGCAATTCCGGGTTGAAATCGCAGACGTCGGTTTGAAGAACGATACGCCCGAGCCCCTCGGGATCGGCTCCCTGCGGATCGTACAGGGCCCCTGAAATATCGGTTATGGAGACGATCCGAGCCTTCGGGCATCTTTCGAGAAGCAGCCGGATCGAGTTCCCCGCAACGTCGCCGTTGGGGCCTCCGGTGATTTTCAGACTGAACGGGTCGCGAGCCATGTCTATGCCGATCTCTCTCATGGCGATCGCGGCGGCCCTGATCACCCCCCTCGAGGTTACCCCGTAGTGCTTGTGGTTGATCCCCGCATTCTTGCTCGACATGATCCCGGCTCCCAGGACATACCCCCGCTTCATCGCCTGCCGGGCAACGATCTCGATCATAGCGTCGCTCATGTTCTCGTCGGGCCCCAGTTCGATGGGCTCATCATCCCCGTAATAGTCCACCACCCGCGGGTCCTTGGCCTTGCCGTCCTCCGTTATGAAGATATCCAGAAATGCGTTGGTGATTGCGTATTGCAGCTTGTGCATCTGTTGCATCACTGCCTGCCGGGTTTCCAATCCCCTGGCATCCAGGATCACCGCGAGCTTTGACCCGCCTTCGTAGATATCCTTGTTTTTCAAATGCTGCGTATGGGCCAGAACAAAGACCTCGCGGAAGAGATTGTTTGAATTGGTCGTCAGTTCGTCGGGGGTCCCGCAGACGATCGTTCGCCATCCGCCCCTTGCAATGTCCGAGAATCCGACGTGGTATCCGAAGCCTCGGCGGCCGAAGAAAAAGGTCACCCTGAACGGTGGGCGGTCCGGAAGGTCTTTGGTAAACTCCGGCCCCAGTTCCGACAGGTACGACGGGGCCAGTCTGAAGGCGAGCGCGTGTTTCTCGAGAACGAAGAAGTTGGTCTTGAGAGTGTGGGTTATGAAAAGAAAGCAGGTCTCGTAAACCATCCGTCGAACCTCATCGAGGTGCTTGTGCCCCGTATTGTAGCTTTCGACAGCCGCCTTCGCATCTTCCATGGCTTCTCCATACGCCTTCTCCCGCTCCGCCAGTTCCGGATCGAAACGCTTTCTGAATGTATCCATGAGCTTCATGACGATGTGGGGATGGGAGAAGAAGGCGTCCTTCACGACGTCCGTACTGAAACGATCGGGCTCACAGTGGCCGAGGGTGGTCTGGCAGAAGGCGATGAAGGCGTTTACCAGCGAAGCGTCCTCCCCGCTCATGAGGCCGTTGTTGACGAAGGCGGTGTATGCGGCATTTTCCGTTGCGAGGATCTGGGTGTTGTAGAGTTCTCTTTTGAGTTCCCCGAAGATGTTCGATTCTCTTGTAACCGGCAGGCCATCGGCCCTGGCGACATAGAAGTTTCCGAGAAAATACGAATGCGGTTCACCGCTGATGTTGAGACTGTAGGAGCGTCGCACACCGATTCCAAGTCTCTTGAACACTTCCATGACCTGGGTGAGAAACCCTTGACGAGGTGGATTCTCCACCGAAAAAAGGATCCTGTACTCTTTCCTGTGCCCGCTCTGCCCGGTCGCCTCCACATCCAGGAACAACCCTTCGTGGCGAAGTCCCTGCTGGTAAAGCCACAGTATCCTGGCGATTCGTTCGGGAGGCGACCACCTGACATAATCCTCGCTGTTTCGCCAGAAGAGATCGAGGTCCTTGTTGAATTCCCTGAAGTTGAAAGCCGGATAAAGGCCCCTCAGGCTTTCACGAACGGCTTTCCTCGTTTCCGCTGGAACTCTGATCGCACGGGGCCGGGTAAGGTCTTCGGAACTCTTGCGGTCGAACTCGAACCGCAGAACCTCCAGGTTCCGTTCCGTCCCGGCAACCGGTCTCCACGAATGCGTGATCTCGGCGTAGGAGATGTCCCGGCCGTTGAGGGCCGTCAGCGTATCATAGAGGGACCCGGGCACGTCCAGGCGGGCTACGATGAGTTTTCCGGGCTGATCCAGAAGAACTATTTTTCGCTCGCTCCGCAGGGTCTGAAGTCCCAGGAGCAGGTTCGTCAGTGCTTCGACGTCATTTTTCATAGTGATGAAAAAGTAGCCCGGCATATTTTCGTAGAGCCAGTCGAGGTTCCCGCCCGCCTGCGTGGAACGGCTTTCCAGCAGATGGACAGCTTCCCTGTAACACGCATCCTCAGAGTATATCCGGGACTGGAACTCCCCTTCCAATTGGTCGCGAACTGCTGTTTGGCGCATGATGAATTCTTCCCCTCGAAATGTCACTTGAGCCACGTGAGCGATCTCCTCGGAGTCCTGCGTGGCGGATGTACTTAAGTCTCATTTTGGAACCCGAAAACCGGCGGCAATTCCGGACAAACCGGTGGTCGCCGTACAGAACGCGGCGACCGTGGAACTACCCACCGCCTCTTTCCCCATTCCGTATCGCGGGAGCATGCAACATGACGTGAAGCGGGACGAGCATGCCCTGGGCTCGAAACCCATGGAGGGTGCTGTTCGTGGTCAAATCTCCCGCGAAACCAGGGGGCACAAATCCTGGTTCAGGCGCTATTCCCCCGCAAAGGAGGGAATCCGGATTTTTCAAGGACTTTCCGGACCCCCGCCCCCTGCAACCCCGTCCCCGCATGCCCCGGCCGAGCTATGCCGGGACCGGGTTGAAGCGGGGAGAGGGACAATACAGGGAACTTTCCTGGACACGCTCCGAGTTCTACTCATACTCTTCGCAAAACCAGACCCCGCCTTCCGGCTTCGGGAAGCGGCATGACTCAACCTGTGCGCAGTTGCGGCACAGGCCCATCAGCGTGCTCTGAAGATCTTCGGAACTCTCCGTGAATTTCGGCGCCGGGCGACGGGGGGGCACAGGCCCGGAACCGTCGAATTCCTCACAATGCAGAACCGGCCGATCCTGGCCGGCGATGTACGAACATTCGGGGGCACGATTGCACGTCGAACACAGGCCGTGAGACGGCGGCGTCACCGGCTTTGATTCCCTGAAGACTTCCGGGGGTTCGTGGTTGGGACAGTTGGATGATGCGCACT
Source organism: uncultured Syntrophobacter sp. (assembly GCA_963663685.2). Classification (GTDB taxonomy): domain Bacteria; phylum Desulfobacterota; class Syntrophobacteria; order Syntrophobacterales; family Syntrophobacteraceae; genus Syntrophobacter. Next base: position 36,533 of record CAXXDT010000007.1, on the reverse strand, counting down.
CGATATTTCCTGCAAAAGATGTCTTTCCCATGTCTGCTATGCCTTTCTCCAATGGTTTTTTCTCTGATGGCGGCCTGTCCGCCGATGCTTTCACACCTCTCTTGAGCAAAAGGGATGCCACGGGAGGGCGCGGCCGTCGCGCAGCCTCCTTGGAAAACCGGGTGGAGACTCGAACGAAACCTTGGTGACCGGGGCTGTGCCGCGTTCAAGAAGACACTAAACGATGCTTCTGAAAAATGTGGAAGGCTGCGCCATCCACGCCATGGCTCGACATATTTATTGCTAATACTCCAGTATGTTAGGTAGTATACCCTGTGGGAAAAAGATTCATTCCTGCACTCTTCCATGGGATAATAAAAATATCGGCTTGACCGCAAATATGGACGGCTCCGGTCCCTGGGAGAAAGCTAAAATGACCTGGACTTTTATCGGACGGACGAGCCCCGCGGAGGCATGAGACGATTCGGCCGGACGGGATGATGCAAGCCCCGGCCGCAGGACAAGCAATGGGATTTTAGTCTATACTTCAAATAGTTATCAGGATGATGGGAATTCCGTTCAAAGCGAATCGAACTGGTGAGTTTTGTGCCACTGGGTTGAAATTACCCAGTGGCACAAATTGGAAGGAGGGGTTCACGCGGGCATTTTTTTGAAGTTTCTCCCGGAGCGTTTTGCGGTCGATGCCCAGTATCCTTGCAGCCACGGACTTATTGCCTTTTACGCTGGCAAGGACGTTGCGAATATATTCGGTCTCCACTTCGGCCAGCGTGAGGTTGAGCCCCCCCGTACGCAGGGCCGAAAACCGCATGAGAGACGGCAGATCCGGCACTTCTATGAGATCTCCATCCGTCATGGCCACGAGTCTTTGGACCACGTTCTCCAATTCCCGCACGTTTCCGGGCCAATGATAGCTTCGAAGAATCTGCAACGCCTCGTCTGAGAGGCGTGGCGCCTTCCGGTCGAACTCCTCCGACTTTTTCCTGATGAAAATGCCGGGCCAGCAAAATGATGTCATCGCCGCGCTCCCTCAGGGGCGGAGCCTTTATGGTGATGACATTGAGGCGGTAGAAGAGGTCCTCACGGAAAAGCCCCTTCCCGATCAGAGCGAACAAATCCTTGTTGGTGGCGGCGGTGATTCTCACATCGACTTTTCGGGGCGTGCTCGACCCCACCATGCAGATTTCCTTTTCCTGGAGGACCCTCAGCAATTTGACCTGCATCGAGAGGCTCGCCTCACTGATTTCATCCAGGAGGATCGTACCCCTGTCCGCTGTCTGGAAAAATCCCGCTCTTGCACTGGCGGCCCCGGTGAAGGCCCCCTTGACATGGCCGAAAAGCTCGCTTTCGAGCAGTTGCTCCGGAATACTGCCGCAGTTCACCGGAACGAAGGGAAAGGAAGCTCGTTTGCTGCTGTAGTGCACGGCGCGCGCGATGATTTCCTTGCCCGTGCCGCTTTCCCCCTGGATGAGAACAGTAGCCGGGTTGGCCGCCGCCTTGGCGATGGCGCCAAACACCTCAGCCATGGCCTTGGACTCGCCGATAAGCCCGTAGCCGGCAGAGGTTGGGGGCGACCATTCAGCTTTCTTTCTCACCCTCAGTTTATCGAGCGCCCTGTCCACAGCCTCAAAAAGTTCCTCGTCCGTAAAGGGCTTGGCCAGGTATTCTTCGGCGCCTGCCTTAATCGCGCGAACGGCGCCTTTCACAGTGGGAAAGCCCGTGATTGCCAGGACTTCACTTCTTTTGAAATTCTCTCGGACATGTCTGATCAGGTCAAAACCGTCGGCGCCGGGCATTCTGATATCGGTTATGACCAGAGCGACCGAGGTTGCGTTCAGCAGTTTGGACGGCTTCATCAACCCCTCTGGCGGTCAGAACATCGAATCCCCGGATCGTCAGATTCCTACGGAGCACCTCGAGTGTGTCCGGACTATCATCAACAGCCAGGATTCTTTCCATTTCCTTCATGGGCAGGTGCCTTCCTCCTCTCCGCCGTTTACGGGCAGGGCTGCCGGCAGCCGCACCTCGACGCACGTTCCGATTCCCGGAGAACTGTCGACAAAGATCGTGCCTTTCAGACCGGTTACAATCTCCAAAACCACAGAGAGCCCCAACCCCGTACCCTGTTGCACGCTCTTGGTGGTGAAGAAGGGGATGAAAATCTTGTCCTTGATGTCCGGGGACATGCCGCAACCCGTGTCCCTGACGATCAGGGAGATCTGTTCCCCGCATCGCCTGGTCTCTATGCCGAGAACCCCGCCCGTCGGCATGGCCTGTATCGCATTGATGAGCAGGTTGGCAATAACCTGGCGCAGTTGGCCGGGATCGGCCCTGACCTGCCCCGTATTTTCCGTGAAAAGCAGTGTGGGAGTGATGCCCTCCTTCGCAAACCGATGTTCGAAGAAACTGAGGCTCTCCTCCGCGATATCGTTCACGCTCACCAGGGATTCACGCTGTGGCATCTTCCAGCCATACATGAGCAGTTTTTGCACGATTTCCCGCACATACAACGAAGTGCTCACAATCTTGTCAAGATCGCTCGCCGCCTGGCCCGGCAAATCGGGGCACTTCATAGCCAGTTGGGCAAAACCGAGAATGTTGGTCAAAGGTTCATTGATCTCGTGGGCCACGGCAGACGCGAACTGTCCCACCATGGCCAATCGGTTGGAATGTTTCATCTGTTCCTTGACCTTCCGCTGTTGTTCCTCGTACAACCCCCGCGCGATCCGTGCCGACAGCTCAAGAGCGATGGTGTCGAGGAGCTTTCTTTCCTCATGAAGGAAAGGACCCTCGTCCAGTTCGGGCATCGTTTCGGTGTAGATCACTTCGACGAGCCCCCGCTGCCGCCCGTTGATCACAATCGGAGCCGATTGCGACTGCGCTCCTTCCCTGAAGCCTTCAGTCGCGCAGGATTGTTTGTCGAAGGTGATCCTGGCGGCCGCAACGTCGGCATGAAGCCAGGCGGGTGGAATGATTCTCATTATTTCGCGTAGCGACTCCGCCGGAGGTTTGGCGGGTGTATCGAGGATGTTCGCGATTTTGTAAAGACATGAGAGTTCCTTGACACGCTCCCGCAAGGACCATGTCGCATGCCCGTGAATCAACGCTGTGGATACTGCCTGCGCCGCATACTCCAGGATTTCTATTTCGGCCGGGTTGAAGGCTTCCGGCCGCTTGAACCCGAACTGGAGATACCCCGAGCCTGCCTGCCCGGCCGAAACGGGAATCAGGGCAATTGACTCGTAAACCGGCGTCGACCAAGCCTCACCGAGCAACGCGCGCATGACCTTCTCTTCGGCGTGAGAGGAGTATTCCGTTACGTTGTTGATCCAAAAGCTGCCATTCTCGGAAAAGGTCCCTTGGGCCGGGTCCTTTCCCTCAAGTTCCGGCGAGTGGAGAATACCGAATGAATCCTCCTCCCCTCGTCCGTCCGGTACGGTCCTCCCGCCCTGGAACTTTCCCTGGTTTTTAACGGTAAAATGAAAAGACTTCTCCGTACGGCTGAGTGCGACGGCGCATGAATTACTCGTGCCTCCGTGAATCTTTATAAATGCCATGTCGCAGTCCACATAGCCGACCAGCAATTTGAGGACTCGATAATAGAATTCGGTTTTTGGAAGTCCCTCGGAGGCCGCCTGCAGAATGCCGGATGTGAGAGCGAAAGACTGTTTTTCGGAAATCTTTGTCCTTTTCCTGGTGCCTGGCGGTTTCTGTCCCATTCTCCCCTCGTACGGCGCTTTCCCTTTCCGACCTCATGGAAGGGGATTGCGGTTTTCGATCCGGAGCGGCGGATGCGTCGGCTCCGGTTTCCATGGCTCGACCGCGATCGATGCAGAACTTGCAGACATAATGACAGGCGGAGGTACATCAGTCCATGCCCGTTAAACCGAATTGCGTTCAAGAAAGCGCCAAACTATGTTTCTCGAAAAAAGTGGGGCTCCGTGCTCCCCACACCCCTACGCCGCTACGCGGCTCCGTGTGGAGCCACGGCAAAGCCGCGAGCGCCTGAGGGGGGCGCGGGAATCATTCTCCCACTCTTTTGGGGGATGTCAAGACTATCATCTTGAACGCAAGCAAGCATTAAACAACAGCCCCGGGCTGTGTGCAACGGGAAAACGCCGGCTGTTGCGTGAGAAAAGCTATCCCCGAGGATACACTTCGGGGACAAAAACGCAGCCGCATCAGCATCCGAAAAAGTGGCGGAAACGCGTGGAAATCGAATCCACCGGGAATGCCTCAACCCTTTGCTGTCCAATCCCTGACCAGGGCGTCACATGCCAGGCCGCCTGATTTCAGGCAGGGCTCGAACCCTCCTCCGGGGTTGGTCCATGCGGAAGCGAAATAAAGCCCCTTGAGAGGGGATTTGTTGGCGAGCCTGGCCATGAATGCATTTTCAACTGACTGTTCATAACCGTAGATAGCCCCCTCGGGGTTCTTGGTGTACCGGAGATTGGTAAGGGGGGTAGCGGCCTCCATGACTTCGATCATGGAACTCAAACCCGGAATTACCCTCCGCTCGGCTATTTCCACGAGCATCCCGGCAACGCGCTCCTTCTCCTCCCGGTAGGCATCCTTGCGCCCCGCGAAATAATCGGACTCGAATCGGCGCCAGGGTTCGTAGCCGCTCATCATCAGGACCGATACCGTGGACGTGCCGGGTTTGGAATATCCTTCGTACGCATTATCGTAAACGGTTACCCCCACGGCGCTGTGGACGGGATCACAAGCCAACCCCGCCGCAAAAGACTTCTCGGGGTCGTAATTCTGGCGAAGGAAAATTTCATAGTTTTTGACCCTGTCCCGTATGTCACGATTCAGCCCAAGCCAGACAACAAATGTTGAAATGGAAGGACGGTAGCCCTTCAGTTTTTCCAGGAAGTCATTCGGCATGGCCCCGGCAGGGAGCATTTTCATGGTAGCGGGAACGCTCGCGTTGGAGACCACGGCCCTGGCCCTGAGTACTTCCCCTCCCGAAATCCTGACGCCGGTGATCTTGCCGCCCTCCATCTCGATTCCCTCGGCTTCCGTATCCAGGAGGACCTTCCCGCCTGCCGTTTCTATGGCCCACTGCAGGGCATCGCTGAGATCCTGGGAACGGCGCTTGATGTAATGGCCTCCGGAACGCAGATAGGCTGCCGTTGCGATGCTGTAATAGAAACCGGAAAGCCTGGAGGGCGGAAGCCCGTAGTAGCCGCAATAGACCGACAGGAGTTCCCTCGCCGCGGGATCATGTACGTAGTCGTTCAAAATGTCGGCAAGCGTCTTGTTCCGAACCGCCCACATGCGTTTGTGGGTCAGAGCGAAGGACGCCCGGTCTTTGGCCGAATCGTGATCAAACGGAATCTTGGATTCATCCAGGATACCGAACATCTGGTCGAAGAAGCCGCGGATGCCTTTCGCTTCACCGGGAAAGAGCCGAACCATCTGCCCTATCACGGCGTCAGGGTCATTGGGCCAGATCAGATCGTGATCAGGAGTGATGATGCGGCAGAGCTCGGGTATTTGCGCGGTCTCGACCCTGTCCTGGATGCCTGCGGCCTCCAGCATGGGTTTCAAGGCGGTCCTTGCGCCCCCCCGTGGCATGGAGAGAAACATCGAAGAGAAACTTTCCTGAGGCGCGCTCGAAAGTTGTGGCATAGCCGCCGGGTTTTTCGTGCTGTTCGACCACGGTCACGGGAAAGCCGTACCTGGCCAGAAGAGCGGCTGCGCTGAGCCCTCCCAATCCGGCGCCGATGACCACTACGGGCAGGTCACTTTTTCCCTCGACAGCCGCCGCGAGCGCTTCCACTCCGGCCCATTTGACTGTCAACCCCGCGATAACGGCCGCCGACATTTTCATGAAATCACGTCGTGCAATCGATCTGTTCTCAGTGATCCAGGACATTACTCCTCCAGTGCAACCGTGCTTCCAAACACATTTGACCCATAGCGAACACCCGAACGCCGGCAGGGCGGATACCACACGGATCGCCTCCGAGCGAGGTCTGAACACGCCAAAGCGTGGTTCCCTGTATCTTTGCGAAAAAAGGACCTTACCACCGTGGAACTTACACTGCCACACCTAATTGGACTTATCCCACTCCTCGACCTTTCTCCGCAGGCATCTTGTCGGATGAGCCTTTACGGCCCTCCTGCTGCCTCACTCATCCGCCACTTCGGAGTGCAGCGGGGGAAAGCATCCAGGTTGAGCGTCCCGTTAGAGTACCTTTCTTATCCACAAGCTTGTATTACCCGGCGTCACCTTTGAAGTAGGTACTTTCAAGATATTCGGCATCATTTCTTCCAGTATATTTGCGTGGTGTAAAGCCATGTAGGAGTTGAAATACAGAATTTCGAACGCGTCATTATATTGTAAAAAAGCCCGTAAAAAATAAGCTTCATTCCATGCGCGGCCCCCTTCCAGCCAATTACTTGGATATTCAAATGGCCAGAGGATATCATGAAAATGTATTATTACTCCCTTTTTGAGGCAAGGAAGGACATGAAAAATGATGTATAAAATGTCGCTGTTGATTTTTGCTACATGACTGGAATCGATGAATAAAATATCATTGGGTTCGAGCAAGCCAAAAACGTTTAGCTCAACCTCCTGCACAGGTTTTACTTCAATTTTAACTTGCTTTTTGTCACTTTCTGAGAGAAGACCTAACAATCGATCCGGGAATGGTTCAACGAATGTAAAATCAACTCCATTATTTAAGAATAAGTCATTTATATCCAACATCAAGGCAGATGAATAACCAGATCCAACCTCAATTATTCGCCTTGGGGCGAAATATCTCATAAAAGAGTATAGGATTACTCCATCTCCATAACTAAAATATGAATTGTCAAAGAAATAGCGCAATTTTTCAATTTTTATGTCGGCGAAAGGTAGCTCACCATAAAACTTTGAAAAACATGTTGTGAGCTCTATTTGCATATCTTCATTAATATTTATTGAATATATGTCTCTTATTGAGTTGTTAAAAATGGTTTCAGATTTAGAGTTTATGCTGTGCTGATCGGGGATAGGAGAGTAGAAATGGCCTGGTGGCGAAAATTTTATGAAAGTGAAATTCCCGGATTCGAACAAAGCTCGAATAGTGCTCTTTTCCCTATAAAGCTGGTTCATCCGGATAATGAGTACCCCTGAGCATGCAGGTGGTAGAGGCGCAGTTTGAAATACGTCATGTCTCGAAAACCGTACGCCTGCCTTTTCAGGGTTTTGATTTTGTTGTTGATCCCCTCTACGATCCCGTTGGTGATGAAGTGTTTGAAATAATTGAGAAGCCCGGTCCTGTATCCGGCCAGGGTTTTGGCCACTTTGGCAAGCTGTCTGATTCCGGAGTTCATGGCATCTTTCAGCCAGACATCAAGGAATCCCTGGGCGGTCTGAACGTCTTCCTCCCAGAAGAGCCGCAGTTGTTCTTTCATGGAATGAGCGATGAAGAGGGGTTGATTGGCCTCAAGGAGGGCGTCCAGCCTGGCTTTCCTGCCAGGTTCAAGGGAATCATAGTTTTTGAGCAACAGGAACCGGTTGCCTTTGAGCGTCTTTCGCCCCAGGTCGTCGAGTTCTCTCTGCTGACTCCTTCTGATTTCATCCAGGGCATGGTTCATGAGGGCCATGATATGGTAGCGGTCAAAGACAATGTCCACATGGGGCAGAGACTCCCGGACAGCGGAGAAGTAACTGCTGCTCATGTCCATGGCTATGGCCTCAAGGTTTTTTGCTTTGTGGGAAAGTCTTTCCAGAAACGGGCGGATATTTTCCTTGCTCCTACCCTCAACGGCATGCAGGATTCTTCCACTCTCCAGGTCCGTAATGATGGTCATGTACTCCTGGCCTTTTCTCAAGCTGAACTCATCGATTCCGACATGCCTCACCTCTCCAAGCGGGATGCTCCGGTAAAGAAGGGAAAGCCGTTCCTTATGGATGGCTTTAACCATGTCCCATCCCACCCCAAGGTACTCGGAGGTCGCCCGGATGGTACAGTATTTCAAAAGATCCAGGACGGTGAGCGCAAAGAAACGAACATAGCGATGTTTACCATCCAGAAAGGGAAGATGGTGCCACCACAGCCTCCCACATTCCATGCATTTGAGCCGGTGGAGCAAGAGATCGAGGAAACACCGCTTCCGTCCAATGGGGCTCATCCTGAACAGCCGCCTTTTCTGTCCCTTAAAAGTAACCCTCTTTCCGCCACATTGAGGGCATCTTACGCTCTGATCAGTCGTCCGCGCGCTGATCAGGATGCAGTCTCCAAAGAAACGTGCCGATTCATACCGGATACCTTTGAGCCCAAAAGCGTGGTAAAGTATCGATGTGGACATGGTCCGGAACCCTCCCGTGTTGTTCGATTGGCGTCAAACAAACACGTGGTTCTGCCATGTCCATTTCTTTTTTGCAAATACTCAGGTACTCATTTCCCGGATGAACCATAAAGCTTCCTAAGGAACCTGACATTTCTAGATATTTGTTTTATTATGCTCATCATGTCTTTCCCTTTTGTATGCTCTAACGACAGCATCCCGCGCGTGGTGGATTTTGCCCGGGTCCCCCGTTTTACGGCCGATGACACGGCGATGAAGAAACAGCAGCGCGAAAAGAACTTGAGTTTGGTTTTGCGCCAAAGCGCTGATCTTCTCCCCCACAGGGGAGTGTATGAGGAAATCGTGGAGTTTCAGCTCCGGCATCTCCGCCGGATGGTGAATGTTGTGAAAATGGATGAATCGCTTGACCCGGGACAATAGGCCCGTTTCGTACCTCGGCTGTAGCGCCGCAATGGTAACGCCCGAAGCGGTTGCTCCATGAGCTTCGGTGCGGAAATGGGATTTGCCGGGGCATCCCGTCGCAGCGGTCGGAGATTCGCTTTCCCCGTGCAAATTACCGAGATCGGTGCGTTCGTCAATCTTCCGCAGGTTGTCTTTCCGGCAGGGTGATAACGAACGTTGCACCATGTCCGGCTTTGCCCGTAGCCGTAATGGTTCCATGGTGACGGTCGACGATTCGGCGGCAGATGGCAAGTCCCATGCCCGTTCCTTCGTAGGCGCCCTTGCCATGCAGACGATTGAACAGTGCAAAAATGCCGTCGGCATCCTTTTCGTCAAAACCTATGCCGTTGTCTTCAACAAAGATCCGATGAGCTTTGCCGCCGGAAGCAGGCCCTATCCCATCGCCAGCGGACTCGGCATGGATCTTTACAACCGGCCTGGGTTCTTTTTTTTCGCGGAATTTGAGGGCATTGCCGATGATGTTCTGAAAGAGCCGGCGCATCTGATCGGGATCAGCCTCGAGGATGGGCAGGCGTCCGACTTCAATGCGTGCGCCGCTTTTCCCGACAAGGATTTCCAGATCTCTTTCCACTTCTCTGACCATGGGAGTCAAGTCAACGGTTTCGAAGGGTTTTATCCTGGTGCCTACCCGTGAGTATTCCAGCAGCCCTTCTATCATATCCGACATGCGCTTTGCCGCTTTCATCATCCGATCGAGGTAATCCTGAGCCTCATGAGGGAAAGCCCCGGTATATCGTCTCTCGATGATTGAACCGAAGGTTTGGATCTTTCGAAGCGGTTCCTGCATGTCATGGGAAGCGACGAAGGCAAAGTTCTCCAGCTCGATGTTACTCCGCTCGAGTTTTTTCATATAGACCTTGACCGCTTCTTCAGCCCTCCTGCGGTCTGAAATATCGGTTACCGATATCCTGCACTGTTTCTTGCCACGGGCGTCTTCCACAAACATGCACTCGAGCAGGGCGTAGAGCTCGTTTCCCTCTTCCTTTGCGATCAGTCTTGTCTCAAAGGCCTGCTGACTCCGATCCCGGAAAATTCGGGCAACATGGGAACAAAAACCGGCTCTTTCATCCGGAGCGATAAAATTCGGGAAAGGACGGCCGACAAGGACGCCTCTGCCAATGCCCAACTGTTTTCCGACGGTCAGGTTGGCTTCCAGGATAACGGACTTCTCATCGAGGGAGAGATAGCCCACAGGGGCGAAATCGTAGAGATCGGTGATCCTGCAGTTTGATTCCACGAGTTCGGCCTGAGCTTCCCTCAGTGCATCGTTTTGCATCTCGATTTCGATCTGGTGCACTCTCAGTTCACGCACAAGCCGCTGCACCTCCACGGGGGAAAGCTCCTCGGGAGGAAGAAGCTGTGAGGCCTTCTGCTCGGCTTTCCCTCTGAGTTCGTCCGCTCCGTCCTTTTTCTTCTTTCCGCTCGTCATGCAGGTTCCTCCGTTCCTGAATTCATTGGATCCACCAGTCCCCCAATCCTTCGCGATATCTTCGATGGCCAGCAGAATTTGCTCGGATTCACCCGCCCCCCGCTCCACCCGTCTTGCGTTGAAGAGCATTCTCTTGCGCCGATCGAAGGGAAATCGTGCCCCACCAAGAAGTCCTCGAACGGGCTGCACTCGCGAATAAGGTGCTCCGGCAGTCTTCGCAACCCGGGGATATCCCGGTGGCCATTTCCCAGGTCGTAGATAAGCGATCAAAGCGTTTCTTCCGGCGATGTTCCGATAAGCCGGCAGAAAGACCGGTTAGCCGAAACAGCATTGCCGGGTGGATTGAGGTGGATGTGACCGGACTCAGTCCGCATCCCGTCCTGCACATCGAGAATTTTCATCCGTGTGTGCTTCAGCAGGATGTCTCCCGGCATGCTCATTCCCTTCGGTGCAACGTGCCGGATGATCAGGAAAGCCTTGCCTGTTTCCGAAGGCATGTTGCCCCAAAAAGCCTGGAGCGCTTCCAAGCCCGCCGCTGAAGCGCCTATGGCAACCATCGGAAAGGATGCCGCTTCTCCGTCCCTTCCCTGGGATTATGAAGAATTCTTCGGCGGTCCCGGCATCGGGAACACTCCTTCATGTGCGGAGGAAACAAGGCGCTGCGTTTCCCGTGGCACAATCCTCCTTGTTGAATCCCGACTACGTATACCCGGTGCGTTCAATAAAGCGGCAAACGATGTTTCTCAAGAGGTTATGGCGTTGTATCCCGGCATCGCCGGATTCCGGCGTTAATGGAATGACAGCTTTTATATTTTAAAACATTCGAACACATATGGGCAATAAAAGAAATTCTTGGTTCTTATGTACTTGCAACAGAGATGTTCAGGGTTGACCTCTCCCCCCAAACCGTGCCGGTGCAATTTTGATTTGTCCGTGCTGTCGAGGGCTCCCGGGAAGTTGGTCCGTTCAGGCACACCCAGGCCACCCGTGGGTTTTGTCCCGCCTTCTTTTCAGGGTCTCTTCACGGCACGGCGCGGACATCCGGACCATCGTCCATGCGCCGCAAACCGTGCGTCACGGCTGGTGTGTTGCGTTTCGCGGATTTGCCTATATAATACGCCTCCCCAAAGGGGTTAAGATGTGGAGACTTTCCGGTCTTGAACCGACCGGTCCCCAAAGTTCCGCTTTGCCGATGCGGGTTTCGGCCGGAAAAGCGAACAGCCTCCTGTCCAAAAGGCACGGGCCGTTTTGTGCCCTGTCGTGGGCACGAGTCTCAAGGGCACGGAAACCCGGGGTGGCCTGAGCCGGCGGAAGCGCCTGAAACGGCGCAGGCGTTTTGTGGAATAACGCCTCGAGGATTTTATACCGGATTGCGTTCAAGACGGTAGTTTTAGCATCCGTCAAAAGAGCGGGGGGACGCAGCTCCCCGTAGTTTTGAGAAACATCGGTAGCTGTGCTTATTTAGACACAACCTGGTTTGTGGGGCATCCCGCTCGATGTCGGGCCTGCTGCCGTCATTCCGGGAGAATGTGCCCGGTGATGGCATCCGCCCGTACAAGACCGGACGGTGCCGGCAGCCGGCGGCCCATGGCAGGGCCTGCCGATGCACCGGGATTTTCAGGAATAAGGGAATATATATGTCGGGTTTGCTCACCGTTATCGGGAATAAACAGTTTCAGAGTATTGCCCTCTGTCACTTCAATACAACACTCAGCATAAACCTTCTTGTGCCCATTTTACCTGTTTTCCTGGTTGGAAAGGGCTTCGCCGAAACACAAATCGGCCTGATCATAGGGGCAACCGCCGTCGCCGCCCTGATCGTACGACCGTGGGTGGGCGTTCAGGTCGATACGCGCGGGAGCCGACCGGTCCTGCTGGTGGGGCAGGTATTGGTCCTGTTGTCGGTTATCGGTCTGCTGTGGGCCGAGGGCATTATCACCTTCATCACCCTGCGCCTTCTTTTCGGAGTCGGCATGGCATTCTATGGAACCGGGGCGGTGACTTTTGCCAGCAGCATCGGGACCGGACAAACGAATTCGAACGCCATCGCCTTGTACACTTTGACAACGATGATCGGGCTTGGATCAAGCATGAGCCTGGCGCAGGTCTTCTTCGATAACTTCGGCTTTACGACGATTGTTCTGTTGACTTCCGCATTGATCGGAATCGCCTTCTGCGTCATGAATTTTCGCGCCGAATCCATGCCTGTGGCGGGGAACAAAGGCGAATCCGTCCCTTTTATGGCCGTGCTGAAAGCAAAGGCCGTGCTGGCGACGTCCGTGGGCCAGTTCGGTTCCAGTTTCGCCTTCGGCGCGGTTTTCACCTTTATCCCCCTGGCGGCCATTCGGAGCAACATCCACTTCTATTCTTTCTTCTTTATCGCCTTCGCCGTTTCCGTCATCAGTTCCCGCTTCTTTGTCCAAAGAATCATCGATTGGTTCGGCCTGGAAAAGACATGTGTTTATGCCTACCTGGTCATGTTGCTCGGCGTGTCGCTTCTGCTTTTCACGTTGTCGCCGGTTATTCTTATCGTGACCGGTCTTTTTTTTGGCGCCGGGTTCGGCATCACTTTCCCCGCATTCGTTTTATTGCTCGTACACAGGATCGATGCAGCCAACCGCGGAACCTCCCTGGGCATTCTAATCGCCGCGGGTGACATCGCCAATGCCCTGTCGATATCCATACTGGGAGGCATAGCCGAAAGCTTCGGATATTTCTTCCTGTTCCTGGCGGTGGTCGTGGCCCTGGCGGTATGTACATTTCTTCTCTACGTAATGATAGCCCCAAAGAAGAACGCAAGGCCCGAGGCCGCCACCCGATGACGTCTACGACGCGGCATCCGTGACGCGAACAAAGGAGGACGTGCAGCCGGAAGACATGAGTACGCGCGCTGCAGCCTTCTTCGGCGTGTAGGCAAACCGGTTGAAAATTCAGCGCCTCCGTGCGGCCTCGAAGGGGACCCGCAGGCGGCGGCTGCGCGGCCGAACGCTGCTTTTTACAACATGACCGACGTGGGCCTATGGGGAGGGACCGGCCTGTTCGGCCTGGTCGCTGAGAAGACGGGATTTGCGTTCCTTTACGGGTATTGGACCATGGCTATGGCGGTATTCCTGCTGCTGTATACCGCCGGCATCGTCAGAGGCAGGGCCGCCTAAAAGGCCCTGTAATGCTGAGTTGCGCTCAAGATGACGCTTTTAATGAACATCGGAATGCTTCCCCTGCCATTTGGGGTGGATGCCAAGACTAGTCATCTTGAGCACAACTCAGTATAAGCGGGTGGCCCGGACAACTCGTGTCCGGGTTTGTCAGGGCAGGAGGTACGGGTAACGATCGACCGTGCACAAGGTGGACCACCTTGCAGCGGGGACCTATCTGAAAATCCCTCCTGCTCTTCGTGCACGGACAGGCAGGCTGTCCGTGCCACCCGCTGGGAACGTCTTTTGGCAACGCGCCGGCAACGCTCGTCAGGGCAGCACGGCCACCCTGATCCCCGCTCCCGATTCGGCCAGCTTCATCGCTTCGTTGATCCGCGCCAGGGGATAGCGATGCGTGACCAGCTTGTGAAAAGGGAACTTGTGCTTCGTTTGGGACAGGAAGTCCACACCCATCTGCAGGTGTTTCACGTCATAATTGTGGACTCCCTGGATGTGCAGCCAGCGCCATACGATATCGGACGCGTCGTATTCGAAATCCGCTCCCGCAAACGACGTCCCGTGGAGCACCATGCGCCCGCCTTTGCGCAGCGACTTCAGCCCGATGGGAATGAGCGCCGGGACCCCGGCCACTTCCATGGCCGCATCCACCCCATATCCCCTGGTGAGCGCGCCGACGGCCGCGACGATGTCATCCTGCTGCATACCTTTCGTGTTGATGACATCGGTTGCCCCGAATTCCCTGACGAGGTCGAGGCGGTGGTCGAAGATGTCCGTGACGATCACGCGGTTGCATCCCATGTGGCTGGCCATCGCCGCGGCGTAGATGCCGAGGGCCCCCGCGCCCTGGATGAGCACGTTCTCGAAGGGCCTGATGTCAAGCGTATCCCAGCCCGCCGAAATCGTCGCCAGGGCGCAGTTGGCCGGAGCGGCTTCCTCGTTGGTCAGGTTGTCCGGGACCTTGACCGCGCACGTCCCCGGGGTGATGTAACAGTATTCGGCAAAGCCTCCCTGCAGGTGCGGAGGAGCTTCACAGCCGTCATGCCCATACTTTTTCAAGTGCGGACACTTCATCGTCAGCCCCTTTTCCCGGCAGTAATAGCACTTGCCACAGCTATCGGTCATGGTCCAGGTGATCCGGTCGCCCGGCTTCAGCAGGCGGTCCCCCGCATCGTGGACGACCCCCTCGCCCAATTCCACGATTTCGCCCACGATTTCATGCCCGAGAATCGCCGGCGTCGGACCGTTCCTCCTCCCCAACCACGTGTGGAGGTCCGAACCGCAGATGGTGCAGCAAAGTATCCGGACGAGCATCGCCCCCCTCTCCACCTCGGGCAAAGGGTATTCACAGAGCTCCAGGGGTTTGTTGGCTGCCATCATGACGGCGGCTTTGGATGTTCCCTGCATGCTTTCTCCTTCCAAAATATGCTTCAGTCTCCGGCAGGCCGGTGATCACCGGCCTGCCGGATCCAGACGTTTCCGGGAAAAACGGAACGGTTGGCAAAGGCGTATGGCTTCCGCCGGATGTTTCCGTAAAAGGCCGTCCCGAAATACCGGCCCCTTCGTCCGGCCCAGCGGGTGATTTGTCCACCCTTCTCAATCCGCACGGACCGGATGACCGGCCTGAACACCTCACTGCTCCGTTCTTCTTCCGATCATTGCGTGACCATGGCTTCCAGGGACTTGTGCTTTCCCTCAACCCCTTTGATCGCCCACCAGCAGGAAGCGATGAAGCCGAGCATGCACAGCCCGGCCAGGGCCCAGGACACCTGGACAATCGAATGGCTCAGCTCGTAGACGGCCGTCAGTACGATGGGGGAGATGATGCCGCCGATCCGGCCGAGGCAGATAACCCATCCAAGCCCGGCCGCCCGCGAGTGGGTCGGGAATATTTCGGAATTGATGATGCGTTCCGCAACCCACGCCCATGTGTAGGCAAACTCCATGAAGCACAGGGACGCGAGGGCACCCAGGGACGTCGTGACCCAGATCATGGACAGGGCTGAAATGATCTGAGCACCGTAGGAAATGATTCCGGTACCTTTTCTGCCGAGGGTATCCAGCATGACGGTTGCGGTAAGACCTCCCACGGTGGCGAAGAGGAAGCTGATCATGAAATAAAGCGGAACACTGTCCGCGGGAGTGTTCGTCTGGGGGAAGAGGACCAGGCTCGTGTAGGCAATGGCACCGTATCCGAGGGCTACCTGGGAGAAGTTAAGGGCGGCGCCCATAAGGACCCGGCCCGGATAGTTCCTCCACAGTTCCTTGGTCTGTTCCCACGTGGATCGATTTTCACGCCGGATGGTGATGGGGCTCACGGAAGGCAGAGAGGTCAGCCCCTTGCTCTCCCGTGCAACCTGTTCGGCATGTTCCACGATCTTCCTGGCTTCTTCGTCCCGTCCGTGGAGCATCAGCCAGCGGGGAGATTCCGGAATGAATTTCCGGATATACATGGCAAGGATCGCGAGGATTACCGCGGAAAAAAAGCCGGCACGCCAGGCAAGTGGCGGAGGAAGCAGCTTGATCATGACGGTGATGAGGAATCCCGATCCCGCCGCGCCCAACGGCCACAGCGACTGTACGAGGGCGTCGGTTTTCCCCCTGGAGTTTTTCGGGATGAATTCCACCACGGCGGAACCGATGGCAACATATTCGCCGCCGATCCCCAGGGCGGCGAAGAATCTCACCACGATGAAAAACCAGACATTGGGCGAGAAGGCAGCGGCGGCCGTAAAGGACGCATACCAGGCAAGGGTCAGTACGAACAGTTTCTTGCGGCCGTAGTTGTCCGCCAGGTACCCGAAGACAAGGGAACCGACCATGATGCCGGCCAGCCAGGTGCTTATGGTGAGCGAACCCTGGACGGAGGTGAAATTCCACTGCTTTTTCATGAGTCCGAGGACACTGCCGATGATGCTTGCTTCCAGAGAATCCAGGAACCAGGCAAATCCCAGCCCCAGAAGTATCACCGTATGCCATTTACACCACGGGAGTCGGTCGAGCCGTGGTTCGAGGTCGCTTTGCGTTCCAAGTCCGCCTGGGGATGCAACTGCAGATTTCGTAGCCATAACGTTCTTCCTCCGGAGATGATTCGTAATAAGAGTAGGAGCATCAACTTAAAAAAATATCAGATTTCGTTCAAATTATTTCGAATCATTGAGTTTTCGATCCATAGACAGCTCATGTGACCGTTCTTCGCTCATAACCGGTAAAACCCGGATGAATCGGTGCATCGCTGGAGGTTTTTCATTGGGGAAACCCCGGGACCTGGCCGGACTTTTCCTCAAAAGTGGGATGCGTGTTCGACGCGACGGCCGATTTTATGGCAATACGGCCCGTTGTTGATCGGACATTGATTCCTCGTTTGGCGGCAACCCATGAAGTAATTTCATGGGAGGCGAGTTTTGAAGTCGAGTTGAACTCTCTGCGGGCGGGGCGACATACGGGCCACGGGGCCTCCGCCGAAATGCGCCCCACTGTGCGGGATCATTTGCACGGATTGGCAGGCAGTACTCAATCGCCGGTCCTTTCATGTTTGAATGTTGAGACCTCAGACCCGGTTGACAGGCGGCTTCCGCCGGAAGTACTGTTTGAGAGGCATCACCTCCCTTCAAGAAAAATAAATAATTTTTATTGAGTGCGTCGCAATAAGAAATTTATTTACATTGCCAATGAAAATCAAACCATAATTTTTCATGCTGCCCGTCCGCTCCATGATTTTATGTTATAGGGGGGGCAATGCGCGGCAGGGTCGCCGCTTCCACACGGTCAGCCGAACGGGAAGCGGTTTCCTGAAAGCGAGTCGGGGGATTCCCCCGCCGGTTTCAGGCGCAATGCCAGGAAAGGAATGGATCGGATGTGGATCGAGTTCGGAATTGAGGAATAGGTCAGGCGCGAGAATGCGGACCAGCGGTTCCCCGTCATGCCCATCGTCAATGCGGGTTGGAAATTTCCTGCACCCGGCGGTTTCCGCCCCCTGGCGTCATTCAGGTTTCCCATCGGGCTGCCGTTCGAGCTGAAGCTCAACCGGCTATTATCAGGAGACTTCGGCATCCCCCCGCCACGCCAGCCCGGCGGAATTTCCCAAAGGCTGCCCGCGGCGGCGCATGCATCCGCCTCCGCGGTCCCCCTCGCTGCCGCCTCGGATTCCGGAACGGCGGAAGATGCTTCAGAAGTAGCTGTTTTTCGTGGTTTTCTCGATGGATTTGGCCGATCGTTCAGCCAGATCGAACGAACGCGCGTAGTTTCTCAAGGCGAAGCAGGCGAACAGGATGTCTATGATGAGGATCTGCGACATCCTCGAGAGCAGTGAGTCCTGAAGAAAATCGGAATGCTTGCTGAAAGTGAAATATTTTATATCCGAATACTGCACGATGGGAGAATCGCTTGAATCGGTGATGCACATCGTGGCCGCCCCGGAAGCCTTTGCAAGCTTCACCGAATCGACGACATATTTGGTCTTGCCCGAACTGCTGATCCCTATGGCAAGGCTCCTGTCGTTGAGCAGCGAAGCAGACACGGCCTGTTCGATGGGGTCGTTGTAGAGCAGGCAGGTTTTCCCCATTCTGTAGAACCTGAACTTGAAGTTTTCAGCGGATACGATCGAATACCCGCCCGAGTAGAGGGCGATCACCTCGGCCTTCTCGATGGCCGAAACACCCCTTTCGATCTCCACCGGAGAAATCAGGTCCTGGGTGTCCTTGAGAGACTGGATATTCTTGAAGGTGATCTTCCCTACGACACTCTCAACCGAATCCCCCTCGATGAGGTCGTGGTAAAAAAACTCCCTCTCGCTTTCGGAAGCCGCGGCGGGAGCGTGAGGATTTGCGGCGATGGCAATTTTGAATTCCGGAAAGCTGTTGAAGTTGATGGTCTTCACGAATCTCGTAACGGTCGCGACGGAAACCTGGCAGGCCCCGGCAAGCTCTCCGATCTTCAGCAGTTTCACTTTGTCGGGGTCCTGGAGAATATAGTTCGCGATTCTTTTCAATGCCGGATTGAGATATGGCAAGTGCCGCCTTATGATCGCCGACACGTTTTCTTTGTGTTGCTGCATAAAAAAGGCTCCATCCGCTCAGGGCGGCAAGGGTTGACATCCGGGCGCAGAGCACGTATCTACCCGGTTTTGCGACAAACTGCGAAGGAGACCGATACCCGGTCTGACTGCTAATATTAAGCTCATTTGTTCTCAATTCGCAACGCCCATTTCCCGGGGTCCGAATATCCCGTGTTTTTGCTTTGCAACTCGTACAAACCTCACTATTATTGCGCTGCTCGGGACAACCCGTCGCTGAGAAAAACAACCGATCGAAATCAATCGGCAAAAACGGCGAAAAACCGAAAGAAGTTTACGGCCGTTTTGTGTTGAAAAGGTCCGGGAAGCGGGATGCGGTTTAGTCCGCCGCGGGCGGGCGGCCGCGCTTTTCCCGATCGGAAGGCCGCCCCGGAAGCCGGAGATGCAAAGTCCGAGACCGTACTCTTTGTCCAATCTCATACTCTTTTGACTGGAACAACGATGATTCTCTCTGTCGCCCTGACGCTCCTCCCGATTGCCCTGGTCGTATTCCTGATGATCAGAATGCGGTGCGCCGCCGATACCAGCGGCATAGCCGGCTGGCTGTTGACGCTCATCGTCGCGTGGCTGTCTTTCAACACCTCGATGGAGGTCGGTCTGCGGTCTTCGGTCGCGGGGATCATCGCGTCGTTTCCCGTGTCGCTGATGGTGGTCACCTCGATTCTGCAGATCACCTTCATGGAAGCAACGGGCGCTCTTCAGCGGGTTGCCGTCTTCATGAAGACCTTCGGATCCGGCGAGAAGACCGTCCAACTCATGCTGATCAACGTGGGCGCCGGCACACTCCTGGTATCGGTGGGGGCCACCCCGGTTTCCATCCTGCCTCCAATCCTGGTGGCCCTGGGGTATTCAAGCTTTGTCGCCGTGGCGCTCCCCGCCATCGGGTACGACGCACTCTGCACTTTTGCCCTCCTCGGGGCGCCGCTCGTCGTTTATTCCGATCTCACCGGGACGTCCCTCGTTCAATCCGCCCGGGTTTTCGCGACGTTTCTGCCCGTCATTTCCGTTCTGATCGGGTTCGGAATGCTTTGGATCGTCGGACGCGGGAAGCTGATCAAGGAAGGGTTTATTCCCTGCATGCTGGCGGGGTTGACAAACGGGGGCGTCGCCATCGCGGTGAGTTACATCCCCGCCCTGGCTTCGGGAGTTGTGCTGACGGGTGTTATTTCCGGCTTCTTCACCATGGTCGTGATGCTGGTTTATCTGAAACTGCGCGGCAAACCGATCATAGACCGGTCCCATTTGAACGAGAAAGATCTGGAGACCGAAAAGAGGATGTCTCTCCTGACCGCCCTTTCACCGTGGATCATCCTGGTCATCGCATCTTTTGCCATCAACTTTTATTCCCCCTGGTTCGACCTGCTCTACAACGCCGTCGCCATGCCCATTTCCGTAATCCCCGGGCAGGCGCTCAAAACGAGGATGCTCTGGAACGCCTACACATGGGTGCTCATCAGCACCCTCGTATCGGCCCTGTTCATCAGGCCTTCCCGTCAAGCCGTGCGAACCACGCTTTCGAAATGGATCAAGCGGGCGCCCCGGCCCGCTTTTTCAGCGGCGATTTTTTTCGCCATAGCATTTCTGATGAACAATTCCGGTACACAGGCCATGGGAACCGAGTGGAAAATCATCGATCCGTCCGACAACATGATTTCGATCCTGTCCCAGGGCTCGGCCATGGCTTTCGGCACTCTGTATGCCTTCGGCAGCGGTTATCTGGGACTGTTCGGAGGCTTTCTCAGCGGCAGTGAGGCGTCGACCATCGCGATGTTCACCAAGTACCATCTGCTGACCTCAAAGATTCTCAATGTGAATCCCCTGATCGTGAGCGCGGTCACGGCCATAGGCGGCGGGCTGGCCAGCGTCATTTCGCCGGCGAAGCTCCAAAACGCCGCAGCAACCATTGATGCCCTGGGAATCGAGAGCCAGGTCATCAAGATCGCCTTCGTCATCTCGGTGCTGGTCACGTTCGCCGCATCCCTCATGGCCATGATCCTGGTGTGTGCCCCGGGAATCTGCGGGATGTGACCCGAATGCATTTCTTCCGAAAACCGGCGTGGTTCCCCTCCCCCGGGCGGGAGGTGCCCGAAGGAGGAGAAGCCGGCCCGGCCGGAAAGCACAAACCATCCCCTTCGCTTCCGCCGTCCCGTCCTCCTTCCCGTCGGGGAGGGAACCCGGGACCTTCGGGGGCGCGACGCCGACGGTCCATGCTTTCACTCATGCGGCACCTGCACCGCGGAAGGGTTGCAGACCCGCGCGCGGGCGCCGCATATCCTCTATCCGTCTTCCTGTTTCGCGGGTTGCCGGTCCTCCGGAGGCTGCACGGAGTTTTCATCCCCCGGCTGCTTCCGGGCCTTCACATCCACAACGACTATCGTGAGCCCGCGGGCCCTGAGGATCAAACGCTCCACCAGGGATTTTCCGCCGAGCAGGCGCTTCCACAACGGCATCGGACCGGGGCGGCCGATAACGATATGGCCCACTCGATATTCCCTTGCGAACTGGACGATCGTCTCCACGATGTCTTCGCCCTTGTAGGTGAACACGGTGGCCCCCAGCAGGTTCGCGAGGGTGAGGGTATCGGAGAGACCGCGCTGAACGGCGGCATCGATGGTCGTGGGAGATTCGCGGGGGGTCTGGACATAGACGGCATACCAGTTGCGGTTGAGGCGCCCCGCGAGCCTCGATCCGTATCGCAGCAGGGCGGCGCTGTTCGGACCTCCGGAACTCAGGCACACCATCACCTGGTCCGGGGCCGTCCCATGGGCTTCATCGCCGCCGCTTCGGCGCTTGAGATCGATCTGTGAGGCGAGTTCCCGGAGGGTCAGTTCCCGGAGTTCATTCAGGTTCTTGCGCCTGAAGAAATTATCGAGAGCGGTGTGCACCCGTTCATGAGGATAGATCTTCCCGTCACGGAGCCGCTGCTGCAGGTCTTCCGGCGCCAGGTCGACGTTCACGACTTCATCGGCCTCCGCCAGCACGGAGTCGGGCAGGCGTTCGTAGACCTTAACTCCAACCAGGGATTCAACGGTATCGTAGAGGCTTTCCAGGTGCTGGACATTCAACGTGCTGATCACGTGGACGCCGGCATCGAGAAGGTCCTGCACATCCTGGTAACGCTTCGCGTTCCGGCTGCCGGGAACGTTGGTGTGGGCCAGTTCGTCCACGAGGGCCACCTCGGGCTTGCGGGCCAGCACCGCGTCCAAATCCATCTCTTCTATGACGATTCCCCGGTACTGCACCTGACGCCGCGGAACGACTTCCAGGCCGTCGACGAGGCCGGCGGTTGCGGTACGCCCATGGGCCTCCACCAGTCCTACGACCACGTCGATCTTTTCCCCCTTGAGGCGATGCCCCTCGAGCAGCATCTGCCAGGTCTTTCCCACCCCCGGGCCATAGCCGAGATAGACCTTGAGCCTTCCCCGCTGCGAGCGCCTGATGAGCTGAAGGAAACTAAGAGCCTTGTCTTCCGCCATCGGTTCCTTCTTTTCGCGAATCGAGCGCGAGATTGAGTTCAAGGACGTTGACCGCCGGATCACCCAGAAAACCCAACTGGGGAAATTCGGTGTGCTTCCGGATCATGTCTTTCACCACATCCTCCGGAACGGCCCTCGCACGGGCAACGCGGCCCGCCTGAAGTTCCGCGTTCTTCACACTGATGTGCGGATCGAGGCCGCTTGCGGAAGCGGTCACGGCATCGGCGGGGACCATCGCTTCGGGAGGAAGCCCGTTTTCGGTGCGGTAAACCTCCGCGCGTTCCTTAACCTGGTCCATGAGCTTGCGGGACAGGGGGCCGAGGTTGCTGCCGCCGGAATTCGCGGCATCGTATCCGTCCTGTCCCGCCGCCGACGGCCTCGGATGAAAGTATCGGTCACTTTTGAAGTCCTGTCCGATCAGCCTGCTTCCGACGACGCGCCCGTCCCGCACGATCAGGGAACCGTTCGCCTGGCGGGGAAACGCCGCCTGGGACAATCCCCAGACCAGAACGGGGTATATGCCGCAAAACAGGACCAGCAGCACGAGCGTCGTGAGGACGGATGTTTTCGTTTCTTCTAATAGCTTTTTCATGTTCATCACAATACCTCGGTCACGCGGACGGCGAAATCAGGCCAGCCCGACGGCACTGACAATCAGGTCGATCAGTTTGATTCCGATAAAAGGCACGATGATGCCCCCCAGCCCATAGATCAGGAGATTCCTTCTCAGAATGGCCACGGCGCCCAGCGGCCGGAACTTGATCCCGCGCAGCGCAAGAGGAATCAGGGCGACGATGACGAGCGCGTTGAAGATCACCGCGCTCAGGATGGCGCTCCGAGGCGACGCCAGTCCCATCACGTTCAGCGCGCCGATCTGGGGAAAGGTCCCCACCAGCATGGCCGGAATGATGGCGAAATATTTGGCGACGTCGTTCGCAACACTGAAGGTCGTGAGCGCCCCACGCGTCATGAGGAGCTGTTTCCCTATTTCGACCACTTCGATCAGCTTGGTGGGGTTCGAGTCGAGATCCACCATGTTGCCCGCTTCCTTGGCCGCCTGTGTGCCGGTGTTCATGGCTACGCCGACGTCGGCCTGAGCGAGCGCGGGGGCATCATTTGTCCCGTCCCCCGTCATGGCCACCAGGTGGCCCGCCCCCTGTTCCCTGCGGATGAGCGCAAGCTTGTCCTCCGGCTTCGCCTCGGCCAGGAAGCCGTCCACACCCGCCTCGCCTGCAATGGCCGCCGCGGTGAGCGGGTTGTCCCCGGTGATCATGATGGTCCGAATCCCCATGGCGCGGAAGCGTTTGAACCGGTCGGGAAGTCCTCCCTTCACGATGTCCTTCAGGTTGACGACGCCCATCACTTTCCGGGCGCTCGCCACCACCAGCGGGGTGCCTCCGGCGGATGCGACGCGTTCGATAGCGGCTTCAACTTCCCCGGGCAGCGTCCCTCCCGCAAATTCCCGGATGGCATCGGGAGCGCCCTTACGATATTGTTCGCCGTCAAAATCCACACCGCTCATGCGGGTCTTGGCCGAAAAGGGGACGAACCGGGCCTGTTCGAATTCCTTCAGTTCACGTTCACGAATCCCGAACTGCTTTGCCAGGACGACGATGCTCCGTCCTTCGGGGGTTTCGTCGGCAAGCGAGGCGAGTTGAGCGCTGTCCGCCAGTTCCAGTGCTTCGACGCCCGGAGAGGGCAGGAATTCGACCGCCTGGCGGTTTCCCAGCGTGATCGTCCCGGTTTTGTCGAGCAGGAGCACGTCAACGTCTCCTGCGGCTTCCACCGCGCGTCCGCTCATGGCGAGGACATTTCTCTGGATCAGCCGGTCGATTCCGGCAATGCCGATAGCGCTCAGCAGCCCCCCGATGGTCGTGGGGATCAGGCACACGAGAAGCGATACCAGGACCGGAATGGAAAACACGGTGTTCGAATAGGTCCCGAAAGGATCCAGGGTCACGATCACGAAAAGAAAAATGATCGTCAGGGCCGCCAGAAGAATCGTGAGCGCGATTTCATTGGGCGTCTTCTGCCGGCTCGCCCCTTCCACGAGGGAAATCATGTGGTCGAGGAAACTCTCACCGGGGTTCGCGGTAACCCGAACGACGATTTCATCGGAAAGAACCCGCGTCCCTCCCGTTACGGCGCTCCGGTCCCCCCCGGACTCGCGGATCACCGGTGCCGACTCCCCGGTAATGGCGGATTCATCCACGCTGGCCGCGCCTTTCACCACTTCGCCGTCGCCCGGGATGATCTCTCCGGCCTTCACGATGATGATGTCGTTCTTGCGGAGGATTTCAGCCGGGACGATTTCGACCGTTTCGTCGGATTTCACGCGGTTTGCCATCGTCTGGGTGCGCGCCTTGCGGAGCGTCGCCGCCTGCGCCTTGCCCCGCCCTTCCGCCATGGCCTCGGCGAAATTTGCGAACAGGACGGTAAACCAGAGCCAGATCGAGATCTGCAGAATGAAGCCCACCGGCCGGCCGCGCAACGGGGCGAGAAACAATTCGACGGTCGCCACCACGGCGCCCACCATGGCGACAAACATCACCGGGTTACGCACCATCAGGCGCGGATCGAGTTTTACGAAGGCGTCCCGCATGGCCGGGAGGGCGATTGTCTTGTCCAAAAGGGAACGAGCTTTTCTTGCCATATGAAATATGTCCTTAAAACAGTACGTCGGAATTGACCATCAGGAAGTGTTCGACAACCGGGCCAAGGTTGAGCACCGGGAGATACGTGAGCGCTCCGACGATAATCACCGTGCCGACGACGAGAAGGGTGAACGTGATTCCCGAAACCGGAAAGCTCCCGGAACTTTGGGCCACGGCCTTCTTGCGGGCCAGGTTCCCCGCAAGGGCAAGCACGGGGATGATCACAAAGAAGCGCCCGGCAAGCATGGCGAGCCCCAGGGCGGTATTGTAAGCGGGCGTGTTGGTCGTGAGTCCCGCAAAGGCGCTGCCGTTGTTATTGATGGCGGAAGTAAAAGCGTAGAGCATTTCACTCAGGCCGTGGGGACCGGTATTGTTCAGCCCGGCGAGCCCCCATTTGCTCACCGACGCACAGGCCACGAATCCGAGCAGCAGCCCTGCCGGAACAAGAATCGCGAGAGCGGACACCTTGATGTCATAAGATTCGATCTTTTTGCCCAGGTATTCCGGCGTCCGGCCGATCATGAGGCCCGCAAGGAAGATCGCCAGCACCACGAAAATCAGCATACCGTACAATCCCGACCCCACGCCTCCGAACACCACTTCTCCAAGGTTCATGTTGAAAAGCGGCACCAGCCCGCCCAGAGGGGTGAAGGAATCGTGCATGGCGTTCACCGCCCCGCAGGAGGCGTCGGTCGTGACCGTTGCGAACAGGGCCGAATTGAAGATCCCGAAGCGAACCTCCTTCCCTTCCATATTTCCGAACGAAGCATCGACTCCGAGAGCGTTCATACGCGGATTTCCGTAAGCTTCCGCCCACCAGCAGACGAGCAGGCCCGCGAGGAACATGACGAACATGGCCGTCCAGACGGACCATCCGTGCTTCCGGTTTCGGACCGCCCGGCCGAGATAGCAGGTAAGCGCACTCGGCACGGCAAATATCGACAGCATCTGGATAAAATTCGACAGGGGCGTCGGATTCTCAAACGGATGAGCTGCGTTGGCGTTCATGAATCCCCCACCGTTGGTGCCGAACATTTTTATCGCCGCCTGCGAAGCCACGGGGCCCTGAGCGATGGTCTGCGTCGTGCCTCCGTCAAGCGTCGTTGCCGTCACGTAAGGCGCAAAATTCTGAATCACTCCCTGCGAAACGAGAAACACCGCATAGACCAGGCAAATGGGGAAGAGGAGATAAAGCGAAGTTCGCGTCAGGTCCACCCAGAAGTTTCCCACGGTTGCAGATTTGTCCCTGGCGATGCCCCGGACAAGCGCCGCAGCGACGACAATCCCTGTCGCCGCGGAGAGGAAATTATGAATGACGAGCCCCGCCATTTGGGAAAGATAGGAAAGAGTGCTTTCTCCTCCGTAGCTTTGCCAGTTGGTGTTCGTGGTAAAGCTCGCCGCCGTGTTGAAGGCGAGATCGGGAGCGACGGCCCCGAGACCCTGAGGATTGAAGGGAAGCCAGCCCTGCAGCCTGAGGAGCACATAGGTGAAGAGAAGCCCCACTGCACTGAAAACGAGAACGGATACGGCATAGCCCTTCCAATCCTGTTCAGTGCCCGGGTCAACGCCGATTGTGCGATAAACCAGCCGCTCAACGGGCTTTAAGAGCGGGTCGAGAAAGGTTTTGGCTTCCGGATCGAGCACACGTTCCAGGAGCAGTCCCAAGGGTACGGTCAAAAGCACGAGAAAGACCACGAAAACGGCCAGTTGAATCCAGCCCGAAACATCCATACAGGGTACCCCCTTGTTTAAAACTTATCAGGGCGCAGGAGCGCGAGGAACAGGTAGACGATCAAAGCGGCGGCGACAATACCGACGATCCAGTGTTCAATCATTTTCGCTCCCCCGACAGAAACTCAACGTAAAGAACGCACAGCACAAAAAACGCGATTGCCATGGCAACATAGAGAGCATCCATCCTCATTACTCCGTCGGCTCCACGATGGAGCCCGATTTTACGTATCGTCAATCCGTTATCAAGCGCCGCGTCATGCCTTCCGATTACCGGCCCCCCGGTCATCGGACCCGACGGCTTTCAGGAAAAAGGTAAACCGGCTTCCTTTCCCAGGTTCGCTCTCGACGTCTATCTTCCCTCCGTGGGCCTCCACTATCTCTTTTACGATCGCCAGCCCCAGGCCCGAATCGCTTTGTTGTTCACGGCCCGGCACGCGGAAGAACTTCTCGAAAATGTTGGGAAGGTACTCCCCCGGTATCCCCGAACCCGTGTCCTCAACGGCAAACCGAACCCGGTCACCTTCCGCGCGCGCGGACACCGTCACCCGGCCGCCTGGCGGGGTGAATTTGATTGCGTTGCTCAAGAGGTTCCTGAAAACACTCTGGAGACGGACCGCGTCAGCGGATACCCGGGGAGTATCCGCTGGTACGTCCGAAGCGAGAGTGACCCCCCGGTCCATGGAGGCGGCCCGCATTTCTTCAACCGCCTGCACGACCGTCTGTTCCGAATCCACCGGGCCAAGCTCCAGTCTGGAACGGCCCAATTCCATCCGGCTGATGTCCAGCAGGTTCTCGATGATGCGATACAACCGGTCGCTGTCTTCACGCGCCACGGCAAGAACTTCTATCTGTTTGGGCGTGAGAGGGCCGAGTTTTTCGCTCAGGAGCACATGGGCCGCGAGCCGGACGGATGTGAGGGGGGTTTTGAGTTCGTGTGACACGGTCGAAATCAGTCCGCTTTTCACCTCATCGAGCCGACGCATGCGCGTTACGTCCGAAAGCACCAGGGTGAGGCCGATCAAGCGGCGGTCCTCATCCAGGATCGGCATGGCCTTCGGCAGGAAGAACCGCTCCTCTCCATCCTTAAAAACCTGAATAACCGACTCGTAGCCCTGGTGGCCGACGGGGCGCAGTTCATGGGTCACCCGGGTCAGGAGTTCCACAATCTTTTCATTGCCCGCCAAGCGGATGGAGGAATCCGGTTTCAGGCCGAAAAGCGTCTGCGCCAGCTCGTTTGCAAGTTCCACTTCACCACTCGGACTGCATATGGCGACCGCATCCGAAAGGGTGTCGAGGGCCGATTGGGTGGCGCGCTGCGTGCGAAGGAGACGAGCACGGTCCGTGCGCCTGAATTCGCGCAGGCTCGACGCCATTTCGTTGAAAGCGGCGGCCAGTTGCCCGATTTCATCCTTCGAGCGGGGTTTCACGACCAGGTCGAGGTTTCCCTGCTGGATTTCCCTCACCGACTTCGTCAGGCCCGTGATGGGCCGCACGATCGAAGGCGCGACGACGGCCAGAAGAACTACGGCCAGGAGCACCCCGGAGAGCACCAGGGCAATCATCGTGCGATTGGTTTGGCCGGCCTGTCGGCGGGCCTGACCGTCGACCGAAACCATGTTGTTCAGGTTGATATCGACGATTTTTTGGGCCGTGTCCCGGACGTCCTCAGAACGTTTCAGGAGTCGACTCTGGTAAAAGTCCCGGCGTTCCCGCCCGCTGTCGGGCAGACGCAGGAACGCCTCAAACTCGCTCCGGTAGCCCTCCCACAGTTCGGTCAACCGATCGGTGAGTTCCTGTTCCCCCGGCACCGTTACATTTCCCCGCTGAAACCTCAGATTGTTCTCAGCCTCCAGCATGGCCGGCGTACCCTCCCGGCTGAGATCCGCAGCCTCCTCCCAAAGGGAAATTTCCGCGCTCCGGTCAAGGCGCTCGACGGCCCCCTTGATCTTAAGGCAGGCCGCCACACTGTCGTAGTTTTCCCGAAAGATTCGCTCCATCACCGTGCTCGACTGAGTGACCGTTCGAACGCTCATCACACCGACAACCAGCAGGATGATCAACGGGCCGCAAAACACGATCGCCAACTTGGATTTCAGACTCATTCGTTTTTCTCCCCGCAGACACCACCATGGCAAAGCCCATGCCATTTCGTGCCCATTTCCAGGATCAGCAAAATTCAATGACTTAAGTCAGTTAAGACCGATCGTGCGCCCCGGAAAGGTCCTTGGGATTTCAAACTGCAAGGAAGGTTCGTTTTAGATATTTCAAAATGAAACATCCGGTTCCGAGAAGCGAGGGACCGGATGTTTCGGCATTGCTCCATCCCGCTCCGACGCAGCCCGCTCACGCCCGGCAGGGTATCCCCCCCGTACTCAGATACTCGACCTCCAAAGCCAGGGCGACCTGCTTGACCAGTGATTCCAGGAGCTGCAACTGCTCGGGCAGCAGGAACCGTTCGGGTTCACCGGGCCGTAAGGCCAGTATTCCCAGCGTGGAATCGGCCGCCAGCAAAGGCACACACAGAATTTCCGCCGAAGGCGAGGTCCGGGTCCCGATCCCTGTCGTTTGGCCCGCACGGTAAGCCGATCGGGCGATATTGAGTTCTTCGATTATGTTTTCCTGGAAAACGGTAGAGACGTCACCCGCGGAGGGCTTCAGCTTTCCGTTGTCTTCGGGCAGCAGTGCCACGGTCCGGCAGTCGAAAATCTGCGAAATGTGCCGCACCCCCACGTCCAGAATGTTCCCGATGCCCCGGCTGCCGGCGAGTTGCCGGCTGAGACTGTGCATGGCCGCCGCCTGCCGTTCCTGCAAACGGGCGACCTCCGCCTGCTGCCGCATCACAGCGGTCAGATGGCTGATTGCCAGCGCCACCACCAGCATCACCGCAAAGGTAACGAGGTATTGGGCATCGGACACGGCAAACGAAAAGCGCGGCGGCACAAAGAGGATGTCAAAGGCCAGCACGCTCAGGAGAGAGACAAGGATGCCCGGCCCCCGCCCGCACTCGATGGCGGTCACCATGACGCCGAGCAGATACACCATGATGAGGTTGCTGAGTTCAAAATAGGGATACATCAAATAGCAGAGGACGTTGACGACGAGAAAATACAGAATGCCGGCCCCGTAATCGGACCAGCGGATTTTCCCGGGGCGAATGACATAGGCCTTTTCCATCTCTTCCGCCGGTTCTCCCGAAACGACGCAGACTTCGATCTCCCCGCTGATTCGAACCAACTGATCCACCGGGCTTCTCCGAAGAGAACCCGTCCAGATCGAATGCTGCGGTTTTCCGACGATAATCCTCGTTATGTGCCGCTGGCGGGCAAAATCGACAATCTCCCGGGCTATGTTACGGCCTCTCAACGTGAAGGTTTCCCCTCCCAGTTGTTCCGCAAGCCGCAGGTTATCGGCCACGCGCTGGTGCGCGGCCTCCGGCAGTATGACCATCCCTGGGTCCTCGACGTACACCGCAGACCACTCCGCATTGAGACTGCCGGCGATCTTACCCGCGGAGTTTATCAGGTTCGCCGACGACGGGCTGGGACTCACGCAGACGAGAAGCCTTTCGGGCGCGGGATTCAGGATTTCTGCCATCGCAAACCTCCTTCGATCATGCATCGGATGCGGTTCCATGCATCGTGTTCAAGGTGATTGGCAATAAACTAAGACATCTTCGAGGCATCTTCCGCTCACCCCTGGAATTTTCCCGCAAATACGCATCATGAAATTCCTCGAACACATATCGGAAGGTCCCTGACCACCTGTAAAGCAAATGAGAATCTATGGACACATACCCCCCCTCACCTGGCATCACTCCCGCAAAAGCATAAGCGGCGTGACTTTACTGCCTGATACCAGCCGGTCAAAAGCAAAAGCGCAGGACTTCCGCCCCCTTCTTTGAACCAACCGCCGCATAACGCCTTTCCCGGTTCACGGCCCTTTGGCCATCCGAACGAAGGCAATACAGGGGGGAAGGAGCAATTACCATACCGAATTTGAGTAACCAAATAAAACTGTTGATTACAGGGTGTTACGGAATGAGTGAATGGCCCGGGGCCGCCTGGAAGGCTTCAAAATGCAGTAGGGAAAAACTTTGACATTTCAAAGTGAAACCAGCTTTCCGGGAACGAGTCGCCGCAGGAGTATTATAGGTAGATCCAGATTGCAGGGGTTTTGCCGGCAAAATAGGGGAACCCACCCATTGGTCTTCCCGAAAGATCGTTTTACATTGCTCTCAAATGCAAGAGGAAGGATTACAGATCATGCGGCACCCTATCGGCTTCACCTGTTTCCTGGTTGTTTTGGCCATGGGGCTGATCCTTGTGCTCGGCCTCTTCCATCCCTTGGCCAAATGTGAGGAATGCGGCGCACCAGGGGCAAGTCAGATTGCCCATTCAAATAGTGGAGTGCTTGCAACAGAACCTGTAAGAAACGATGTTTGTGAAATACCGTTGCAAAGTGTTTCAAATCTTCAGGACACCCCCGGGCAGCCGGCGGCATGTTCCATAGAAGGGCTCTGGCATAAGAGCGACGCCCCGTAGAGGGTGTCGTGCACCAGAGCGGGGCGGCTTGGTTTCGAGGACCACCCGGGGATGCCACCCATCATCCGAGGATGAGGCGAATCGCATCCGAGAGGGAATCGTCCGCCGGCCCTTGTGTGGTTGCCTGCATATCCCCGCCTGAATTACATCCCCTTGTGCCCATACGGTGGTGAACAAACCGCAGCCGAACGCCGGATCACCGAACGCCGCCGCTCAGGAGGCGGGCGCTTTCGCAAAACTTACATGTACGTGCGATAACCTCGACCACCCGATGGACGGGACCGACGAAACCCAAAGCGGTGAACCGCGCCTGCCGCGGACCTGAATCGATAATGATTTGTATATGTATATTAAAAGTGTGTAATATACAGTTAATCCAGAGTCATAAACGGGAACCGCCTCCATTCGGTTTCAGCCCGGAGCGGGAGAACGGTTTTGTTGCCGGGGTTCAGAGCCCTGGGACGAGCCTCCGCTCCACCTGCGGCATGGATCGTCGGTAACTTCCCGTAATAAAAGCTGCAATTCTCTATTTCAGCGGGCATACGGTGCATGTATTCCACGGAATGAATGCACCGTACGGAAGCTTTCCCCGAGCGTTGATATTTGCAGGATTCCCATGTACTGCCGCGGAAACCCTTTTCCCCCGGGATTCCGCCCCGTGCGAATATTACAAATAGGGTTCCTGATATTTTAACACATGGGCCGCACGGCCTTTTCGACAACCGTGGATCGAAGGTTTGCCCCGACGTTTGAAACCGGTTTGTCACCCCTTATTTTTCACATGCAATTTCAGCATGTTAAAAAATCGCCGTAATCATAGGCTACGGCATTTTTCGCTTGCACTATCATCGGCCTCCTGCTACATTTTGTTGTAAACGCGATGGCATAGCTCCAACTTTCCCCGATCTGGATTACGATGACCATAAGGAATGACAGAAATGACTTTCAGCAGCGGTGAGCCTTGTCCTTGGAAGGGGTGGGTTTTCATTATCGTGTCCGGGATGCTGGCTCTGCTGTCCGCCGCGTGCAGCAGCACGGATAAGAAAGAACAGAAATTCGACGTGATCGTGCAGCAGCCGCAGGATGTGCAGCAATTGAACAAGGTTGAAGCCATGCTGACGGTAACCCCTGAAAAGGCGGCGCTTCATCCAGATTACCAGGTAATTCAGGATATCGCGGTGCCCTACATCCCCGAATACAGGATCGGCGCGGGTGATGTGCTTGAAGTGGTGTACAATATCCGGTACGAATCATCTCCCGGCGAATACAGGCTGGAAGTGCAGGACAAGGTCAGCATCACACTCCCCTATTACCCTCAATTCAACTCGACGGGACTGGTGCGTACGGACGGGAAAATCACCGTTCCGCTGGTGGGGGACATCCAGGCAGAATCGAAGACTCCCCGGGAACTGACGGCAATCCTGAACAAGGAGTACGGCAAGTACCTGGAAAACCCGTCCATCACGGTTGCCCTGGAAGAATTCAACGTCAAGATCGACGAACTGCGGAAGGCCATTACGACGGCCGCCAGAGGGCAGAGCAAAATCGCCCCGGTGGCGCCCGACGGGCGCATCGCGCTGCCCATCATAGGGAATGTGCAGGCGGAGGGATACACCCTTTCCCAGATGGACAAAATGGTCAATGAAAAGTATTCCCGCTACATCAGGAACCTCGACGCCACGATGATCCTGGCCGAAATACATCATCCGAAGTTTTATATTTTCGGCGAAGTGGAGCGCCAGGGACCGCATGAAATGCCTTCCGCCATGAGTCTGCTCGATGGAATCAGCGCAGCCGGAGGACTGAAGAAGACCGCGTACATCAAGGAGGTCGTCATTTTCCGTAGCGACGGACTGGAGAGGCCCATCGCTCTCAAGGTGGATCTGCAGCCTGCCCTGGAGCAGGGATATACCTATGCGGACCTCAGGCTCAAGCCGGCAGACATCGTTTTTGTTCCGAAGTCCAAACTGGACAAGTTCGATGATATGGTTGAAAAGATATTTACCAAGGGGATCTACGGAATCATTCCCTTTTCGACGGGTGCCTCCGCCGTTTACAACATAAATCCTTCAATCGTCAAATAAACCCTAACCCGGGACAGAGACCTGAATATGGCTAACGATATAAGCAGCTTTCCACAACACGGCGAAAACGCTCTGAGAGAATTTCTGTTCATTCTTTTTGAGCGAAAAAGGATTGTCATTTCCATTTTCCTCCCTGTTTTTCTGGTTTCGCTGTTGATCGCCATACTGCTTCCGTCGACGTATCGTTCTTCCGCCAAGTTCTCCCTTTTCGTTCCGCAGACGCTCGACCCTTTACAGCAGGAAAAAACATACGATTACAAGAACATCGTCAGGCGGTCCCTGCAGGAACAGAAGGAATTGATCCTCTCGGGCCGGGTGCTGCAGAAAGTCGTGGAAAAATCCTTCCCCGGCATAAGCCCGGAAGCGGTTCCCAAACGCGCCGAAGAACTCCGGGAACAGATCGAGGTGACGCCTCCCGGAGGCGAATCGTTTGAAGAAACGAGCGTGTATTATGTAAGTTTCAAGGGGGGAAATCCCAAGCGGGTTGCCGAAATCACCCGGAATATCGCCGGCGCGTATCTCGAAGTTTACGACGAGATTTCCAAGTCGCGATCGGATTATTCGGTCGACTTCTTCAGGGAGCAGGCGGCGGGGCTCTATGCGAAGATGATGGAGAAAGACAAAAACCTCAGGGATTACGAAACGGAACAGGCGCTGGCGCTGGTGGAGATCCTGAACCTGGATACGGACCAGGTCAGCGTGGAAGTGGGCCCCACGGCCCTGCTGACCCAGTTTCTGCGCAAATACCACGACCTGCAGGAAGAGCTTGCGGGGCTGAACGCGGCGATTGAAGGCCTGGAAGAGGAAACGAAGAACAACGCCATTCCCGCAGTGCCTACGGAGATGGACCAGGCGGGGCGGACGATCGCCGTGTACAAGAACAAGGTGGCTCAGCTCCAGATCCTGATGAATGAGATGAAATCGCAGTTTACGGGTCAGTTCGGGCCTCTGAAGCAGGCGGAGAAAGAGCTGAACCTCAACGTGGATTCCCTGAAGGAAGAACTGGGGCGGACGATTCGCGCCCAGAAGACGAACGCTCAGGCCATTGCCGCAAGGCTTCAGGAATTGGAGAAGACCATCAGCCTTCTGCAGGAGAGAATCCGAGCGACGGCCCAGGAGCGGTCGATATATGAACAGAAACGGCAGGAATACCGACTGGCCAAAGATGCCTACGTCAACATCAGCAATCAGATGGAACAGGCACGGCTGGCCAACGCACTGCACAATTCGAAGCAGAATGTCACGCTGGTCGATGAGCCGTCGGTGCCTCTGGAACCGTTCAAACCCGACAGGATGGCAATTATTCTTCTCGGGTTTTTTGCGGCCCTGTGCCTAGGCATTGCGGGGGCCGTGACGACGGATTATTTCGATCACACGATCAAGAAGCCCCTGGATATCGAGAGATTCTTGAACGTTCCCATACTGGGTTCGGTCCCGAAAGTTGGATGAAGAGGATGGTAGCCACCCTTACCACGCTGATAATCCTTTCGATCGCAGCCAGCGTGTTTTTTTTCTTTCTTTCCTCCCATGCACATTCCCGAAATGACGCGACGGTATCTTTTCCGGCGCTGCTCTTTTCGTTGTGGCTGGTCGCCGCGGTGATGTGGAGGGGAGACTTTTACGTATTTCGGACGCCGGGCCTTTTTGACATCACCATCGAACGTTTTTTTTGCATTCTGGTCCTCGTGACGTTCCTGTTCGGGATTCTTTCAGGGAAGCTGAGTCTGCGTGGGAACTGGGCCATCGAGCCCCTCTTTCTCATCTTTTGCGTCATTTGCCTCATATCCATGGAGATCCATGGATTCACACCGGCTGGACCCAAGTTCCTGTCCCCCTGGTACATATTCATCACCGCCTATTTGTTTCCCTTTACGGCCTTTGTCTATGTAAAACGGTATGTCGCTACGGAGAAAGACCTGACCCTGCTTCTGAATACGTTGTTTTATGTGGGTGCATACCTTGCGGTGATGGCTTACTTTGAGTTCTTCGATCTCCGTCAGTTCGTTTTTCCGCGGTTCATCAATGATCCGAAGGTCACGCTGCACCTGGACCGCGCGCCCGCGGTCCTTTCCTCAACAGCGCCCTCAACGGATTTACCCTCGTGATCGGGTTCGCCTGCGGCATACATCTTCTCTCACTCAAGCGAGGCTTCGCGAGACTGTTCCATACGATCTTGCTGGCGCTGTTTTTCCCGGCCGTATTCTTCACCCTGACACGGTCCGTCTACTTGTGCTTTCTTCTCACCCTGGGCACCCTGCTGTTTGCCTACCGGACGCCTTTCCCGAAATGGAAACTGCTTTCCATCCCCCTGGCCCTGGCGTTGATTTTCGCATTGGTAAATCTCCCGAGGCTGGCATCGAGTGAGCGGCGTGAGGGAGGCGTCTACCAGGTGCAGGAAGTGCTCATTCGCGAGGCGCTCCTGAAGCGGTCCGTGATCATGATTATGGATAACCCGCTTTTCGGGGTCGGACTTGCCCAGTTCATTCCGGCATCCCTGGCAAAGTACAAGGGCCTGGTTCCCACATCCGAGAGTTCTGAGGAACAACCCCAGCACCACCAGTTGATCGGGATGACGGTCGAACTCGGCCTGGTGGGGGTGTCCGTATACCTGGCCATCATCGCAATGTTCTTGAAGCGGGTTTTTGCACTCTACAGAGGGCTTCCGCACTTCGGTCTTATAAGCTCGAACCTGGCGGTCATCATCGGGATCTCGATGAGTGTCTATATCCTGAACAATTTTTTTATCGACTCTTCCTTCCAGTTGTTTCCGAATCTTTTGTTTTTCACGTTCGGAGGACTGGCGGACGGGTTGTACTACCGGCTTCCACTGCTGCGGACAACAGAGGACGGGCCGGTTTCATTCGGGTTGTCTTATGGAGCCTGAAAACGGTCAGGACCGTGCGTCCGTTCATGCGGAGAGGACGAAACAGGCGCAGTGGGCGCTTCCTGCAAGGGGTCGAGCACACCGAAACCTGAGTGAAAGTCCTGGAAGCCTTCAGCCGGCGTCACGCCGGCCGCAAACCAAAGGCACCGGGATTGCCGCTGTTGCGGGAATGATGCGCTTTGGCATCTCTTCCCCGTTTTGTTCACGGGAATCCCTCTGAAACGCGGGGGGTTCGGTTCGGCTTTCAGGCCCTGTTGGCCGTAGATGAGATTGAGTCTTTCGACGTGATGGGTTCACATGCACATCCATGAAGAGCACACTTTCGGAAACCTTTCGGGCCGCCATGGAGTCTTCCGTACCATGACCGTGTCTCTGCGCTGAGGCCGATACGCATCGTTCCGTAACACATGGAGAACTCATGTACAAAGATTTTTACCACATGAAAATGGAAGCATTCATCAACCAACCCTTGCCGGAGCTTTTCTTCAATTCCGCCCCGCATAAGGAAGCATGGCATTTCCTTGCCTACGGCATAAACTCGAAAGAACCCTTTCTGCTGCTCAGCGGCGAATACGGTATGGGCAAGACCACTCTCTGCCTCAGGCTGATCCAGGCCCTGAAAGAGGGCGGGAAACTGCCCTTTGTCTTCGTGTCCACTCCCACCTATTCGTACGCCGCGCTTCTCGAAAAGGTCGCTTCCGCCCTGGGCCTGCCGGTAGAGCAGGAAGACGAA